>DATIPO010000307.1:0-8486 GCA_035471925.1 Acidobacteriota bacterium
GATTCGGTCGGCACGCGCCGGGCCGTGAAGGGCACCGCCAGACTCCATCGGTAGTCGATTCCCTCCGCCGCGTTGAGACTGAGCCGTGGCCCGCTGTCGGGATCGCTCTCTCCCACAGTCAGCTCGATTTCGCCGGCGCCCGCTACACGTCCCCAGGGCGGCGTCCGCTTGTCCTCGATGGAAAAGGTGTAGCGGATCTCGGTGGAGAAGCTGAAGCTGATCTTGATCTCGATCTTCTTTCCGAAGATCTTGAAGCTGCCGATGACCACCGTCACTTTCACCTTGACTCCCGCCGCAATCTCCAGGTCGAGAGAGGCATAGGCCTCGAAAGTGACCGACAAGGAGGCCCAGATGGTCAGGCTGATTCCCGCTTTGACGATGCCGAAGTCGACCTCGCCGTAGAGCATGCCCACCAATGCGAACACCCCCTTGACCCGATAAAAATCGGGCGGCCCGTCGAACATCGCGGAAAGGGCGGTGACCTCTGAAAGCGCTCCCTCGCCCAGGCTTCCATCGGCGGCCTTGAGGCGCGCGGCCTCTTCCGCCGGGATGAACCATGCCGCCGTGCCTTCCAGAATGCCCACAAACGTCACCGACAGTCCGGCCCGGAAGATCCCTTTGTCAATGGTCTTGCCCACTCCCAAGCTGAGACCGAAACCGGCCTCGATGACGGGGTCGAAGGTGCCCACCGAGGGGTCGATATCGGGAACCGTGTCGGAGGTGGCGCTGGAGAGCTTGGCGAAGAAGAATCCGCCGAAGCCGATCACCGGCACGGGACCGGCCTGAGCTTGGACGCTGAAGGAATCGGAGAAATCGAGGCCGTTGGGATAGCCGACGTCGACCTTGAAATCGCCGTTGGTATAGACATCGAGCTTGAAGTCGGGAATGGTGAAGCCCACCGCGCCGAACTGTTGATTGCGCAGGGCGTCGGGAAGCTGAAGCACGATCTTGTAGACGCCGACGCTGTCGTTGATCTTCTTGTAGAGGATCTGGAACTGGAAGTTCTTGAGCTTCTCGGGCGCCTTGAAGCCAACCAGCAGCCCATAGACGTTGTTGACCTCGGCGAACACCGCGGCCAACCGCAAGGTCTCGTAGATGGTGAAGTCGATGCCGACCAGCCAGCCCGCGTCGGCGTTGTAGAGTTCGCTGAGTTGCTTCTGCAGCTCATCGCCCTTCTTGTTGGCGGGAATCAGGTCCTGCATGGCTTCGATAACCGCCTCGACGGTGTCGGCGTCCGAGAGATCGATGGCGATCCTCTGCCCGATTCCCAGGTAATCCAGTTGAAGGATCTTCTTCTTGTCTTTTGCCAAGGCTTCGACTTGGCCGTCGGTCAAGGCCAACTGCTGGTCCTCCTCCTCCGTGGGCTCAAAGGCCACGAACCAGCCCAGGTTGGAGAGGTCGGGCGAGGTGCCCCCCTGGAAAGGAATGAAAAGCAGAGTGGAGAAGTTGAGGCCCGGCGGAATCTGCGTTCCGAGGACCTTGAGCACGGCCTTGTTGAGGTAAAGGGCGTAGAGGAAATCTTCGCCTGGAGAAGCACTCTCGGGCACTTTCAAGAAGCCGAAGTCTTCCATCGAAAGGGTCAGCACCCCCTGGATGCCGATCTCCTTGCCGCCGCCCGTCGACTGGGGAAGCTTGATGCCGAATGCCAGACGGTTGGGGTCGCCGTTGCTGCTGGGCGTCCAGCCCGCCAGGACCTCGATGGCAAAGCCCTTGGTTTCGGAGACCAAAGAGCCCATCGAGCCCAGGTTGAGGGAAAGGGTCAGGGCATAAAGCGGCGCGTTTGTTGTGGGCAAGCTTGAAGGCAGCGGCACTAAACCGGGGACATTGATGAAGCCCAGGTCGTTGACCGACTGTCCCTCACGGGTGTTGAAGACGAAGCCGTTCAGGCGCAGCGGGAAGTTGCCCAGGAGGCTGTCCTGGCGCGTCTGGCTGAAAGAGATGTTGAAGCGCAGGTTGCCGGGATCGAAATCGAATTTGCGGCTGCCCTCGACCACGCGTCCGTCTCGGACTTGAAAACTCATGCCCAAAGAGAGCTCGGCGAATTCCAGGCTGTCGAAAGAAAAGAAATCAAAATTGCCCAGGGAGCCGAAGGCCAGATTGCCCCAGAAGGCGAAGCCGGAGCGGATGGTGGCCACTCCGCCCTCGGTCTCGGTGCTGGAGGTCGTGAACTGGACCTTCTCCAGGGTTACCGACTCCAAGACCGCACTCGAGATACTGAAGGTCCTCTCGCCTTCGTAGAGGAAGGTATAGGTCGCCTGGCTGCCTCCGTCGTCGGTATCATGCCGCTCGTAGCTTCCTTCCAGCTCGATGGTGTTGGGCGGCTCTTCGGGAATCGCCGGCTCCAAGTCGGCCGCCTCGTCGAAGAGCTTGTTCATGGTCAACTGAATGCGGCTCTTGAACTCGCTGATCTCAGTATTGGTGAAGAGGATCTGCAGCGTCTTGACGGTGAAGTCATAGGTCCCGGGGTCGTCGGCAGCCGAGAGGGCCACCCGGCCTTGCTCGGTACCGTCATCTTGATAATCGAGGAGGGCAAAGAGGGAGCTTTTCTCTTGGTCCTCCCCGCTGGGGCCGGTCTGGGTGATCTCGATCCCCAGGTGGTGGGCCTTGAAGCGGTCGGGCTTCTTGATTCCACCCAAGAGGCCCTGCACCTCCTGGGGGAGGTCTCCCACCGGCAGCTTGACGTTGAGGGCCAAGACGCCGGCCCAGTTGGGCCGGTCCAGGACGTTCTCCACAAAGGGTCCGTAAAGTTCGGGTTGGCTCTTGGCCTTCTCGCGCGCCCCGGAGAAGAATGACTTGAGGAAGGCCTGGACTTCGTCGGCCCGCTCCTCGTCGTCATTGAAAAGGTCAGGATCGGACCAAGTCCCGAGGTTGTCGGTCAGCGCCTCGATCTTCTCGTCGTAGAACTTGAAGATGAGTATGTTGTCGATCTCCCCCTCAGCCGGCTCAGTTGTGGCGCTGGCCCCGATATCGATATTGAAAGGCCAGCCTCCGATGCTGATCTGGTTGGCAAAGGCCCCCATCACGCCAGCCTTGGAGACCACCAGGAAAAGCTTTGAAGACTGGAGCGCGTTCTGGAAGGCCGCCGTGGGCTGGCCCACCAGGAGTTGCAGGGTCTGGCCCAGAGTCTCGTCGGAGTTCTTGGCCAGGTCGACCTGCTCCCAACCCTGCACCGAAGCGGCGCCGGCGCTCTTCAACGACGTCGAAGGAAGGCGGGCAATCAGGCCTTGAGGGGTGGTTCCGGCTACCGTGGCGGCCGTCGCTGCAGCACCTTTGGTCCGCTGGGCCTGCCCGGTGAAGCGGTCGATCTGATGGCGCCTCGAGGGGCTGATCACTTCCTGCTCGAGGGTCCGGTAAGTGGCGGCTTCGATTCCCTCTTCGCGGTCGGGCCGGGCACCCGCCAGGGCGGTCAGCGGAAAAGAAGTGTCTTGCGAGACCGAAACCGCGAAGATCGCCGACGGAGTCTGCAAGAAGCCCAGGAAGCCGCGCTCCGGCGGCCCCACTGGAGTGGAGATCGAATGGAGCGGAGCACCGTCAGGCTGTGCGTAGTAGGGATTCTGGGCTGCACTGGAGGGCGGCCCCACCGCCACCCACGCGGTGGTGTAGGCCGAGCCCAGCAACTCGCCGCGCTCGGTCTGGCCGGTCCCGAAGCCTTTGGCGAAAGCCCCCATATCTCTGAAAAAGGCGAAGACATCGCCGCTCTCGCCGCCCAGATTGAGAGCCAGCGTCTCAGTTCCCGCCAAGCCGCAGAGAAGTTCCGGAGCGCTGACGGTTCCCTCCATTCCCAGCGAGAACTCTCCGACGGGCACCAGGTAGAAGAACCCGTCCCCGTCCGGACCCGGACGCACCGAAAGGTCGAGGGTGGCCCCGGATCGCGGAGCCAAGGTGAGGGCGTCGCCGTCCACGGTGCGGAAAAACGAGCCCACCGTGCCCGTGCTCTGGTCGATGAAAAAATGAGAGTCGTGGGGAAAGATGGGATTGAGGCGGACGGTGAGATCCAGCATCTGACCGTCGCCGAGTTCAAAGACCGGGTAACAAAGTGAGCGCGCCGACCCGTTGCCGTTATCGCCCGGGATGGCATAGCGGCAAGCCACGTCGAATCCATCGGCGTCAACCTCGCTGCTTCCGAAAGCGGTGACGAAACGTTGGTAGCCAAGGGCGTCGCCGGTGAGGTCGAGGCGGGTCTCGTCAAGCTCGACTCCCGGCTTGCCGTCACCGGGAAGCAGCCGAATGCGGCCGAATGCGTTGGCGAAGAGGAGGTAGGGCGCTTCCGATGCCTGGTTCTGCAGGGTCACCGGGTCGTCGTTGACGAAAAGGAGCGTCCACTGGCGAAAAGAGAGGCTGTGGCTGGCCGAGCCGTCGATGCGGGCCGTGTCGGCAGCCGAGGACTTAAGAAGCACCGATTCGATCGCCAGCGAGGGAGGATCATCGGGGTCGCCCGCGGCCCAAGCGAAGCTGGCGTGAGCGGGCGTTTGGAGAATGCCCCAAAGGGCGTCGACCAGCGCATTGACGCGATCAGGGGATGGCAAAGCCGAAAGGAAAACGAAGTAGCCGTCGCGGTTCTTCCAGGCCCGGTCGAGGGGAAGCTCGTCCGGCAGGTTGGCGTCAGTCGGGAAAAGGTAGGTCAGCACCCCTGGGCTTTCCCCGGATGATCCGCTATCGGGAAGCTGGTAGAGGCGGGGTCGTCGATCCGCAGGAAGGTCAGCACGGTTTCGTCCTCTCTGCTGCAAGCCTGTAGAGTGTTGGCCATTGAGGCGGACTTGCGACAAGCCGCCGAACAGTGCAATCAATTCTAGACATAAATGACTGCTTGGGCAATGTGAAATTGCGTATTCAGATAAATTTATTTGCTCTTCTTGAGAATTTTACACAAGTCCCTTTCAGATAACAGGGGCATTGACAGAAGGACGGTTGGCTTGCTATACCGATTTCAAGTGCCAATCATTCTCAGCCGTTTCGGGGAGGAGGAGTCATGGGATCGGCAAAGCTGCCTCGCATTTACTTCACGGGTTTCCAGTACTGGGATCCGAACACCATCAACAACAATGACTACGGCGGATCGGAGTCCTTCGCCATCAATACCTGGGACCCGCCCAAGGCCACCTTCGACTACGACTACTTGCAGAGTCAGGGCGTGGACGATTTGACCGCGATTCCGCCCTTCTTGCGCAAGAACATTCCCTACTCTCCGCCAACACGCAGAATTCCGCCCGCCGAATGGGGGATGTACGGCGGTCAACAGTGCGGATTCGTCACCGCCGATGCCCCCAAGATCAGCGATCCCTCGCTCTTTTCGGCACCCTCCCAGAGAACCTTGACCACCGGATACACAGGGGTGGACGGCCGTTACAGCAACGACGCCAGCGCGGAACCCTGGCTGCAAAAACCGTTGCAGCTCGATTTGTGCGGTTCGGAAGCCAAGCTCGTGGACGTCAACCCGATGTCTTTCTGGAGCTCGCAGATTTTCAACGACAGCCTTACTCTGGGCGACACCAGCGCCGGATTCACTGCTCCCAGCGCGGCCCGCATGCATTCGCGCTTCATCAGCACGGCCCCCCGCAATTACAACTCAAAAAACGACTTGGTCATCGCGGCCGACTTCGGAGCGGTCTTCCAGACTTGCTTTGGAAAGGACAAAGTGCAGTTCAAGGGCAGCGGCGGACCCCTTCAGCAGCAGATCCAGCAGGCCTTCAGCGATGGTGCGGCCGGACTGATGCTGCGCTACAACGCCTATTCCACCCTTTATTTTCAGGGGGCGGCCTTCGACGGGTTGGCGCCCGGCAACCGCTATCCGCTGCTTGAGAAAATGGGCCAGCTCTATGAGGCTTACGCCGCCGGCAAACTCAAGAACAAGCCTGTCAGCCGAGCCTACAGCAAAGTGGCCGGCTGGATCGGCATCTGGATGCCCGGCGAGCAGGTCAGCGTCCCCGGCGGACGCTTCCTCATTCCCTACGACCAGAAAGCGACCACTCCCGACAAGCCCGCCATCGCGGTCACTCCCAGCAACTTGGAAGCCTCCCAATACGACCCGCCGCCGCCTGATCCGCCTCCCAACAGCGACGCTCCCGTCCATGCGCCCAATCCCCTGGGGCCGGCCACGGTGGAATACGAGGCCGACGCGTCCGGCAACGTGACCCGCCTGACGCTCGACCTGGGCAATTGCATTCCCGAGCGGGACAGCAGCGGAACCAAGTGCGACTTCGGCAATGTCCGCCTTCTCCTCAACAGGCCTGGCGACGCTCCCTATATCTGGAGCGTGGCCTACGATCAAAACACCTATGAGCGTTTCGGCGGCCTTGTCGATCTTTCCATGGCGGGCAAGCAACTTACCGTCTCGGACTTGGCTCGCTTCGATTTTTCGCTGGAAGTGCAAAGCGGCCAATCAGGGTCGAGGCCATATGTGACCGCTCTCTACGAAACAGCTCTGACGGCCCAAACCGACACCCGCGGCCTGTACGCCGAGCAGCCCGATCCCAGCTTTTCGGACGGTGATGCGTCCTCGCCGGGACCGGGTATGCCCTCCACGGCTCCCACCTGCCAGGTGCAGGTACGCTACAAGGGATACGCCCCCGGCCAAGTTCCCAGCGGATCCGTAGCAACCAAGCTTGAGTGGCGCGCGCTGAGCTACACCCTGGCGCCCTACGATGCGGGCAAGGAGCCCCTCCAAGTCAACTACCAAGATCCGTCAACGGGCCAGTTCGTGCCTTTTCAGGGCGCAATCGATGTCCCCGCCGACGGTTCCATTGTGGTGCAGGTCGTCTCCAAGGGAGCGGCCATCCCCAACCTGCTCTTCCTTCCCTATGAGTCGGGCGGCCACTTTGAAGGCGCACCCTTCCCCTCGGGAGTCGGGATCGGGTCGTCCTACTACACGGTCATCAAGAATCTGAACTTCGACAATGCCTTGGCCGTGGCCTTCGACCAATGGCTGGCCACAAATCCAACCGTCGAGCAGGCCACCAACACGGCCTGGGACTTGGTATTCGTGATCTACTTCTACGGCTTCCCCTTCATGGACTTCATCAGCGATCCGCCTACCTTCCAGAGCATGGCCCAGACCATCGTAGGCGTAACCGACCCCGACGGATTCGACGGTCCCGGCTACATGCCGGTGACGCGCACCTGGTCGGCCGGGCAGCGCCACATCATGCTCAGCTACTCCAACTACCTGCAGGCCAACAAAGACGGAGGTCCCAAGACCCGGGTGGCCCCCTTCAAGCCTCCCAAGCCCCAGGACCAATACAAGGACCTCAGCGTCAATCCCATCGGGTCCAGCTTGGGCCACGGCTAGCATTGGCGGGCGCATCGCCTCCATTTTTTCTGCCGCCGCCCGCCCCACCTCGGCGGGCGCGGCGATCGCCCGAGTCTCAAGAAAAAACTGGACCCGATTGAAACGGAAGGGGTGTCTAATCGATCTCTAGTGTGCAGCCCGAATGGCGAGAGGGACTGCGAAAGGATGCACAGAGATTATGAAGAATGTCAGATTGTTGCTCTTGACGGCGCTGCTGGCGGGGCTCTCGGCGCTGCCGTCGACTGCGGGCGGAGCACTCACGCCGGATGAGATCATCCAACGCTTCGCCGCCAACGAAGACCAGGTCCGGGACGTCTGGAGGCAATACGCTTACGACCAGAAGCTGGTGATCGAGGTCATCGGACGGTCGGGTGACGCTCGCGAGCGGCGGGTCATCGAGATGGAAGTCTATTTCACGACCGACGGCAAACGTCAGAGCCGCATCGTGTCAGATCGCGGAGAGCTGCGGTCTATCGGACTCACGCAGCAGGATCTGGATGACGCGCTGCACCTGCAGCCCTTCAGCCTCACCAGCGAGGAGATTCCCAACTACGAAATCAAGTATCGGGGCAAGGAACAGGTCGATGAACTCATGACCCACGTCTTCGAAGTCAAGCCTCGCGATATGGAGAAGGACAAGCGTTACTTCAAGGGGCGCATCTGGGTTGACGACGTCGACTTCCAGATCGTGCGCACCATCGGCAAAGCAGTGCCCGACTATGCCGACAACAAGTTTCCCGAGTTCGAAACACTGCGCCAGGAAATCGAGGACGGCGTCTGGTTTCCGGTGTGGATTCACGCCGACGACTACCTCGACTTCGGAGGCTTCTTCAGGCGTGGCCAACGCGTTCACATCCGCGAATGGATCACGCTGGACAACTTCCAGAAGTTCGAGGTCTCGACCAAGATCATCATTCCTCCAACCGTCCCGGACGGCCAAGACAATTGAGGGCGGCACGCCTCTGATGCTGTCCAAAAGCCACGAGCTGACCCAGCCGCCTGTGGTGTGCTCGAGCCTTCCTCAAGAAGACGCCTCTTAAACGGGGGTTGCCGTTCCGGCCCGGTCTGCCAATCGGCTAGGGCGCCGCAGGCAGCAGTTGAATGTTGGATTCGGCGCGGTCCACGCGGACCAGCAGCAACGAGGCATCATCGGGGGATATGCTGATGGCCTGAGCGGGACCGAAAAAGAGACGCTTGAGAG
>DATIPO010000308.1:0-8463 GCA_035471925.1 Acidobacteriota bacterium
TCTCTTTGGACGGATCGCCTTATCAGCCCGAGCTTTCAGGTCACGAGATCGATCATCTGCAGCGCCAAAGCCGTTCCTTGAGCGGAGTGGCCGGGGTGTGGTTGCGGCGCACGGCACTAGGCTTTCCCCAGGACTCGGGGCAGGAGCCTTCGGCGGACGTCCGGCTGGGAATCGTAACCTGGAACCTCTTTGACCTGCTGGGGGCCCAACTGGCGTTGAAGCGTCCTCCGCAAGCTTCCGACGGGCTGGAGAGCGCCGCTCCCGTGGCCTTTCTCAGCCATCGGCTGTGGACACAGCGCCTGGGCGCCTATCCTGGTCTGGTCGGCTCCAGCGTCCTCATTCAGCTTCCGGTGCGGTCAAGCCGCCGTTTCGGCCCGGGGTTCAGGACCTGGTCGCAACGACGCTCGCGCTCGCGAAGGAAATCGACGATTTTCTTCAGATCATTGTCATGTTCTGCCGCCAAGGCCTTCCGATGCTCGCGGAGTTCCTCGACAATAGGGTCTTTAATTATTTACGTGCCTCCACCGAGTTCTTCGGGTGAACGAATCTGGGGGCATAAGAATCCGAGTGCGTCAACCAGCTTGCCAATAGAGGCTTTCATCTCGGCGTTGTTGATGTGTCGAAAGTTCCAGGTCAGAAGGAAATCCGCTCCTTGAGCGGCAGCGATACCGATGTGTAGCGCATCGTTCTTGCTAGCTGGCGGAATGACTCCTTCGGAAAGCAACAGCTCAGAAATCTCGATGGCCTCGCCGGAGATCGCCAAGCGCGGGGCAACCGACCGCCAAGAGTTGATCCGACTGGACGGTCTGCATTCGCGAGCCTGGCCGAGCCGCTCTCTGATTTTGCCCACAGTCTGAACGCCTTCATCACAAGCGACCATGCTAGAATTCTCAGACCTAGAGAGCTGGCGTAGCTCAACTGGCAGAGCAGCTGATTTGTAATCAGCAGGTTGGGGGTTCAAGTCCCTTCGCCAGCTCCAGTCTGTATACACGCTAGAGGTAGCGAGCGACCTCATACCGCCGAGGGCAATTGAGCCTTCACCGCGGTCGCTGAAACTTGACCCGTGTGTGAACTTGTTGGCCACCTAGTGGCCCTAGACATTCCGCAACATTCGGGTCCGAAGTGCCGATCGGCGGGGAGCGTTCATCTTGAGGAGCTGCACGGTGGCCCTGCCGGTCGACGTGATCCCGGCAACTGCCGGCCCTGGAATGCGAAGTGCGCTTCCCACGCTTCGCGGCGGGGATGGAACCGGGCCTCTTGATTACCCGTCTCAGGATCTATCGAACTGAGATTCGGTCCTTTATTGAGGTTGCAGCGGTCGCAAGCTAGCGCCAAGTTTGATTTGCCGTCCCCGCCTCCGTGCTGGCGGGCGACAATGGGTTCGATATGCAGCGGCACCTCAGTGAGCTTCTGAAGAAGGCGGCAGTATTCGCAGCGGTCACCCGCCCGCCGTCGGACCAGTCGGCGGGTCGCGGCGTCAACCATCCATGCGGCCCTTGAGGAGGGTGCGGGCTTTGTCCTTTAATAGAGCAAGCAAATCCTGAGCCTCTACGAACTCCTCGTATTCGGCACGCTCAGCAGGCGTGAGCTGGCCATCATTGGCCCTTTCACCAAGGTCCTCAAGACGCTTCGCGGTCAACTGATCCAATCGGATTTGAGTGATCCGTCGGGCCACCTCTGGTGTCAGGCATGCAGCCACAGGATCCGAATCCTATCGGTGGTGGGCAGACTCGTAGCCATGACCCCAATGATATCATGGTGTCGTAGAGTTTGACCCCGTCGGAATCGTTCTTGCGCCGTCCGCGTCTCCCAGCCACGTCTCGACGAGACTACTGCTTTCATTCGTGCGCCGTGACCTATGGAGCATCCGCCGCGAGATTGCCTTGAAGGGCGGTTGGGGTTTTGGCTATGCTAGCTTATACTTTCTTCGCGCCATTTGTTCGCAGGAGGCAGCATGTCCAAGGTGCTCCCGTTTGGCGGGGACTCGCCGGAGACCGGTTCGCCTTCGTCGCTCGACTCGCCCGGGCGGACGGACTCCGGCAAGGTGCGTCCGGGGAAGACCTTGGCGCACTACCGGGTGGAGCGGCTGCTGGCTCGGGGTGCCATGGGGGAAGTCTACGAGGCGGTTGACAAGAGGCTGGGACGCACGGTGGCCCTCAAGTTGCTGTCTGTTGATGTCAGCAAGGGTGTCGAGGATGGGGAACAGCTTCCCGCAAGCCGGCACTCCGGGACCTGGGCCTGTCTTGAGGAAGCTCGGGCGGCAGCCGTCTCTCATCCCGCCATCCCGGCGCTGTTCGATGTTGGAGAAGCAGACGGCATCCACTACCTGGCATTCGAGCGGGTGCGGGGTGAGAACCTGGCCGAGCGGCTCCGTCAGGGAGCGGTGCCGCTTCGGCAGGCCCTGAAGACGGCGGTTCAGCTCGGGGAGGCGCTGGAGGCCATCCATCGCTCCGGCTGGATTCACGGCGACCTCAAGCCGGCCAATGTCATGATCGGCGATTCGGGTCAGGCCAAGCTGCTGGATTTCGGCCTGGCTTTTCGGCATGAAACTGGCGGCGTGCGGCCAGACGGCAAGTTTTCGGGGACGCCCGATTTTCAGCCGCCTGAACAGATGGCCAGCCAACCGGTGGATCACCGCTCCGACCTTTTCCAACTGGGCCTCTTGCTCTACCTGGCTGTCACCGGACGCCATCCTTTCCTGACGGCGGACAGCCCCGAGCCACGCCCCGAACGCTTGATTATCCCGCCGCTTCAGGCCGGCGACGGTGAGATTCCCCTGGAACTGGAAGCAATCGTGCGGCGCTGTCTCAAGCGGGATCCGGAAGAGCGCTATGCTTCAGCGGGGGAATTGACCGCGGAACTGAGGCGCCTGGAAGCGCGCCTTCACGCATCGGCTCCCCCGCCCGCGGCTGCAGCGGAACTGGTTGTCTCTCCCTCCCCATCCGTTTCCGCCAAAGCTAACAGGACAGGGTGGGTCGAGGGTCTCCTCCATAAGTCGTGGAAACGCTCGCTTCCTGCTGCGCTGGCCGCTGCTGCACTGGCGGGACTGGCAACCTCGGCTCTCCACTATTGGTTGCTTGGTCCCGGCGGGGGATGGGTCCTCTCCGGCTTGGCCGTGGCGGCCCTGGGGCTGGCCCTGGGACTCCGATACCGCCGCTCGCGGCCGACCCCGCCTGTCCTTGACGGGAGCACCGCCTTCCGCGGGCTGGTGCCCTTTTTGGAAGCCGACCGCGAGCGCTTCTTCGGCCGTGCGACAGACGTGGAGGCAATCATGCCGCTGCTGCTGGATGCGGAGTTCCGTTTCGGGGTCCTGCACGGAGAATCGGGTGCCGGCAAGACATCGCTGCTACGGGCCGGGCTGATGCCCAGGCTTCGTGAACTGGGATTCCTACCCCTGCTGACCCGGAGCTACCGTAATCCGATCCGCTCGATTCTCGCTCAACTTTCGAAAATTGCGGGCGGAGCGGCCGACCAGTCGGCTCCGGCCATCGAACAAATGCGCCGCGCGGCCCGTAGCTTGGGCACCGACTTGGTCGTCATTTGCGACCAGTTCGAGGAGTTCTTCATTCACAGGAGCCCCGAACAGGGTCGTCCTTTCCTCGACCTGGTGGGCGAGTGCTATCACTGCAGCGACCTCCCGGTCAGGTTCTTGTTCTCCATCCGCAACGATTTTCTTCACCGCATAGCTTCCGCTTTTGACGGGCGCATCCCCGAGCCGCTGATCAGCTCGCGCCGTTACCACTTGCGCCCCTTCGCGGTGAAGGAGGCGGCCGAGGTCATCTTGGCCTCTGCCAGCCCTGCCGGCCTCGGCCTGTCCTCCGATTTCTGCCGCAGGGTGGCCGCCGATCTGGCCCGTCACGACCAGGTGATGCCGTCGGAACTGCAGATCGTGGGGACCCAGTTGCAGAGCCGCCGGATCACCACCATCCAGGAATATCGCCGCACGGGAGGCAAAGAGCCTCTGTTGTGGAGCTACCTGGAAGAGGTCATTCAAGCCTGCCCGGATCGTGAAGCCGCTCTCCAGGTATTGCGCAGTTTGATTTCGGATGACGACACGCGCCGAACCATTACCCAGTCTGAAATCGCACGCCGGACAAGGCTTGCGCACCCAGCAGTGAGCGAGGCGCTGCGGATTCTCACGGCCTCGCGCCTGGTGCGGGAGTTGCAGGACGACCAGCCGTGGCGTTACGAACTGATGCACGAGTATCTCATCGCGCGGATTCATGTACTGACCGGCCGGACTCAGGACGCGGTAGTGCGGGCCAACCGGCTCTTCCGCCAATATCTTTCCAATTCAGCGGTGGACGAGAAGGTGAGAATACCCTTGTCGCGCCTCTGGTTCATCCGCCGCTACGCCGACCTGGAACGGGGACCGCGGGAAAGGGCCTTGCTGGCTGCCAGCCTTCGTGCGGGCTTGTCCAAGCTGGCGCTGGCGGGCATCTTCTTGGCCCTCTTGAGCTTTGCCACGGCTGCTTTCCTCTCCATGAAGGAAGAGTGGCGGAGCGTTCCTCTCAGTGACGGCCATCGGGCGGCGGTCCGTTCCGCGGCCTTCTCCCCGGACGGCTCGCGGCTGGTCACGGTCGGGGAGGACGGTGCGGCCATCGTGTGGGATTTTGCCCGCCGAGCCCGCATCGCGGCTCTCAGGGCCCACCACGGATGGATCGATGCCCTCGCCTTCGATCCTGGAGGCCGCTGGTTCGCCACCGGCGGAAACGGCGGCCGCCTGATTGTCTGGGATGCCGAGACCCTGCAGGAAGTCAAGCGGCTGCCCGGTCAGGGCCGGCCGATCCTCGCTGCGGCTTTTTCGCCCGACGGCCGCTGGTTGGGCGTGGCCGACACCGAGCGCACAGCCTGCTGGTCGGTCCCGAGTTGGGAGAAGCATATTGAATTCCATACTACATTCACGTTCGGCAACCTTCTCTTTACCTCCGACTCGCGTCATCTTTTGACTTCCGACGGAACAGCCTTCGATCTCGCAACCGGGAGGCGGCCGTCCGGCTGGCCGGAGGTGGAAGCAGGCGGGAACTGGGCTGCCTTGATCCCGGGAAGGAAGGACGCCGTTTACGCCAGTCCCCTGGGGTGGCTGGCCTTTCACAATCTCGAGAGCGGAGAGGTTTCGATTCTGGAGAACGCCCATCAGGATCATCTCAGGGCCGTCGCAGTCTCTCGCGACGGCAGGCTGCTGGCGTCGGCAGCCGAGGACATCGGCCTCTGGGACGCGGCAAGCCGCCGGCTGCTGGCCCGCTTCGAACACACCGGAGTGGTTTGGGGGTTGACCTTCTCCCCTGACGGACGCTACCTGGTGTCGACCCATGGCGACGGAGCCGTACTCTTGTGGGATGTGGTTCAGCGGCGACGCGCCGGCAACTTGGCGGGACATGCAGGGGCGGTCCAGTCGGTGGCGCTTTCTTCTCGGGGCGGGTGGCTGGCCAGCGGCGGCGAGGAAGGGTCGGTCGTCGTCTGGGATCTCCCAGGCAAAACAAAGAGGGCAGCGCTAAGCGCCCATCAGAGCCGCGTGCTGGCCGTGGCCGCCTCGCCGGACGGCGAAGTGCTGGCAAGCGCCGACTGGCGGGGCCTGATCAACGTCTGGGATGTCAGGCAGTTAGCTCCGCTCTGGAACCACCAAGCCTCTCTGCCGGTGTATGCCTTGGCCGTCTCCCCTGACTCCAGGCTGCTGGCCGCCAACGTGGGGCTCTTTGATCTGAGGGAAGGGCGCAGGCTGGCGGAATTGGCGGGACCGTCGCAGGAGGCGGGCTCGGCGTTTTACGGTCTAGCCTTCTCCCCCGACGGCCAACGGTTGGCCTACACCTCCATTCAGGGCAATCTGATCCTCTTCGACATCCGCAAGCTGGAGATCTCGGAGCATTTTCACCTGCCCGGCATCTCCCTGGTCAGCGTCGACTTCTCGCCTGATGGAAAATGGCTGGTAACCGGCGAAGACGAGGGAGCAGTCCGCTTGTGGCGCTCCTCTCCCCTGTCCCCGGCGGGCGAGCTGGGGCGTCATGGGGCCCGCGTCAAGTCGGTGCTCTTTTCCCCTGACGGAAGTCAAGCCGTCTCAGCCGGGGACGACCAGCTTGTTCTGATCTGGGATCTCGCCAGCCGTTCCCTCTGGCGGCGCATCCATGCCCATAACGGCCCCGTCCTCTCAGTGGACCTCTCCGCCGACGGCCAGTGGATGGCCTCCGGCGGCCAAGACCGTACGGTCCGCCTTCATCACCGGACGCGCACCGTGTGGGGCTACCCGCTGGACGCAGCCAAGAAGGAAAACGACCCATGAAAGAGCTCCTCGATCTCTTGCGCCAATGGAACGCGGCGGCCACAGACTGGGTCGGCCGTCTGCGAGAAGAGTCAAGCCGGCGCCTGGAGGGAATCGAAGAGGCGGTCCGAGCCCTCCGCGAGTCCTCCGCCGATCCCCGCCTCAAGGCTCTGAATGCCGGGATTGTCGAGCTGCGAAACCACCTCGATGGCGGCTTCCGACTGTGGAGCCGGGACCTCTTGAAGGAGCTGGAAGCGGCCATTGAAA
This sequence comes from Acidobacteriota bacterium, assembly GCA_035471925.1. Taxonomy (GTDB): domain Bacteria; phylum Acidobacteriota; class UBA6911; order RPQK01; family DATIPO01; genus JANQFM01. Next base: position 6,524 of record DATIPO010000308.1, read on the forward strand.
AGGCAGGCCAGACCGAATCCGAAGCCGGACTCGCCCGGCTGATTGACTTCTTCCGCAAGGGCGGGGACTGGAGCGCCAACGAACTCTGCCAGACACTCCTGGACTGGCTGCTGGAGCGCACCGGAGCCCAGCGCGGGTTCATTCTCTTCTATCAACCCGAATCTTCCGCCGCCAACGTGGTAACGGCGCGCAATTACGCCAGCACCCATTTGGCGCTGGCCGAGTACGACCTCAGCCGCACCCTGCTGGGCCGGGTGCTGAGCGAGGGCCGTCCGCTGCTGCTGGAAGACGCCTGCCTTGATCCCCACCTCAATCGGCAAGCCAGCATTCGGCGCCGCAAAGTGCTGGCGGTGCTGGCCGTGCCCCTGCAGCGGGGCGAACGCACGCTGGGCGCCATCTATCTGGAGGACAGCCGGCGGCCCGGCGCTTTCAGCGGGACCCACCAGCACCTCGCCGAGGCCGCCGGTGTGCTGCTGATGATCCACCTGCAGGCAGGCGGGTTGCTGCCGGCCCTGATCGGGGGCGGCCAGGAGGTGGTGCTCGATCCGGGTCTGGCGGCCACCGACATCGTCGGCCGCCATCCGACGATGCGGGCTTTGCGACAGACCATCGAGCGAATCGCCGACGCTCCGGCCACCGTCCTCATCCAGGGCGAGAGCGGAACCGGAAAGGAACTGGTGGCCCGGGCTCTTCACCAGCGGAGTCAGCGCCGGGACCATCCCTTCGTCGCCATCAACTGCGCCGCCATCCCCGAAAGCCTGCTGGAGTCCGAACTCTTCGGACACGAACGCGGCGCCTTCACCGGCGCCCAGGGACGCTACCGGGGCCGGCTCGCAAGTGCCCACCGAGGGACCCTTTTCCTCGACGAGGTGAGCGAGCTGGCCTATCCCATGCAGGCCAAGCTGCTGCGCTTCCTGCAGTCCAAGGAGTTTCAGCGCCTGGGAGGGAACGAAACCGTCCGCGTGGACGTCCGCATCGTGGCCGCGACCAGCAAGAATTTGCTGGATATGGCCAAGGCCGGACGCTTTCAGGAGGCGCTCTTCTTCCGCCTCAACGTCGTCCCGCTGGAGGTGCCCCCGCTGCGCCAGCGCAGAGACGACCTCGAAGTGCTGGGACGGCATTTTTTGCAGCGCTACCGGCGCATCTACAGCAAGAGCGTCGAGGTTCGCCCCGAAGTCTGGGAGTGCCTGCGCCATTACGATTTTCCCGGAAACGTCCGCGAACTCGAAAACGTCGTCCATCGCCTGGTGGCGCTGGCCGGCGACGAGCCCGTCTCTGTCAGCGACCTCCCGGGCGAGATCCTGCCGCTGCGTCCCCAGCGGGTGAGGCTGGACTCGGACTCGCTGGATGACCTGATTTCCAGCCGGCCCGCCGACTGGTCGGACTTGCGGGAGCGCCGCCGCCGTTTATTGGCTTGGTTGGCCGACCAAGAAGCTGGGCTGGCCCAGCGGGCAGTGCGGGAAGCCGGCAGCGTGACCGCAGCCGCCGGCCGCCTGGGGATTCATCGCGTGACCCTGCACAAAGTGCTCAAGCGCGCCAAAGATACTGTAGCCGGTGAGGCTACGGCTCAGGACGACAAGCCCTCCAGCATGTAGCGTCTCCGGCTACACCCATGCGGCCTTCCGCGTTGATACAGTGCCCTTAAATCGTTGTTTTGAATAGACTTGGAACTCCATCCCGGCCGTCGCCGCCGCTGGCACGGCCCTTGCGACACGACCTACTCCAGAAAACTCCATCGGCAGGAAAGAAGAGGACTTGCCGATCAACCGAAGTTCAATTCGAGAGACTTTCAGGAGAACACATGCTGAACAGGCTATACAACAAGTTGGTCATGGTTGCGCTTATCGGTGTCACGATCCTGGCGATTGCTGTTCCCGGACGGGCTCAAGTGCCCTTCCCTCAGGACAACCCGCACCCACAGAGCCGAATCGCCCGCCTCG
>DATIPO010000309.1:0-33415 GCA_035471925.1 Acidobacteriota bacterium
TTTGGCTGCGACCACGCCGAAGTGGGGGGGGCCATCGGACGCAAATGGTCCTTCCCGGAGCCCATCGTCGACGCCATCGAGAACCATCATCAGGTGCCTCTGCAGGACCCCACTCCCATCCTCGACGCCGTGGTCCTCTCCAACCTGGTCTCCAAGACCATAGGCGTCGGTTTGGGCGCCGAGGGCCTCAATCTGCGCACGGACGAAGGCTGTTACCAGCGCCTGGGACTCGATTTCCGATCCTTCTGCCGGATCTGCGCCGATACCTCTCTGCAAGTCAAAGATCTCAAACAGGCTTACGGTGTGGGGTCCTGAGGAGGAGGGGACTCCTTTTTTCCTTTTCTAACTTCGCGCCTTGTGCTATCGTCTGCGCTGCGGACTTCCACAGTCCGACCCCTGTCGCCAGGGAGGTTCTTTACATAGGTGGACGAAGCCGAGACGGTCGTTCGGGCTGTCTCGGCCGAGTCCAGTACCTCTCTTTCCCCCGCTTACCTGACCCGACTTTGCTTGACACTGGCCTGCGGTCGAACGTATGATTCAAACGGTCGTTTGAATGAACTCGGGACAGGGTGGGGGGAAACCAGCCATGACGACAGCCAGCAGCAGCGCCCATGAGCGCACCACTCAAGAGCGCATCCTCGACGCCGCCGAGCGCCTTTTCGCGCGCGACGGCTTCGACGGCACTTCGGTGCGGGCCATCACGTCCAAGGCGGGAGTCAATCTGGCCGCCGCCCATTACCATTTCGGGTCCAAAGAGGCTCTTATCCGCGCCGTCTTCGCGCGCCGGCTGGTGCCATTGGAAGAGGACCGGCTGAAGCGCCTGGACGCGGTCATGGAGGCCGCCGGCGACGGCCAGCCCGATTTGGAGGGCGTGATCCGGGCCTTCATCGAGCCGGCCTTCAAGATCTGCCTGAAGCCCGAGCAGGGAGGCCGCCGCTTCACGCGCCTGATGGGCCGCGTCCATGCCGAGAGCGGAGAGCAGGTCAAGTCGGTGGTCAACCAACTTTTCAGCCAGACCATCCAACGGTTCGCCGGCGCCCTGCAGCGGGCTTTGCCCCAGCTCTCCCGGCCCCAGATTTTCTGGAAAATGAGCTTCCTGGTCGGTTCAATGGCCTTCGTCATGGCCTCGCCGGACGCCATCGCCCGCGGCTCACAGGGCGCCTGCAATCCCCTTGATCCGCGTGAAGTCATGTCTCAAATGGTGCCCTTCCTGACCCAGGGTCTGAGGGCCCCGGTTCCGCCGCTGGCCCCCAAGGAGGCGTCATGAAGCGGACTCGATCATGGCACGGCCGAACTCGCGGAGGTACATGGCCGGCAGCGGCCTTGCTGGGTCTCCTGGTGTTGGCCGGCTGTGCCAAGACGCCTGCGCCTCCCCAGCCGCCTGACAACGACATCGAGATTCCGGCCCGCTGGAGTGGCGGCGAGGCTCCCCAGGGTGAGGTTTCCGGCTCCTGGTGGACGCGCTTCGGCGACCCCCGTCTGGACGCGCTGGTGCAGGAAGCGCTGCGCGCCAATTACGACCTTAAGGCGGCTGTGGAACGCCTTCAAGCGGCCTCGGCCCAGGCTCGCATCGCGGGAGCGCCCCTGCTTCCCGGCGCGGATGCCGGGGCCAGCGGTTCGCGCCGGCGCCAGAATTTCGTGGGATTTCCCATCCCGGGGCAGGAGCAGAGGGTTCTCAGCACGACCTCAAGCAACAGCGGCGTTTCTCTCAACGTGAGTTGGGAGGCCGATCTTTGGGGACGTCTTCGCGACGAGGCTCAGGCCGCCCTGTCGCAAGTCGAGGCTGGACGGGCCGACGTGGCTGCAGTGCGGCAGTCGTTGGCGGCTCAGGTGGCCAAGGCGTGGTTCGCGGTTTCCGAAGCCCGTCAGCAGGTCGACCTCGCCCAAAGGACTCTGGAGAGCTACCGCGAGTCGGCGGAGCGGCTGCGCTTCCGCTATGAGAACGGCGTGATCGGACCGCTCGACCTGCGGTTGGCGTTGACCAACGTCCACCAGACCGAGGCTCAGTTGCGCGAGCGCCGCAACCAGCTCCAGTCGGCTCTGCGCCAGGTGGAGATTCTGCTGGGACGCTATCCGGCTGCTCAAATCGAGGATCCGTCCGATTTGCCTCAGGTCCCTGGATTGCCCGATGCGGGATTGCCGGCTCAGATGCTGTCGCGGCGCCCTGACCTGCTGGCCTCGCAGTGGCGCCTGCTTTCGGCCGACCTGCGTCTGCAGTCGGCCCGCAAGGACCTCTATCCCCGCTTGAGCTTCTCTACCGGCGCAGGAACTTCGGGACGCGGCCTGAGCGATGTCTTCGATCCCGACCTCTTCGTTTGGAACCTGGTAGGCAATCTGACCGCGCCGCTCTTCCAGGGCGGACGCATCCGCGGCCAGATCGAGCTGGAGCAGTCCAGGGTGCGGGAGTTGGCCCATCAGTTTGCTTCCGATCTGCTCACCGCGTTTGCAGAAGTGGAGACGGCCTTGCAGGCCGACCGCCTTCTGGCCCAGCGCGAAGAGGACCTTCGCCTCAATCTGGAGCAGAGCCGCGGCGCCCTGGACTTGGCTGAATTCCAATATCGCAACGGTGTCGAGGCTTACATCACGGTGTTGGAAGCCCAGCGCCGGGCCCTCAGCGCTGAAACGCTGCTGCTGACCGTGCGCGGCCAGCGGCTGCGCAACCGTGTTGATCTGCATCTCGCCTTGGGAGGCGATTTCTCTCAGGAGACGTCTACTCGATGATCCGTACCGTGCTCAAAATCACTCTTCCCCTTCTGGTCCTGGCGGCCGCCGCCGGCGGGGCCTACTTATTGATCGAGTCCCGTCCCCAGGTGGAGACCCGTCCGCCAGAAGTGATTCCGCCGCTGGTGCGCACCCTGACGGTGCAGCCGGAGTCGATTCAGTTCCGCATCCCCAGCCAGGGGACGGTGGCTCCCCGCACCCAGAGCGACTTGGTTCCTGAGATTTCAGGACGCGTGGTCGAAGTCTCTGCAAACTTGGCCAACGGCGCTTTTTTCGAGGAAAACGAAGTGTTGCTGCGCTTGGATCCTCGCGATTACGAGCTGGCGATGGTGCGCACCCAGGCCGAAGTGGCCCGGGCTGAGAGCCGGCTGGAGCTGGAAAGGGCCCAGGCTGAGGTGGCCCGAAAGGAGTGGGAAAAGCTGGGCGGCGGGGAGCCCCCTTCGCCGCTGGTGGTGCGTGAGCCGCAACTGGCCGAAGCTCAGGCCAATCTGGCTGCGGCTCAGGCCAACTTGAGCCAGGCCCAGCGTGACCTGGAACGCACCGTCATCCGAGCCCCTTACGCTGGACGGGTCCGCAGTGAGAGCGTCGACCAGGGCCAGTACGTGACGCGCGGCAGTCCCATCGCGCGCATCTACTCGGTCGACTTCGTGGAAATCCGCCTGCCGGTGCCGGACGAGCAACTGGCCTTCATGAGCGTCCCCATCGATTACCGCGAAGATCCGTCCCGGCGACCCGGCCCCCGGGTGATCTTGCGGGCCGATTTCGCAGGACGCCAGGTCGAGTGGCGGGGACGCATTGTGCGCACCGAAGGCGAGATCGATCCCAAGACGCGCATGGTCCATCTGGTGGCACGGGTGGACGATCCCTACGGCAGGAAGGTCCCCGGGCGTCCGCCCCTTTCGGTGGGCATGTTCGTGGAGGCCGAGATCCTGGGCCGCTGGGCCTCCGACGTCTTCGTCCTGCCCCGTGCGGCTTTGCGCGGCCAGGATGAGGTGCTTGTCGTCAGTCCTGAAGATGAGCTCTTCTTCCGCCGAGTCGGCATTGAACGAGCAGAGGGCGACACGGTGGTGGTGAGGTCGGGGCTTGAAGCGGGCGAGCGCATCTGCCTGTCTCCGCTGGATTCTCCCACCGACGGCATGAAGGTCCGCACCCGCGATGACTCGGGCCGTCCCGGGGTGGGCCGGGAGCGGCCGGTCGAGTCTGTTGAAGCCAGCGATGGGAGTCACGAGACGCCCCAGGCTTCGGCTAAGGACGCCCCGGAGGATGTGCGATGAACAAGACGATCGCCTGGTTCGCCAAAAACACAGTTGCCGCCAATCTGCTGATGCTGGTCATCGTCATCGGCGGAATCGTCTCCTTGACCCAGGTTACTCAGGAGGTCTTTCCTGAGTTCTCGGCCGACATGATTACGATCACCGTGCCTTATCTGGGAGCGGCCCCCGAGGAAGTCGAAGAAGGCGTGTGCGTCAAGATCGAAGAACAGGTGCAAAGTCTGGAGGGCGTCAAGGAGATCACCTCCCAGGCCTCAGAAGGAGTGGGCGTGGTGACCATCGAGGCTCAGCCCGACTTCGACATCCGCGAGCTTCTGGACGATGTCAAGAACCGCGTTGACGCCATCGACACCTTTCCCGAAGAGACGGAGAAGCCCATCATTCAGGAGGTCATCCGCCGCCGCCAAGTGATCAACGTGGCGGTTTCGGGCCAAGTCGATGAAATGACGCTGCGGCGCAAGGCCGAGCAAGTGCGGGATGAGCTGACCGCCCTGGACGGCATTACCCAGGTACAGCTTTCAGCCGCGCGTCCTTACGAGGTCTCAATCGAGGTGTCGGAGCGCGAGCTGCGCCGTCTCGGCCTGACGTTTGAGCAAGTGGCCCAGGCCGTCCGCGCGTCTTCGCTCGACTTGCCGGGTGGATCGGTGGAGACCCAAGGCGGGGAGATTCTGCTGCGCACCGAAGGTCAAGCCTACCGCAGGGATGAGTTCCGCCGTCTGCCGCTGATCGCCCGTCCTGACGGCACCTACATCCGCCTGGGCGAGGTGGCGGAGGTGATCGACGGATTCGAAGATACCGACCAATCGGCCCGCTTCGACGGACGCCCGACGATACTGGTGCAGGTCTTCCGCATCGGCGACCAGTCGGCTCTGGAAGTCTCCGAAACCGTCAAGAAGTACGTCCAATCGGCGCAAGAGCGCATGCCGCCCGGCATCTTCCTGACCACCTGGCAGGACGAAGCCAAGGTGCTGCGCGGCCGCCTCGACCTGCTGTTGCGCAACGGCTGGATGGGGCTGATGCTGGTCATCATCATTCTGGCTCTCTTCCTGCGTCTGCGCTTGGCCTTTTGGGTCAGCCTGGGCATCCCCATGTCCTTCATGGGCACGCTTTGGCTGATGCCGGGACTGGACGTGACCATCAACCTCATGTCGCTCTTCGCCTTCATCGTCGTGCTGGGCATCTTGGTGGACGATGCCATCGTGGTGGGAGAAGGTGTCTTCTCCCGCCAGGAAGACGGGGAACCGGGAGTCCAGGCGTCCATCGCAGGGGCTCAAGCGGTGTCGACACCCGTGATCTTCGGGGTGCTGACCACGGTGGCGGCTTTTTCGCCGCTGATCTTTGTGGAAGGCACGATGGGCAAGGTCATGGCGGTCATTCCCTTGATCGTGGTGCCTTCGCTGCTCTTCTCGCTGGTGGAGTCGCTGCTTGTACTGCCTGCCCACCTTTCCCACTTCAAGCCTCCCCGCAAGGACGAAAGCAAGCCTCCTGGACGCCTCAAGCGGGCTTTGCTGGGCTTCCAGAACGCTTTCGCCGAGGGACTCAAATGGTGGACCAGGAAGGTCTATGCTCCCAGCCTGGAATTCGCAATTCGCTGGCGCTACCTGACGCTCAGCGTGGGGGTGGCCACGCTGGTCATTACCGTCGGATTAGTGGCGGGAGGACGCATCAAGTTCATCTTCCTGCCCGAGGTGGAAGCGGACAACGTGGCCGCCTTCCTGATCATGCCTCAGGGCACCCCGACCGAGACCACCGCAGCGGCGGTCCGCCGGCTGGAGCAATCGGCTCTGGAGACGGCCCGCGAGCTGGAGCGACGGCGCCGAGAGCGCGGTTCGGAAGAGGAGCGGACGTCCTGGGGGTGGATGCCGACATGGCTCCAGGCGTCGCCTTCCACCAAGGATCCAGACGCACCCGTCAGCGAGTCGGAGTTGCTTGGAGGGGAAGGCGTTTTCCGGCACCTGTTGGCCTCCATCGGCGATCAGCCCTTCCGGAGTGATCAGAGCCAGCATGGCGGCGGTCAGGCGCAGAGCTTCTCGGGATCGCACCTGGGCGAGGTCAACATCCAACTGGCACCCTCGGAGGAGCGTGAGATCTCCTCCACCGAGATCGCCCAGATGTGGCGCGAGAAAACGGGAGCTATCGCCGACGCCGTGGAATTGACTTTCACCTCCTCGCTGTTCTCGCCCGGCGAAGCGGTCAACGTGCAGTTGATGAGCCAAGATCTGGAAGTCCTGCAAAAGGCGTCGGCCGAGTTGAAAGGCCATCTGGGCACTTACCCTGGAGTCTTTGACATCACCGATTCGTTCCGGCGAGGCAAGCAGGAGCTTGAACTGTCGATCAAGCCCACTGCCGAGATGCAGGGCCTGAGTCTGGTCGACCTGGGCCGCCAAGTGCGTCAAGGATTCTTTGGCGAAGAGGCCCAGCGCATTCAGCGCGGACGCGACGAGGTCAAGGTCATGGTCCGCTACCCTGAGCGCGAACGCCAGTCGCTGGGCGACGTGGAAGATATGCGGATCCGCATGCCCGACGGTGCCGAGATGGCCTTCCACGACGTAGCCCGCGCCCGCTATGGACGCGGCTTCTCCTCCATCCGCCGGGTCGACCGGCAGCGCGCCATCAACGTCACCGCCGACGTGGACGAAGCCAAGATCACCGCCAATGAAATCGTGGCCGACTTGCGCAGCCACTTCCTGCCCGAGCTGATGCAAAGTTATCCGAACCTGCATTACCAGTTCGAGGGACGCCAGCGCGAACAGATGGACACGCTGGCAGGATTGGGGCGGGGATACATCATCGCCATTATCGCCATTTTCGCTCTGCTGGCGGTTCCTCTGCGCTCCTACATCCAGCCGCTGATCATCATGGCGGCCATTCCCTTCGGAGTCGTGGGCGCCATCTGGGGACACGTCGTCATGGGCTTGAACCTCACGATTCTTTCCCTCTTCGGCGTTGTGGCCCTAGCCGGGGTGGTGGTCAACGACAGCCTGGTGATGGTTGACTTCATCAACAAGCGCAACGCCACGATGCCCTTGATGGACGCTGTCAGGCGGGCCGGAATTCAGCGCTCCCGCCCCATTCTGCTGACCTCGCTGACCACCTTCGGCGGACTGACTCCCCTGCTGCTGGAAAAGAGCCTGCAGGCCAGGTTCCTGATCCCCATGGCGGTGTCGCTGGCTTTCGGAGTCATCTTCTCCACCTTCGTCATCCTGGTCTTGGTCCCCACCTCCTACGCTATCCTGGAAGACCTCCACCGCCTCTACGCCGGCCCCGATGCTTCGCCGGATGTTGACAGCTAAGTCTCTCCAGGGCATTGCCCGCGGGAGGGGTGATGACCTATGCTTTTGGTCTTGCCCCACAGGATTGTGGATGGGCAAGGGAGATCGTGGTCAACATACGGACAGCGAGGTGTTATGAGAAGCGTTGAGAGGGCGGTGATTACTTGCTTATGTGTCGGACTTCTGGCCTTTGCGGGTCTGGTGGCGCAAGAAGGGGAGACGGGCTTTGAGTTTTATCCAGGAGCCGAATACGACCCTGGCGTGCCCACGTTGCAGCAGGTGGTGGGGCATTCCTGGGGCGAAAAGATCACCCTTCACCATGAGATCGAGGACTACGTGAAGGCTCTGGCCGAGGCTTCTCCCCGGGTGCAGCTGCGAAGCCACGGAGAGACCTGGGAGGGGAAGAAGCTCTATCACCTGATTGTGGCTTCGGAAGAGAATCAAGTCCGCCTTGAGGACATCGCCCAAGCTATGCGCAGCCTGGCCGATCCGCGCGCCACGCCGCAGGGCGAGGCCGATTCCCTCATCGGGTCCATGCCTTCGGTGGTGTGGCTGTCCTACGGCGTCCACGGCAACGAGATTTCCTCGCCCGACGCGGCGCTTCTGACGGCCTATCATCTGGCCGCGGCCACCAATGACGAGGTGGCGGATAAGATCCTGGCCAATACCGTGGTCATCATCGACCCGGCCCAGAATCCCGACGGACGCGACCGCTTCATCAACTTCTATCGCCAGACCCGCGGACGCTGGCCCGATGCCGACCTCAACTCGGCCGAACACGACGAGCCCTGGCCCGGCGGACGCTTCAACCACTATCTCTTCGACATGAACCGTGACTGGTTCGCCCAGACCCAGAAGGAGACCCAAGGACGCCTCGCCGCCTATTTGGAGTGGTTTCCCCAGGTCTTCGTCGACCTGCACGAGATGGGCACCAATTCGACCTATTACTTCGCGCCGCCGGCGGATCCGCTCAACCCCGAAATCCCGCCGGCCCAGCAGGAGATGCTGCAAGCCGCCGGACGAAACAATGCCAAGTGGTTCGACCGCTACCGCATCGACTACTTCACGCGCGAGGTCTTCGACTCTTTCTATCCCGGCTACGGGGAGGCTTGGCCCATGTTCAAAGGCTCGGTGGGGATGACCTACGAGCAGGCTTCGGTGCGCGGACTGGTGGCGGAACGCAGCGACGACACCACGGTCCACTACCGCGAAAGCGTCCGCAACCATTTCGTGTCCTCGATTTCCACCGCCGAGTTCGGGGCCGACAACCGCGAGAGGCTGCTGCGCTATTTTTACGACTACCGCAAGGGCGCCGTGGAGGAGGGGCGGACCGGCCCGGTCCGTGAGTACATTCTGCCCCCAGGACATGATCCCAATCGCGTCGACCGTCTGGTGGGCAAGCTGATGAGCCAGGGGATCGAGGTCAAGCGCGCCCGCGCGGCCTTCAGCCAGCCCGCCGCCGAGGGCTACTATCCGGGGCAGGACCAGGGGTCGGTGGACTTCCCGGCGGGGACCTACGTTGTGCCTCTCGACCAGCCCGACAAGCGGCTCATCTCAGTGATTCTGGGGAAGCACTTCTCCATGGGCGACGAGTTCCTTCGCGAACAGGTGCGCCGCCAGAGCAAACGCCTGGGTTTGGAGATCTACGACGTTACGGGATGGTCCATGCCGATTCTCTACAACGTCGATATCTACAAGGCTGGCGAGGCCTCGGCGGGGGACTTTGAGAGCTTGAACGAAGCGCCCGTGCCCGGCGGCCAGGTGCGGGGCGGGACGGCTGAGCTGGCCTATCTCATTCCCTGGGATTCCAATTCGGCGGCGCGGGCTCTGGCTTGGCTCTTCCGCCACGACATCCGCGTCCACGGAGCCGACGAGTCCTTCACCATCGAGCTGGAAGGCCAGGACATGACCTTCCCCCCCGGCTCGCTGATCGTCAAGACCAAGGACAATCCCGACGACCTCCATGCCAAGATCGAAGAGGTCGCCCAGGCTTTCGGCATCTCGGTGTGGTCGACGGATTCCTCATGGGTCAAGGACGGGGTCAACTTCGGCAGCAACAATGTCAACTTCCTGGAGCGTCCCAAGGTGGCCATGGCTTACCGCGATTCGGTCAGTCCAAGTTCGGTGGGCGCGGCGCGCTATCTGCTGGAGCAGGAGTACAACTATCCCGTCACGGTCATCCCCGCCGGAGATCTGAGCGGGGGCAATCTGGACCGCTACAACGTCATCATCCTTCCCGAGGGATTCGGCTATGACCGGGAGTTGGGCGAAAGCGGGGGCCGGCATTTGTCGGAGTGGATGCGGGCGGGCGGCACGCTGATCACGTTGGGCAGCGCCACCCGCTGGGTGACGGGCGAAAAGATCGCCCTGCTGTCCAGCAAGCGGGAAATGCGCCAAGAACCGTCCAAGGACGGGAAGGCTCCGGCGGAGGCCGATCAAGCCCAAGGGAGCCAGGGCCAAGAAGAGGGGTCCGCCTCTGAGGCCTCTGAGGACGAGATCCAGGCCCAGGGCGGAGAATCGTCCACGCCCGGCCCGGACGAAATGACCGACCTCGAGAAGCTCGTCCAGCCCGAAGAAGAGAGTCCCTTTCCCCTCATGGGCGCCCTCTTGCGCCTGCACATCGACGGGGAACATTGGCTTGGTTTCGGCTATCCTTCGGGGGGAGCCAATGCATTAGTGCGGGGTGCCGACATCTTCACGCCGCTCAAGCTCGACCAGGGAAGCAACGTGGCGGTCTACGCTCCCCGCGGCGAGCTGTGGCTGAGCGGATGGGGATTTGAGGACACTTACGACCAGATCGCCAACAAGGCCTTTCTGATGCACCAGCGATATGGTCGGGGACACTTGGTAGCCTTCAGCGAGGATCCTAACTACCGGGCCTTCATGGACGGCTTGAATTTGCTCTTCATGAACGCCGTACTGCTCGGTCCAGGACATTAGGAAGTTCGAGGTGCGAGGTTCGACGTTCGAGCACGCTTGATCGCACCTCGCGCTTTGGAAGTCGCACTTCAACATGGCTAAAGCGCTGCGGATTTGGGTGTTGCTGCTGCTGGCGTTTTTAACCGTCGTGCTGCGCATCGTCGATTTGTCCGAAGTGGCGGTGCGCGACATTTACCATCCCATGACGCTGGGGTTTTTATGGCAGCCTGGCGAAACCCGCATGGTGGTGGGACAGGTCGCCCAGCAGACCTTCGACGGCAACCCCAATCCCTTCTATGCTGCCGGACTGCAAGCCGGCGACCACATTCTGGAGATGCGCGCGGCGGACGGGCCGGGACGCCGCATCCGCGGCCTCTACGACTTCGGCGACGCCCTACGCGAGATCCAGCGCGATGAGCCGGCCACAGTGATCGTCGAGCGGGACATCCGGGGACGTCCGCGTCAAGTGCCCCTCAACGTCCCCCCGGGGCCCGGATACGGCATCCGAACCTGGCTGGTGGTCATCGCCTGGACCTTGATCTTTCCCCTGGTGGCCGCAGGGACGGGCTTCTTCATCGGCTTCATGAGGCCTCAGGACAACAACGCCTTTACGGCCTCGTTGATGCTGATCTGCTTCTCCTCCTACTTCACGGCGGCTCATTTTCTCTTTCCAACAGGGTTCCGCGAGGTGGGGTCGGTGTATCAGGCCGTCCTGGCGCTGTTTTTGCCCTACTGCATCATGCGCTTCTTCCTGCTCTTCCCCTCGCCCTCGCTGATCGACCGCTGGCTTCCGGCCCTCAAACACGCTTGCCTGGCCCTGACCGTCGCCGCCGCTCCGCTGGTCCTCTACTACAACTACCTCTTCAGCCAAAGTTTCGCCCGCCTGGTGGAATTGCAGCGTTTCGGGACGTTGGTGCTGCTGCTGATGAACGCGCTTCCGGTGTTCATGTTCCTGGTGGGCGTGGTGTCGCTCTTTCTCAACACCTGGCACAGCGAGTCAACCGACGAAAAGCGGCGCATGCGCATTCTGCTGGTGGGGACCGCGGTGGGATTGGGACCGCTGGTGCTCTTCATGGTCTGGCTGCGCCTCTTCGGGACCTTTGCCTGGGGAGCCTTCTTTCTGGTCTTCGCCACTCTGATGGTCTTCCCGCTGTCCTTCGCCTACGCCGTGGTGCGCCACCGTGTGATGGGCGTGCAGTTGATCATACGGCGGGGACTTCAGTATGCCCTGGTTTCGCGGGGGTTCCTGGCCGTCGAGTTCCTGCTCATTTTTCTTTTCTTGTCGCTGGCCGCCACGCCGCTGCTGATGCGGCTCTTTCCCAACACCTGGGCCTTCGCCAACGCCTTGGGCGCGGGACTGCTGCTGCTGGGCGTCCATGCCCTCAACAAGCGCATCATGCCGGTCATCGACCGCCGCTTCTTCCGCGAGGCCTACAACGCCCAGCGCATCCTCTCGGGACTCAGCCGCGACGTGCGCAAGCTGGCCACTGATCCGGACGGGCTGCTGTGCACCGTCATCGAACGCATCAGCGATTCGCTTTACCCCGATCAGGTGGCCATCTTCCTGCGGGGGGCCGAGCTGGCGCCTCCCTCGCAGACGGCGGTTGGGGAGGAGGAACGGCGCATCCGCTTTCGTCCTGACAGCGATCTCGACTATGAGTGCCACTGGCACCGCGTCCGCACGGGACGCGAGAAAGCTATCGACTTGCAGGACTGCTATCCCGACGGTACTCCGCGTTGCGATCCCGAGCGTCCGCCGGAGGAGCTGCGCCTCGGCCACGACGCATTCATCCCCCGTTATCTCAGCCGTTTTCTCGACCAGGAACCCGAAGCTCTTGACGTCTATCTTGACGACCCGCGATCCTGGGCTTCGGCCTTGGTGGAGGGCAAGGAAGGCGAACGGCTGGACTGCGAGCGGCAGCTCGTGGAACGCCTCGACATGCGTCTCATCATTCCCCTGACCAGCCGTTCGCGGGTGATGGGATTCATCTGCCTGGGCGAGAAGCTTTCCGAGGAGCCTTACTCCAGCGAAGACAAGGAACTGCTCATGACCGTGGCCGAGCAAACGTCCATCGCCCTCGACTACGCCTACCTCATCGAACAGGCCGCCGAGCAGGAAAAGGTCCGCCGCGATTTGGAGATTGCCAAGGAAGTCCAGACCCATCTCTTTCCCCAGAACCTGCCTGAGAGCAAGACCTTGCAGTACATGGGGGTGTGCCATCCGGCACGGGGCGTGGGGGGCGACTACTACGACTTCCTGGCACTGGACGATCACCGCATCTGCCTGGCGCTGGGGGACATCTCGGGCAAGGGCATTTCGGCAGCGCTTCTCATGGCCTCGCTGCAGGGACTGCTGCGCAGCCACGCCCCCCGCCGCGGAGCCGAGGTTTCCGGCATCCTGGAGCAGGTCAATCAGCTCATGTGCATCTCGACCGCGGCCAGCAAGTATGCCACCTTCTTCTGCGCCATCTACGACGACAAGACCCGCCACCTGACCTACGTCAACGCCGGACACAATCCGCCCTATCTCTTCCGTCCGCAGTCGTCGGAGGGACAGGGGTCGTCTGAACCGTCCATCGAGACCCTGGAACTGAAGACCGGCGGCATGGTGATCGGAATCTTCCCCGAAAGCGACTACGAGCAGGAGACGGTGAAGATGAAGCCGGGAGACGTGTTGGTGGTTTTCAGCGACGGCGTCAGCGAAGCCCGCAACGAGTCCGACGAGGAATTCGGCGAAGAGCGCCTGCAACGCGTCGTCTGCGACAACATCGAACTCCCGGCCGACAAGATGTGCGACAAAGTCGTGGAGGACATCCTCCTCTTCACCGGCGACGCCCCCCAACATGACGACCTCACCCTCATGATCGCCAAAACCGTAGCCTGAATCCTAATCGCTCTTCTTCAACCAGGAGAGATCGGCCAAGTCTTGGGGGCGACCCGCAGCTTGCTTGGCCTCGATGAGTTCGGCCTTCCCAAGGTAGAAGACCTGTTGCTCGCCGTAGCGGCCCGACACCCGGCCCTCCCAAGCCTGAGCAAAGGAGACTCCCGGAATCGAGGTGATCAAGTCAATGCGCTTGGGGGGAAAGCCGAGCTGGATGATCTTGCCCGGTTCAGTGAAGTCGGCACTCTCTAGGCCGATGTTTTCGAATCCGAATTTCTCCAGCGCTTGGATAAGCGCATCGGCGTTTTCCTGGGAAGGCTCAACCAAGATGTCGATGTCTTTGGTGTAGCGGGGCTTGGCGTGAAAAGCTACAGCATGAGCGCCTACGATGAGTGCTCTAACGCCATGGCGCGTCAAGCACGCGAACAGTTCTTCGAAGTCCTTCGTCACGCTCTCCACCGACCTTCCCGCTTGTTCGCAGTTCTTCGACGACCGCCACTCGTTCGTCCGGCGTCAGAAGGTCCCAGAACTCGCGATCTGCTTGCTGTTCCTCCTCGAACGACGAACACTTGCGAATCCATACAGTCATGGCTCCATTCTAGCGCAATCGATGAGCTGTCGGGCTAGTAAAGCAGGCTGATCAGGAGTGTGATGAGGGCGGCCCCCAGGAAGTTGAGGGCCAGGCCGGCGCGGCTCATTTGCTGCATGGTGACCCGGTTGCTTCCGAAGACTATGGCGTTGGGAGGGGTGGCTACGGGAAGCATGAAGGCGCAGGAAGCCGAAAGGGCGCCGGGGATCATCAGGAGAAGCGGATCGACGCCCAAAGTGACCGAGAGGCCGGCCAGGATGGGCATGAAGATGGTCGAGGTGGCGGTGTTAGAGGTGACCTCGGTGAGGAAGGTCAAGGTCAGGCAGACGACGGCGATCAAAGCGATTTTAGGGAAGCCGGCGAAGAACTCCAGCCCGTTTCCGATCCAGCCGGCCACGCCCGAGGCATCCATGGCCTGGGCCAGTGCGATGCCGCCCCCGAAGAGCACCAGGACGCCCCAGGGAATCTTGCGGGCCCACTCCCAGTTGAGCAGGAATTTGCCCTTCTTCCAGTCGGCTGGAATGGTGAACAGGAGCAGGGAAGCCGCCACTGCCACCGTCGAGTCATGGACGGTGCCCTCGATGCCCAGCATGTGCGACCATCCTGGAATGCCGAAGAAGCCCAAGTGGATGTCGCGGCGGAAGATCCATCCGGCGGCAGCCAGCGCGAAGACGATTCCCACCCGTTTTTCAGCGCTGCTTAGGGGGCCGAGCTCCCGGTATTGCTGGCGCAGGTAGTCGGCGCTACCCACCGCGTCCTCACCGGCTACTGAAGAAAACCATCGCGTCAGATAGATCCAAACCAGGGGCAGAAAGACAGCAGCGAAAGGGACGCCGATGGTCATCCATTCCACGAAGCCGATCTGGGGCCGGTCGTGAAAGAGGTGGGCGTATTGGCTGGCCAGGACGATGTTGGGAGGGGTGCCGATCAGGGTGGCCGTTCCGCCGATGGAGGCTGCGTAGGCGATTCCCAGCATGAGGACGGCGGGCAACTGGGAGCGTTCCGAAAGTCCGCGCTCCTCCATCTGGGCCAGGACAGCAATGCCGATGGGCAGCATCATGATGGCGGTGGCGGTGTTCGAGACCCACATGGAAAGGAAGGCCGTAGCCAGCATGAATCCCAGCACTAGCCGGGCCGGACGGCTGCCCACCTTGACCAGGATGAAGAGGGCGATGCGCCGGTGCAGCCCCCAGCGCTGAATGGCTTGGGCCAGGAAAAACCCGCCCATGAAGAGGACGATGTTGGGGTCCATGTAGGCTGCTGAAACCTCGCCCGCCCCCCGCACTCCTGCCAGAGGAAACAGCGCCAGCGGCAGCAGCGCCGTGGCCGGTATGGGCAACGCTTCGCTCAGCCACCAAGTCGCCATCCACAAGGCCGAAGCGAGCACCATCTGCCCCTCGCCCGAAAGTCCTTGCGGCGCCGGTGCCAACAACACCCCCGCGAACAAGAGCGGCCCGGCGATCAATCCAATCTTCTTCCTCATCGAAAGCACGTCACCTGGAAGGGCTAATTTTTCTTACGACGGCTTTTTTCCACCATGGCGCAATGGTTGTAGACCACGCGTAAGTCAAGTTCCCGGCACAGCTCAATCAGGTCGTCGGACTCGGCGCCGGGCTGCAGCCAGACGTTCTTGAATCCGGCTTTGGCGCATTGCCGCGCCACCTTCTCGCCTTGGGAAGAGGGGATGACGAAATCGATCACCTCCGCATCGCCTGGCAGGTTATGGACCGTTTCGTAAACCTGCCTGCCGTCCATCTGCCCGCCCTTTTTGTTGACGGGATAAACCTTGTAGCCAGCCTTGCTCAGGTCCCGGAAGATGATGTTCCCATACTTGCTCGTGTCGGACGAATACCCCACCACGGCCCACACGTCGGTGTTCACGAATTCCTGGATCAGGTCCTGCATATCGGTGTCCATTCCTCCATCCTACGTCAAATGTGGCCAACAAGGGTGGCGCCCCAGGTGCTCCATACTCCGCAACCCTGCATAGCGCATCTCTGGATTCGGGCACCATAGCGGGCTTATTCATCGACCCTTGAGGATTGAACAGGCTAAACTGAGACACGGAGGACGATATTGAAATACAAGGTACTGCTTCAACGATCTGAGGAGGGAGTAGCGGCTTCGGTCCCTGGCCTTCCCGGTTGCTGGTCCCAAGGAAATACGGAAGACGAGGCCCTTGAGAATATCAAGGACGCAATTAGCGAATACTTGGCGGTTGTCGAAGAGCAACTCCGCGATGCCGATGTCCGCGAAATTGAGGTCGTTGTCTAGTGTCGCCCAGACTCCCAGGGATATCGCACAAGAGAGCAGTCCGCGCCCTCAAGAAAGCAGGATTCCGTGTCGCTAGAGAGGGAAAGCACATAAGTCTTGACCGACGGAAATCGAATCCTCACTATTCCACGAGCGACTTCTATCAATGCAATCACGATGGGCGGGATCGTCCGAGACGCCGGCCTCACGGTTGACGAATTCAAGAAGTTGTTATGAAAGAATCGTGGCTCTTTCCTTACTGACGGGAGTCCGGCCACCTGCCGACTTTCTCATGCTCGTTTATCGTCCCGTCTTCGACTAGAAACTGGTCGAAGGCTTCCCACATGAGCCATTCTTCGGGGTGGCGGGTGATCATTTCTTCGACGGGGCGGAAGAGTTCTTGGGTGAGGGCGGGGAGGTCGGTGATTCCGTCCAGCGAAGGAGTGCGGTCTTGGATGGTGACCCGGTGGACGCCTTTCTTCCAGTGATTGAACCAGAAGACGGCGCGGGCGCCGGTATCGCGGAAAAGGCGGGCGGCGCCGTCGGGAAGCAGAGCCTTGCGTCCCAGCAGGTCGATTTCGACGGTGCGTCCCACCAGGGACGGCATGACGTCGAGTCCCATGATGGCGATTTCGCCCTTGCGCAAAGCCCGGCGCATGCCGAAGTAGTGAGACTTGCCGGTGTAGAGGACGGGGCGCCGGCAGGCCTGCTCCAGCAGGCGGACCCGCTTTTTGGCATAGCGGTACCAGGGGCGGGGCATTCCCTCCACTTCGTCGGTGTGGCGGAAGATAAGGTTGATGGGGAAGCCGCGTTTGGCCAGATAAGCGATGACCGTCCCGGTGCTGCCGAAATGTCCGGTGAAGAAGAGGACGCCTTTCTTCGAGCTGATGGCGGCCTCCAGGTCTTGCAGGCCCTCTACTTCCATCATGGGCTCGAACCAGTCCAGCCGATGGCCGAACCAATAGCTTTCCATCTCGTCGCGCGAGAGCGTCCGGGCGGCTTGGCGGATGATGTGGCCAAGCTCCTCGCGGCTGCGCTCGGGAAAGGCCAAGGCGGCATTCTCGATGCAAGTCCGCCAGGAGCCGCCTTTGAGCCGGCTGCTGAGGCTCCCCCGCAGATCGCTGAGACGATGGGCCAGAGGACGCGGCAGCCGTCCCAGAGCCGGCAGCACTAGCCCGTAGTCGATCTCCTTGGCCCAGCGGGCGAGGCGCTCTGTGACCTTGGAGGACATGGCAGCCTAAGAAGACGGCTCCCCCTCGGCGTGCTCGGCGGGGATGAATCCGTAGATATCGATGGGGACTTCGGGCGAAGGATCGATGAGGTGATCGATCTCGGCATCGCTGCGCTTGCGGTGACGCTGGATCCAGAAGCGCCGGCGCAGGGTGTTGGGAAGCTTGCGCAAGTTCCACATCAAGCTCTTCTTCTGCTTGGCCTTGCGCTCGGGATCCTGGGGCACCCGCATCAGGTCGGAAAGGCGGCGGATGAGGTTCTTCCACTGGTAGTTCTTGATCATGGCCCGCATGGCGTTGCGTTCGCCGATGAGCTCGCGCCAGTCCATGCCGCGGTTGTCGCGGGTGGAATGGCTGAAATGATGGTAGACGATGGCTTGAGGGGCGGTGACCACGCGGTATCCCAGCAACCAGAAGCGCCAGCACAGGTCGACGTCCTCGTGGTACATGTAAAAGCCCACGTCGTAGCCCCCCGCGTAGAGGAAGGCCTCCTTGCGCACCAAGGCCGCGCCGCCGCAGGCGAAGATGACGTCCTCGACGTCGTCGTACTGGCCTTCGTCCACTTCAAACATGCCCCGGTCCCAGGTGTATCCCAAGTAGTTCATGCCGCCCCCCACCCCGTTGAGGACGCGGGGCTGGTGATAGAGGCGCATTTTGGTGGCCGTGCAGGCGATGGACGGATCGGAATCAGCCACCCGCACCAGTTCCTCGATGCATTCCGGCTCAAGCTTGATGTCGGTGTTGAGGAAGACGACGTGCTCGGTCTCGGCTTTGGCCACGCCCATATTGGCGGCCCGGGCGTATCCCAGATTGTCGTCCTGAGCCCACAGCTCGATATCGGGCTGATGTTCTTTCATGTAGTCGACGCTGCCATCGCTGGAGGCGTTGTCGATGAAGACGGTGCGGAAGCCCTCCGCCGTTTGGGCCCGCAGCGACTGGAAGAGTTCGGGGAGATCCTCGAGTCCGTTGTAGTTGATGATGAACAGCGTCACATGATCAGCGCGGGGACGCGCATCTCGCCCCTGCACCTCATCTTTCGGAATGCCTTGCGCCCTCCGCACGTGGTTTCGGGTCCGGTCGCCGCCATCACTCATGCCGACTCCTTCTCGGCTACCGGCTTGAAGGACGCCACGGCCTGGATCACGCGTCCGGCCTCCTCGTCCGTCAGTGCGGGGTGGAAGGGGATGGTGAGCAGTTCTTTCCACAGCTTCTCGGTGGTCGGCAGGCTCTGCGTCCAACGCTCGCGGTAGTAAGGCTGGAGGTGGATGGGAAAGTAGTGGACGCTGGTGGCGATGTTGTGATCGCGCAAGTGGTCGGCCAAGGACTCGCGGTGAGGCGTCCGCAGCGGGTAGAGATGCCAGGCGCTGCGGACGTCCGGACGCTGGATGGGAATCTTCAGCCAATCCAGCTTGCCCAGGGCCTGGCTGTAGCGGCGCGCCATCTCCTGGCGGCGCTTCTGCATCTCGGGCAGCCGGCTGAGCTGCACTAATCCCATGGCCGCCGCCACGTCGTTCATGATGTATTTGTAGCCCAGCTCGTGGATTTCGTAAAACCAACGGTAGTCAGAGGCCTGTATCAGCGGATGTTCCTGCTTGGCCGAGCGGTCGTAGGTGCTTTTCTCGATGCCCATCCAGCGCAGGTCGCGGACTTTGCCGGCTAACTCCTGCGAGTGGGTGGCGACCATGCCGCCGTCCCCGGTGGAGAGGTTCTTGACGGCGTTGAAGCTGAAGCACACAGCGTGGCTGCGCCGGGAGCCGCCCACGCGCTGGCCTTTGTATTCGGCGCCGCAGGCATGGGCGGCGTCCTCGATCACCAGCAGGCCGTGTTGCTCGGCGATCTCCCAAATCAGGTCCATGGGTGCCGGATGCCCCCCATAGTGGACGGGAATCACTGCTTTGCTGCGGGAGGTGATCTTGCTTCGCAGATCAGCCGGATCGATAGCGCCGGTCTCGGGATCGACGTCCACGAAGACTACCTTGGCGCCGCAGTAGCGTGCGGCATGGGCGGTGGAGACAAAGGTCAGTGAAGGCACCAGCACCTCGTGTTCGGGACCGATGCCCAACCCCAGGCAGGTCAGATGCATGGCCGCCGTGCAACTGGTCACCGTGACGCCGTAGGAGGCGCCCACGAACTCGGCGAAGCGCTCTTCGAACTGTTGGGCCTTGGGTCCAGGTCCCACCCATCCCGAAGCGAAGACTTCGCGGATGGCTTCAGCCTCTTCGTCGCCCATGGCGGGACGAAAGATCGGAATGTCGGAACTGCTCACTGTCGGATTGAAACCTTTCCAATCGGTCTCGGACCTGCGACAGCCGACCTGCATCAGAACTCGGACCTTGCGCGAGACCCGACCGAAGTCCTCATCATACCGCAACCCGCTGCCGTCATCGTGGGGCAAGTCAATCGACCCTGGCTCACGCGTGGGAAGTGGCAACTGCTTCATGACGCCCAGAGCATCTGGGCAACGGACACACCGCTCTTCTCCAAGTCGATGTCATCGAAGTCGACGTCGATCCAGGTCCGTGCTGAAAGGTGATGGCTTGGCAGCCCTAGCGGCCCAGCTTGCCGGCCAGCTTCTCCCACAACGTCAGCCCTCTGGGATGCAGCCCGCGCAGCGGGTTGTCGAAGCCCTGGCAGCCGTCCTTTTCCAGGAGGCGGTCGGTCTCGGCCCAAAAGAAGCGCTCTTCGCTTCGGAACAGCTTTCCCCGCACGCGCTTGAGGAAGGCGGCTCCCCGTCTTTCCACCAGGTCGCGGCGGGTGAAGTGGATCTCCACGAAGCGCCGGGTTGTGTGCGGGTCGCGGACCGGCTTGGCTCCATGCACAAGTCCGCTGTGGCGGAACAAGACTTGCCCCGGCGCAAAGGTCAGGACGTGTTCGCGCAAGCCGGCGTCGCGCAGCGCCAGCATGAGGAAGCGGTAGCCTTCCAGATAGTCCTCGTCCCGACCAATCGAGATGCGTCCTTCTTCGTACTGGTAGAAGGGAAGATGCTGGGAGCGGGGAATCACTACGGGCGGACCCGTCCGTTGGCTGACCTCGTCCAGCGCTACCCAGGCGGTCACCAATCGAGCGGGATCGGGTGCATCGACGTTGACGGCGTCGCGTACAAAGGGCTGGCGGCTGCCGAATTCCCCGAAAATGGTCCCAAGAGCGACAGGTTCGCCGCCCAGCAGCATTTCGGCCCAACCATGCAGCCCGCGATGGAGGTAAAGGTCCCGCAAAGCCTCTGAATGCGAGTGCAGATTGTAGATCCGATAGGTGGGACGCCGCTCGCGCCGCTGGTGGCTGTCCGCCATCGAGCACGGCTCGCGGACGAAGGAATAGGCGAGATCGACCGGCTTCTCGCGCCACAGACGGTCGATATCTTTGATGATTTGCTGCCTGAGCGAGGACTCCAGCGCAATGGAGTCGAGGAAATAGCCCTCACGGGCAAACTGAATCAGCTTTTGGCCCTGGCCGTCCTCCAACTTGCCGGATTCCACCCGCTGCTCCACCTGCCGGCGGGCGTCGTTTTCATCCAGCCACAGGTCGGAAAGGAGGTGTCCTTGATGATCCAGTCGCACCGAAGGTGTAGGGGATTCGTTGTGAGGCGGCATAGTGACGCCGGTCATCTTAGCACGCACAAGAGACGGCACAACCCATTCGTCCGGCTATTCATTGAGGAGGCCCACGATGTGATCGCGCAGCGAACCCAAGTCGCGGAAGATGCCGGAGGGATCATTCATGGCCGTGGCGTCGACCAAAGCCACCGAAGTCCCGAACTCGTCGTTGATCTTGCCCTCCGCCGAGACGATCAGCGAAACCAGCCCCAGCGAGTCCAAGGGCGATTCGTCGCCCGTTAAGCGGGTGGACGGCGCGGCCTCGATCTGTTTCTCCTCCTCCACCTGCTCGTTGATCTCCCCGACCGACTCCCGCAAAACCTCCATCACTCGCTCTTCCAGGCTCATGGAGGCATTGTACGCGAAGTCGCCTTCCCATCGACTCGTCCCGCGCCAGATGTTTCGAGCAGCCGGAAAATGTTGCTCCATTGTTCTGGTCAGGTGGCCCTGTGGCCGGATCGGGTTAGAATGAAGCCGTGAGTTGGACGATACGGGCGCGAGGAGTATGCAAGGCCTACAAGCAGTACAAGGGCCCCAGGGACATGCTGCGGGAAATGGTGCTGCGCCAGAAGCGGCATCAGGTGCTGCAGGCCCTCCATCCGCTCGATTTGGAGATCGAGAAGGGTGAAGCCTTCGGCATCGTGGGCGACAACGGAGCAGGGAAGAGCACCCTTCTCAAGCTCATCTGCGGAACCTGCTTTCCCACCCAAGGCGAAATGGAAGTGCGGGGACAAGTGGCCGCCCTGTTGGAACTGGGAGCGGGCTTTCATCCCGAGTTCACGGGACGCGCCAACATCTACTTCACTGGCGCCTTGATGGGACTCAGCCGGGAGGAAATCAGCCGGCGCGAACCCGGCATCATCGCCTTCAGCGAATTGCAGGATTTCATCGACCAGCCCGTCAAGAACTACTCCTCGGGCATGTATCTGCGTCTGGGATTCGCGGTGGCTACAGGATTCGATCCCGACATCCTGGTGATCGACGAGGCCTTGGCGGTGGGCGATCAGGGATTCCAGAAGAAGTGCACCGACCGCATCCTTGACTTCCATCAGGAGGGCAAGACACTGCTTTTTTGCTCCCACAACCTCTATCAAGTGCGCCGGCTTTGCCAGAGGGCCCTGTGGATCGATCACGGCCAAGTCAAGGCCATGGGTGCCGCCGACAAGGTCATCGACCGCTATCAGGACGCGGTGCGCGAGCGTGAGCGGATTCTGCGCGAAAAACCAAAAGTGGCTGAAGCCGATCCCCACAAAGGTGCTATCTGCCGTATTGAGAAGTTCCGCTTGCTGGATGGTCATGACCGTCCCTGTGAGACGTTCCGCCACGGCGACCGGCTGGTGGCCGAGGCCGACGTCTACTTCAGGGAAGACTTTCACGGGACTCCGGGCCTGGGGATCGCCGTTGTGCGCAATGACGGAGAAGTCATTTATGCCACCTCCAGCACCCTGGCCGGCAAGGAGCTGACCCGAGACGACAACGGCCTCCTGCGCGGACGCCTGGTTTTCCCCCACCTCACCCTATTGGCCGGCCGCTACAGCCTCACCTTCATGGCCACCGACCACCACAACATGCAGGTCTACGACGCCGCCGAGGAGGTCTGCCCTTTTACCGTCGACTACCCCGGCTCCGAGGTAGGGATCGTCCGCCTGCAACATCAGTGGGAATGAATGCTGTTCTACCCTTTAAGGATTGTTTTTGATCCTTCCTAATGACCTAGGGTGACGGTCGGGCCGCTTCGCGTCCGCGCTCTGCCCTGGGCTGGCCTGTTCGCCCGCCTTCAGCGAGCCCCGACTTCACTTCCGGTCGCAGCCTTGCCCTGCCCTGTGCAGCCTTTGGCGAAGGAGGGGTTAACTGCTGCCTCTTGTCAGCGGTCCGGACTTGGGGGTTAGAGGCGGATCAGGGCCGAGGCCCAGGTCAGTCCGACGCCGAAACCTGAGGCCAGGGCGCGGTGGCCGGGCTTGAGGCGTCCTTCTCGAAGGGCTTCTTCAAGGAGCAGGGGAATGGAGGCGGACACGGTGTTGCCGACGCGGTCGAGGTTGTGCAGGATTCTCTCTGAGGGAAGTTTGAGCCGCGATTGCAGGGCGTCCAGGGCCAGTTTGCTGGCCTGGTGGAAGGCAAAGGCGTCGATGTCTTCCAAGCTGAGGCCGTTGCGCTCGACCAGCTCCCGGATCTGGGGCGGGACCTTGCTGGACACCAGTCCCAGAACGGCCACGCCGTCCATGAAGACCTGCTCGGGAGTGCGCCTTTCATGCTGCGAATCACTCCCTGGAGGGGAGGCCTCGGGCAAAGTGGGCTGGCGGCAGCCTCCGCCGGGAATGATGATGCGGTCGAAGAACTTGCCCTCAGTGGCGCATTCCAGGTCGAGAATTCCAGAGTCCTCATCCTGAGAGACCGTAAACCAAGTGACGGCGGCGGCGTCCCCGAAAAGCACCCGGACCGAGCGGTCGTCGGGGCCGGTCCGCTTGCTCAAGGTGTCGGCCGTGACCAGCAGGAGGCTGCTCGACTGTCCGCTGGCGATCAGGGAGCGGGCCAGCGCCAGACCGTTGATGTAGCCCGAGCAGCCCATGGCCAAATCGAAGGCGAATACCCTGCGGTGCATCTCCAGGCGGGCGTGCAGGACGCAGGCATTGGCCGGCAGGAAATAATCCGGTGTCTGGGTGCAGAAGATCAGCGTGTCGGCCTTCTTGGATTCCCGATGCTGCTCAAACAGCTTGCGGCAAGCTTGCTCTGCCAGATCGACGGCCGTTTCGTCCGCGGCGGCGAAGTGCCTCTCGCGCACGCCGGCCCGGGCCTCGATCAGCTTCATGTCCCACTCGGGGTGCATCTCGGCCAAGTCGTCGTTGGTGACGACCCGTTCGGGAAGGTGCGATGCAATGGCCGTTAGTCTTGCCTGCCTCATCCGTGCCTTTCGCCCGTCGCGCTTTTGCCCTCGGTTGCTTCGCTCCCTGGGTTTGGGCGTGCCCATTCGAGGGAAGAGGTTGAAAGCATGCTAGCACGCTACCCAGCACTTGTATCCGCAAGGAATTGGCTGGCGGAATCCCAGGCAGTCCATTGCTGGGGATGGTCCTGGATGAGGCCTGCCGCCGGATCGAGGCAGTGTTGGAGGTCTTGCGCAGCGTTTCCGCTGGGTTCGCAGGGAGGACGCAGGATGAGTTTGAAGCGGCTCCAGTCGGACTCGTCGCGCAGGATGAAGTAGGGCACGATGGGGACCTTGGCCAGTGCGGCCAAGCGCGCCGGACCGCTGGGGAATCGGCAGCGGCGGTCCAGGAAGTCGGCCTCCAGCGGACTGTCGACGAGTTGTGGAGGAATATCGAGGGGCATGGAGACGAATCCCCCCTGGCGCAGGACCTGCAAGGCTTCCAGGCTTCCCAGCCCCTTGCTGGCGGAGGAGGCTTTGAGATCGACGTAAATGGCCCGTCCACCGCATCGCCGTTCGATCCAGAACAGGCGCCAGCGGCTGTATCCGTTCAAAGCGCGTCCCATTGAGGCATCGTGTCGCGAGTCGTGGGTGAAGGGATATACGCTCCACCCGAGTTGGCCCATGGCCATGACGGCCATGCAGATCGAACCCAAATGGACGGTGGCCAGGACGGCGCCGCGTCCTTGGCTTTGCAATGTGTCAAGGTGCTCCCGCCCCTCGACCTGGAAGCGGCTCGCCACCAACTTCGGCGACAGGCGCGGATAGCCGTAGGCGTCGAGTTCGTCGGCCAGCTTCATCACGTAGGACTCCTCGGCCACCTGGCGGGCTTGGTCTTCAGGCAGTCCGAGAAAACTGCGCAGGTTGGCGATGGTGTGAAAGCGGGAATCGTTCTGACGCCGCAGGTTGCGCAGCGCCTGTCGCCGTCCCAGGCTTTGGCGGAGCCCACGGGGAAGGGGAGCAATCAACGGCAAGAATCCGAAATAATAGAGCCACTCGCCAGCCTGTTTGGACCACGTCATCAGCCCGGCGATTATATCCAATGTCAAGGGATCGGCTTGAGCGGAAACCGTCCCGCTCGCTCCCGGCGGCTGGCCGGTCGACTGGGATGCGCCTTCCGCGTCGGCCTCCAGAACCTAGGCGGAGGAGGAGCCCTGGCTCACAACTTGCGGCCGGCAGCGTTAATCGGCCTTCAAAGCGATGATGGGGTCGATGCGGGCGGCGCGCAGGCGGGCCGGGATGAAGGTGGCCAGCAGCGAGATGGCGATCAGGAGCAGAGCCACGAAGCCGTAAGTGGCGGGGTCAGTGGGGCTCAGGTTGACCAGCATGTTGGCCAGCAGATTGGCCACCGGAAGCGCCAGCAGGGCTCCCACAACGACACCTAGTCCAGCCAGCAGCAGCCCTTGGCGCAGGACCAGCGAGAGGATGCGGGTCGATCCCGCTCCCAGGGCCATGCGGATGCCGATCTCCTGGGTGCGCTGGGTGACCGAGTAGGAGATGACGCCGTAGAGTCCCACCGCCGCCAGGACCAGTCCGATCAATCCGAACGTCCCCACCATCTGGCCGGCCAAGCCAAAGAGAAAAGCGGCCTTTCCTTCACGCAGGTGAGTCTCCATGGTGCGCACGTCGAAAAGCGGAAGGTCGGGGGCCAGCTCGCGGATCTCCTGCCGGATGTTGCCCAGCAGTGCCACAGGATCGCCGCCGGTATGAACCTGGACGACCTGCAGGGCCCGATAGTCCTGCAGGAAGGGCTTGTAGAGATAGGGCGGGACGGTTTCGCCGGGCAGATTGTAGACGCTGTTCCGAGCCACGCCGACCACCTCCATCCAGGGCCCTTCGGTGCTCTCGACGCTGATGCGTTTGCCCAGCGGGTTCTCGTCCGGCCAGTAGGTTTGAGCGAACTTCTCGTTGACGATAGCCACGGGACGCCCCTCTTGATCGTCTTCTTGCTGGAAGACGCGCCCCCGCAAGATGGGAGTGCCGATGGTCTCGAAGTACTGGGTGTTGACCGAGTTGCTGGGCATGACGTGTCCGCTCTTGGCGTCCTTGCCCTCCTCGCCCTGGATGTAGACGGTGTCGATGCCGCTGTAGACGTTGATGGGAATGTAGTCGGAGTTGGAGGCCGACTCCACCCCCGGCAGCGCCCGGATGCGCCGCAGCAGTTGATCGTAGAAGTTGCGTCCCTGAGGTTCCTCCATGTTGAGGAGGGAGACATCGGTTGTCAGCAGGAGGCGGTTCTCGCGGGCGAATCCCAGGTCCATGTCGGAGACATTCCAGGCGCTGCGTACGAAGAGTCCGGTGCACACCAGCAAGACCAGCGAAACCGCCACTTGGGTGACGACCAGGGCTCCGCGGAGTCGCTGGCGTCCGCTGCTGCTGCCGCGTCCGCTGTCTTTGAGGACTTCGTTGAAGTCGCGCCGGGTGGCCTGCCATCCCGGCAGCAGACCCGCCAGGATGCCGGCGCCCACGGCGGCCAGGAAAGCAAAGGCAAAGACGTGCAGGTTGGGGTCGAAGTGAAGATGGAAATCGAGGTCGGAGGCGATGCGCACAGTTTCAAGGTACTGGGTGGCCAGGTAGGCCAATCCGAATCCCGCTAGGGCCCCGGTCAGGGCCAGCAGGACGCTCTCAGCCACCATCTGGCGGGCGATGCGCAGGCGTCCCGCCCCCAACGCGGTGCGGATAGCGATCTCCTTGCCGCGTCCGGCGGCCCGGGCCAGCAGAAGGTTGGCCACGTTGGCGCAGGCGATCAGCAGTACCAGTCCGACTAGCACCGAGAACACCAGGGCCACGGGAGGCAGAAAGACCACGGCACCGGTCTCCATCCGGGCCATTTCTTCTGGATAAGCCACGGCCCGTACGCCCTGGTTGGTCTCAGGATAAGTCTCAGCCAAGCGCTGCGAGAGGGAGGCCAGCGACTGGCGGGCTTGCTCGACGCTGACACCTTCCCGCAGCCGTCCGATGGCCCGGAAAAGAGCGCTGTCTCGGCGCTGGAAGATGTTGTCGGGGTTGGAGGCCAAAAAAGAGAGCGCCGCTTCGGGCGCATAGATATCGGGTTCGACGAAGGCCCGGGTGCCATGGAAGTAACCGGGCAGGACGCCGATGATGTTGACCGGGCGTCCGGACAGTTCCACGCTCGATCCGATGATCGAGAGGTCGCCCGCGAAGCGCCGCTGGAAGAATCCGTTGGAGAGCACGATGACGTCGCCGGCCTGTCCCCTGCGGCCTTCCTCGGGTGTCCACACCCGCCCCTGGGCAGCCTCCAGCCCCAGCAAAGCAAAGAAATTAGCCGTGGCCGCATTGACCACAGCGCGCTCCGATTCGCGTCCGGCTTTGAATTGGGAGAAGAAGGTCGCTTCGCCCGCGATGCCCTGAAAGATCTCCTCCTGCCCGCGGTAGTCCTCCATGTTGGGGTAGGAGATATCGAAGGGAGGCGATTCAGCCGTGGTTTCGGCCACGATGACCAACTCGCCGGCGTCTCTCACCGGCAGCTTCTGAAAGAGGAAGCTGTCGACGATGGTGAACACGGCCGTATTGGCCCCAATCCCCAGCGCCAGCGTCAAGACCGCCACCACCGTAAACGCAGGACGCTTCAAAAGGTTTCGAAGCGCGAACTTCACATCTTGCCGGAACGAGTGCAACATTAGAATCTCCTCCTCGCCACCAATGACGGAGAAGATTCCCGCCTTCTTAACAAGAGAAGCGTTCACGGCGAGGCAGGCGGCGGGTCGGAGCAGGGAGGCATGCGGCGCAGGGAAGGACGCCTGGGGTCGGCCTCCTGCTGCTGATCGCGCTCCTCCATCAGGCGGGCCAGTTGAGCCTTGACCTCGCGGAAACGCTGGGAGTCGACCCGCAGTTCGGCTTTAGGCGGAAGATACTCGATTTCCGAGAACGTCATCACAATGCGCTTGAAGAAGGGCGGATGAGTGCGGAAGAAGCTGGTCGACTTCACGTAGCCTTTCTCGGTGGCCATCTTGTCGAAAAAGGTAATGAATCCCTTGGGATCATATCCGGCGTTCCAGGCATACTGGACGCCCAGTTGATCGGCCTCCAACTCGTAGTCGCGGCTGACGCCCAGAAGGGTCAGGCTGAGGGCCATGCCCAAGCCGAAGAATCCATATTGGAGGGCGTAATAGGTGCCCAGCCCCACTGTCCCGCCGGTGAAGATGAGGGCCGCGATCTGAGCCGCCTGGAAGATGATTCCGGCGATGGTGGCTTTCTTCATCAGCCGGTTGCCGTGGCGCGCGGTGACATGGGCGATTTCATGGGCGATAACACCCACCAGTTCAGACTCGGTTTCAGTGCGTTCCAGCAGTCCGCGGTTGATGTAGAGGTAGCCTCCCGGCAGGGCGAAGGCGTTGATCTCGTCGCTGTCCAGCAGAACCACGTGGAGAGGGACCTTGAGGTCGGAATGGCGTCCGACCTGATGGGCGATGTCCTCCACGTAGGAGACGACGGCCTCTTCTTCGAGAGAGTCTGGAATCATCCCGTAGGCCTTGAGTTCGCGGACGGCGTCCTGGCCTAATTTGACGTCTTTTTCCTGTCCCTGCTCAATGATCCTGACTCCGATATCCTCGACGTTCCCCCAGCGCCGCATCCGGGCCTCTCCCGATTCGATAGCGTCCTGGATTTGACGCTCCTGCTCGGGCCACTCGCGAAGCAGTTCCAGTTTGGCGCGCTTGTTCTCGAAAGTCAGCGGCAGCCCCTCTTTACGGGCTGTTTCCTGAATGCGCAGCTCTTCTTCCAGCTTGAGGATGCTGCAATGCAGCTCGCGCCGCTTTTCGGCCATCTCAGCGCTGTCACGTGAGGCCTGCTTATTGAGCCGTTCCAGTTCCTTGCGCTGGGTTTTGATCTGCTTTTTGAGAGCCTTTTCTTGGCTCTTGAGCCGCTTTTTCTCGGCCTTCTCCTGGTCCTTGAGCCGGTCGTGGGTCCTTTTGAATTGCTGTTCTGAGAAGTGCAGTCTAGAGGCCCGCTCGAGAATTTCCAGATAGGGCCTTTCCACCCACTCCATCAGATCGTCGGAGGAATCGCCGGACGCCTGGGCGGCCCTCAGACGGGGCACCGGAAGGACCACGAGGAGCAACGACAACAGAACTGCAAGAGGAGTTTTCCACATCACACACCTCCTGCTCAGTTCGATGCAATCCCCGCGCCACTTGTTGCGTGTCGTTCAGGCCGTCTTAGCGCAGTTGCTCCAACTTTTCGCGGGCTTGTTGAAAGCGGGCCTCCAAGTTGGGGATGTCGGTGCCCTGATAGCCGACTCTGAGGCGGTCGTGGGCTACCTGCAGAATGCGCAGGAGTTGGTCGGCGGAGGCTGAAGCGGCGCCGGGGTCAGTGCTGCCGCGGGCGCCGATCCAAATGGGAGCCGTGTGGGCGAAGGGATAGGAGTCCATGGAGGGCCACAGGGTCTCGCCTCCTCGGGCTTGAACGGCCACCCATCCGGCTTGAGGAAGGTCGATTTCACCGCTGTAGCTGCGGCTGGACGCGCTCTCGGGGCCGTCCTGGCTCCACGCCACCTGGCCGTTGACGAGGATCTCAATCGTCTCGAAGGGGAGCGGGGTATGGACGCTGAGTGTGAAGGCAGCGGGTCCGCCTCTCAGGAGGACGTCTCCGGGCTGGACTGGCTCCATGTCCCCTTCTCCCGACCCGTCCTGCGAGCCGTTTCCGTCGCCGGAATCGGCGGAGGGGGCGTCCTCGGCCTCTAGACGGAAGTCAAGCAGCGGGCCGTTGGTCACGAAACTGCGTCCCTCACGCAGGGCGGATAGGTAACTCTTAAAGTTAAAGTCGCCTTGCGGACGCACATAGACTCGGGTGGTGCCCACCGCCATGCTGCGGTAGAAGTTGGGAAAGGCATCGGTGCCCGCCCAGGGAACCACCGTGCTTCCCACGTTGAGGAAATGGTGCCAGACCTTGGCCGTGCCGATCTCGTCGCTCCACAGGCAGGCGACCTCGAGCGCGTCAAGATCGCCGTTGACAGCGTCGGCTGTCAATTCGACCGGGACGCGCCCCATGCCCTGCCGGCTTTCCGGATCCCGCACCGAAACGGGGTGGACATAGGCCGCCAGGCCGCCTTGGCTGGTGGCGTGGCCGAGGGCGGCGGCGTTGGGACGGTCGTCGCGCTGGTAGACTTGATAGCCGGGTCCCCAGGACCAGGGCCAGAAGACGCTCTCCACGCCGATGACGCCCAGATGGCCCAGGAAATGAGAACGGATCTCTTGGCCGAAGTCGATGAGCGGCCGGCGGTCAAGGCGCTTCCACCCCCAGAATTCCAGGTCCTCGAAACGGTTGTGGAGATTGGCCAGCAGCGGCGTAGCCACGTCCATTTGCTCGCCCTGCAGCATGGGCAGCAGGTCCTCGGGCTGCAGTCTGTAGGGACCGCCGTAGTTGAGGTGGAAGTGGTGATCGCCGGCGTACCAACCCGCTTCACGAGGATCCCAGGGCCGCACCAAGGTGACGTCGATTTCATTGCGTCCCTGAGCTCGCAAGTCGAGGACCGCCGAGACGGGCGGCGTCTCCAGCCCCTGGACAGCCGTCACGCTCAAGGCTCCCAGCGGGACTTCGAGCTCGATGCGGCCGCTGCTGTAGAAGTAGTGGACGCCGTTCTGAGAGTCGAAGCGCACCTGCCCGCTATCGGGAATCAGCGGGTGGCCCTCGCCGTCGGCGACACGCAGGCGGGCCGCAGCCAGACCCTGCTCTCCCGCCAATCGGGTGCGGATGACGATGCGGCGGGTGGGCTGGCCCCAGTCCCAATCGAGGACGGGCACGTCTTCCACCCGTCCGCCGCCCACCGGCACCCATTTGAGATGGAAGACTTGATCAGGACCGGCCTCACTGAAATAGATGCGCTCCCCGAACGGTCCCCAGGCCGGATAGAGAGGCAGTTCTTGATCGCGGGTAAGCTGGAACTGGGTGTGGGTGTCGTTGACGTCCAGCAGCCAGAGATCGTAGGGATCGCCGGTGGGCCAACCGGCCACAACCCGCCGTCCATCGGGACCCAGGGCGGGGTGGGTTTGAGAGGCAATAGCTTGGTTCTTGAGGACGCGCTCGTTGCCTGACTCCAACTCGCGCAGCATGAGCCGGTCACGTCCGCCTCGGTTCTTGGAAAGATAGACGAGGCGTCCATCGGGCCCCGGCTGAGGACGCACTTCCAGTCCCGCCTCCTCGGTGACGCGCTCGCGCTGGGAGGGGTCGTCCGGTGCCAACCTCCAGATGTCCAGGTCGCCGGCTTGGGCCGAGGAAAAGTAGAGCCACTGCCCGTCGGGCGAGTAGGCAGGATGCAGGTCGATAGCCCCGCTGTCGACCAGCACCCTCTCCTCGCCGCTGTCGGGGTCGATCTCCAGGATGCGGGTGTCGTGGGTATCGTCGCGCACGAAGGCCAGGCGGCGTCCGTCGGGCGAAAAGGCCGGAGTGGCGTCGATGCCGGCCCCGCGCGTGAGGCGGCGGGCTCTGCCGCTGTCCAAGTCGAGCATCCACAGCCAGCCTCGCGATCCGAAGGCGATGCGGCGTCCGTCAGGCGACACGGCCGGATCCAGGACTCCCGTCCCCAGCACCGGCAACTCATAGCCCTCCAAGTAGATATGGTGGCCGTAGCCGTCGACTTTCGGATAGCGGTTGGTGAACTGCGCCTGCAGGGTACTGCTTGCACCCCAAATCAAGACTGCCAGTGATAGAAGAGCACGTCGCATCGAAGTTAGATCCTCTCTAGGCCCCCCGTTCGAACCTCGCCCATCGAACTTCGAACATCCCCTCTCAGGTCCAAGCCTTCATCATCTGCGGAAATCGAGCACTTGTAGGAGGAAGGCTACCACGCCCATCGCCGGTCGGCCAGGGCTTGAGAATCGGGAAAAGCTCTCTGCTACAAGAAGGCGGCCTGGCAGCCCAGTCACCGGCTGTGCCACACTCACTGGCCGAGGCGGTTCTATCAGCCCTGGCAGAGGTTCCCTCAGGCCATCAATATGCCGATGCAGTGTTTAGTCGATGCCTCTTTCCAGGTCGAATCCGAGCTCGCCCAAAGTTGCAGCCAACTGCACCTACACCTCGACGAAAGCGCGGTGATAGTGAATCGTGCCTGATCGATGGCTTGGCCCTACGAGTTGTCGAACGCTACAAGGATTTCAAACTCGGTCTTGCCGACGCTTCGCTCGTCACACTGGCCGACCGCCATCAATGCTCCCGCATTTTGACTCTGGATGAACGGAACTTCCGCGCTCTTCGAGGACCGAAAAACAGGCCCTTCGTTCTCCTTCCCAGCGATGCCTGAGCATGTGAGCATGAGGAACCGAAAGCGTTGAAAAGTGGCCACAACCAATGGGAGGCGGGTCGAGTCTAAGGAAGCAATGCCTGCGGTGTGTCTGGGACGCGTCGGGTTCGGGGAGTATCGAGACCCGGGCGTGAACAATTTCGGGCGCGGTTCCGTACGCTGTAGAGAAAAGAGATCACTCCCTGCCGGGGAGAGTAACTTGAGGAAGGAGAACGCTGCTATGCGGCAACTGTTCGTACTTGCTTTGATTGCCGGCCTGATGGTCCTGCCGGCGGTGGCCCAAGAGAAAAACTACTCCGAGACTTTGCCCTTCGCTTCAGGCCAGAGGCTGTCAGTGGATACCTACAAGGGCACCATCCACATCAGTTCCTGGGAACGCCAGGAGATTGAAGTGATCGCCTCGGTGGAAGCGCCCAGCGACGTCGACGCCGACTACGCCAGAGACATCGTCGACGCCACTGAGGTGCGCATCCGCCAGACTTCCTCGGGCGTCTCCGTGAAGTCTGATTATGACGACGTTCCCAGCCGGCGCAGCGGTTGGCTGTGGGGCGGATCCAAGACCTTGCCCTATGTGCACTACCAGATCCGCGTGCCCCGCTCGCTGGATCTCAAAGTGGACGACTACAAATCCGACATCGAGGTCTACGGGGTGGAAGGTCGCATCGATCTTGAAACCTACAAGGGCCGTATTGAGTCCCGCGATCTGGCCGGAGACTTGAGGATCGACACCTATAAGGGCCGCGTCGATCTTGACGCCGTGCGCGGCGGGATCGACATCGAAACCTACAAGGGAACCGTCATGGCCCAGGTCGACTCCCTCGACGCCGACTCGCGGCTGGAAACCTACAAGGGCAACATTACCCTGGTGCTGCCTTCCGAGCAGGGCTTGGAACTGGACGCCGACCTCAGCAAACGGGCCGACCTGCGTTCTGACTTCGCCCTGACCCAGCGGACCCGCTACTCCTCGCGCGGCGACGTCCGGGGAAGCATCAACGGCGGCGGTCCCCGTCTGCGGATTTCGAGCTACAAGGGAGACATCTCCCTCAGGCAGCGCTAAGATAGGGGAGCGCTGAGACCGCCAGGGTCCGCGGACCGCATGGGGCTGCGGGTCTCGGCGGCGACGGCGTTTTGAGCCGCAGGCGGTCTGGCCAGACCGCCGGGCGTATGCCGCGGAGGACGCTATGGATGTGATGCAGATTGCCTTGGCGCTGGGAGCCAGCGCGACGGCGGGGATCAACCTCTACCTGACCGTGCTCTCTTTAGGAGCCATGCATCGGCTGGAATGGCTGACGCTGCCCGAATCGATGGAGGTGGTTTCCAATCCCTGGGTAATGGGAACGGCCGCCGCCCTTTTCCTGGTGGAGTTTTTCGCCGACAAGATCCCCTACGTCGACAACGTCTGGGACACAATCCACACCTTCATCCGCGTCCCCGCGGGGGCCTATCTGGCGGCCTCCTCGTTTGCCGATCTGCCTCAGGAGTACCTGCTCATAGCTGCACTCCTGGGCGGAGC
>DATIPO010000310.1:0-2185 GCA_035471925.1 Acidobacteriota bacterium
TGAAAGTGGTAACCGTGGTCGAGCTTCATCCGACTGGGACGATTCTCCGCGCCGGGGCTTCTCGGCTTTCTCTTTTCCTAGCCCGCATATCTCACGGGTTGTCGTCGCGAGGGGCCGCAGGCGCTGTGATCACAAGGCGCCGCGACCGAGGCCCGCGGAGACGTACTGTAGGGTACGTTGAGCAGGCCGACCGAGCGCAACGCTGTCAGCGCGGATGGATGCGGCAACGCAGCAGACCACCCGTGAGAAATGCGTCTATAAGAAAGGGGCCGGTGTCAAGGGAATAGTTGACGCACTTCCCCCAGGCGGCCCGCAGGGCCGTGAAAAATCCGAGGTCTCGAAAGCTCCTCTTCATAGGGACCTTTGCTGCTTTGAGTCTGGGGACTCTTGTTTTTACCAGCGGGTCGACGTTTCGTCGGTCTTCCCCATCCATCTATTCGCGCATGAGCAGCGCATGATTTACGGTTCGGACTCCTTGCAAGTCAAGGAGGCGGGGCGGCCTAATCAGGCTGTCGGCTCGGTGAGCTTGCGGCCTTGCGCATGCCCTGACCGAGTCACGCTTTTTTGCAAGCACGCCCCGCGAGAAGACCGGCGTCGCCGGAACTCCGCATAGTCGATTTCGTCTCGAAGCAACACATACAAGTGTTCGCACAGCTTGCGCGCCACTGCGGTTTTGGCCACCTGAAGGCCTCTGCGGGCCACCAGCCGGCGGTAGATGCGCTTGAGATCCGGTTCGTGGCGGGCGGCCGAATGGGCAGCCTGCACCATCAGGTAACGCAACAGAGTCGAACCCTGCTTGGTGATTCGGCCCAGTTGGCGGCGTTGGCCGCTGGAAGACTCCGCCGGCACCAGGCCCAGATAGCTGCTGACCTGGCCCGCTCTGGCGAAGCGCTCGACCGGCCCCAAGACCAGCACCGTGGCCAAAGCCGTGTTGGGCCCCACACCCGGATAGCTGAGCAAACGCCGGGCCTCGGGACGACTGCGGGCGGCCTTCTCGATCACTTGATCCAAATGGCGGATGCGAGGATGAAGCCACTCCAGCCACTGCCACAGCTCTTGGCTGTTGCTGCGGGCCCATCGACGCATCTTCAGTTGCCGGAAGGCCTCCCGGCCCTTGGCCGTGAACAGCTTGGAGCCTAAGGCCAGACGGTGATTGAGCGCCAAAGACTGCAGGGCGTTCTTGACCCGCGTGCGGGTGCGCACCAACCGCATGCGCTGGTTGAGGATCAAGCGCAGATCGCGACCAGCCGGATCGATGACCCAGATCGAGGGGAAGCGCTCTTCCAGCAACAGCCTGAGAATCAGCCGCGCATCCTCCTTGTCGGTCTTTTTCTTGCGCACCTGCTGAGCCCGGATGCGGGCCGCGTCCCCCACCCGCAGCTCGATCCCCAACCGGTCCAGCAACTCATGAAACCAGATAGCGTAACCCGTGCTTTCGATCCCCACTACCGTGGGACCTTGCAGAGCCGAGTAAAACTCTTCCACCTCCCGGCTGCCTTGATGATGCAGGCAGCCTTCCATCACCTCCCCTGTTTGTCGATTGACCATTGCAATCTGCTGACGTCTCGTGTGAAAATCACATCCGATTACATTCACTTCGGCCTCCTCTCTCCGAGTCCCCAGACTCGTGCGAGCAGGTCCTTCCGGTTTCCTTTACCAGACGGACCTGAATGAGGAGGCCGCTTTCTTATGTAATCAGGCTAGTTGCTGCGGCCGGGTTCGTAATCGATGTTGAGCTGCTTCATCTTATTGAAGAGAGTCTTGCGGCTGATTCCCAGGCTTTCGGCGGTCGCGTTGCGGTTTCCGCCATGCGACGCCAATCGGCTCATGATCATCCTGCGCTCAACCGACTCGGTGGCTGTTGCCACCGCTTCGGCCAGGTTGATGTTTTGAAAGTCCCTCTCCGGGTCTTCGTCCTTCTCCTCCAGGCCCCGTACCCTGGGCGGCAGATCCTGGGGCCGCAGACGCGTGTCGTCGCAAAGAATCATCGACTGGCAAAGAGCGTTTTCCAGTTCGCGCACGTTGCCGGGCCAGGTGTAGTCGAGCATGATCTCCCGGGCCTCGGGGGTCAGGCCTTCGATGGGAGAAGCCAACTCCCGCCGGAAACGCTCCATCAGGAAGTCGATGAGCAGAGGAAGGTCTTCCCGACGGTCTCTCAAGGCAGGGAGGGGCAGCTTGACGACGT
>DATIPO010000311.1:0-4171 GCA_035471925.1 Acidobacteriota bacterium
GATTTATTTGAGCCGCTGCCTCGGTGAGACGTGTTCGCCCCCTTCCAAGATCTTCCAGAGGTCTGGCCGCTTGGGCCGAATCGTGCTTTCTTCCCAGCCCGACACGGGCCAGCTTTTTATGCTTCTCAGCTACTGGGATCATGAGAATCAAAGTCAAGTCGTCGAGGGTCTGGCCGAAGCTCAAGGGTACAGAGGAGTGCGCCTGAGTCCCGATGCCCAATATGTTTCCGCAACCCGAGTTCCTTTCTTGTACAATGGGGCAGATTCGGCTTTTGCCGTATGGGACCAGACCCCCGGCCGCAAGGCCAGTACTGAAATGGGTGGTATGGTTGCGCTGGCCGAGTACGACTATGGGGAAAGCCACTGGAAAGCTTCGGTGGCGACGTACTTGGCTGGCGGAGTCGAGATGTTTGCGGCAGATCCGCTGATCGCTAAGCACGGGGACAGCCTTTGGACTTCCTTCGTCGCCTATCGCGGCGCTGAAGTCAATGAACAGGGCCTGAGGCAGATGCCGCGCGCAGCGCCGACTGGGGATCTCTATCTCGTACGGGTAGAGCCTGATAAATGGGAAGCAAGAGGGGCCGAGCAGGCGGGGAAAGAATATGAGCCTGCTCGGAACTAAACGGCTGGAGGGCTTGGGGCTCTCTCGCCGGTATGGAGTTTAGTTGTATTGCCGGTCCGTTTTCCGGGCCGCACGCATCGTTGGAGGTGCTATGTTTTTTCAGGGATCCACCCGGTCCTTTCTTGCTTTGACCGTTTTTTTGTTAATGCCGACCGCAGCCTTGGCCCAGCTGCCTGCCCCCGAGTTTCAGGTGTCAATCACCGGAAGACAGGGCAGCAACACCGAGGGGACTCCCGAAAATCCCTTCGGAAGCACCGGCATCGAACTCTTCGCCCGAGTCGTCAACGACCCCGAGCCAACTCCCGGCCTTTACAATTTCAGCGGGTGGGCCGCCGCGCGCGGATCGGGCAATTGGTGCTCCCCGATCTTTCAGATGTTCAGTACCGAGGGCCAGGCGCCTTTGCTCAACCATTCAGGGCTAGCCAGCGGGACGGCTCAGGTGACGATTTCGGTGACCGTGACCAAACCCAACTTCCGGCCTTTGACCGAAACAGCGGTATTCGTAGTAGAGGCAGACCCCGGGGGCTGCGGCGGCGGCGGAGGAGGCGGCAATTCTGGGCCTTTCAGCGTTTCCGTCAGCCCCGGCGCGACATCTGTCCCCTTGGGGAGCACGATCACCCTTGTGGGACGGGGAAGCGACGCCAGCGACAACACCCTCACATTTCGATTTTACGCTTCCACCATCCAGGGCCAGAGGGGCACGCTGATCGGCGTGCGGCAAGCCAGTGGCTGCAACAATGGCTGCACGGCCAGTTTCAGCCTCAGCGCCGGAGTCATACCGCGGACCCGATATTTCCAGGTGGAAGCTTCCGACGGGACTAATTCAACCTTCTCGACGCAGCGCTCGGTGACGGTGATTTCCAACAACACTCCGCCTCCGACTGCGGACGCGCCCTCGGTCTGCAACTGTCCCGAGGGCGGCCAAGTCAGCGTCAATGCAGGACCGGCAATGGTCAACCTTGTGGGCGGCGAATCGCTCA
This sequence comes from Acidobacteriota bacterium, assembly GCA_035471925.1. GTDB lineage: Bacteria > Acidobacteriota > UBA6911 > RPQK01 > DATIPO01 > JANQFM01. Next base: position 1,603 of record DATIPO010000311.1, read on the forward strand.
CTTTGAACGGCGATGCCGGCGGACCTGCCACGGGCGGCGCCGTTGTGCCCGGTTCCTTTCAGTGGAGCATCATCAACAACGGCGGCATCAATTCGGGACTGTCGTTGACCAGCACCAACTCGCTGATGACATCGTTGGTGACGCCTGACGTGAGCGTGGACCGGAACGTCGAGTTGCGTCTGACGGCGAGTTTCGGAAACTGTTCCTGCTCCGACGATATTGAAGTCGACGTGTTGGCTGATGCGCCTCCTGAGGCCGACCTTGAGCTGGTTTCTTTGGCCGATTCGGCCGACCCTGTCACCACCAACTCCAACGTCACCTACACGGCTCTAGCCCGCAACAACGGGCCCGCCCAAGCCCAGGACGTCACCCTGACCTTCCTCGTGCCCTCGGGCTCATTCCAGTCGGGCAGCAACGGATGCGCCTTGGCCCCATCCAGCACCACCGAGGTCAACTGCAATCTCGGCAACATGTCGAACGGCGCCACCTCCAGCCGCGAAGTCACCATTTCGGCGGGAGCCTCGGGACAGGTGCAAGTGACCGCCTCAGTCTTGAGCACGTCCGCCACCGAGACCAACTTCGGCAACAATGTCCTGGACGAAACGACTCAAGTGGCCCAAGTTACCACCGACCTCTCCATCTCAAAGGTGGCCGACAGCCAGGCGGTGTCCGTCAATGGAACGGCAAGCTACAACATCACCGTGACCAACCAAGGACCCGAGAACGCCTCCAACGTCACCGTTGTGGACACCCTGCCGGGCGGGCTGAGCTTCCTCAGCGCTTCCTCCACCCAGGGCACCTGCGGCCATAATGCGGGCGTTGTCACGTGTGTGCTGGGAGCCCTCGACAACGGCGATTCGGCCGGCATTACGTTGACGGCAACCGCCACTCAGGCTTCGCCCAACGTGGTCAACACGGCCACCGTGTCGGCCAATGAAGCTGACAGCAACGGGGCCAACAACCAGAGCCAGGCCACCATCGCCGTGACCGACTCTGAAGCCGACTTGGTGATCGAACTCGACTCAGTCCAGCCCAGTCCCGTGGGACAGGACAAAAACGTCCAAGTCACCATGATCGTGCGCAACGACGGCCCCGACGACGCGCCCGGCGTAGTGGTCGAGAGCGTCATTCCCGAAGGACTGAACTTCCTGTCCGCCGAAGCCGACCAGGGGACTTGCGTCAATAACGCCGGTACCGTTTCCTGCGCTCTGGGCACCCTGGAGGACGCCGAGATCACTCTGGTTTCTTTCACCATGCAAGCCGTGGGCGATGCTCTGGTCAGTCAGATCGTCGACGTCGATTCGGGCGCGCTCGATCCGGATGAAACCAACAACTCGGCTCAGGCCGACGTGCGGATTCTAGGTCCCAACTTCTTGGCCATTCCTCACACGGTCAGCGCCGATACCTTCATTGGATTGGGCGTTGTCAACAGCGTGGGCGACTCCAACTCCCTCAGCATCGAAGGGCGGGACTCGGACGGCAACGTAGTGTCCCAAATCGACCGCGACCAGGAAATCGCCGCTCTGGGCCAGGATGCCTTCTTGACCCGTGACCTGCCGGCCTCCGACACCTTGATCATGCGCGGCAACCAAGGTCCCTTCCAGGCCTTCTTCATGATCGGCGACAACAATGCACCGCCCCGCAAGCTGGACGGCGTCGGCAGCGAGCCCCAAGACGACACGGAGCTCTTCCTGCCCCGCATCCGTCAGATCGGTCAGGACTTCACCCGGATCTATCTCTTCAACCCCGATTTCGAAGCCGTAACCAACGTCGAGATGCGACTTTTCGACCAGGACGGCATCGAATTGGGAAGCGCGGACTTTGTTCTGCAGCCGCAGGGATCCATCCTGGCGACCGCGGATGAACTCTTCGGAGTCACCGACGTTGAAGATGGATACGTTCGCATCGAGGCGTCCCTGCCCGTGCGAGGATTCGAGCTCGTGAAAGTGGACGACAACTTCGCCACCATGATGGCTCAATCCCGGCTCATCACCCAGGAACTGGTTTCGCCCCACTTCTTCATCGGGGCTAACGACCAGGGCACGCGGCTGCGCTTCGTCAACGCTAACGATCAGGCCGCCCGGGTGACGGTGCGGGCCTATGACAACGACAGCGAACTGATCGGGGAGGCCCCCTTTGACATCCCGCCCTCATCGGTGGCGATTCATCAGTTGGCCGACCTGATGGACATCGATACCAGCGAGTTGGATCAGTTCACGGTCGTCCAGGGTTTTCTGGAGTTCGACCTGAACGGAGGTACCGCGGGACCGTTCCTGCAAGAAGCCAATGTGGTTCCCATCATCAGCTACGACGGCGTGGACAAGGAAACCCTTTCCAGTCTGCCGATTCCGGTGGAAGGAGAGACCGACACGCTCTTCCTGCACGTGGCTCAGAATCGGGACATCTTCACTGGGTTGGCCATCTTCAATCCCGGCGACGATGCGGCGACGGTCACCATTGAGGCCTTCGACCGCAGCGGAGACCGCAGCGCCCTTCGTAATCGGGCGCTGGGGCCGCGTTCACGAGTGGTGGGATTGGTCAACGGCAGTCTCTTTTTTGGAGGCAGCTT
>DATIPO010000312.1:0-43159 GCA_035471925.1 Acidobacteriota bacterium
AGGCGAGGAGGTCGAGGAGAACTACTACCTCAAGCCCATGAACTGTCCCCACCATCACAAGCTCTTCGCCGCCCGTCCCCGCTCTTACCGCGATCTGCCCTTGCGCCTGGCCGAATACGGGATGGTCTACCGCTTCGAGAAATCGGGCCAGTTGCAGGGTCTGACGCGGGTGCGCGGCATGCACATGAACGATGCTCACATCTACTGCACCCGGGAGCAGGTCAAGGAAGAATTCCAACGCGTCATGAGGCTGCACCAGCGGCTTTACCGGCTGTTCGAGTTCTCCGATTACTACATGCGCTTGAGCCTGCGGGCTCCCGATGATCCCAAGGAAAAGTACGTCGATGATCCCGAGGCTTGGGACTACACCGAAAAGGTGGTGCAGGAAGCCATGGACGAGCTAGACATCGACTACCAGGTGGGTTTGGGGGAAGCGGCCTTCTATGGACCCAAGGTCGACATCCAGTTCGACACGGTGACCGAGCGCGAATTCACGGTCTCCACCAACCAGTTGGACTTCGCGATTCCTCCCCGTTTTGGACTCTCCTACATCGGCCCGGACGGCAAGGAACATACGCCCTTCTGCATCCACCGGGCACCCTTGGGAACTCACGAGCGTTTCGTGGCCTTCCTGATCGAGCACTACGCCGGGGCCTTCCCCACCTGGCTGGCACCTGAACAGGTGCGGGTGCTGCCGGTGAGCGAACATTTCCTCGACTACGCCCACAAGATCGAGGACAACTTGCGCCAAAGTCTGGTCCGTTGCGAGGTCGATGACTCGGACGAGAAACTGGGCAAGAAGATCCGCTTGGGCGCCACCTCCAAGATTCCCATCCTGCTGGTTGTGGGCGAGAAAGAACAAGCTGATGAAACGGTCACCGTCCGGCGCTACGGCATCCGCAAGCAGAAGACCATGAAGCTGGCTGAATTCAGCGACATGGTGAAAAGCGAAATCGAAGCCCGCCGCCACGTCCGCGAGTGGTGATTCGGAGTGTGCCCGGAAGACGATGAAAACACAGGTGCTCAAGGTGGGTGGCGATCCGCTCCATGATGAGGCAGTGGCGCGCGCGGCGGAACTGCTGCGTCGGGGTCAGGTAGTGGCCTTTCCCACCGAGACGGTCTATGGATTGGGCGGCGACGCCACCTCGGCTGAGGCGGTGGAAAAGATCTTCCAGGCCAAGCAGCGTCCCGCCGACAATCCGCTCATCGTGCACGTGGCCGAGGCAGAGCAGCTTGAGGGATTGGTCGAGCAGGGGGCCGGACGCGTCCTGCGGCGGGCCCGGCGCTTGGCTGAAGCCTTTTGGCCGGGGCCGCTGACGCTGGTGGTTCCGGCCCGGCCGGCCCTCCGGCGCTCCTGTTGCCGGGGACTCGACACAGTGGCCGTCCGCCTGCCCGATCATGAGGTGGCACGGGCCCTGATCCGCCGCGCCGGACGTCCGCTGGCGGCGCCCAGCGCCAACCTCTCGGGACGCCCTTCGCCTACCAGCGCCGCCCACGTGGCCCACGACTTGGGCGGACGCATCCCCCTTATCCTGGATGCCGGGCCTTGCCGGGTGGGTCTGGAGTCCACCGTCCTCGACATCAGCGGCCAGGAGGTGAGCCTGCTTCGTCCCGGCGCAATCAGCGCCTCCCAGATTGCCGAGCGGCTGGGAGAACCGGTTGAGTCGCAGGGAGCCTCAGAGCGCTCTCCCGGCACCCGCCACCACCACTACCGTCCCCAAGCCCCGCTCTATCTCCTTCCCAGCGAAATGTCGACGTCCGCTGCCCTGCAAGCAGTAGAGCGATTGTTGGAGGAAGCTTCAAAGGAGACCGCTGCCTGGGCGGCCGACAGCGGAAGCGCCACCTCTCAGGACGCCCGGCCCGACCGCCAAAGAGAAGATCAAAGGCAAGCCGGCCCTTCCTCTCGGCAGGTCTCCTTCGGATATTGGGGGCGGCGGTCCGACCTGAGGAGGCATCCGCGGGCCTTGGTGCAGCCAGTGCGCGGATCGCTTGAGCAGCAAGCCCGCCACCTCTACGCCGACCTGCGCGCATTGGACGCCGCCCGGCCGGCCTTCATCGTGGCGGACGAGCCTTCCTCGGGCGGCTTGGCCGATCCCTTGCGCGACCGACTCAGCCGAGCCGCCCAAGGCGTCCTCAAGTCGTAGTGCAGGACTCTACGCGTTTTCAAAGCCACCTTGTTGCGCTTGATCGACTGTTGAGCTGCCCCTAACGCTATTGCACGCTTTCAGCGTTTGTTTCTTGCAGCAAATCCTACCCAGGGTGCCGCTGCGCCGCTCCGCGGCTTGCTCTACCCTGGGCTGGCCTATGGCTCCCTTGCAGGGAGCCCGGACTAGGCCGTCGATCCGGTCGCTGGCCTGCCCTCCATGGCATCGTCGACCTCCATGGAATTGCCCCGCTTCTATGGAATGCCCCGCTTCGATGGAATGCCCCGCTTCTTGGGCATTGGACGGCCTCTTGGGCGTTGCCCCGGCCCTCAGATCTTGAGTATGCCGTCAGCTTCGGGGCCTTTCTCCGCGCCGTCCACCGGAACTGCTGGGGCGGGTGGCCTTGCACTGCCGCCGATGGCACTGCCCTGGGTGGCCTTTTTGGGCGCAGGAAGGGACGAAGGGCTTTTGCTTCCCTTCCAGGCACGGGAGGGAAACGCCCTGCCCCGGCCGTTTGATCTGCACAAGCGATCGGCCCTTAACGGAAGATCACGCCCTCACGCCCGAACCAGAAAGTCGAGAAGACCAGACTGATGATGGCGAAGACGAAGAGCGACACGTAGGTGAGCGCCAAGTGGAGCGGATTGATGGACTCGGCGATGATGCCCTTGGTCGCCAAAGAAACGTTGAGAATGGGCGCCAGGGCGGTCAGAGAGTCGAGTTCCACTCCGGGAGCCATGCCGATGGCGGCTGGCAGAATGACCAGGATGATCATCGGCGAGATAGTGCTTTGGGCTTCCTTGAAGCTCTTGGCGAAGACGCTCAAGGAAAGCATGATTCCGGCGAAGAAGACGGTCAGGGGCAGCAGCAGCGAGAGCACCAGCGCAATGGAGTGGGGCTCCAGCAGGGCCATGACGTCCTCCATGCGCTCCTCGCCCAGGCTGATCTGGGATGCGCCAAGGTAAAGGCCGAGTATCGACATGCAGGCGGCGAAGATTCCAGTCAAGACGACGACCCCGAACTTGCCCAGGAGAATCTCCAACCGTCCCGCGGGCGAGGCCAGCAGGGTTTCCAGAGTGCCTCTCTCCTTTTCCCCGGCTCCCAGATCGATGGCGGGGTACATGGCCCCCGTAAAGCAGAAGAGGATGAACATGTAGGGCAGGAATCCGCCCACCATCTGGGCCAGACGTTCTTTCTGGCTGGCCACGTTGCGTTCCTCGATGTCCACGGTGGTGACGAATTCTTCGCTCACTTCCAATTGGTCCAGGCGGGCTTGCAGGAGATCCCGTCCGTACTGCCTGAGCGGCTCCAGTATTCGGTCCCTGCCGATTTTGGTGTCGGTGACCTTGTAGTAGACAGTGACCCGTCCCGAGCGGCGGTCGGCCACGGCGGCATCGAAATCGGGAGCGAAGACGTAGGCTCCGTCCAATTCCTCGTTGCGGATCAGGTCTTCAATATCCTCACGGGAAAGGCCCTCGGCCAGCTCCATCGCCTCCTGCCGCCCCACGTAGGGACGGAATCCTGAAGCGTTTCCCTGGTCGAAAACCGCGACCTGCAGCATGGCTTCGCGGGCCTTCTGGTCGGTGGAGGACATCACGCGGTCCATCACCATGAAGATAAGCGGAAACATGATGAGGGGAAGGATCACCATGCCGATGATGGTGCGGCGGTCCCTGATGGTATCAATGAACTCTTTTTTGAAGATGGTCCAAGCGATAGGAAATTCCATAGATTAAGCCTCCTCCACGATGCGGATGAATTCGTCTTCCAGCGAGCGCGATTCCATACGCTTGCGGAAGGCCTTGAAGGTGTCGTTGAAGAGCAGGCGGCCTTTGTGGATGATGGCCAAATCGTCGGCCAGAAGGCTCACTTCGCCCATGATGTGAGTGGAGAAGATCACCGTTTTGCCCTGTTGGCGGCAATCTTTAATCAATTGAACGATGTTGCGCGCCGAGATGACATCGAGTCCTGATGTGGGCTCGTCGAAGACCACCACATCGGGATCGTGAATGACGGTGCGGGCGATGGAAACCCGCTGCTTCTGACCGGTCGAAAGCTTGCCGATGCGCTGTTCGGCAAAGGAGCCGATGTCAAGTCGGGCCACCAAGTCGTCCCGGCGGCTGCGGAACTTCTCGGGCGGGAGCCGGTAGAGGTCAGCGTAATACTTGAGCATCTCCAGCGGGGTCAGACGGGCATAGAGTCCGGTGCTGCCGGTCAGGGATCCCATCGAGTGCCTGACCTCACGCGGATTCTTGCCGACATCGTGACCGTTGACCTTCACCGTGCCCGCGGTGGGTTTCATCAAAGTGGCCATGATGCGCAAAGCCGTGGTCTTGCCGGCCCCGTTGGGTCCCAACAGCGTGAAGACCCGGCCGGGCTGGCACTGAAAGCTGACCCGGTCGAGTGCGGTGATGGTCTTGGCCGACTTCTCCTTGCCCAACTCGCGCTGCTGGCGGCGGGAGAGCTTGAATGTCTTCGACAGTTCTTGAACGTCAATCAATGGGCTTCCTCCTTGGGCCACTTCGGTGGCCGACAAGTTCACGCACGAGCCGAACTTCAGCACTTGCCCGCGTCCTCTCGGCCGGATAAGGCGGCTTACCAGGCCACCATATAGCCAGCAAGTCCCAGGCCCGAGTCAATTCTTCGGCGGCACATGTTCTCGGGGTATGAGATCAGCTCGCTACCTGCTTGAATTGCTACGGAAGAGGCGCAGTCCTTATTCTCATTTTCTGTTTTTTCGCGCCGCTTGTGAACAATCATCTCCGCTTCGCCGTATAACAGAGCGAACCTACCCAAAGAACCTCCCTGGCGAGAGGGGAGCGGCGATGGTCGCCGCTCCCCGTTTTTTTTGCGCGGCTGTCCTCAAGGATCGGGTCACAATCGGCTTGGACGCCTGCCTGAATGTGGTAAAACATCTCAGAGAAGAAAAGAACACTCGCACCCAAAACAACAGGAGAATCGTCGTGCGTTTGGCTTTCCCCCGCCTCGATTTGAAGTCGTTCCTCCTTTGGCTGGCTGCCGCATCCGCGCTGATCAGCCTGGCCTCCGCCACATCGCTGCGTCCCCTCAACCTTCAGGATTTGGTGCAGCACTCCTCACGCATCTTCCAAGGCATTTGCCTCTCTCAACACCAAGGCGTCGACGAGAGGGGCCTGCCCTACACGGCCTACACTTTTCGAGTCGAGGAAGTGTGGGCGGGAGAGGCTGGGCCGGAGACCCTAACCATTCGGCAGTTCGGACTGTCGGCTGAGGCTCCGGTGGAGGCGGAGCGCAATCAGATCCGCATCGCCGCCATGCCTCACTACCAGCCGGGTCAGCGCTACTTGCTCTTCCTCCCCCAGGACAGCCGCTGGGGATTCGCCTCTCCCGTGGGTTTGCTCCAGGGAGCCTTTCACGTCCTGGGAGAGGGTGGGCAACGAGTGGCGGTCAACGGCGTGGGCAATCTCAACCTGACGCTGGACACTGCCAAGACGCCTTCCCAAAGGCTTCGAAACCTCTCTCCTAGAGCCGTGGGAAGAGCCCTGCAAGGCCCGGTCACTTATGAGTCCCTGCGACAAGTCGTGCAGCGCCTGGCCTCGGGCGAAGAGATGGCGGCCAGCGAGATGGCGCGGGCGCTGCGTCCAGGAGGCCGCCGATGAAAATGCAACGGATTCTTCACCTGGCGGCTCTGGTTGCGGCAGCGGCAACGCTGGCGCTGACATCAGGCATGATCGACAGTCTGCGCGCCGGAGGTCCGCTGATTCTGCGGGACGTCGGCGAGCCTCTGCTTTGGCCGGGCAATCCTCCTACCGTCATCCTGCGCTTCGACCGGGGATCGATGGGTCACCTGACGCCGGCCCAAACCCTGGCGCATCAGCAGGCCGCTGCGCAAGCCTGGACTGACATCCCGACGTCTTCCATAACCCTGGTTGACGGCGGTCCTGCTCAGGCCCTGCGGGGACCCGAAGGAGCGGGCGACTTCGCCGTGGAGAGCATTCTCTCGGTGCTGGGCGTCAACAACGGCGGACTCACGCCGCTAGTCATCGACAATGAGGACGTCGACCGCAACGGAAACGGAGACATCTTCGATGCCTTGGGATTCGGGGCGGGCGTGCTGGGCGTGGCCTCTCCCGAATTCACTTCCGACGGATCGATTTCGGAAGGCATCGTCCTCATCAATGGACAAAGCATGAGTCCCGGCGACACCGACGGTTCGCAGTTCAGGGGAGTGCTGGTCCACGAACTGGGCCACCTCCTCAACCTGGCTCACACCGTCGTCAACGGGCAGGCCGTGTTCTTCAACGGAACGGATGCGCTTTACCCGGACGGTACGCCTCTGGGCGCCGGTCTGGAGCATGTCGAGACCATGTATCCCTTCATCGCTCCCATCGCGGGCGGGACGGGCGTCTTCCAGGCCCAGCCGCACTTGGACGACAGGGCCATCCTCTCCAAGCTCTATCCTCAGCCGGGCGCGTCCTTGGAACAGGCCGGCTCCATCGGCGGACGCGTCCTCTCGACCCTGAGCACGCCCCGCACCGGATTTCACGTCATCGCCCGAAATCAGGCCGGAGATCCGCTCGTGGACGCCGTCTCGGCTATCAGCGGCGACTTTGTGCAACTCCGCAACGTGCTCAACGATCTGACAGGCCGCTATGAGCTCAACCTGCTGACGCCCGGCGGACGGTACAGCTTGGAGTTGCGCGATACGCGCGGGGGAGGCTTTTCCACACAGGTCTACCGCACGCCGGATGGGGCCGGCAATATTGCCTTTCTGTTGGTTCCTGCTCCCGAGGAATTCTTCAGCGGTCCGGACGAGGACAATGCCTCACCGCCCGATGATCCCCAAGCGCCGCCCTTCTTGATCGAAGTGCAGACGGGCGGGCCCGATCAGGCCGTTCAAGCCGACATTCTGCTCAATGAGTTCACCGTCCCCGTCAATGACAACTGTTCCCAGGCCGTTTCGGTGCCGCTCTCCCAGCTCCCCTTTCAAGACATCCGAAGGACTGGCGGGGCTACCCGTGAGACCGACGAAATAAACAGCCCCTGTGGATTCTTCGAGGAAGGACGAAGCGTCTGGTACCGCATCGAAAACGACACCGAGGAGGTGAAGGCGATTCTCATCACAACAGCACTGAGCGACTACTTCAACGTCATCCACCTGCTGGATGGAGAGTGCTCGTCGCTTGAGCCTGGAACCGAAGCGGCCTGCGACTTGACCGGTTCTCCCCTGAGCGGTTCCGCACTCAGCCTCAGCATCGAACCGGGTGCGTCTCATTTCATCCGAGTGGCGGATTCCGACCTGACCCTGGGAAGCGGCGGCGACTTGGTGTTCAACGTCCTCGAGCTTCCTCCGGCACCCTCCAACGACGAGTGCGGGGGAGCGCTTGAGATCGACTCGCTGCCCTTTATGGACGTGCGCGACGTCAGTTCGGCCCAAGTCGAGGACGATGAGCCAAATTTGGTCTGCATCGTGCCTGTCGGAACCGCCAGCGTCTGGTACACCTACACTCACGATCAGCCTTTCACAGAAAGCTTGCTAATCACCACCGCCGGCAGCAATTACGACACGGTGATCCAAGTCTACGAGGGTTCCTGCGCCCAGCTCCAAGCGGGAAGTTGCGACGATGACGGCGGACCCGGCCGCACCTCGATCAACACTTTCACAGCCGTCCCGGGAGTCACTTACCTGATTAAGGTGGCAGCCTTCGACGGAGTGGGCGGTAACTTGCACTTGTCCATGGATCGCTTCCCCGAGGCGCCTCCCAACGACAACTGCGCCCAAGCCACCCCGGTGGCGGTCAGCCAGCTCCCTTTCCTGGACCAGACCTCGACGCTCAGCGCCGACAACGAACCTAACGAGCCTTCCACCACCTGCGGCGCGTCCCGTCCAGCCGAACAGTCGGGCAGCATCTGGTACCGCCTCCTCAACGACACGCCGCTGCCGGCCGAAGTGCTGCTCTCCACCGAGGGGAGCGAGTTCATCAACGTCCTGCAAATCTATCAGGGCGGCTGCTCGGCTTTTCTTCCGGTGCAATGCGACGCCTTCAGCGGAACCGGCATCACCGGACGGACCACCGTGACCATTGCTCCCGCCGAGTCGATTTGGGTCAAGGCGGCCACCTTCGGCAGCCGCAGAGGCGGACTTTCCCTCTTCCGGGCCGAGTGGCTCAATCCCGTCCTGGACGGCGAAGTCCAACTCACCCTGTCGAATCTCGAGGAACGCCGGACCACGGCCCGCGAGCCTCTCAAGCTGGGAGCCAGCGTCCTCAACAACTCGGCAAACGCTGTCAGCGGCGTCACCTTGCAGTTGATGCTGACGGAAGCGGCTTTTCCGGCCCAGGCCTCTGCCGAGGACGGCCAGTGTGAGGCCGGACAGGCGCCCGCCAGCAGCTTCACATGCCGCTGGGACACCCTCCAGCCGGGACAGCAAGTCCTGGTCGAATTGGACACGCTGCCCCGTACGGGAGGCGAGATCGACCTGACCTCCAGTCTCGACTGGGACCAGGCGCCTGGCGCTCAAGCCGAGCGGCAAGTGACGCTGTCCTCCACAGTCCGTCCCTTCCTGATCTTCCCGGCCCGTCTTTCTGTTGACGTGCCGACGCTCTTCGACAACACCTTCGTGGGGCTGGCCGTCGTCAACACCACTCCCGACAGCCAGAACCTAGTCCTGCAGGGGCTGGACGTCACGGGACAATCGCTTTTCATCACCGATCCCGCCGCCGTCCTGGAGCCGCGGGGACAAACAGCGCTGACCACCGAGCAGGCCGGTGCCTTGGGCCAGGACACCCTCAGCATCGCGGCCCGCGGCCAAGACGACCTGAGCGGATTCTTCATGGTCGGAGACTTGTCTCTGCAGCGGCTCGACGGCATAGGGCGCCGCCTTGAGGAGGGGCGAGAACTGGTCTTCCCAGTCGTCCAGGAGGACGGTTTTCACGCCACCCAACTCTACCTCTTCAACCCCTCGGCCGAAGACAATCCGGTGCTGGAGCTCAAGCTCTTTAACGCCGAGGGCCAAGAGTTAGCGGAGCGGACGCTAGGCTTTCCCAGCAACGCCACCCTCTTGGTACCGGTTGCCGATCTCTTTGAAGCTCCCCAGGTCGACCAGGGATTCATCACCCTGCACGCGCCCCATCCCATGAAGGGATTCAGCTTCGTGGCCTCGGAGCAGTCGATGATGGCCGCCGCGGCTCAGGCGCCGGAGCCCGCTTTCGAACTCTTCGCGCCCCACTATCTCATCGACAACCAGGGCGGCAACACCGTCCTGCGCCTCTACAACGCCTCTCACGGCGATTTGAAGGTCAGAGGCACGATTTTCGACGAAGACGGCTTGGCCTTGAGGATCCGGGATTTCACCATCGGCCCGCAAAAGCTCTTCGTCTCTGACCTGACAGCGCTTTTCGAGGTCGATGCCGGCCCCTCAGGGCTGCAGACGGGACACCTGATATTCCAGTTCCAGCCCACCGACTTCGTGGGCTTCTTCGGACCTCTGGGTCACGTTGTCGGATCGCTGGAGTTTAGAACCGGCCAGGAGCGCACCCGCTCGCTGCTGCCCTTGCAGGCGTTCGGACGGGAACTGACCCGTTTCTATCAAGTGGCTCAGTCAGACGAAATCGGAATGTTCACGGGCTTGGCCATCTACAACACCGATCCTTTCACGGCTACAGTCACGGTGCGGGCCTTCGATTCCCAAGGCCGCCTGGCAGAGGAGAAGGTCTTCGAACTAGACGGGAACCGGCGCGTTCTGGGACTGCTCAACGAAGAGATCTTCTTCGGTCCGGGCTTCGAACTGGTGACCGGGCACATCGAGGTGGAATCCAGCGACCCCCTGGTTACCTTCGCCCTCTTCGGCGATTTTCCGGGACGCTTTCTCTCCGCCATCGAGGGCCAGCCCGCGAATTGAGACGTCGAGGCAGTTGTGCCGGCTCGCTGCGATTAGTCCTCGGCTTGCAGAAAGTCGGGCAACCGTTGGGGCATGTCGGCCAACACATAGGAAAGGATGGCCAAGGCGGCGACGTTCTTGCGGAAGTGATCGGGATTGATCTTGTCCAGCGTGTCGGCCTCGGTGTGGTGCCAGTGGAAATACTTCTCGCCCCGCGTGCGCAGTCCAAAACCGGGCACGCCTTCGCGGATTAAAGGCGAGATGTCTGCCCCGCCTCCGCCCCAAGTGATGCGTCCCGCCTCGATGGGATCCAGCAGCGCGCCGATTTGACGCAGCTTGGCTTCCACGCGTTCTCCCCCTTGAGCCACGCCGGCCACGGCCAGCGAAGCCAGTCCGAAGCCCGCCGGGTGCTCGGAGCCGCCGTCCATCTCGATGGCCGCGGCGTGGGAGTGGACGTCCTCGCCCAGGGCCGAGCGGTAGGCCCGGCCGCCGGCCAGTCCGTTCTCTTCGTTGGTCCAGAAGACCACGCGGATGGTGCGGCGAGCCTCAAGTCCCAGCTTCTTCAGCAAGGCCACAGCCTGCAAGGAAGCGATGCAGCCTGACCCGTCGTCCTGGGCGCCTTGCCCCACGTCCCAGGAATCAATGTGGCCGCCCAATACGACGACTTCCTCGGGCATCTCCCGTCCCGGAATCTCGCCCATGACGTTGGCCGAGAGGGCGTCGGGCAGTGTTCGGGCCTCCATGTAGAGGCGCACCCGGACCGTCTGGCCGCTCTCGATCAGCCGCTGGATGAGTTCGGCACCTTCGATGGTCACTGCCGCCGAAGGAATCTTGTCGGCATCGTCACCGTAGCGCATGGCGCCGGTATGGGGAGTCTGCAAACTGACGGGACCCACCGAGCGCACCAGCGAGGCCAAGGCGCCCAGGCGGGCCGCCGCCGTCGCTCCCCGCGTACGGTACGCTACGGTGCGGCGGTAGCCGTCCCACTCCACGTTCCAGAGTACGATCTTGCCTTCAACCTGTTCCCGTCCCAAGGCCTCCAACTCGTCAAAGGAAGAAGCTGAGACCACCTCGGCCTCGATGCCTTCAGGCGGAGTGCCCACGCTGCCGCCCAATCCCAGCATGGCCAGCTCGCGCTCCACCGGGGAAGTGACCTTGACCCACTCCCGGCCCCGCACCCAATGGGGGACGGCCACCGGCTGCATGCGCACATTCGACAGCCCGTCTTTCTGCATCTGCTCGAACGACCACAGCACAGCTTCCTGCAGAGCCTTGGAGCCGCTCAGCCGATGCCCGATGCGGTCGGTCAGGTGACTCAACTTAGCCCACCCTTCGTCATCAGCAAGCGCGGCTTCGATTATTCTGTCCGCCGTCTCCCGATACTCTGCCGTCAACCCCGCGTCTGGCCCGACCGCCGAACTTTCCTCCTGGCCCGCCGCCACGGCGACCCACAATCCCAACACCGCCAACATCCTCATTCCCGTCGTTTTCATTGCACCTCCAAGATAGGCGCTCAGCCTACCCCATCCCCCCGCCCCAGGCAACGCCTGTCCCATCCCAAGACTCTGTGACTCATGCAGCGGTATTCGGCCTCCGAAGGCGGCTATCTATAGGAGACGGGGCTCGAAGGCGGCACTTTCTCCTCCTGAGTCGATTGGCCTCGTCCTAGTGGAAGGCTTCCAACCCCGAGGCGCGCCCGGTTGGTCCGCAAAGGCCCGCTAATCCGCGGGAAAGCGTGAGCGGAAGGGGGCTGCCGGGACGGCGGGGAGGTGGCGGGAAACGGTCCAGCGGTTGAGGGGCGGGGGCGTCAGGCCCAGGTGCAGGAGGACGCGCAAGGGGTGGCGCAGGAAGGCTGAGGTGGCGCTGTAGAGTCTGGGGTGAGTCATCAAGAGCGACCACAGGCGCCAAGCAAAGGCCTCGAGTTTTGAGCCGGCGTTGGAGCGCTTTTTGGCCCGTCCGCGCAGTTCCAGCAGGATGCGGGGGATTTCGATGCCGACCGGACAGACTTCCTGGCAGGCGCCGCACAGGGAGGAGGCGAAAGGATGCTCGGGGGCCTCCTGCAGCGACAGCAGTTGAGGCGTCAGGATGGCTCCGATGGGACCCTGATAGGTGGACTCGTAAGCATGTCCCCCGATGCGCTGGTAGACGGGACAGACATTCTGGCAGGCCCCGCAGCGCAGACAGTAGAGGGTCTCGCGCAGGTGCTCGTCAGCCAGGATGCGGCTGCGTCCGTTGTCGATCAGGACCAGGTAGAACTCGTCCGGCCCATCGATTTCGCCTTCCCGCCGCGGACCGTTGAGGAAGTTGATGTAGCTGCTGACGCTCTGCCCCGTGGCGCTGCGAATGAGAACCTTGAGCAGCACGGCCAGGTCTTCCACCCGGGGCACCACCTTTTCCAGTCCCATGACCGCCACATGAATGGGAGGCGCCGAAACCGAGAGACGGGCATTGCCTTCGTTTTCAACCACAACCAGCGTACCGCTCTCGGCTACCGCGAAATTGACCCCGCTGATGCCCATTCCGGCCTCGAGGAAGCGGCGGCGGAGCTGACGGCGGGCTTCGGCGGTGATGCGCTGGACGTCCTCCGTCAGCTCCATCCCCACCTTTTCGTGCATCAGCCGGGCCGCGTCGCCGCGGGAAAGATGCAAAGCCGGCGCGATGATGTGGGAAGGCGGCACGCCCTCGAGCTGTACCAGATACTCGCCCAAATCGCTCTCCACAGGGACGATCCCAGCCTGCTCAAGGGCCTGATTGAGATGGATCTCCTCGCCCGCCATGGTCTTGCTCTTGACCACTTCCCGGACACCCTTGCGCCCGGCCAACTCGACGATGAAACGGCAAGCCTCCTGGGCATCGCGGGCCCAGATCACTTCCCCACCCTGCTCTTTGACCCTGCCTTCAAGCTGGCCCAGGTAGCGGTCGAGCCGAGCCAGGGTGTGAGCTTTGACTTGACGGGCATAGCGCCGCAACTGCTCCCAGTCTTCGACCTCCCCCACCGCCCGGTCACGGGCCTGCAGAGTGTGACCGAGGGCATGAGCCAGGTTGCGCTGGAGCTGATCGTCGGCCAGCGCACGTGCGGTATTGCGGCGGATCTCGATCATGGCGTCCTCCGCCGATCGTCGAGAAGTTGGGCCAGGTGAAGGATTCTGACGTTGACTTTGCGCCGCCGCAGCAATCCCTGCAGGTGCATCAGGCAACTGATGTCGCAGGCGACCACGTAGGCAGCTCCGGTTTCGCGAATGGCCTCGATCTTGTCCAGGCCTACAGCCGCCGAGACGTCCTGAAACTTGACCGAGAAAGTCCCGCCGAAGCCGCAGCAACGCTGGGAGTCCTTCATTTCGCGGAAATCGATTCCCTTCAGCGAACGGATCAGCCGCCGCGGCGCCTCGCTCACCCCCAGCTCGCGCAGCAGATGACAGGAATCGTGATAGGTCACCGGATGCGGGAACTCGGTATCGAGGTGCGAAACCCCCAGTTTGTCGACCAGGAACTGGGAGAACTCCCAGGTCTTGGAAGCGATCGATTGCGCCCGCCTCCGCTCGTCGCTGTGGGGAGCAAAAAGGCCCGGCAGATGATGCTTGATCATGGCGGCGCAGGAACCGGACGGCGTCACGATGCATGGGGCCTGGCCGAAGACGTCCAGGAAATGCTCAGCCACCCGCCTCGCCTGGCGCGGGTAGCCGCTGTTGAAGGCCGGCTGCCCGCAGCAGCTTTGGCGGCGGTCGAAGTGGACCTGGCAACCCGCCCTCTCCAACACCCGCACAGCGCTTAAACCCACTTCGGGAAAGAGCTGATCAACCAAACAGGTGACAAAAAGAGAGACCTTCATTCAGATCAGGTATACCACGTGCCTCCTCAAGACCTGAAGCGGCCGGCAAGAAGAATCGGGGCTGCATGGCCGGTCCGGGCCGCTTGATGAGGGATCAACGCTCTTCCATGCGCAGGGACGAACGCAGCCAGTCGAGGCAGGGATCCCAGAAAAGGTGAGCCGAGCGCCGTCGGAAGAACTCGAAATGCCCCAGGCGTTTGAGGCCCACCTCGCGGGCCTTGATGTGGCGGTGTTCAGCGGAGGCCTTTGAAAACCACTCGATCCAAGCTTCCACGGCGGCGCGGGGACCGAAGGGATCATTGGAGAAGCTGTAGGCCAATAGAGGACCCCGAAAGTCGTCGAATCCAGGCGTGTCGTCAAGGTGTCCGCGGTAGTAATGGCGGTGGCGGCACCAGCGGGCCCACTCCAAGCCGATGCCGGGAGGCAGGTCCTCGCCCATCCCCAGGCGGGAGGCGGGAACGTATCCCAACGTCCTGACCATGAGGGGGAAGACGGCACGCCAAAGCAGCCGCAGGATCCACTGCAAGGGCGGATCCCAGTATCCCCACCAGCCGCTCTGGCAAGCCACCCCCACGAAACAGCTCAGGCGTCCGGCACCCGGAACCATCCCCAGGATCTGGCCGCCCACGCTGTGGCCGATGCCGCCCAGGACCTCGGGACTGCGTTGCTCCACCCAATCGAGGACGCCGGCAAAGTCGAGCTTGCCCCAGTCCTGCATGCGGCCCTCGAAGCCCCTGATGGACTCGGGCGCCGAACCGCCGATGCCGCGGTAGTCGTAGGTCACCACCGAGAATCCCCGTGAGGCCAAGAAACCGGCGAAGGCCGAGTAGAATCCGCGCTTGACTCCGGTAGCCGAGTTGAAGACCAGCCAGGCGCCGCCGTTCTCATAGACGGTGGCGGCCAACGGATACCCATCAGCAGCCGGAATGGTCAAATCGCGTCCCGAGGCGATGGTCTTGGAGTCCTCGACCGAATCTCGATCGCCAGCCGGACGGGCCGATGCCTCCGTCTCGTCGCGCGTTCCCGCCATTCAGGGTGCGCTCCCCTCGGTTGAGGAACCGACCTCGCCTTGGCTTTGAGGAGGCTCTGGCTCCTGGCCGGACGGGAAGCCCTCTTCAAGCAGCTTCTCCAGTTGCTCGAGGTCGCTCACCGGACGCTTGCAGAGATAGTCGCGGCAGACATAGGCAGTGGCCCTTCCGTCCAGGGGCTTCTTGCCCTGCAAGCCTTCCTGGGTCTTGGAAAAGGCGGTGTGGGCCTGCCCTCCGTCGGCCAGGAAGACGATCTGGTTGGGATGGAAGTCCTTGTGGACGAGGCGAAGCATCGAGCGCACCAAGGGATCGTCCCTCTTGCCGGCGATGACCACCTGACGCACAGGCGATAAATGAAAATCGATGGACGCCAGCATGCGCGGCATGGCCTGAGGCGCGCGCGTCAACATGCTATGAAAAGTGCGGACCGTTTCCAGGGCCTTCTCTTCGAGATCCTTGCGTCCCGTCATCTGATAGAGGCGCAGCAGGTTGGAAACGGCCGTCGAATTGGGCGACGGCAAGGCTCCGTCATATTCCTCCTTGACCCGGAAGAGAAGTCTGGAATCGTGGTCAGCGGCGTTGAAAAAACCGCCCTGCCGGGCATCGTAGAATCGCTCGATCTGAACCTCAGTCAACTGCAATGCCCGAAGCAGGCGCTCTCCGTCCAACTCGGCCTCATAAAGATCGAGCAGGCCCTGAACGAGAAACACATAGTCCTCAAGCATGCCCTCGATGTCGGCGTCGCCGTCAAGGTAGCGACGCTTGAGGCGCCCGCTTGAAGGATCGCAGAGCTTGGCGTCGATCAAATCGGCGGCCCGCCGGGCAGCTTGAAGGTATCGCTCCTCTCCAAGGACCTGGTGAGCGCGGGCCAGAGCGCTGATCATCAGTCCATTCCAGGAGGTGAGGATCTTCTCGTCCCGATGAGGGCGCGGACGCTGCCCACGCCGCTGCAACAACTTGCGGCGGCTCTCTGCCAGCCGTTCTTCGACTTGAGACGGTGCAAGCGCCGACGATCGAGCCAACTGCTTGCTGTCGACGGCCCGATAGAGGACGTTCTTACTCCCGAACTCACCGTGGGGGTCAGCCTTGACGTTGCCCTGCCGTTCCAGCCCATATGCCCGGGCGAAGAGTTCGGCCTCGTCCGCGCCCAGCACCTCTTCCACTTCCTCCAGCGTCCACATGTAGAAGGCGCCTTCGGCTTCCTGCTCGGGATTGCCGGGCAGCGGACTGTCGGCGTCCTCGGCAGAATAGAACCCGCCCTCGGGCGAGCTCATCTGGCGCAGGACATAGTCGAGAATCCGGCGGGCCGTCCCGGCCAAGTGCGGCTGGCCGCCTGCTTGAGAAGCGTCGAGATAATAGCGCGCCAGTTGGGCCTGATCGTAAAGCATCTTTTCGAAGTGCGGCAGGAACCAGCGGGCATCGGTCGAGTAGCGGTGGAATCCTCCGCCCAAATGGTCCTGAACGCCTCCTTGGGCCATGGCGGCCAGAGTCCGCGACACCATGCTCAAGGCCTTCGACTGGGGACGCCGCAGGTGGTAGCGCATCAGGAAGGCGAAATCACTGGGACGCGGGAACTTGGGCGCGCCGCCGAATCCGCCATGCTCCTCATCGAAGCTCGACCGGTAGTGGCGAAAGGCCTGCTCCAACATGTCCGCCTGAAGAGCCCACTCCGAATCTGCTTCCAGCCGGGTGGCTCGGCGCAAGCTTTCGCTGATGCGCTGGGCCGAACGGACAATCGTCTGGCGGTTCTCGGCCCACTCCTCGCGCACCCTCTCCAGCACCCTGGAAAAGGCCGGCATTCCGGGACGATCTTCAGGAGGATAGTAGGTACCCCCGAAAAAGGGCCGGCCCTGGGGCGTGAGGAAGATCGACATGGGCCAGCCGCCGCTGCCGGTGGCCGACTGCAGGAAGGTCATGTAGACCTTGTCGACGTCGGGACGCTCCTCACGGTCAACCTTGACGGCCACGAAGTGGCGGTTCAAAAAGGCGGCGATTTCCACATCACTGAAGCTCTGACGGCGCATGACGTGGCACCAATGGCAAGTCGAATAGCCCACCGATAGAAAGACCGGCTTCTCCTCGCGGGCAGCCTTTTCAAAGGCCTCCTCACCCCAGGGATACCAGTCGACTGGGTTATAGGCGTGCTGGCGAAGGTAAGGACTGCTCTCGTGGATGAGGCGGTTGGGGATGCGCTGGGCCGTCTCGTCTGGGTCCTCTTGGCGCTCCTGCACCTCCTGGATCGTCCCGGCCCCATAGGCCGAGAAGATCAAGACGAAGGCAGGCAGCGCCCCCTTTACAATCAGCCCGCGGAGCCATGGAATGCGCATGATTTCAACAGTATAGGGAAATTCGGCCAACCTCGTGGAAGTCCCCTTCGTCTAAGTGGGAGGAAAAGCCGGTTGACAAAGACCCCGCTGTGGTGCTAAATTTCCAGCATGCTGTTTTTCCAGCACCCCTCGCCGGGGACGGTACAGGAGACGCGATGAAGAAGAAAAGTCCGCTCAATCAGCTCAGCCGGCGCGAACGGCAGGTGATGGACATCCTTTATAGTCAGGGACGCGCTACGGCTTCGGAAATCCATCAATCGCTGCCCGATCCTCCTTCTTATTCTGCCGTCCGGGCCACCTTGAGGGTTCTGGAGGAAAAGGGCCATGTCAGCCATCAGGGCCGTCCCGGCCACGCCTACCGCTACGCCCCAACCCTGGAACGGGGCCAGGCGCGCCGCAGCGCCCTCCATCATTTGGTCGACACCTTCTTTGAAGGATCGGCCGAGAAACTGGTAGCCGCCTTGCTGGACGAAGAAGACCAGATGAGCCCCCAAACATTGGACCGCATTTCCCGCCTCATCGAAGAGGCCCGCGAGGAGGGACGCTGACATGCAGGACATTCTTCAATTCTGGACCCACCTCGACTCTTGGACGCAACTGCTGGTTCTGGCCGGACTGAAGGCCACGATGCTGCTTTCCCTCGGCTTCGGAGCGGCCTTCCTTCTGCGCCGCAATTCGGCTTCGCTGCGGCATCTGACCTGGAGCTTGGTGCTGGCGGCTTTGCTGCTGCTGCCCGTTCTTTCGCTGGCGGCGCCTTCCTGGTCTCTGAAGGTCCTGCCCCCCAAGCCGGACGCTGACATTCCATTCCTTTCCCGGCAGGCTCACCATAGTGGCACTCTCGGGCGCCTGGAGGGGGAGTCGGCTACCGGTCCCCAGGATTCGCAGGCCGCCTCTCCGAGTGCGGTTGACGACGCACCTTCCCGGGTAGGACCGCTCTTGCCCATGGTGCCGGGACAAATCCCTCCTCCCCTGGCCTTGGACGCCTCTCGGATTCTGTTGGGCCTCTGGCTTGCCGGAGTCCTGCTGGCGGGAGGACGCCTCCTGTTGGCGGCCGTCCTCTTGCGCCGCGAACTGGCGCGGGCTGAAACACCGCGAGGGCCGGAGTGGACCGACTTGCTTGATCAGGTTCGCCACCGCGTGGACTTGCAGCGTCCGCTGAAGGTCCGCCTGGGACGCGCTCAACAGATGCCGCTTGTGTGGGGGCTCTTGCGCCCCGTCGTCTTGCTGCCGGCTCAAGCCCGCCACTGGAGCCGCCAGGAACGGCGCGCCGTCCTGCTGCATGAGGCGGCTCATATCAAGCGTTACGACTTGCTGGTGCAGTTGCTGGCTTCGCTGGCCTGCGCTCTCTACTGGTTCAACCCTCTGGTGTGGATGGCTGCCAAGGCTGTTCGGCGCGAACGCGAACAGGCTTGCGACGACTTGGTGCTGCGCTGCGGCACGCGTCCATCGGCCTACGCGCGCCAACTCCTGACCTTGGCCCAGAGAATGAAGGGCGCCCGCCTGGTCTCGGCTGCTTCTTTGGCCATGTCACGCCCCTCGGAGCTGGAGGGTCGATTGCTCGCCATCCTCAACGGCAGGCAGAACCGCGGCGCCGCTTCGACCAAGGTGATGCTGGCGTTGGCGGCATCGATCCTGCTGGCGGCGGTTCCTCTGGCGGCGCTGACGCCCGCGCCCCAGGAAGAGCCAATCCAAGAAGGCCAGGAGCAGGAGTCCTCGGCCGGTTCCGGACTGTCGGAGGGAGCAGGGTCAGCCTCGGTCGTGAACAGCGGCCCGGGCGGTCAAACCACTGCTGGCGGCGTCTCTGGAACCACTGGCATCTCCGGCAGCGGCGCAGCGGTCTCGCAAAGCTCTTCGGGCCGTAGTGGAGCCGGCGTGTCGCAGTCGGCTTCGACGGCTGTTGTTCCGCAAACGGGGGCTTCGGGTTCCGAGGCCAGCGCGGCCAGGGTCGTCTCTTCCGGGACCTCGCAGGCTCAGACCCGAGTCCACCAAGAAACGCGTCCCGGAGACCGCTCGGGGAATATCAGCCTCTCCGAAAGGGACGGAAGCCGCTGGCGCATTGAGATGGAAGGGCTGCAAGTCGACGAAGACTACAATCTGGCCGGTTTCAAGGGCAACGGCTACCTGCGCATCGAAGCCCGCCGTGAGGGACGCTCTCAAGTCCTGGTCGTTGAACCCGACGGTTCAGGCGGACTCAGGCGCACCTACCGCGTTGACGGAACTTCGGTTGACGATCCCCAGGCGGCGGAAGAACTTCTGCGCCAGGGCATGGAGCGCATCCGCCGCACCGACGCCAGCCATGAAGAAGCCCGGCACCAAATTGAACAAACGCGCCGCCAAGTTGAAGAGGCCCAACTCCAGGTCCAGGAGGCCGCCCGGCAAGTGAGAGCCCAACAGGCCCTGGGCGAACAGGAAGTGACCGCCGTGGCGAGAAGGATGCGTGAGCAGATGCGCCAAGTCCAGCACGCCTATCAGCTTGGAGAGGGCGACTACCGCCTGGCCCTTGAGGACCTCGAACAACGCCTGCGCGACTTGCGGGCCACGGTTCCCGAGATGACCCATGAGAGCCTGGAGGCCACGCGCCAAGCCCTGGAGGAGTCTTTGGCATTGCGACGGCAGGCGTTAGATGCCAACCATGCAGAGCTGGCCCGCGAAATGGCTGAAGTCAGCGAACAGCTTCAGGGGGAACTGAGTCAAGTCCGCGACAGCCAAATCTTCGCCCTGGAGAGGTTGCAGGCCCTTCAGGATCAACTGGAGAGCGAACTCAGTTCCGGGATGGCGAGCCAGATGGACGACGTCCGCCAAGCCATGGACCATCTGCGCCAGGAGATGGACCACCTGCGGGAAACGTTGCAAGCGGCTCGAAGCCAGTTCGAGTCCACCCTGCGCCAGGCCCTGGAACCCCACGACCTGGGCTGGGAGCCCTCGCGCCTGGAGAGGCGGATCGAGAGCGTGATCCACGATCTGTTCGAGGTGGGCGAGCTGAACGAAGAGAACGGGAGCTATCACTTCACGGCGCCCCGCGGCCAGGTCCTGAACCTGCTCAACGATGCCTTCGCCGAACCTTTGCAGCGCCTTGAGGGTTCCGCCCGCAACGACCTGCGGGAAACCCTCGACGACTTGGCCGATCAACTCGCCGACCTGCGCTGGTGAGGACTCTCCGAGCATCCTTAGCCAAACCCGGCCGGGAGCATTGCCTCCGCCCCTGACCGCAGCACCTGGCCCGTGTGCGCCTTGCGGCCCTAACGGATGTTGAAGTCGAATTCGACGTTGATCCACATGGGGACGGGCTGCCCGTTGCGGCGGGCGGGGGCTAGCTTCCAGTCGTTGAGCAAGGCCTCGATGGCGGCTTCCTCCAGTCCATAGCCGACCCCCCGTGCTACGTGGATGCTCTCGGGCTTGGGATGGCCTTCCTCGTCCAAGATGAATCCCAGGATGACCTTGCCGTTGACGGAAGCATCACGGGCGGCCTGGGGATAGGAAGGGATGCGGCTCTTGAGCGCCCTGGGCCCCTCGATCCCCTCTTCGCCCCGGACCCGGTTGAAATCGAGCACGCCCGGGGGCAGGGCGGGAGGCGGTCCGCTGAGGACGCGCCAAGCACCCGGCATCTCGCCCGGAATGGTCACTTTAGCCCGCAGGTGTCCCTGATCAACCTCCAGCACTTGAAAGGTGAACTCCATCAGTTCATTGTAGGGACGGAAGCGCTGCTCCGTCCCCCGGCGCAGCCATTCGCGGTGGCTGAAGTCGGCGCTGGTGAAGTGGAAGAGTCCGCGGCGCATGGGACGGCTGCTCTCTTCCACACGGATCGCAAAGGTGTAGGCCCGCCACTTTCCGTCACGCCGCATGACCGTCCCTACTACGTGTTGACGCTGCGGATCGGAGGGAAAGTCCATTTCGAAGGTGGAGTCTTCACTTGGCTGGGCCACCAACCAAGAACCCGCAAATGAACCCAGCCATATCAGGAGGCCCAGCACACTGGCACGATACAAGCATTGACGATTCATGATCCGTCCCCCGGCTGACTGGGCCTCCAAGTACCGATCCGGCGGCAAGCCAGCACTTCCTTTGCGATTGTCCTTGTCCGCGGACTGAGGTCGGTTTCAACCATAGTCTACGCTCGCTCGTCCTCTCGTTCATCGAGGTCGGAAGCCAGTTCGCGGAGGATCTCAGAGTTGTGCTCTCCCAAAAGGGGCGGTGCCTGCCGGATGGGAAGCGCCTGGCCGTCCAGATGCATCGGAGAGCGGGGCAAGGCAAGACCCTGACTGCGGTCCACCAACTCGCGCTGCTCGACGTGGGAGTCGCCAAACACCTCGGGAAGCTCGCGGATGGGTCCCGCCGGGATGCCATGTCGCAGCAGTTCCTCCACCCATTCCCCGCATCTGCGCCGCCGAAACTCTTCTTGCAGCAGGGGCACGAGTTCGTCCCGATGGCGCGAGCGGTCGGGATTGGTCGCGAACCGCTCGTCCTCGGCCAGTTGGGGACAGCCAAGCAATCGGCACAGCCGTTGGAACTGCCGGTCGTTGCCCACGGCCACAACGAAGGCCCCGTCTCGAGCCTGAAACGTCTGGTAAGGCACAATATTGGGATGCTGGTGGCCGCGGCGAAGGGGCCGTTCTCCCGACACCAGATAGTTGGCGGCCACGTTGACCAGCGAAGCGATCTGGCAGTCCAAAAGCGAGATGTCGATGAGCCGCCCCCGACCGCTGCGGCGTGCCTCGTACAAGGCGCCCAGTACCGCCGTAGAGGCGTGCAGTCCGGCCAGCACGTCTGAAATGGCCACGCCCACCTTGCAGGGCGGACCCTCCACCGGGCCGGTGACCGACATGAGTCCGCTCATGGCCTGAATCACGTAGTCGTAGCCGGGACGCTCCCGGTAGGGGCCACTCTGCCCGAATCCGCTTATGCTGCAGTACACCAGCGATGGGTTGGCGCGTCTTAAGGCGGGATATCCCAGCCCCAGTTCCTCGGCCTTGCCGGGACGAAAGTTCTCGATCACAACCTGACTTCTTCGAGCCAACCTCCGGGCCCTTTCCAGGCCTTCAGGGCTCTTCAAGTCGAGACACAGACTACGCTTATTGCGGTTGACGCTGAGGAAGTAGGCGCTCCGTCTCTCTTCAGGAGGGCCGGAATAGGGCGGTCCCCAGCCGCGCGTCTCGTCGCCTCCACGGGGGGATTCGACCTTGATCACATCGGCTCCCAGATCGGCCAGCATCATGGTGCAATAAGGCCCAGCCAGCACTCGGCTGAAGTCCAACACCCGCACGCCTCGCAGCGGCAAGCCGCTTTGCTGGAAAGACATGCCGTCACCCTACCACGCCGCCCGCGCCTGCGACAGTGCACGCCCCTGAGACAGGATCGTTATGAATCCTTTTGTGCACTCCTTGAGACCCATCGGTATAATTGTAATACTTAGGTGATGCTTGTGGCTTAAGGAGGCAAGAAATGGTTACCCAATCGATTCGCATGCCTGATGAGTTGGCTGAACGGCTTCAGTCTCTAGCCGAAGCTACCCGTCGCTCCAAATCTTCCTTCATTATCGAAGCCTTGGAGTTCTACCTGAACGAACGGGAGGACTTGGAAACCGCCTTATCGCGGCTTCGAGACCCTTCGTCCGAGTGGGTAGACCACGAAGAGGTGCGAGGTGAACTCAATCTTGATTAGGTGGGAACGCCGCGCCGCCACGGAACTGAAGGCCCTCCAAAAGAAAGGCCAACAGAAAGTTTTCGATTCCGTAACTGATCTTCGAAACGATCCCCTCAAAGGCAAGCCTCTGAGTGGGAGATGGAAAGGACTCCGGCGCCTGCGGGTGGGACGCTACCGCGTCATCTACGGCTTCGATGGAGAGGAACTGCTGGTGCTGATCGTTCGAGTCGGTCATCGTCGAGATGTCTATCGATAGTCCAAGCCTTCAGGCCGCCGAAAACCCATACTCCAGTCGCCATGGAAGCCGCCTGGCCGGCAAAACGCTAGCTTGTTGCGGACAGCCTTGAAGCGAGCGACCGCTCGCCTAAGAGGGAAGGGCTCAGGTGCCGCCGGCGCAAGCCGCGGGATCGCCGGCTCGGCAGGCGCGACCGTCGGATCGGCTCTGGGCGGCGAAAGACGAAATCATCTTCTCCACCTCAGTACTGGAGCAGGCGGGACATTCCACTGAGCTGGAAGAGCCCATCACGATCTTCTCGAATTGCTCGCCGCAGCGGGGACAGCGATACTCAAAAATCGGCATGGGCTCATTCTATCAGACGGCCCGCTCTGCGCGCCAAACCTCAATATCTCAACATTGATTCGAGGGCAGAATCATCGGTCCATCCAGCCCGCATCTCTCGGGGGGTTGTCGTTTCGCTGCGCCTTGACTCCGTTGAGCAAGACGACCCAGAAGGGCGCATCGCGGCGGCTACATGTATTCGGGCGCCGGGATGCCCAGCAGTGCGAGGCCGTTGGACAGCGTCTGGCGGGTGGCAGCCACCAGAGCCAAGCGGGAATCGCGCAGAGCGCCTTCCGCTTTCAGCACCGGACAATCGCGATAGAAGTCGTTGAAGCTCTTTGCCAGTTTGTAGAGGTAGGTGGCAATGTAAAGCGGCTTGTACTCGCGCGAGGCCCGCTGCACCTCGGCGCCCAGGCTGGAAATGGCCTCCAGCAAGTTGGTCTCCGATTCCTCCACCGCAGCTTCCTGGTAGCGCGGAGGAGGGGCCTCCTCGACGCCGGCCTTCTCAAGGATGCGGCAGCAGCGGGCATGGGCGTACTGGATGTAGGGCGCGGTCTGGCCTTCGAAGCTCAAGGCCGACTCGAAGTCGAAGTTGATTTGCTTGTTGTTGTCGACCGACAACATGCCGTATTTCATGGCTCCCAGGGCCACCGCCAAGGCGACTTCTTCCCTCTGGCGGCGGTCCAGGTCGGGCAGATCGGCGTACTGCTCTTCGCTGCGCTTCTGGTCTACGTTACTGCGGGCTCGTTGATAGGCCTCCTGAAAGAAGTCGTCATAAAAGACCACTTCGCCCGCCCGGCTCGACATCTTGCCCGAGGGCAAGCGCACGATCTCGTAGGCCAAATGGAAGCATTTCTCAGCCTGCTCGAATCCCCACAGCTCCAGCACTTTGAAGATCTGCTGGAAGTAGAGGGCCTGTCCCACATCGACCACGTAGATGGAGCGGTCGACCTTGTGCTTCTCGAACTTCAGCTTGGCCAAAGCCAGGTCTTTGGTGGAGTACAGCGAGGTGTTGTCGGAGCGCAAGATGACCAGCGTCCGATAGGTGGGCTTGTCGAGCCCCAGTTGCTTGTCGATCTCCACCAGGACGGGACCGTTAGGACGCAGGTCGGTAGCGAATCCCTTGGCGATGATCTCGTCCACGATCTCCTTGCCTGTATCCTCGACGTCGCTTTCATAGAACCACTCGTCGAAGTGGACTCCTAGCTCGTCGTAGATGCGGTGGAAATCGTCCAAGCTCCACTGGCGGGTCTTTCTCCACAACTCGACCAAGTCCTCATCGCGGCGTTCCCAGCGGTGGAAGAGGTCGCGCAAATCACGGGCGTAGCGCCAGGCCTCCTCGTCCAAGCCGATCTCGCGCCACTCTTCCAGCAGCGCTTTCAAGGCATCGTGGCGCTCAGGGTGCTCCTGTCGGGGATGTTCCTGGACAAGCTGCTTCAGCCAACTGGCGCAGTCGGTCCAAAGCAGCCACACCCAATCGGCCAGCGGTCGGTGGGCGATTTCGTTGAACTCCATTTTCTGGCGCAGAAAGAAGTGGCGGACCACTGAAAGGATGTCGCGCCGATGTTCCTCTTGAGCTTCGGCCAAGGCCGCCTCCACCCGGTCGAAGAAGCGCCTTGCCAGCTCTTGCCGCACTTGGGGGCCAGCCGGCTCTTCCATGACCAAGCGTCCCAAAAACGCCAGCACTCGGTCACGGTAGACGTTGGCCTGGCTGAGCAGGCCATCGGCCTCGGCATAGATCTGACCCAGCCAGCGGCCCTTGTGCTCCTCAGGTTCGCCTCCCTTGTGGAAGCGCAAGTAGCACCAAAGGCACTTGATGACATGCATTCCGATGTCGCCCGGATAATTGGCCTTGATGGTGTCGAATCCGGCGAAAGCCAGGATGTTGGCCAGGGAATCTCCCAGACAGACATTACGCAGGTGGCCCACGTGAAAGGCTTTGTGGGTGTTGGGCTGAGAGTATTCAATCATGACCCTTTCGCCCTTGTCGTGGCCGCGTCCGAAAGCCTCCTGCAATTCCAGCACTGAGGAAATCAGGTCGTCGGCCACTTCTCCAAGCTCAAAGAAAAGATTGACGTAACCCTTGAGCGCTTCAACCTTGGCAAATTCGCCGCCGCCCTCCAGGCGTTCCGCCAAAACCTCCGAGATCTCCTGGGCCCGAGGTCCGACCTGAACGTCCTTTCCGGCCTTCTTCTCGGCCACGGCGAGGGGAAAGCAGGGCATGGCAAATCCCCACATCCCGGAGAAAGGAATCTTGTTGAGGGGGATGTCGCGGGGGGCCTCGATGGAGAGCTCTTGCAGAGCCCGCCGTATTGTGGCGACGATCTGATCCTGCTGCAGGGCGCTGGTCATGGTTTTGCCTTTCGCTCAGCCGCGGCGCGAAAGCGCCTCGGACGGCGTCTTAGCTTACACAATCGGGTTCATGAAACTCAAACCGGGGAGACAGGCTGAGGAGCGAAAACACAACGCGGGGAGGGGCTCCCCTCCCCGCGACCGTTGCAGACGAATCCAGGAGGATTTAACGATCTGCTCCGGATTGCCGCCGAACTCAGGCAATTTGGCGCTGAGCGATACCGCCAAGGGAGAGTTGCCGGAGCCGACGGAAGGCAGAAACGTGGCTTCTGAGCCAAGCGCCCGGGAACGGACCTTCCAGGGCAGGTCAAGGCCATCCGCCTCACTCGGTGTCCAGATTTTCTCGGGGCCCAGCTTCGGAGGTGAGCGGCATCATAGGCGATATGCTGTTGAGAGAATAAAAGTCTATGGCCAAGCTGACTGTCGTCGCCGAGTCCACCTTTCAGAATAGACTCTGCCTAGTCGCCTTGTCAATGATCTCAGCGTCTTCAAGCCGGGCCGGTTTGCGCTGGCCAGCGGCCCTGCAAAAAAGGGCCAATGGCCGACCAGGGGGAAGAAGCGGCGGGGCTGCTTGACTTCACTTCAGGGCTCCCTCAAACTTGTCCCGATTTACAGCAGAGCTAGTGAAAGCAGACTACCATGATTGAGCTTCATCCCGGACACATTGTTTGCATTTTCGGAGGAGCGGTGGCCGGCTCGGAGGCCGCCCACCGCTTGGCCCAACGAGGCATCTACTCGGTCGTCCTCGACCAGGACGTACTGCCTTACGGCAAGATCGAGCACGGCTTGCCCAAGTGGCACATCAAACTGCGCGACAAGGAAGAAGGCCAGATCGACGAAAAGCTCGACGACCCCCATGTGCGCTTCGTGCCTCACTGCAAGCTGGGTGAGCAAATCGCTTTCGAGACGGTCCGGGAAATGGGCTTTTCAGCCGTCCTTCTGGCTGTGGGCGCTTGGAGGGACCGTCCTTTGCCGGTGGAGGGCATCGACGATTTCGAGGGCAAGGGCTTCTATTATCAGAACCCTTTCGTAGGCTGGTTCAATCAATACCACTCGCCCGAATACGACGGCCCCCAGATGGAGATCGAGGACGGAGCCATCGTGGTGGGCGGCGGACTGGCTTCGCTGGACGTGATCAAGATCCTGATGCTTGAAACCACTCTGGCAGCGCTCAAGGAACGCGGGCATGAGACCAATCTTTTCGAACTGGAAAAGAAAGGCATTCCCAAGGTCCTGGACGCGCTTGGGGTGTCTTGGGGCGATCTGGGACTGAAGGGGGCCACCCTCTACTACCGCCGCCGCACCTTGGACATGCCGCTCAACGAGATCTCCTCCGACTTGCCACCCAACCGTCAGGAACGCATGAAGCTGGTGCGCGAGAAGTTGATGACCAACTTCCAGACCAAGTACCTTTTCGACTTTGAGCCTTGCCACATGCCGGTCGCAGCCCTCAGCCGGGACGGACGTCTGACGGGGCTGCGTTTTCAGCGCACCCAAGTCGATGAAAACGGCAAAGCCAGACCCATCGAAGGCACCGAATACGATGTCGAGTCGCCGTTGGTCATCTCCTCCATCGGCAGTCTGCCGGAGCCCATTCCGGAACTGCCCATGAAGTGGAACCTGTTGGAGGTCGAGGACGAAGATACCGGCAAACTGGCCGGCTTCGACAACGTCTTCGCCTTGGGCAACGCCGTGACCGGACGCGGCAACATCCGGGCCTCGCTGGTGCATGGACGCCAAGTGGCCGACTACGTCATGGACGATTTTCTAGCCTGGAGCGAAGACGACTACCGCAAACTGCTGAAGTCGGCCGCCCAAAAAGCCGGACAACGTGCCGACCACATCGCCGACGAATTGAGCCGCGCAGACCTCAAGTCCCGCCAGGAAATCGAGGGGATTTTGCAGGGCATCGAGAAGCTTCAAAAGCGCTCAGGCTACGACAACAACTACGGCCAGTGGGCCAGGAGGAACGCCTACACCCGTCTGGAGAAGCTCATCGGATACGAAGGATGATGCCGCCAGCCGGGGACGGACCTCATCTTTAACCCGGGTCCGACTCCGATGGGTCATCGGCACCCGACTTTGCTTTTTTCTTCCTCGACTGGCGGTAAAGAAGCATCTCGCGCTCCTCCGGTTCCACCATGCTGCCGGGCTGGGCCAGGCGCAACGAACGGCTCGCACAACGGATGCGGTCCTTGCCGCGATCTTTGGCTAGGTAGAGGGCTTGGTCAGCTTCCTCGATCAGTTGCTCAGCGGAAATCTGAGACTCGCCGCGAAAACTGCTGATGCCCGCTGAGAAGGTGGCCCGGTAGTCCTCTCCCTGCCAAGCCAAAGGACTTTCGCGCAACCGATCTTGCAGGCGCAGCAGCATGGAGCGGGTCTGGAAGGGACCTGAACCGGGCAGCAGCACAGCGAACTCCTCCCCTCCAATGCGGGCCGTGACGTTGATCTTGCGGGTGTGGCGACGCAGCAACCGGGCCAGCAGCCGCAGGACCTCGTCCCCCGCCGGATGCCCGAAGGTGTCGTTGACCTGCTTGAAGTCGTCGACATCCAGGATGGCAAGGCTGAGCAGAGTGTCCATGCGCCGCGAGCGCTCCATCTCAATGTCCAGCCGGCGCTGGAAGGCGCGCCGGTTGAGCAGTCCGGTGAGGGCGTCGTGACGGCTCTCGTGGGAAAGGCGCCGAATGAGCCGCAACAGCTCCTCCAGGACCGGATATCGCGAACCGTCGAGAGGAAGGGCCATATAGTTGTCGATTTGGTGCCGATGGGAGAAGTCCCGCCAGTCCTCGGCCGTCAATCCTCGTACCAGCCTCACCAAAGCCAGCAGCGCTTCCGGCTCATCTCGAGCGCCGGACGGCTGCACCTTCTTGAGGCGACGGTCCAAGTCCTCCAGCTCGCGCAGCAGACGCTCGCGGTCGATGCCTGTCAGCTCGCTTTCACCTGGAGTCATCCGCCTATTGTAGGCGTTCCGCCCATCGAGTGAGACATTCCAGGTTGGCCAGGGGCATCTATCCGGCTCAATAAAGCCGATCGCGTATAGCGAAGGCCCGCACCGGGAATGAACCTTGGTCGGGAATCTTGACGGGTGCGGCGAAGAAGCGGAAGCCGGAGCGCGGAAGCTGCGACAACCCGGTCAGGTTCTTGACCACCGGGATGTCCTCTCCCATCAGTTGGGTCGAGGCGGGGCGGCGCCAGTGGCGGTCGTCGTCGACGTCGGGCCAGTCGATGCCAATCAGGACCGCTCCGCTGTCGCGCAAGGCCTCCACCACCAGTGGATTGAAGTAGGGATGGCAGTAGAAATAACCTGCCTGCCCCCAATTCCGGCTCCAGCCGCTGTTGATGAGGACGGCTTTGTCCATGAGGTCCCGCTGCTGAATGGTCTTCTCCAGCCGGGTCTGGCTGCGGTTGGGCCACTCGATCAATTCGCCTGATAGGTCAGCCAGCCGGCTGAGCTGCACTTCGGAAAGGTCGCCTCCGTATTGGTAGCGGCAAAAGGGCACGTCGATGGCAGTGGCTCCGTGGGTCACCATTTCGATGCGGCCCCGATGGAGGCTGGTGTCTTCGCTCAGAAAGTGGTGAGACTCCCGGTGCGAGGTGTAATCGTCGACCCGGACCGGGGGCAGTCCAGGCCCGTTGGAGAGACCGTCCACCAGCGTGTGGCTCAAGTCCACAAAGCGAAGGTGGGGAGGCAGAAGGCCGCTTTGGGGGGCAGGCCTCCGGGTTCGTTTCAGGGCAGGGCTGGCATTCATCCGATTGATCTCCCTTCACCTCAAGGGATACAATGCTGGCTGCAACAGTTTTTGTTCCCGAAGGAGTATTGCATGCCGCGTCTGACTCTCACTTTCCTTTCGATTCTCTGGCTTCTCTCGGCTCCGGCCTGGGGCTATCAGGGCTCCGGACAGGACGGCTCGGAGGGGCCTCCTCAGGACATTTCCGCCGAACGCTGGGAGGCCGCCCAAGAGCTGCTGCGGGTCACCGAAGTGGCCGAAATGATGCAGAAGGTGACCGATCAGCAGCTCCAGGAGCAACTGGCCGCCTCTCCGGAGATGGCTCAGTACGAAGATGTCATCCAGGAATTCTTCCACAGGTATCTGACTTGGGAGACCTTCAAGGAGCCTTTTACCCGTATCTATGCCGAGACCTTTACCACTCAGGAGCTGCGGGAACTGATCGCCTTCTACCGCACGCCGACGGGACAGAGGTTCGTACAGGTTCAGACGGAGATCGTGCAAAAGAGCTCGCGGCTGGGCCAGCAGGTGATCGAAGAGCACCAGGGGGAACTGATGCGGGCCATTCAGGAAAGAGCCATGGAGTTGGCGGCCCAACAGCCCGGCCAGGGTCAGGCCGAGGCCGAAGGCTCCCACGAGCACGGATCGAGGTCGCAGGGCGGCCGCATCATCCTGCTCCTGCCCGGCGCCGAGGTGGCGGAGATTTCATCTGAGGAGCTGGCAGTGCTCGACCGCAAAGGTGAGCGGCAAATCCTGGTGATGACGGAAGATACCAGCATCCAGGACGAGGACGGCTTCCCGGTTGAAGACCAGCTTCAGGACGAGCAGGGCCAGTGGGACGAACAGAAGCTGCAGGAGTTCCTTCCTGCCGGCAGCAAGGTGCAGGTTCAGTACTTTGTGCGCGGCCAGAGCAAAGTCGCCCACCTGATCGAGAAGTCGAATTGAGGGCGGCGGAGGCGCTAGCCCGGCTTGGCTTTCAGTCCAGCACACGGATCTTGATGTCGCGGAACCACACTTTGTCGCCGTGATCCTGCAGGACGATGTGTCCCCGGCGGGCCTTTCCATAGCCCTTCATGTCCTTGAACTTGCTGGCTTGCACCCGCTGCTTCCAGTCCTCGCTCCACAACTCGTACTCGACGATCTTGACGCCGTTGAGCCAATGCTCCACGTGGGGTCCGTCGACCATCAGGCGGACTTGGTTCCACTCCCCGACCGGCCGCGTCACGTCCGAGGAAGGCGCGTGGAGGGCATAATTGGATCCGGCCGACGTTTCCGGCTTGGCCCCGTCGGCATGGCCCGCGTTGTCGAGCACCTGCATCTCGGGACCGGTTTCCCAAGACCAGTCGGCATCGGGACTGACATGAAAGAAAATGCCCGAATTGCCGCCCGGAGAGATCTTCCACTGCAGGCGCAATTCGAAATTCTGGAACTCCTCTTGGGTCATGATGTCGCCCCGGTCGTCCTGGCCGGGCACGTAGGCCAGGGATCCCTCCTCAACTTTCCAGGCCTGCGGTACTTCTTGACTCTTGAATCCCCGCCAGCCCTCAAAGCTTTCCCCGTCGAAGAGAAGACGCCAGCCTTCTTCCTTCTCCTCTGCGGTAAGGCTGTTGACGCCGCTTTGGAAGGGCAGTCCGAAGAGCCCTCCGCCAGCGAGAAGCATCAGCGAGGCCAAGGCCGCGCCGGTGGCAATAATCTGTCGCAGTGATCGCTCTGGCATTCTTCTTCTCCTTGGGTTTCCTCAGATCTCATAGTCGGCATCGATGCCTTTGGCGGCCGACACCATGGCCTTGGCGGCCTGAGCGTGGGGAAGCAGTTCGGCAGTCTTGCCCTGGCGCAGATGAAGACGTCCCTGGAGGACAGCGAACATGGGGTCGAGAGAGCCTTCCAGCAGTCCCTTCCAGGTCTCTCCGGAGGCTCCGATGACGAAGTCGGCCTCTTCCAGATCGTCCTCTTGAGCGGCTCGGGCCTGCAAGCAGCGGCCACCTCCCAGATCGGCGTAGACGGCGGCGGCACCTCCGCCCTCCTCGCGTTCCAGGACCATCACCAGGGAGCCCTCCCATCCGCGGCCCGCCTCCCGGAAGGCCTGGCTTTGATTGATGAGGGCTTTCCACTGTGCGGCCCATTCGTCGCTGAAAACGTCCACTGCCATGACTGCACGCTCCCGCCACGCAGGATAGCATGTTCCAGTCCGGCGCTTGAACTCGGAGGTGATCTCAAGAGGCCAGTCAGGGAGTCTCTTGAGGCAGGCTCAGCTCAATGCAGGTTCCCTTCCCCATCTCGCTGCTGGCCTCGATCTTGCCGCCGTGCAGGCGCATGATCTTGCGGCAGATCGCCAAGCCCAGGCCGGTGCCCTTGGCCTTGGTCGTGTAAAAGGGGCGGAAGAGCTTGCCCAGCGCTTCTTCGGGAATGCCGAGGCCCCCATCGACAACCTGCAGGCGGACTCCCTCTGATTCGTCCAGTTCCACTTTGACGACAATCCTTCCCCCCTCGGGCATGGCGTCGCGGGCGTTGTAGAAGAGATTCCAGAGCACGTCCTCAAAGAGCACAATATCGACCGACGCCACGACGGCCCCGGGGGCCTCGACCTGGATGTCGACATCACGAAACTGCTCCTGCTTTGAAGCCGACTCGGCCACGTGTTCCACCAACTCCCGCAGGTCGATGGACTGAGGTTGGGGCTGCCAAGGCTTGGCGAACATAAGCAACCGCTTGACGGTATTGTCGAGCAGTGAGATGCGGTCGGCCAGTTCGCCGAAAATCTCGTCGTAGGGGGGCGCCACCGCATCGTTGTCCTTGAGGATCTGGATGACGCCCGAGATGGCCGCCAGGGGATTCTTGATCTCATGGGCCACTGAGGCCGCCATCTCGCCAAGCGAGGCCAGGTTCTGGGCCTGCATGAGTTCCTCTTGCAGGGCCTTCTCCTGGGTCAGGTCGTGCACTACGCCCACAAAGAGGCGCCCCTCCCGAAGCTCGACTTCGCCGACCCCGAGGCGCAGCGGGAAATGGCTTCCGTCCTTTCGCCGGCCGACAACTTCGCGTCCCAGGCCGATGATCTTTGCCACCCCACTCTCCAGGTAGGCACGAATGTAGTCGTCGTGCTTTCCTGCATCCTCCTCGGGCATGAGAATGCTGACGTTGCGTCCTTCCAGTTCGCCCTCTCGGTACCCGAAGATGCGCAAGGCCGAGCTGTTGAGAGACTGGATGATGCCGCCCGAGTTGATGGTGATGATGCCGTCGATGACGTTCTCGACGATGGCCCGGTCGCGCTGCTCGCTGGCCGTGGCCTCTTTCTCGCTCTGCAGACGCTCGATTGCCGACGAGAGGACATTGGCCACCGACTGCAGAAAGCGGACGTCGGCTTGGGAGAACTTCCTCAGGTGAGGACAATGGGCCCCCAGAATGCCCCAGGCTTTTTCGCGGCATTGGATCGGCACGCTGAGGCCGCTCACGATCTCATGCTCCCGCAGCAGCGCGGCTTGCTTGAACCGCTCCTCGCGGCTGGCGTCCTCGACGACCACGGGTTCTTCTGAAAGAAGCGTGTATCCGGCCTGGGAATCGGACTTGCCGGAAAGCACGGCCTGCCCCACCAGACCAGACTTCCAGCCCGCGCCAGCGCGCAGCAACAGCGTCTCGCCGTCAGGCCGCAGTTGCAGGACCTTGCTGTAGCCGACGCGCAGCGCCTCCCGAATCTTGGCGACCGCCAAGTCCATCAGCTCTTGCAGGGGAGCCCCGTCCAAGGCCTTCAGCCCTAAGTCGGCCACAGCGGCCTGTTGGTCTACTCGATGAAGGAGTTCCTCTTTGGCCGACATGCTGCTGACGGCCTTGGGGCCCCCTCGTGCCTCAGACGAGCCTCCATTCTTTCGCTGATCACGTGTCCTCATCCCGGTTCCAGATCATACCGACATCGGGCCAAAACGTCATCTAAGGGTCACTCAAGGCCAGCAAGTCCGCACACAAACCGAGTCTCGGCGATCAAGCTCAGTGCTAGGCCGGAGAGCGGCCGCCAGGGCCGTCGAGAAGTTACCGTTCCAAGGCTGACGAGCCACTAGCCGCTGAAGATCAACTTACGGCTCTTAGCCCGAATGCGCCGGTCGGCCCACAGGCTGAGCAGGCCGTTGCCGAGCAGCAGGCCCGCCAAGGCCGCCGTCATCGAGAACAGACTGCCGTAAGCAATCCGGAACAGGGTAGGCAGCAGCAGCATGGTGGCAATCGGAAGTACGAGAAAAGGAACCAGCATTCTCGAAGTCCGGCTGCCCTTTCGGACAGGCCGCGAAAAGGGCAAGACCGGATCGGCCATCAAGGCCAGCAGAAAGGAAAGGTGGGAGCACATTGCCAACACCGCGATGTGAACGGCAACGTGGAGCGGGTCGCGCAGAAAATAAGCGAAGATGGCAGCCAAAAGCAGCAGGTAGGGACCCAGGAAATAAAACATCACGAAGTTCTTCATCCCCTTGACCAAGCCGGCTTTGTCGGCGGGAGAAGCGTAGTAGATCCAGGAAGCCTGATAGCTGTCGCTGTTGGCCAGGCTGGAAGCCAGCATGAGGGGAAAAAGCATGACGGCGATGTAAAGCAGACCGTCGCTGCCGTAATCGACTTGGCGCGTATCAAAGGGGTCGTTGAAGGTCCCCTCACTGATGCCCATGAAGAGATAGAGAAGGGTGAGCGGTATGATGGAGAGGACCGAAAGGCGGAAGCGCTGATCGTGGCGGAACTGGCTGCTGATCAGCAACGCCACCGCCCGTCCCTCGCCCCAGGCAAAGAGACGATTGTTCCACAGCCAGCCACGGTCGGTGCGCGGCCCGGCTGCCGCCTTGGGGGCCGAGTCTTCCAACTGGTTGAGATGGCGCGAGAAGTCCAGCGACATCCGCCGCGAAGCCAGTGTCAGCAGCCCCGCGATGATGGCCAACCCTGCCAGCAAAGCCAGATAGGACATCCATCCGCCGGTTCCCGAAGCGATCTCCAGCAAGCCCGCGTACCAGGTCCAGGGGAGCAGGTAGATCCACCCCTGGCGGGGAATGGAGGCTTGGGCGAAATCCTGAACGGGAAAGAAGCGGGGGACCAGGATGTAGCCGCCGTAGACCAGGAAGGACATCAGCATCTGGAAGTAGGAGAGCACGCGGCGCAGCTTGCTGGGACGGACAAAGCGCAAGATGGCGGCGTAGAGCAGCACCATCACCAGCGTAACCAGCATAGCGGTCAAGTAGGCAGCCGTCAGCGAGGCCAGACCCATCAGGGGATTCCATCCCAAGGTGAGAGAATAGGCCAACGAAGGCACAAGGGCCAAGGCCGTGGTCATGGCCAGGGTGTAAAGCAGGACGTTGGTTAAGCGGGCCAGGAAGAAGGTCGCGTCGGAAACGGGACGGTAGGCCAGGACGGCGAAATCCTGGGGCGAGATGACGATGGAATGAAATTCGATCAGGATGGTGGCCGCGATCATTACCGAAAGGAAGCCCAAGAAGAGCAGTCCGCTGAAGAGGACATCCTTGTTGATCCAGGCGCCCAAGCCGATAAAGATACCGCTGAAAGCGTAGAAAAAGAGCGTTGTGACCAGTCCTGAGGCATTGCTGGAGGTGGTCTTGCCGACCACGCCCGCAGAGCTGCGGATGTCGAGTTTAAGGGCGGCGGCGGTGAGCGCCTTCCATTGGCGGTAGTCGACGTTGAGCCAGTGGAAGAGGCGTTCCAGCATCAGACTTGCTCCAGCGCTTTAAGAAAGTCGGAGGCGGTTTCGCCGATGTCGCGGCTGCCGGTCAACCGTCCGAAGGCTTCCTCCAGCGATTCGGCACCGGCTGATCGGGTGATTTCGGCAGGTGTTCCGTCCACAAGGCGGCGGCCCTCGTTGATGATGACGATGCGCGTGCACATGCGCTCAACCACTTCCAGCACGTGGGAGGAGAAGAAAATCGTCTTGCCCTGGCCAGCCAGCTTCTTGAGCAGTTCCTTGACGATCATGGCGGCGTTGGCGTCGATGCCGTTGAGGGGCTCGTCCAGGAAAAGCACTTCAGGCTTGTTGAGCAGCGCCGAGGCGATCAGCACCTTCTGCTTCATGCCCTTGGAGTAGCCGGTCATGCGCTGATCGCGTTCACCACGCAGTCCGAAGAGGCCCAGCAACTCATCGATGCGGCGCTGCAAACCAGAGGGATCGAGGTGATGCAACTGTCCCACCAATTCCAGGTATTCGCCGCCGGTGAGGTTCTCGTAGAGAGCTCCCGACTCGGGAACATAGCCGATACGCTTCTTGACCTCGAGAGGCTGCTCGACGACATCGAATCCGGCCACGCGGGCTGTTCCGCTGGAGGGCTCCAGAAGTCCGGTGAGAATCTTGACCGTGGTGGTCTTGCCGGCTCCGTTGGGTCCTAAGAATCCTAGAATTTCGCCGGGCTCGACCTTGAGATCAAGGTCCCGCAGCGCGACCTTGTCTCCGAAGCGGCGGGTGAGCTGTTGCGTTTCGATCATGTGTCCTGCATCGTAGCGAACTCGCCGTTGACTGAACTCCTTTTCTGCCTCAGATGTCTACGCCTCGCTGCCCGAAGCGCTATTCAGCGCTGCAATGGTGATGGCTGGAGCACGGCCTGCGAGGTCGCTCGGGCTGCGGTCAATGTCCGTGACCCCGCCGGGCGGCCTGAGCGCGCTCGTCCTCGTCCACCGAGAAGTCTTCGCCCGGATTGATGAAAAGGTCTGATTCGAGCCGGTACTGCTTGTCATGAAGCTCCTTGTAGCGGCCTCCCAGGGCCATCAGCCGGGCGTGCGTGCCCCGTTCCACGATCTGCCCGTCCTCCAGTACGAGGATTTGGTCGGCGCTGCGGATGGTGGAAAGGCGGTGGGCGATGACGAAGGTGGTGCGTCCGCGGCGCAGGCGGCTGAGACCGTCCTGGATGCGGGCTTCGCTCTCGCTGTCGAGGCTGGAAGTGGCCTCGTCGAGAATGAGGATGGCGGGGTCGGCAATGATGGCCCTGGCGATAGCCACGCGTTGGCGCTGACCTCCTGAAAGCTTGACGCCGCGCTCGCCCACGATGGTCTCATATCCCTTCTCGAAGCTCTCGGCGAACTCGTCGACATGGGCAATGCGGGCGGCCTCGATGACCTCATCACGCGTCGCCCGCGGATTGGCGTAGCCGATGTTCTCGGCGATGCTGCCGTCAAAGAGCACGTTATCCTGCAGCACCACGCCCAGGAATGAGCGGTAGTCACGCAGGCGGACCGACGCCAGATCTTTGCCGTCCACCAACACACGTCCCTTCTGAGGACGGTTGAAGGCCAAGATGAGGCTGATCAGCGTGCTCTTGCCGGACCCGCTGGAGCCCACAAGAGCCGTCGTGGTGCCCGCATCAGCCGCCAGTGAGACGCCCTTGAGCACCGGGACGCCTTCCTCGTACTCGAACCAGACCTCTTCGAACGCCACATCGCCGCTTATCGACGGTAATGGCTGCCGCTCCCGGTCGTGATCGATTTCGGTGGCCATGCCGCGCACCTCGTGGATGCGGTCGAGTCCGGCCAGCGCTTCGCTGATCTGGGTTCCGATGGAGGCGATCTGTACCACCGGTCCGGCCACCATGGCGGTGAAGAAGATGTACATGATCAGATCGCCCAGCGACATCTGACCGGCCAGCACCGCGCGTCCGCCCCACCACATGATGGTAACGCCGGCAGCCCCCAGAATCACGTTGCTGATCGCCATGGTTCCCGAAAGCGCCGTGATGGTGCTGGCCACGTTGCGGAAAAGACGGTGGACGCCATGAGCGAAGATGCGGTCCTCGTGCTTTTCAGAGCGGAAAGCCTTGACGGTGCGGATGGCGCCCAGCGTCTCCCCCAGACGTCCGGTCACGTCGGCTTGGATCTTGCCGCGTTCGCGGAAGATGGGACGTACTTTCTTGAGCACCATTCCCACGCCGGCCCCGAAGAGGGCCAGAACCACGATCAGGACGACGGTCATGCCCCAGTTGAGCCAGAACAGCACGGCCAAGGCCAGCACGGCCGTAAAGATGCCTCCCAGAAGCTGGACGATGCCCGTCCCAACCAAGTTGCGGATGCCCTCGGCATCGCTCATCACACGCGAGATGAGCACCCCGCTCTTGGTAGAATCGAAATAGCTCACCGGCAGCCGCACCACGTGGCGCTCGACGGCCTTGCGGAACTCGGCGATGGTGTATTGGGCGGCTACGCTGAGAATCTGGGAGAGAGCGAAAGTCGTGGCCCCCTGGACCAGCGTAGCGAGAATCACGGCCAAGGCCAGCCAACCCAGCAGTTCGGCGTTCCCCTGGCCCAGGACGTTGTCGATCAGGTACTTGGAGGAACTGGGCAGGACAAATCCGGCCAAGCGGTTGACCAGCAGCAGAAGAAGGCCCAGAAGGAGGCGGCGGCGGCGTTCCCAGACGATGCGGCGGGCTTCTCTCCAAGCCGCCGAGTAGTCGATCTTTTTCTTCTTCTCCTTCAAGGTCTTTCCATCATAGCTCATGGCCGCGGATGGCGAGAAAGGAGGCCTGGAGCCGGGGATCGTGCCCGGCGGCCGGACCCGAAACGGCCTATGGTTGAAGCTCCTCCAGCCACAGCGTCTGACACGGTTCCAGCCGTACCTGTGCCCCGACTTCCTTTCCGCTGATCAGTTCGCGCCGGTAGTCTCCACCCAATCCGCAGGCTTTGAGCACCTGCACACGGGAGGAGAAGTTGACCAAGCAGAGGACGCGCTGGGAGGCGGCGTAGGCCATGCGCTCCACGCCGTACAGGGACCCGCGCGAGAAGGGCCAGAGCCGCTGCCCGGCGTCGGGATGGAAAGCCGGCTGTCGCCGGCGCGTGGCCAGCAGACGGCGGTAGCCGCGGTAGATGGTCCGCTGCGGTTCGGGCTGGCTCACGACCCGCCGCAGCTCCTCCAGCCTGTAGGTGTGCCGGTTGATGCGGCGCTTGATGCCGGCACGGCGATAGCCCTCCAAGTCGTTGGGAGTGCCCGTCAGAGAATGGAAATAGACGGCCGGCATCCCCTTCATGGCCAGCATCAGAGCCTGCGAGCTGAGGAATCTCCGCACCTCCAGCTCGGGGCTCAAGGAGGGATCGCGCAGAGCGTCGCGGTAGGTCAGGTTGAGCTCGTAGGGAATCTCTCGACCATCCGGCCCGCGCCGCAAGCTGACCAGTCCGCCCCTGGCTTGGGCAGCCTTCACCAGAGCATCGAGGCGCTCGGGCCTGACTAATCCCTCTAGAGGGCGGACGCCGATGCCGTCATGAGATGCCGTGAAATTAAGGAAGGCACTGCCTGCGGGAGGATCCTCCAAGCCGCCGGTCCACTCGATCAGGGGACGCGCGTCCTGGTTGATGAAGGCGTCCAGAATCAGGGGAGGCAGGCTGAACTGATAGATCATGTGAGCCTCGTCGCCCTCTCCGAAGTAGCTGAGATTCTGCTCATGGGGCAGGTTGGTTTCGGTGATGAGCAGGACTCCCGGCGCCAGGGCGTCCACCAAGCTCCGCATGAGCTTGACGAGGGCGTGGGTCTGGGGAAGATTGAGGCAGGACGTCCCCATCTCCTTCCACAGAAAAGCCACTGCGTCCAAGCGGATGATGCGGGCTCCCTGCTGGATGTAAAAGAGCAATACCGAGAGCATCTCCAGCAGCACTTGGGGACGGGAGAAGTCGAAGTCGATCTGGTCCTCGCTGAAGGTGGTCCAGACATGCCGGCGTCCCCGGCTGGTCTCCACCGGCGACAGCAGAGGCGTTCCCCGGGGCCGCACTACCTGGGAAAAATCGGCGCCCGGATCAGCCTCGATGAAGAACTCGAGTCCGGGCAGGCGCCCCTGAAGGTACTGCTGAAACCAGGCGCTGCGGCTGGAGCAGTGGTTGAGCACCAGGTCAAACATCAGGTGCAGCGAGTCCCGCAAGGCGGCCACATCCTCCCATTCTCCCAGTTGGTTGTCGACGGCCCGGTAGTCAACGACCGAGAATCCATCATCGGACGACCAGGGGTAAAAGGGCAGGATGTGGAGAGTGGAAAGCAAATCGGGCAAGCCTTCGCTTACTAGAAACTCTTTCAAAACCTGCAAGGCTGGACGCGTCCCGTCGACGACTTGCCCGCCATAGCTGATCAGCAGCACATCCTTTTCGTCCCAGCCCCCAGGAAGCCCGCGGGGAGGCTGGAACTGTCGGCCCATCTCGACCAGCCGCTCCAAAAGCTCCGAGGCGGTGTCTGGAGCATAGACGCGGGAGAGCAGGCTGAGCAGGCGCTCACGGGTGTCGGAGTCGATGCTCACGGTCCAGTTCCTCCTGATTCTCGGGCCGGGTACGCCCCCTGGTTGCGGCCACGCGCATTCCCCTGGTCGAAAGCACGATTCAGGGGGTGCTGTCGGCCGAAGCTGCGGCATGAACCCGCGTTGTTCCTGAGGGCGGCTTCAGGTATCATGTCCGGCTTTGGAAGGGCCCCTCAAGGCCCGATGACGAGATAGAGAGAATAGGGGAAAGTGCAGATGGCTCCAACAGCGGCATCGGAATTTGTCAAGCAATTGACCCAAAACGACCAGGACGCCTGGAATGCGGCGGTGGAGGAAGTGGCGTCCCGGTCGCATCCCGTCGATCAGCCGGCCCTGCGCATTTGGTTCCGCTTCTGGCCCTTGAGCCTTTGCCAGGCCCTGGAGAAAAGCTCCGACCCTGAAGCAACCGCCAAGAAGCTCGAATTGGACGGCAATTGGAGGCTGGAGGAGCAGATCGACTCCAGCATTCTTTTCTTTTACGCCGCTCGTTACTGGCCTGCCGTCAAGGAGGCCGTGCTGCAACGGGCCCAATCGGCCTCTGCCTCGGACGCCAGCCTGGCCGAACATGCCCTCGAAGCGGCCCAACAGGGGGCCCAGTCCGGCCGAACCGATGCCGCGCTGCTCTCGGCAATCAGCCTGGCCTGCCTGATGATGCTGCGGCAGGTGGGCTACGATGCCCTTGACGACAAGCGCGGCACTCCCGCCGACGGACCGGTGGAGCAACGGACTCCCGAACAAGTCCTCAAGGCCCGCCGCGCCTCCAGCGGAGGCTTGTTCGCTTTCCTCAAAGGCGCTGCCCGCTCCTACCGGGTGACCTGGGACGAAAGGCGCGCCCAGCAGGCCCAGTTCGAGATTCTGCAAGGCCAGGACATCTCCTGGGCGGCAGCCCGCGACCAGCGCGACTACAGGTCCATCGATCCCCGCCGCGTCGAGGGACCCATCCCGGCTCAATGCCGCAGCGCTGCCTGCGGCTACTGCTGGGTGGGGGTGCTGCAGGGAGAAGACAATCTGAGCGAGGCTTCGGCTTTCGAGCAGCGCCGCATGCGTTACTTCGGCTACCTGCCTCGAGACGGCCGCGAACACAAGCAGCCCTTCATCCGCCTGTCCTGCCAAGCCAAGTGCCGAGGCGACGTGACGGTAGTCGTCCCCCCCTGGAACGGCGTCCTGGACGGCGAGCGCTGATCAGAGGTCCCTCTTCTCGGGGGTCAGCGGGGGCTTTCACCCTGCGGCATCGAGATCCGGGTGTGGGAACCCTCAGCGATTCCTGGCTCCTCGGGCACGCCTTCGAGGTGATCCGAAACCATTTGAGGCAGGTAGACTTCGAAGGAAGTGCCCCGGCCTTTTTCGCTGGTGACGCCGATGTGCCCGCCGCTCTGCTTGATGATGCCATAGACTGTCGAAAGACCCAGCCCGGTCCCTTTGCCGCTTTCTTTGGTGGAAAAGAAGGGCTCGAAGATATGGTCCAGAGTTTCACGGTCCATGCCTTCGCCCGTGTCCTTAACCCGAAGGCAAGCGTACTCTCCGCTGGAAAAGTCTTCCTCGGCGTCTGAGACACTGTCGCGGCTCAGATGGGCCGACCACGTCTCCAGGCGTACCGTTCCGCCGTCAGGCATGGCGTCACGGGAGTTGACGACGAGATTCATCAGCACCTGGGTAAATTGGTCGGGATCGACCTGCACCGAACCGGCCTCAGGACTCAGGGTCGAGATCAATTCGATGTCCTCACCGATCAAGCGGCGAAGCAACTTTTCCGATTCCTTGACCAAGTCGTTCAGGGGGACGATGCGAGGCTCCATGACCTGCTTGCGGCTGAATGCCAACAACTGCCGGGTAACTGCGCTGGCCCGGTCGGCAGCATCTAGAATGGTCTCGACTTGGTGGCGCACCTTGGGGTCGCCGTCCACCGAGTCCAAGAGAAAGGCTCCGTACCCTGAAATGATGGTCAAGATGTTGTTGAAGTCGTGGGCTACACCGCCCGCCAAACGTCCGATGGCTTCCATCTTTTGAGCGTGCCTGAGTTGCTCCTCCAGTCCCTTGCGGGT
The DNA here is from genome assembly GCA_035471925.1 of Acidobacteriota bacterium. GTDB lineage: Bacteria > Acidobacteriota > UBA6911 > RPQK01 > DATIPO01 > JANQFM01. The sequence goes on from DATIPO010000312.1 coordinate 41,734, forward strand.
CGTCTGATCTCCAAACTCCACCAGAATCCGCAGCTCGCCGTTCTCTTCAAAGGGATGGACGCGCAAAGCCAGCCAGCGCTTCCGGCTTCCTCTTCCACAGGAGAATTCGAGTTCAAAATCGTCCAATTCAGAGTGGGTGACTTTCTCGATGCCCTCACGGATCGCCCGACTCGTGTCCCGTTCGCCGGCATCCTGGCCCCGAACATCGAGCAGTTCCAAGAACCGGTCCCCTTGCTCGCCGCATGGCCCAAGCAGAGAGTTCTGGGCGGCGAATTCTTCCCACTCCCGGTTGACTGCGAGGATCTTGCAGCTCCGGTCCAGGATGGCGATATAGGAAGAAAGCGAATCGACAATGGCCTGAAGGAATTGCCGCGAACGAGTCAGCTTCTCGATGCTCTGCTGGTAGAAACGAATAATGTTGTAGGTAATGAATGCAATAAGGAGCACGAGCAGAACGACCAGCAGTGTGGCGTCTTTCAATTTCAGCAGCACCAATGCGCCGACAACTGCACCCATGGCGGCGCTTAATGAAGTCCAAAGCAGGCCCCGCTTGAGAGTGACGTAGAGAGGCTGGCCGGAATAGAGGGTCATTGCGATGGCAATCGACCCCAAGTTGAGGGTGAAGTGAAGAGCCGCAGCCGAGGCCAGCGCCAGCGCGAACATGCCCGGGCGGGCGCTGGCAGTCTCAGGGTCGAAGGGGCTGTCGCTTCCTGAGATCAAATAGAAAAACTGAGCCGCGATATAAGTCGCTACGCTGAGCTGGCAGACATTGAAAACGATCTTCTCATAGCCCTTGATCCTCTTCCAAGACCGGACGTTGCCCACCAGCCCTTCCGTCAGCGCAATCATGGTGGCTACGGCAGGCCCGTAAAGAAGCATGCCTGTATAGAGGAAAAGGTCACCGAACGTGAGGATGATCCCTTGATGGCGCGAAGGCGAGGGGAACGTGATCGGAAAAGCCGCGCCCAGCCCAGTCAAGGCGACCAGCAGCAGCCAGTTGATGTCGCCATGCTCGGAAGCGGTCTCGGTCACCACTTGGTAGAAGGACAAGGCGATCACGGCAAGCCCGGGGACGATCAAGAGATAGAGATAGACTCGTCCGGCCTTCGATGTGGTGACATCTGGACTCATAGTGCCTCAAAGAAAGGCGTGCTCTTTAGATTGCGAACCTTTTGTAGAATATCATGCCAATCGAGCCAATTGTCCGTTATCCCGATGGTGATATGCAAAGAAAACGGCGCAGCCAAAGGGTGATTGGCTGCGCCGTGAGGTTCGATTCTCTTTGAGGCGGCGTCAGGGGACAGAGAGCAAGGAGCTCTGTCAGCCTTCCTGGTCGGCAAGGTCAGTCAATCCACTGAACGCTGTCGATCCACTGAACGCTGTCGATCCATTGGACGCTGTCGATCCACTGGACGCTGTCGATCCA
>DATIPO010000313.1:0-41376 GCA_035471925.1 Acidobacteriota bacterium
GCCGTGGAGCGCATCGAACACCTGGGCTTCCCCGAGATCATCTGCACCGACATCGCCTCCGACGGCACCCTTGAGGAGCCCGCTTACGCAACTTACGAGCACTTGCGCAAGCTGCTGCCCAAGGGCGTCCTCTTGCTGGCCGCTGGAGGCATCAGCGCCCCTCGACACGTCAAACGCCTGCAACAAGCCGGCGTCTCCGGCGCCATTGTCGGCCGCGCCCTGTATGAAGGCGACCACTCTCTGGAGGAATGGTCTAATGCAGGCTAACCCGGGCAAGAAGCCGACCAACACCACCCCCAAAGTCCCACCCCGCTATCGATTACGCGAGCAGACCACCCGGGTGAGCCCGCCCTCGGCAGCCTTGGCGAAAGAAGGCCGAGACCTACCCCACAGCCGCCTCACTCTCAGCAAGGATGCGGAATCGTCGCAAGGAGGCAGCGCAGCATGCTAGCCCGCCGCATCATTCCCTGCCTCGACGTCGACGCCGGACGCGTGGTCAAGGGCACCAACTTCGTCAACATCCGCGACGCCGGAGACCCGGTCGAGTTGGGACGCCGCTACTACGACGAGGGCGCTGACGAGCTGGTCTTCCTCGACATCACGGCCACTCACGAGCGCCGCAAGACCATGATTGAATGGGTGCGCCGGGTGGCGCGCTCGATCTTCATCCCCTTCACGGTGGGCGGCGGCATCCAGTCGCTGGAGGACATGCGCCAACTGCTGCGGGCCGGCGCAGACAAGATTTCCATCAACTCAGCCGCCATTAAGAATCCCCGACTCATCAGTCAAGGAGCACGCGCCTTCGGCTCCCAATGCATCATGGTGGCGGTCGACGCCAAGCGACGTGAGGAGGGGACCTGGGGCATCTTCACCCACGGCGGACGACGGGACGCCGGACTCGACGCGCTGGAATGGATCGCCCGAGCCGAAGAGCTGGGCGCCGGCGAGATCCTCCTCACCTCGATGGACCGAGACGGCACCCAAGACGGATACGATCTCACCCTCCTCAATCGCGTGTCGGAACTCGTCCGCATCCCCGTCATCGCCTCGGGCGGCGCGGGCTCGCCCCAGCACCTGCTGGAGGGCTTGCGCGACGGAAAAGCCGACGCTGTCTTGGCGGCCAGCATCTTCCACTACGGCAAACACTCCATCGCCGAAGTCAAAAAATATCTGGCCGACCACGGCATCCCCATCCGCCCCATCGAGGAGACCACCGGCTTATGATGAACAAACTTGCCTGGGACAAAATGAACGGCCTGATACCGGCTATCGTGCAGGACGCCCGCAGCGGACGCGTCCTCATGCTGGCCTACATGAACCAGGACGCCCTTAACCAAACGCTGGACAGCAAAAAGGTCACCTTCTACTCCCGCAGCCGCGACGAACTCTGGACCAAGGGCGAAACCTCGGGCAACACTTTGTCGCTAGTGGAAATCCGCCCCGACTGCGACAACGACGCCTTGCTGGTCATCGCTGAACCCGCCGGCCCCACCTGCCACACGGGACGCACGTCCTGTTTCGGCGAGGACGCCGACCACACGGCCTTCGAGTCCCTGGGCGAACTCGACCGCCTCATCGAAGACCGCTTCCACCAACGCCCGGAGGGCTCCTACACCACCCGCCTCTTCGAAGCCGGCCTCGACAAGATGGCCCAAAAGGTCGGGGAAGAGGCCGTGGAAGTCGTCGTGTCGGCCCTGCAGGAAGAATCCCGCAGCATTGAAGAGTCCGCCGATCTGCTCTACCACCTCACCGTCTTCCTCCGCTCCCGCGGCCTCTCTCTAACCGACGTCGCCACCACCCTTTCCCGCCGCCGCCGCCCGAGATAGTCATGATCGATCTTTCCCGGCGCCTCCAAGTCGAGTTCCGGTCCTGATATCCCAGCCTAGGAACGCGCACAGAATCGCAGGAGATCGCAGAACCGCCTCAACTGCCAGTGGTATACTGCCGCGGAGGTGAATCATGGAGATCAGACTGACAGACGAGCAAAAGCGGGAGTTGGAGTCGATGGCGGATCGGCTGAAGGTGAAGCCGGCGGATCTCGCCACATCAGCCATCCGTGATTTTCTGGGGCGCATGGATTCTAACTTTGAGTCGGCCGCGGATCATGTTCTGAAGAAGAACAGGGAGCTGTACCGCCGGTTGAGCTAATGCGCCATCTCACCATCCGTGAGGTCCAGTATCTCCACCATCAGCTCATCGACCAGACCGGCGGTGCCCACGGGATCCGTGACCTCGCCGGGCTGGAGTCGGCCATCGCGCAGCCCCATATGACTTTCGGCGGTAAAGACCTTTATCCCACCTTGGAAGAGAAAGCCGCGGCTTTGGCCTTCTCTCTTATCAAGAACCATCCCTTCCTAGATGGAAACAAGCGCATCGGACATGCGGCGATGGAGACCTTTCTGGTGCTAAACGGCTACGAGTTGATGGGTTCTGTGGACGATAGCGAGAAGATGATTCTCGCCATTGCAGCCGGAGAGAAGGAACGGGCCGAGGTCGTCAGTTGGGTTCGAAGCCGTTTGGTTGAGCACTCGTCGGGTTCATGACGCAGAGCCATGAGTTTCCCGCCTATGTTTCTCCGGCCCTCTCCTTGAAAAGCCGAATTAGAACAGGCTCGACAAGATGGCCCAAAAAGTCGGCGAAGAGGCCGTGGAAGCCGTCGTGTCGGCCCCGCAGGAAGAATCCCGCAGCATTGAAGAGTCCGCCGACCTGGAGCACTCGACTGAGTCGCAGCCGTCGACACTCGCTAACTACTAAGCCGTATTCCCGTTGGCCATCACTGATGCTTGCATCGTGAGAATGTGACGCGTCAGATCCGTTGACAGGGGTGGGGGGATGGAATAGGATCTGGCCCAGCAGTGTTTCCCAGACAGTTCGATTGAAACAGGGAGGATGGATTATGAGGTACGTTGTTTTTGCGTGCGCACTGTTGCTTTTGGTGGGTTGTGCGGCGCCTCAGGAGACGGGACCCGATCCGGCCGAGGTGCGGCAGGCGATTGATGCAGTCAACAGCGAGTTCGCTGAAGCCTTCAGCAACCATGATGCCGAGACGGTGGCCGGTCTCTACACGGAGGACGCCGTTTACATGCCTCAGGGCGCGCCCGCGGTCCACGGCCGCGAAGCCATTCAGCAGGCCATGCAGGCTGAATTCGAGACCACCAGTCCCTCGGATATGGTGTTGACCACCGAGAGCATCGAGTTCCACGGCGATGCGGTAGTGGAAGTGGGGGCCTTTTCGCTCACCTTGACCCCGCCCGGGCAAGAGGAAGCCATCCAGGATGAAGGCAAGTACATCGTCGTCTGGAAGCAGAACGAAGGCGGAATGTGGAGGCTTCATATCGATATCTGGAACACCAACAGCATGCCCGCCATGGAAGAAGCGGAGGGCGAATCCGAGGAGTGATCCTGGATTTGGTTTGAGGTCAGCAGGCGCGGCTCCCCGGACTTGATAATCCTGGAGCGGTTCAGAAGTGTGCCTGGCTGGAAGGAGTGGCTGATGAAGAGGAGATGGACGAGTGCCTTGAGTCGGATGACGGCGGCCGTCCTTTTGGCGGCATTGGTTTTAACTTTCGGCCTGGCTCAGGAAGGGGCCGAGCCCGCCGATTTGGAGGCGCGCTTTGACCAGTTGGCGGAACTGGCATCGGCTGAGATGAAGAAGCTGGGCGTCCCCGGAGCTGCCCTGGGAATCATTTACCAGGGTCGACGCTACACCCGCGGACTAGGCGTGACTAACGTCGACCACCCGCTCACCGTCACCGACGAGACCCTCTTCCAGATCGGATCCATCACCAAGACCTTCACCGGGACGCTTCTGCTGAGCCTGGCCGAAGAGGGCAAGGTCGACTTGGACGCGCCCGTGCGCCGCTACCTGCCTGAGTTCCGCGTTTCCGATCATGAAGCCAGCGAGAAAGCCACGGTGCGCCACCTGCTCACCCACGTAGGCGGATGGGAAGGCGACGTCTTCCAGGGATACGGCGAGGGCGACGATGCCGCCGCCCGCTACGTGGAGGCGCTGGCCGACGTCGAACAGCTCGCTCCCCTGGGGACGGTGTGGTCCTACAACAACTCGGGCTTCGTGGTGGCCGGACACGTGATCGAAGCCGTCACCGGTCAAACCTACGAGGACGCCCTGCACCAGCGCCTCCTCGACCGGCTGGGACTGAAACAATGCTTCATCCGCCCCGCGGACGTCATGACCCACCGCTTCGCCGTGGGGCACGGGGGCGGTTCCTCGGGGCCCCGCGTTCTGCGTCCCTGGCCCATCGGACGCTACGCCGCAGCCGCCGGCGCCCTGGCTTGCAGCGTCCGCGACTTGCTGCGCTACGCCCGCTTTCACCTCGGCGAGATCAAGGCTCCCGAGGTGCTGGACGCCGAAGCTCTGCAGCGCATGCACGAGCCGCTCTTCACCAAGCACGGATCCGAGTCGCGCATGGCGCTGACCTGGCATGTCGACAGCGTGGAAGGCGTCGACCTGATCGCCCACGGAGGCGGCACGCTGGGACAGATCTCGATGCTGACGCTGGTCCCCGAGCGCGACTTCGCCTTCGCGCTGCTGACCAACTCCGGCGCCGGGGGGCAGCTCACCCGCCAGATCCGCCGCACCGCTCTGCGGAAATTCCTGGGTTTGGAGGAAACGGACCCCGAGCCCATCAAGGCCGACCCGGAACAGCTCCGGCAGTACGTCGGACGCTACGCCCGCCCCTTTGCCGAAGTGGAGCTCACCCTTGAGGTCGGCAAGCTTCAGGCCCGGCTGATCCCCAAGCGGGGATTCCCCGACCAGGACGCCCCGGTCCCGCCTCCCTCGCCTCCTTTCTCGGTGGGACTCTACCGCCAGGACGGCCTGATCGTCCTGGAGGGTCCGCGCGAGGGTTCCGCCGCCGACATCGTCCGCCTTGAGGACGGCTCCATCGGCTGGCTTCGCTTCGGGGGCCGCATCCACCGTCGCATGAACGAGTAGAGCCGGCCTCGTCCGAAGGTCCATCAACACCCCTCATCGGAACTCTTTGGGCTGCCGATACGTCTGAATGAGTTGAAGGCAGCCTCAAAGGTCCGGCCCTCAGGGGCCGAATTGATCGGAGACGGGTGGAGAATGTATCCTAAGTCAGTGCGCACACTGGCCGCCGAGCGGGAACTCGCCAACAAGCTCGAAGCACTGCAGGCCTCGGTTGAAAAGGTCATCCGGGGAAAGCCCGACGTGGTGCGTCTGGCCCTGGTGACGCTGCTTTCGCGCGGACACCTCCTCATCGAGGACGTCCCGGGCGTCGGCAAAACGACTTTGGCCCACGCCTTGGCCCGCTCCTTCGACTGCACCTTCCAGCGCGTCCAGTTCACGTCCGATCTGCTTCCTTCTGATTTGACCGGGGTTTCGGTCTTCAATCAGTTGGAGCGCCAGTTCGAATTCAGGAAGGGTCCGCTCTTCGCCAATGTGGTGCTGGCCGACGAGATCAACCGCACCACCCCCAAGACCCAAAGCGCGCTGCTGGAGGCCATGAGCGAAGGCAAGGTGAGCGTCGACGATCAGACCCATTCCCTGCCCCAGCCCTTCATCGTCATCGCCACCCAGAATCCCATCGAGCACCACGGCACCTATCCGCTGCCCGAGTCGCAGGTTGACCGCTTCCTGATGCGGCTGGGCATCGGCTATCCCGGACGCGAGGACGAAAAGCAGATCCTGCGCTCGCAGATCACCTATCAGATGGCCGACCAACTGACGCCCGTGATGACCGCCGCAGAAGTCATCGCTGCCCAGGAAGCTGCCGAAAAAGTGCAAGTGCCGGAGGAGCTGCTTGACTACCTGATGACCATCGTCGAAGCGACCCGCGGCAGCGAGTATCTGCAGTTGGGAATCAGTCCGCGGGGAGCGCTGGCGCTGTACCGGGCGGCTCAGGCCGAAGCCTATCTCAACGGACGCGAATACTGCGTCCCCGACGACATCAAGAACCTGGTGATTCCGGTCTTCGCCCACCGGGTCCAGGTTTCGCCCAAGTATTCCTCGCCGCTGGATGACATCCAGGAAGCCGAGTCGGTCATCGAGAACCTGCTCAAGGAAATCCCGGTGCCCCTGTAGGGGCCAGCCTGTCATCGGCCCATCAGACCTTGCGAAGGAGGCTCCGTGGCATCCGCTCAAGCCGTCGGCGAACCCCGGTCCCAACCGGAGGACGCGTCCCGTCAACGGCGGCAAGGCGTACGCGCCGTCATCCTGCCCACGCTCTACCTTTTGACGGCCGTTACTCTGGCCATCCTCAGCAACTACGCCAACCGCAACGGACAGTTCCGCATGTCCAACGTCCTGGCCATCCTGGCGCTGCTGCTGGCGGTGGTGGTGTGCCTGACCTTGATCCCCCGCCTCATCCACAAGATGCGGGGAGAAGGGTTTCAGAGCTCTCAGTCTTTCCGCATCACTCAGCGGGGAGGACTCTACCTGCTGACCGTTCTGGCCATCGCCTTCGCCTCCTTCAACACAGGCAACAACCTGCTCATCCTGGTGCTCTCGGTGCTGTTGGCGTCGCTGATCGTTTCGGGAATGACGGCCAATGCCGTCCTCAGGAAGCTCAAGGTCAGCCTCAACCTCCCTTCCTCCATCCATGCCCGCCAGAAGGTCGTGTTCTTCCTCAAGTTGGAGAACCTGAAAAAGCACCTGCCGTCCTTCGCGCTGCACCTCAGCGGACGCTTTTCCACCGGCGGCACAAAAGGGGGCAGCACCGAGGTGCAAACCACCGGCTTTCCCTTCATCCCTCCGGGCGACAGCAGCAGCGCACGCGTCAACTGCGTCTTCCCCAGCCGCGGCGTCTACAGCGTCGAGCGTTTTCAGGTCGAAACCACCTTTCCCTTCGGCTTCTTCACACGCAGGCGCGCCATGGACGTGCAGGGACAGATCATCGTCTACCCCGCGCGCGTCGATCTCGACACCCTGTGGATGCAGTTTCCCTGGCTGCGTGACGGACTGCGGGAAAGCAGCCGCAAGGGGCTGGGCGGGTCCCTCTACAATATCCGTCCCTACCGCAGCGGGGACATGGCCCGCTTCGTTCACTGGAAGGCCACCGCCAAACAAGGCGACCTGATGGTCAAAGATTTCGCCCGCGACGAGGACCGTCCGCTGAAGGTGATTTTTTCCACCTATCTGCCCTCCCATGACCAGGACTCGCTGAGCCGCTTCGAGGACGCCGTCTCCTGCATTGCGTCTCTGGCCGAGTACTTTCACCTGCGGGGACGCCGCTTCAGCTTCGATTCAGGCGAATACCAGTCGACGCTGACCGGGCCCGTCCAGGACTACGACGCCCTGATGCAATACCTGGCTCAAGTCTCCCCCGCCGAGCACCGGACCATGCGCAAAGCCGACGCCGAAGGCAGCGCCATCGTCTTTGCGGCAGGAGACACGGTGATCAGCGAGGGCCCCGTCTATATCGACTACCTTCAGTTGTCGCCGCTGATTTCGCCGCTGCACAAAGAGGACGCCCCAGCCGAAGCCGACCCGCAAAGAGAAGAGGCGGACGCGCCCACTTCGGCGGGAATGTGAGAAACTAGCTGCATCCCATGCTGACGCGCAACGGAAACCATCACGCAACTCCGCCTTGGTCGCACGAGCAGACCTTCCAGTTGGCCACCTGCCTGCTCTTCCTGTGCGGATTCGCCACGCTGGTGGTTTCCCGAGCCGTCAGCCTGCCGCTGGGACTGCTGGTCGTTCCCCTGGTGTTCCTCAGCTACAAGATGGGGCCGCGTCCACTCTCGCTGGGGCGCCAGGTCATGCTGCTGGGCGGCGTGGTGGTCTTCATGCTGCTCGACTATCTGATCCTTTCCAATTTCGTGGAGGGGACCGTCCACCTGCTTCTTCTGGCGGGTCTGCTCAAGCTCTATGGACGCTCCAACGACAAAGACTACTCCATCATCTACCTTATTTCCCTGGGGTTTCTGCTGGTGGCTTCAGCCTACACCATCTCGGCCCTGTTTCTGGCCTCTCTGGCGGCCTGGGTGACTCTGGCCATCTTCACCATGCTGCTCTTCGAGAGCCGGCGCGCCTATCACAGCAACGCCGGAGCTCCTTTTTCCCTGGGCAGCTACTTCAAGGTGACCCTGGGCGTATCCCTGATGATGGCCTTGATCGCCATCCCCATCTTCGTTCTCATTCCCCGCACCAGTTTGGGATTCTTTCCCCCCGACTCCAATCCCAGTCCACGCCTGAGCGGCTTTTCCGACCACGTCAATCTGGGCGACCTGGGACGCATCCTGCGCAGTTCGGCCACCGTCATGCGGGTGCAGGTCGACCGTCCGCCCGACCAACTCCCCCATGAACTCAAGTGGCGCGGAATCGCTTTGTCGGCCTTCACCGGAAACGCCTGGGTCAACCCCGGACCGTCGCGCGACCGCCTGCGTTGGGACGAAGAGAACCAGATCTATCTCGTCCCCAGGACGCGCCGCAGCGAAGAAGACCTGCTCACCCAGCGCATCACTACCGAACTCCCCAGCCGCATGGTGTTCGGGGCGCCTTCGGTGGTCATGCTGCGCAGTTCCCGCCGATTTCAGCGCTTTACCCACGATGACGACCTCAATCTCTACCGCGCTTCGCCCCAACCGGGATCCTACACGGCCTACTCGGACGTCCGTCCCCGGTCCGAGCAAATGAGCGACGCCCGGGAAAGGCGCTTGCCCGAGCGCTTTGTCAGGGCCTACACCCAGCTCCCCCCCAATCTCAACCACCGCATCCGCGAACTGGCCCGCGACATTGCCTTCGGAGAACGCAGCGACTTAGGCAAGGCCCTGCTCATCGAGGAGTACCTGCGCGCCAACTACGGTTATTCGCTGGAGAACGAATCGGCGGCCTCGGCAGATCCGCTCTCCCATTTTCTTTTCGTGGGACTGCGAGGCCACTGCGAGTTCTTCGCCTCGGCCCAGGCTGTGATGATGCGCTCGCTGGGAATCCCGGCGCGACTGGTCAATGGCTTCCGCAAGGGCGAATACAACGAGTGGAGCGGACACTTCGTGGTGCGCCAGTCCGACGCCCATAGCTGGGTGGAAGGCTACTTTCCCGGCGCCGGCTGGGTGGAGTTCGATCCCACCCCGCCCGCTCCCATGACGGCCTCCAGCTACCCGGTGCGCATGGCGGGCCAACTGCTCCAGGCCCTGGAGATTTTCTGGAGCGAGATCGTCACCTTCGATCAGATGAAACAGATCGGACTCATCCAGTCGGTGATGATTACGGTGCGCCGCACCTTCTTCTGGCTGCTGGGGACCCCCCAGGCCGTCAAACAGTTCTTTGTGGCCTGGTGGACCAGCGTCTCCAACCGCTACGACTTGGCCCTGCAAGGGCTCTTCTGGATGCTGCTGCTGGGCTTGGCGGCCTGGACGGCCTACCGCTACCGCCGCTATCTGCGGGCCTTCCTGAAGAAGCGCATCCTGGGTACTCACGCCGCCGAGATCGCACCCGAGTACTACCTGGAAATGCTGGAACTTCTGGAGCGGCGGGGACTGCCGCGGGAACATTGGGAGACTCCCGCCGAATTCGCGGCACGGGTGGAGCGCCAAACGGGCTCCGCGGCCCCCTCTCAGATAACCCGGCTCTACTATTCAAGCCGCTATGGACGCCACCCCCTCACCGACCAGGAATTCACGCTCATTCAAGAGGGACTGCGCCAACTCAGAAGCGCAGTCTGACCTGCCCCTGCGGGAGCGGATCGCTCGGCGATGCCGGCCCCCGGCAGCAGCCCAGGTTCAAGCCGGCACTTGGCTGCGCGCAAGGTGGCGGGGGATGCGCACCCTGATGGGTTCCACCACCCCGTCTCCCGCAGCGAAGTTGGAGAGGCGCAGAATCATGGCGGTATTGACCTCCTGTCCCTTGGCCACCAGCAACACGTCCTTCTTGGAGAGCACATGCTCGTCCAGCACCATGGTCGGCATCAGTTCCTTGACGGTGACCAGAGAAGGCTTCATGCGGGAGCGGCTGATTTCCAGATGACGGACGGCCTCGATCAGAAAACTGGGGACGGGAGGCATCATCTTTTGAAGCTTTTCGATGATGTGCGCTGAATCCATGTCACGGCCGGCCAGACGGTCGAACTCCAGCACACAGCGCAAGATTTCACCTCCCAGCAGCGGCGTGGGCCACTTGTGGGGGTCGGACGGCATGGAAGCCGGGTCTCGGCTGGGTGTGCTCTGACGGCGGATGATGGAAGCCACGGTTTCCAGCCGCGGAATATTGGAGAGCAGCTTGGAGGCGATCTCGGGATGGGACTCCAGCAAACGCTGCTGGTCGGCATCCAGGGCTTCGCCCGACTCATGAGCTGCCAGCACTTTGGGAGGAATGGCGATGCTGCCCAACTGAGACAGCATGGCCGCCACCCCGATCTGCCACTGGTTGGGCAGGTCCAGCGCCTGAGCCACCGATTCACTGTACTTCCTCAGCCGCGACCCCTGGCTGAACACTTCTGGACTGACCCAACTGAGGATATCTGTCATCAGCCGAATGGTGCCGGTCAGCGTTTCTTCAAGCAGCTCCTGCTCAGCGGTCACCAGCCGGTGCTGCTCGAGGGCGGCTTTGACCGCGTCGACCAGGGCCTCAGCGGTAAAGGGTTTAGTCAGGAAGCGGAAGATATGCCCTTTGTTGACTGCGTCAATGGTGTCGTCCATTTCGGCCTGTCCGCTGAGGATCATGCGTACGGTGTGGGGCGAGATTCGGCGGAACTCGGCCAAGAACTCCGATCCCTGCATCCCCGGCATCTTCATGTCGGAAATCACCACCGCGTAAGGCTGGTCAGCCGACTTGGCCATCTCCAGGCCCAATTCGGGGCTGTCGGCGATGTCGAGCTCAAACTCGCGCCTGAAACGCCGACGCAAGGCCAGCAGAAAGTTCCTTTCATCGTCTACAAAAAGAATGCGTTCTCTCATTGCGCTACCTCGCAGAAGTGTTCTCGACAGGCCTCCCGCCAGACCTCCAGCCGGGACTCAAGTCCAAGAGACTCCATGTACTCCGAATCGATCTGCTGGAGGGGGCCGAAGCCCTCTTCATGGGACCTCTCACAAGCCCAGGCCGAGGCCACATGAACCGCGGTCAAGGGCGAGAAAGCGGTTTGCCCGGCCCGCGACGGCTCCAAATGATAGGCTACGGCCTCGACGATTGGGTCCGGCAGCCCCCAGAGTCCCAGCAGGTAGGCGCCCGCCTCGGGATGAGTTGCGCCGAAGATCTGCCTTTCGGCTTGGAAAAAAGTGGAACCGTCCCTCACCGATTTCAGCACTCTGCAGTACTCCTCTGGCAGATTCATCGCCAGCACCAGCATTCCCACGTCGTGCAGTAGGGCCGCCGTGTAGGAATCATTGGCCAATTGCGGATCGTCGCTTTCGCAAACGGCAATGCTCTTGGCTAGCTCGGCGCTACTCAAGCTGTATTCCCAGAGACGCTCGGCCCGTACAGGGCAATTGGGGGGCGGACTGAACTGCTCGTAGAGCTGGGACGCCAGAATCAGTGAATTGACCGTGTCCAAACCCAGATAGACCACCGCCTGGGAAACACTGTCGATGGTGCGGACCAAGCCGAAGTAGGAGGAGTTGACGATCTTGAGTATATTGGCGCTCATGGCCACGTCCTTCTCGATCAGTTGCCCGACCTTTTTGAGTGAGGCCTCGGGCTTCTTCAGTTCTTCCACCACTTGCCGGAAGAGCTGCGGCAGACTCGGCAGAGACTCCATTTGGCTGACCAGCGCGGCCAGATGGTCTGACTGCAGCAGTCCGCGAAGACGGCACGCCCGGTCCACGGTAGCCTTGAGCAGATCCGGATCGCAGGGTTTGGAAAGGTACTGGTGGGAGGGCCCCAGGGCCTTCATGATGGATGTCCGGTCGGAATGCCCGGACAGGATCAGCCGCACGGTCCAGGGATAAAGCCGCTTCACCTCGCCGAGGAGTTCGGCACCGTCCATGCCGTGCATCTTCATGTCGCTGACCACCACGTCGAAGCGCTGCAGGCTCAGTATGCCGAGAGCCTCCTCGCCGCTTTCGGCGAATTCCAGGTGCCATTCCGCGCGCATCGAGCGCAGCATGCGCCGCAGTCCCTGGAGAATCTGGGGATCGTCGTCCACAAACAGTATCTTTTTCATGCTGTCAGCCTCCCTTGCAAGCCTTCGCCAAAGGGCAGTCGGATGTAGAAAACGGTGTATTGTCCTTGCTTGCTTTCCACCGTAAGCTGCCCCTTGTGTTTCTTGACCACCACCGAATGGGCGATCGCCAAGCCCTGCCCGGTTCCCAGGCCGACCTCCTTGGTCGTGAAGAAGGGATCGAAGATTCGGCCCAGATTCCCCTCGGGAATGCCGCAACCCGTATCCCGGACCTCGATCAGAGCCCACTCCCCCTCCCGCCGGGTACGGATGGTGATCACGCCCTTACTTTCCCTTTGCTCGCCGATTTTTTCCCGGATCGCGTGGGCAGCATTGACGATCATGTTTAAGATCACTTGGTTGAATTCGTCAGGCAGACAGGGCACCTGAGGCAGGGAGGGATCCAGCTCGGTCCGCAGTTCGGCCACGTATTTCCATTCGTTTCGGGCCACGGTGACCGTGCTTTGAATGGCCCGGTTGAGATCGGTTGGCGTGCATTCCCGGGCCGGGTGAGAGAATTCCTTCATGGCCTGCACGATCTTGCTCACCCGCCGTAGTCCGCTCTGAGTCTGTTCCAGAGACTGCGGGATCTCTTCCAGCAGAAACTGCAGCTCCTCTTGGGGAAGGCCGTCAGGAAGATTCTCGGCTGCCAACAGGCAACGCTCGCAATGAGGCCGCCCGCAGGCTGCCTTGAGCAAGGCGACGATGTCCTCGAAGGCTTCCTGGAGAAAGCGGGTGTTGTCGCCAACGTACTGGATGGGCGTATTGATTTCATGGGCGATGCCAGCGGCGAGCTGCCCAATCGACTCCAGTTTCTGGGCCTGCAGGAGCTGCGTCTGCAAGAGCTGCTCTTCGCTTACGTCGCGAAAGGTGAGCACCGCGCCGGCGACGCGGCCCGACTCGCGGATGGGCGTCAGGGCCCATTCCACAGGCAGAGTCCTTCCGTGAGCGCCTGACAGGACGGCTTCGCCTTTGAGGGAGCTCGTCTCCCGCCCCTCCAGGATGTCCGGCAGGCGCTTGGCCAGCTCTCCCACAGGCCAGTTTTCACAAAGCTTCCGCAAATGGCGGTTGAGGATCTGCGGCCCTTCGTAGCCCGTCAGTTCGGTAAAGGCCGGATTGACGAAGACGATGCGGCCTTTGGCGTCGATGCCGCACAACCCTTCCGCGACCGACTTGAGAATCAGCTCGATCTCATGGTTGAGGCGCTTGAGGTCTTCGGCGCTGCGCTTGGCGCTGGTGATGTCTTCCACCGTGGCCACGAAACAGCCTCCGAGAGGAGCGGCCAGGCCGGTCCGGGTGGCCCTCATGTTGACCCAGCGGATTTCCTGTCTGTCGCGGGATACGATGCGGAACTCCTGAATCAGTTCTTTCTGGCGGGGATCACATTGCCGCCAGCGGTCCAGCACCTCTTGGCGGTCGTCGGGATGGATGAGTTGCGACAAGTCCCTGGCTTGCTCTTGGGACTCAAGCCCCATGATGGACAGGAGCCGCTCGTTGGCATAGCTGCAGGACTTCAAATTGACCAGTTCCAGGATTCCTACCGGCGAAGAAGCACTCAGGGTGCGGAAGCGGGCCTCGCTGGCGCTGAGTTCGGCCGTACGCTCCCGCACGCGCTCCTCTTCAGCCCGCCGGGATTCTTCCAACTGGGCTTGGCGTTTGGCGATCTGCCGCATTTCCTCCAGGCTCTTGCGGCAGGACGGGATCAGGAAGGCCAATTCGAAAACCACCCATCCCACGTGCTCCACCCAGCGCCAGGGACTGGCCGTCAACACCCCGAAGACCGACTGCGGCCAATAGACGCCGCGCACGAAATGATCGAGGCCGACCACGGCGGCGGCCGGGATGAAGACTCTCCAATCGCGGTAGAAAGCCAGCATGGCCAACGATCCGAAGACATGGAAATGAGTCTCGATCCGTCCTCCGCTCAAGTGGATCAGCAAAGCCGAGAACAGCATCTGCCCGGTGGCCACGACGCAGCGGGTCAGCAGGGCACCCGGCTGGCGAAAGGCGAGGAGGACGGGAAACGTCACGATCAGGGCCCCGAAGAAGACCGCCGTCCAAGCATGAAAGTGGATGCTGCTCTCAGTCCCCGACCAAGTCAAAGGGGAAACTACCACGGCCACAACGATCCCGGCCAGCCATTGGATGAGGAGGAGCCAGGCGAAGAAGCGGTCAGTGGCGATGAGGATATCCGACTGATGCCAGCGGAAGAGCCTCTCCCCCGCCTGGGCTACCCGGTCCTGCCCGGCCGCGCATGCTTCGGCAACCTGCATGGCTCTCATGTTTCCTCCCCGAACAGAGAGCAGCCGAAGATGAAGAACTGCTCCCTTCCCTTCTTCCCACCCAGAATGGAAAGAATTGCAGAGCGCCCCCGGTTGTCGCCCGAATGGCCCCGGGATGAAGTGATGCCGCCGCTGAAGGAAAGGCGTCCCCGCCGATCGTAAAGGACCAAGTGATCCGAGGTCCGGGCGCCGAACCGGCGTGCCTCAGTTCCCCCGGGATCGCTGCGCACGGTGACGTCCGGAATGCGGCCGGCCATATCCCACAAGTCGCTCTTGTCCCACCTCCCGCCAACCTCCCGCGGGCGGATGAAAAGGACTACGACTTCCAGCCGGTCACGGCCCTGCGCCATCAGGCGGGCCAGTTCCTCCAGTCCGGCGCGCGTGCAGGTGCAGTGGGGATGGACCGCCATGACGGCCGTGAACTGGCCGGCGCGGGGACGCAGCGAACTCCCTGACGGCCACAGGGGGGGAGCGGAGCCGGGAGCGCCGACGCTGTTCTGATACTGGGCCGTGATCAGGACGCCCGCCGCGATTCCGGCCAGCCAGAAGGCCAGCGCCGCGCCTTTCATCCATGTGAGCAACCGCAGATTGCGGGAGTGGACCATTTCTGACGTTCCTTCCCGAGATCGGCTCGCTGATCCGACCTCAATCGTCCTCTTTTTCGCCCATCCCAACCAGCCCGTCCATCGGGGAGTCCCTCAAAGCCATCCTCTGAAATCCTGACTGGCAAGTTTTTTGGAGTCAATATACTTGCCCAAGTGACCTCTCGGCAGTAGCTCGAGAATCAAATCCAAGTAGGTGCGGATAGATTTGGGATAACCCCTGAAAAGTCTTGAAGTTGGCTCCGATTCTGTGCTAAAATTCCGTCTGCTCGTTAGAGATGTCAAGGCTTCCTACTGCGTGTAATACTGCCCGCCGGCGGGGAATAATGTCCGATAAGATCAAGGACATTCCGCGAAACCAGGGGCGTCCGGCAATCAGGCGCCGACTCAAACAGTTCCTCCTGATGGTCGCCCCTCTCGTCACCTTGGGCTTCGTCGTCGCCTTGCTCACTGCCCGCTACGGCAAAGAGGCGGT
This sequence comes from Acidobacteriota bacterium, assembly GCA_035471925.1. Classification (GTDB taxonomy): domain Bacteria; phylum Acidobacteriota; class UBA6911; order RPQK01; family DATIPO01; genus JANQFM01. The sequence continues at coordinate 15,434 of DATIPO010000313.1, forward strand.
TTGGACCCACGCCGCCGATCAACTGGAGGTCAATCTCTGGTTCCATGGCCAAGCCATTAGCGACGCTTTGAAGCTGAACCTTGAAACCGTTTCAGCGCTGGCCGCGACAGCGACTTTGAAGAGCGGCGAGAGGGCCGAGATCCTCAGATACCTGGCGCTCGAAGAGGAGCGGCTGCGGGGCCGGATCGAAGGCCTCTACTGGAATGATCTGCAAGGGGAAGCCTGGAAGACCAGTGGAGAGTCTTTTACCACCGGCGACCGCGGCTATATGCCGGCCCTTCTGCGGGCTGAACGGGTCATTGCCGGCCCTCTCGAAAGCAGGGCCACCGGGCGCACGGTCATTCTGATCCTGGAGCCGGTGAGAGATCCTCAGGGTCGCCACCGGGGCGCTTTGGGAGCCACGGTGTGGGTTGACAGGCTGCGGGTACACCTCCAGACCCTCCACCAATCTGACACGGGACTGTACTGGCTGGCGACCGCAGAGGGGAGGGCGATCGACTGGCCCGAACATGAGATGAAAGGGGTTTCCCGACTCTTCGCCTTCTATCAGGCCTCCCCCCAGTGGTCTTCGGCCCGCAGGTTGGAGTGGATGGGCCAAGAGGTCATTGCGGCCTTCACCCGAGTCGAACTGACCGGCTGGATTCTGGCCGGCGTCGACGCGGCGCCGAAACAGGTGTCCTATCTCGCCGACCTGCAGGGTGCCGCCTCGCTGGCCTTGGCAGTGTGCCTGGCCGGCGGGCTGGCCTTCGCCTACTTTTCCAGCGCCCGGATGGTGAAGCCCATCGAACGGCTGCTGGAAGCCCAGAAGCGGCTGGGAGCGGGAGAATCGGAGGTCCGCATCGAGAACATTCCCGACGACGAGATCGGAGCCCTATGCCTGTCGTTCAACGAAATGGCCGCCCGGCTCGCTGAGGCTGACTCCAACCTGCGGCGCAGCGAACAGCGCTACCAACTGGCCGCCGCCGCGGCTCTGGACGGGCTTTGGGAATGGAGGCCTCAAAGCGACGAATACTACCTCTCGCCTCGCCTTCGGAAACTCTTGGATTGCGAGGCCGAGTCGCCCATCAAAGGGCCCCAGTTCTGGCCGGACCGGCTGCACCCGGCTCATCGAGGCCAAGTAATCCAGGCTCGACGGCGGCATCTGCAGGAAGGCGGCGCCTACGAGGTCGAGTACCGCCTGCTCTGTCGGGCGTCGGAGTATCGCTGGGTCCGCGAGGGAGGCCAAGCGGTCTGGAACCGGTCCGGCAAGGCGGTCCTGATGGTGGGCGCCATCAACGACATCCAAGGCCGAAAAGAGGCCGAGGAAGCGCTGCGCCAGCTCACCTCCCGCCTGGAGGAGCGGGTGCAGGAACGGACGAGGGAATTGATTGAGGCCCTCAAAGATCAGGAAGCCTTCACTTACAGCGTCTCTCACGACCTTCGCTCCCCTGTGAGGGCCATACTGGGGTTTGGACGTATTCTGGACCACGACAACGGCCGACAGTTGGACGAATCGGGGCGGGCCCTCCTGGCCAAGATCATCCGCAATGCCGAACAGATGGGATCCCTTATCGATGATCTCCTGCATTACGCTTTCATCGGGCAGGGAAAACTCCACGTGGGCGCTGTCGACATGTCGGGATTGGCAAAGGAGGTCGCGGGCAGGCTGGCCGAGAGGGAGGCAGACCGGGATCTGGACCTGAGGATCGGTGACCTTGACGAATGCCAAGGCGATGTGGCCATGTTGCGGCAGGTGTGGACGAATCTCGTTTCCAACGCCTTCAAATACACACGCGAGCGCGAGACGGCCAGAGTGGAGGTCGGCTGCGACAAAGCCTCGGGTGAAGTGGTCTATTTCGTCCGCGACAACGGAATCGGATTCGAACAACGCTACGCCGAGAGGATCTTCGGCGTCTTCGAGCGGCTCCACGCCAACAACCGTTTCAGGGGCACGGGAGTGGGGCTGGCCATTGTCCGCAGGGTCATCGAACGCCACGGCGGACGGGTCTGGGCCCGCTCGCAGCCTGGAAAGCAGACGACCTTCTATTTCACCGTAGGAGCTCCAAGTCCCCAGTCCCGAGGCAGATTCGATCAAGGCGCTGACCGCGATGTTGGTGATGCCAAAGGGCTGGCAGCACGCTCGGAAGGAGCGTAATATGCCTGAAAAACTGGACATCTTACTGGTTGAAGACAATCCCGATGACGTCGAACTGACGCTGCACGCGTTGAGAAGGCACAATCTAGCCAATAAGATTCATGTGGCTAATGACGGAGAGGAGGCGCTGAACTTCATCCGCGATAAGGAGAACCAAAGTCCCAAGGTGATTCTGCTCGATCTCAAGCTGCCCAAAATCAGCGGCATGGAAGTCCTCGAAGAGTTAAAGAAGGACCCCGCCACACAGTGCATTCCGGTGGTCATTCTCACTTCTTCCAAACACGACCGCGACATCCTCAAAGGTTACAAGCTGGGAGTCAACAGCTACATCGTCAAGCCCATCGATTTCGAGCGGTTCACTGACGCGGTCAGACACTTGGGATTGTACTGGATCTTGGTCAACGAACCGCCCGATTTGGAAAAACGCGACAGCCTGGAGGGCTGAGCGCGATTGGGGTCTTGAGGCAGGGTCAGGGATTTCGAAGGTGGTTTTCAATATGCTTTCCTAGATTCGATTGAAGATTCTATTGTAATTAACCGAAAAGAAAACAGGCCCGTAGATGAGGACAGGGATAATCATGAACGACATTGAGCCGATCGTAAGAGTTTCGCATTCGGCTCCGCCATCAGGAGAGGCTTTGGACTTGGCCGACCTTTTCGGTCCCGACGTCATCCATGACCTGCGGGCTCCCCTGCGCCACATTCAGGGCTTCTGCCGAATCCTGGCGCAGGAGGAGGAGGCACTGACGGCACTGCCGGACTATTTGGAAAGGATCCTCACCTCGGCCCGAAGCTTGGAGGAGATGATCAGACACTTGGAACAAATCAGCGAGCTCGCCCGATGTTCCATGCGGCCGACGGCGATCGACCAGACCAAGCTGGCCCGCTTTGTATGGGACGAGATCCGCCACCATGAAAAAGAGCGTTTCGAGTTCCGGCTGGAAGCGCTGCCGGAGGTGGATGCCGACGCCGGCCTGATGCGCCTGGTTTGGCGGGAACTCTTTCTCAACAGCCTCAAGTTTGCCGCCCGTCAAGAACATCCGCGCGTTGGGGTCAGCGCCCGAAATGCCGACCGCAACTGGTTCATCGTCGAAGACAACGGCGTAGGCTTCGACCCCCGCTACGCCGACCGGATGTTCGGGCTCTTCCAGAGACTGCACTCCAAGCGCGACTTTGAAGGCGTCGGCGCCGGACTGGCTCTCGTGACCGCCGCGCTGGCGCGCCACGGAGGAGAAATATCGGCACATGGAGAGACGGGCCGAGGCGCCCGCTTCGAATGGACGCCCGAAAGAGTGAAAGAATGACAGAAGAAGAGAACCAGGCCTTGAGAGTCCTCATGGTGGAGGACGAGGAGACGGATGCCCTCTTCTGCCGTAAGTTCCTGGAGCGGAACGGCTATTCCGTGTCCCTTCACCGTGTAGACGCTCCCGATGACTTGGAGCGGGCGCTGGAGAGCTCAGAGTGGGACATCGTGCTCAGCGACTACCGGATGCCTCAATTCAACGCATTGGACGCACTGAGGATCGTCCGCCGCTTCGACAAGGATATCCCCTTCATCGTAGTCACAGGCGCGCTGGACGAGGAGACGGCCGTCGAATGCGTCATGCAGGGTGCCGACAATTACGTGCTCAAAGGCAATCTGGCACGTCTGGGAACGGCTGTGCGCCAAGCGCTGGAGACCTACCGCGAACGATGCGAACGGCAGCGTTTGGAGGAGGAACTCCGGCAAGCCCAAAGGATGGAAACCGTCGGCCAACTCGCCTCGGGCGTGGCTCACGACTTCAACAATCTGTTAACCGTCATCATGGCCCACACCGAACTGCTGGAGGGCTGCGTTGACGGCTCGCCGGAAGTTGACCGCTCGTTGAACGCCTTGCGCGAGGCGGCCTCGCAGGCCTCGGGCGTCACCCGCTCTCTTTTGGCCTTTGGCCGCAAGCTGCAGAGCCGCAAGGAACCCGTCGAAACTCGGCAGGCCTTGCTCAAGGCCTCGATGATGTTCCAGCGGACGCTGCCCTCCAACATCCGCCTCAAGATGCAGGTGGCCAACGACCTTCCCTATGTTTTCGCCGACAAAGTGCAGCTTCAGCAAGTCCTCCTCAATCTCATCCTCAACGCCCGCGACGCTATGCCTGATGGGGGAGCGATAGAGGTGCGGGCCGACTCCCGGCCCCCGGCACTGGTGCGCCTGCAGGTCGCCGATGAGGGCCACGGAATGACGCCCGAGATCCAAGCGAGAATTTTCGAACCCTTCTTCACGACCAAGCCCGACGGACAAGGAACGGGGATGGGATTGTCAGTCATCCGTACCATCGTAGAAGACCACAACGGCGAAATCACAGTCGAGTCCGAGGCGGGACGAGGGACCACCTTCACGGTGACCCTTCCCGTGTGCCAGCAGGTTTCGATCAACGATCAGGGCGACCATCGGGCCCCGGCCCCTGGCCGCGGCAAACGGGTCTTGCTGGCCGAAGACAACCAGCAGCTTCGCGGCATCATCGCGGGCGCTTTGCGCGCTCTGGGATATGACATCCTCGAGGCGGCCGACGGTGAGAGCCTTCTGGACGTGTTCGAACGCCAGAAGGACGAAATCGGCCTGCTGATTCTCGACAAGGATCTGCCCAAGATCAGCGGAATGGACTGTCTGCGCCGGATCCGGGCTTGCGGCTACGATACTCAGGCGGTGATGATCACCGGCCAAGTCCTGGCCGAGGACGCGTTGGCCGAGATCCCGAACGCCCAACTGCTGCCCAAGCCGTTCAGGATGACCGAGTTGACGGCCAAGATGGAAAAAAGACAATGAACCTGCGCCTGCTGGTAGCCGAAGACCATGCCATGTTCCGCGAACTGCTCATCCGCCAACTCCAAAGCATTGACACTTTTGACGTCATCGGCCAAGCCGGGAATGGCCGGGAGGCTGTCGAAGAGGCTCTGTCCAGGGCGCCCGACATCGTCCTGATGGATGTCGACATGCCCGACATGAACGGGATTGCCGCTACCCGGCGGCTCCAAAGGGAGAACCCCTCCATCAAGGTCATCAATGTTTCGGTGCATTCTGATGAACGGACCATGGTTCGTTGCTTCGAAGCAGGCGCGGTCGGCTACCTGCCCAAGAAATGCGCTTTGGAGGACCTTATCGAGGCCATTCGGACGGTGGCGAAAGGCCAAGTCTATGTCAGTCCCTCGGTGGCCGGCGTGCTGATCGAGCATCTCCTCAACCGACCCGACGAAAAGAAGAGCACATCCTCTATCCGGGCTTTGAGCGAACGTGAGCAGGAAGTGCTGCAGTTGATTGCCGAAGGTCAAAATACCAAGGAAATCGCCTTCAAGCTCAACGTGAGCGTCAAGACCATCGAATCTCACCGCAAGAACATTATGGACAAGCTGGACCTGCGCAGCGTCGCTGAGCTGACCAAGTTCGCGGTGCGCGAGGGCCTGACCGCGCTTCACGACTAGCGACAGCCAAGCAGTCCCTCAAGCCGATGAGACCTATCTATGAACCACTTGACCTGGCCGCAGAACGGAACCGGGTGCGAACTGGTCGGCGGCTTGGCAGTCCTGACTCAACCGCAGCGGACCTCCTCCCGAAAGGCGCCCGACCACCTCGGCTAGGACCTGCTGCATTCTCGAGCAGCTCAGCTCCTCTGCCCGTTGGACGCCATCACTGTTCAAGACGCGGCGCATGACTGAGCCGACATCGGTGATCCGATGTGCGAAGTTGGTTTCCCATTCTCGCTCGTAGGGCAACTTTACAATCATCTCAGGCTTCTCTTCGGAGCGCTTAGCCTTCCGTCCCATCGGGAAGATCCTGAAAGGACGATGCGAGATCCCTGACACGGCGCTCAGAACGAGTACTTGAGGGCGATTTCGATTTCGCGGGCTTCTCCGGCCGAGAAGATCTTGCCGAAGACCGAGCTGTTGAGGTCGCTGTCCGGACGTCCGAAATTGACGTGGTTGAAGGCGTTGAAGAGCTGAATGCGGAACTCCAGCACGTCGGAGTCGCTGATTCGGGCCCGCTTGGAGAAGGCGATGTCCCAGACCTGCACGCCGGGATCGAACAGGATGTTGCGTCCCGCCGTCCCGAAGGATCCGGCTGCTGGAGCGAAAATGGAAGTGTCAAACCACTGGTCCACGCTGGGCGTGAAATCGCTAGCCGTGGAGCCGATCAGGTCAGGACGGTCGCCCGACAGCCCGTCGTTGTTGGGATCGCCCGAGACGGTGACGCTGAAGGGGTCGCCGCTGCGCAAGCGGGTGATGCCCGAAACCCGCCAGCCCTTGACCAAGGCTCCCCACACTCCGCTGGCGTTGCGGCCGAAAGGAAGATCCCACAGGTAGTTGATGTCGAAAAAATGAAGCGGCCCGTTGACCGCCCGCTCGGCGTCCAGGTTGCGGGGGTTGGCAGGATTGTCGGTCAAGTCGTTCATGCTGTTCTGCCAGGTGTAGTCGGCAGCTAGTGAGAAGCCTTCCGACAAGCGACGCTCCACTTCGACTTCCAGGGCATGACGCGACCAGCTTCCGCCTGAAGTCTGAATGCTGAAGAGTCCAAACTCGGGATTGGGGCGGCGGGGCTGAATGTCGCCAGGTCCCGGAAGGGGCACGTTGGAGGGCAGTTCGCTCCACCAGTTCAGCCCCCGCGAGCCTTCATAGGCCACCTCCACTACCCAGCGCTGAATGGGCTCGGCCTGAAGGCGCAGCGCCCAATTCTGAATGTAGGGCGTGCGGGCATTGGGCTCGATGCCGTGAAACGTCAGCTCGCGCTGGGTGACATCTTGAAAAGGATCAGAAAGCTGCAACTGGGGCGTCTCCGAGTCGGAACGGGCCAATTGGGAGAAAAAGAAGGGGAAATTGCGGCCCAAGTTGCGTATGAAAACGAAGTCCCTGGGCGGATCATGGGCAATCGAGTAGTTGGCCCGCAGCACCAACTGCTGATTGCCCCAGGGCGAATAGGCCAGGGCGATTTGAGGTGAGAAATCGTTGTGGTCGGGGAGGACCAAGCCCCGGTCGCCAGCCGGCCCCAAGCCCAAGGTCAAGGCTTCGGGAGAGCCGGCCACCACCACTTGTCCGTCCAAGGGCGGCTCGAACTCCAGGGGCAGAAAGGTCGAAACATTATCAGCCCGCGACTGGTAGGGGCGGAAGAAATCGTAGCGCAGGCCCAAGGTCAGGTCCAGGTAGTCGTTGATGCGCCAGCGGTCGTTGACGTGGACGCTCCAGCGATAGGTCTCCAGGTCAATTCGGTCGCGGCCGCGGGCTCTCTCTGCCTGAATGGGAAGCCCCAGCAGGAAATCAGCGAAGGCGTCTCCGGAGAAGCTGCCGCTAAACTCGAATTCGCCTCGGATGCCGTTGCCCGTGCGATTGTTGAAGGGCTGGAGGAGAGCGTAGGAGCCGCCGAACTGCAAAGTGTGGCGTCCAGCTACGTAGGTAGCTGCAATATCTCCGCTGTAGCGGTTGCTGACTCCGAAATCGGGGCTGCCGCGGTCACCGAAATCAACATATCCCGTCAAATCGATCTCGGGGAAGCCTTCGTCGTCGGGACCTCTGACCCGGACGCCCTGGATGCCGAAGGACTCGTGCAGGCCGACCCGCCCGGCGTTGACGGAAAGCTCGCTCCGTACAGAACGCCTGAAGAACACCCCGCCGGTAAAGGACAGCCTCGGGCTGACCGTCTGGCTGTAGTCGACGGAGACTTCCTGCTCGCGCCGCGTTTCCAAGGTCTCGAAAGCCCGCAGGTCTTCGACGTCGTTCCCGTTGTTGTCGTTGAAGGAGTAACTGCCGAAGATCTTGGAATGGTCGTTGAAGCGGTAGTCGGCCCGGAGAGCAAAGGAATCCTGGTTTGTGATGCCGGGCTGATTGTTGACGTAGTTGCGGTCGGGATCGGCCAGGTTGGGATCGGGCAAAACCTGCATCAAGGCCATCGCCGCCGGATCGAAGCGCTGGCGGGGTATGCGGTTGCCCGGAAAGGGCTCACGGGTCAGAGGATCGATCACCGTCACACCCGAGGCCGAGAAATCGCCCTCTTTCTCCAAAATCGTAGGCACGCGGGAAATGCGGGTGGATCCGCGGATGATGCGCAAGCCGTCGTAGCTTCCCAGCAGGGTCAGGTCCTCGGAAAACAGCGAAGTCCCCAGGTTGAAGCCGAACTGGTTGCGCTTGAATTCGGGCAAAGGCTCGCCCACCGGATCGAAGAAATTGCGGGCGTCGAAGTTGTCGTTGCGGTGATATTCGTAGACCGACCCGTGAAAGCGGCGCCGCTTGCGGGCCGGAAAAAGGTTGACGACCTCGGTCAGGGACGTCGAAGATCCCGTCACTGAAGGCAGAGCTATGCGAAACTCGGCGATTTCCTGCAGGGAATCGTCCTGCGCGGACGCATCTTCCCCGGCAACCTCAGCTTGGGAAGTCTGTTGGGTCGGGGGATCTTCTGCGGCCACGACTCCGGCAGCGAGCAAGCACCAGAGCGCAGCCCAACGAGCTATTCGTGTTGCGGCCACCTCACCCATTTCTAACGCTCTTTCGGCCCGCTGCGTTTCGTTAATTAGCTGAAACGGCCCGCTTTGGCCCCTAATAGACCAGGACGCCGTCAAGTTCCATTTCCGCAACCGAAAACTGAGAGCGGACTTGGGGAGTCGCCACAGGAACCTCGATTTCAAAGCTGACCGTGGCGTCCTGGGGAGAAATCACGTCCACCCCGTCCACTTGGCGGGGGAAAACGAAACGGGCTCCCACACCGTCCTCGGCGGGAGGGAAATAAGCCACCGGCTCCAGCTTGGCGAAGCGCGGAGTAGAAAGGGAGGTGGTCCGCCGCAGGGTTTCGATCGTCTGGACTTGGAAGTGCTGCTTAAACTCCAGCTCCCGGTCAGGTTCATTGGACCGGAAGGCCAAAGTGATGACAATCCACTGGCGGACGGGCAACCTGAGCAGCCGCCGGCTGTTGGCGTCGAAATCGCGCTGGTCGGCGTCCGTCATCTCAGCGTAACCGTTCTGAAGCTGCTGGATGCGGACGTAGGCTTGCCGGATGGGAGGCGCGGACAAAAAGCGCACGAAGTAGGTGCTGAGAATCTCCCTCTCTCCCCGCACCCCGCTGCCGACGCCCTCCACCACCTGAGTGAAGGTCTCGCGGCGGGCCCAAGGCGACTCGTTAAGGACCCAGACGGCTTCTTCCTGCGTCCACTCAAGGTAGCTCTTTTCCAGGATCTCTCCATTGTCGGCGGCCAAAGCGGAGAGAAACAAGAGAACGCCCAACGCCGCAAAAAAACGCCTTGTCATAGCCGATCAGTATACACTCATCGCCTCCCAGCCGAGGCCTCTCTGAAGACCGTCCTCATCGGGCGCCGATGACGATCCCCAGGTATCCGGGGGACTTGCCCGGATTGGCTTTCACCCGGGCCGGCATGGGCATGAGATCGACGATGGCCAGGCCGATGGCCAGCGGAGCGGCGTATTCGGGCATGGTTTGCTGGCTGTGGACGACGAAGTAGATGCCTTCGGGCGTTCCTTCAAACTGCGCCTCGCGCACCTGGACCTGATCCCACCCGGCCCGTTCCAGCAGCGACTGCAAGTGGGCCGCGGTTTCACGCGAGCCCTCCAACCCTTGCACGGCCACGATATCGACCGGACCCGAAGGCTTGTCGCGAAGAGCCTTCAAGAACTGCTCCTCCTCGGCCTCCTGGGCGGCCTGCAGTTCCAGCCGCGCTTCCTGCGCCGACTCTTCGGCATCCTCGGCCCGGGTTTCCAGGCCCTGGGCGCGTTGGCGCAGATCGTCCAGCTCGGTCCGCAGCCCCGCGGCCTCCTCCTGAGCCTGGTCGGCCCGGGTCCGGGCTTGCCGGGCGTCCTCCTCGGACTGCCGCAATTCAGCCCTGAGACTCTCGATCTGCTCTTCCAGCAAAGCGATTTGCCCCCCGGCCTTGGGCGAGGCTTCCTCGAGGCCGCCCTCCTCAGACTCGCCTTCTGCTTGTTCTTCTCCGACCGATTCCGGCTGATCGCCCTGGTCGTCTTGAGGGACGTCCTGGGTTTCCTCAGTCATGCGCTCCTCCACCTGTCGGACATGGAGGGTGCGGGCCTGGTTGTTGAGGTAGTAGGCCAGCACTCCGCAGACGGCGGCCAGAATAGCCGAAACCACGCCCACCCAAGAGAGGATCTGCTGGAGGCGAACCACGCTGTCCAGGGAATTAAACCAACTCATGCCCTTTATGATGGCTTAATTTTGCCCTCGCGCCAACCCTGCTTACTCTTCCTCAAGAGCCTGGGCCAGCTTTTTCTTGCGTCGGCGCTGGAAAATCCAGGAGATGCCGATGCTGAGGACGTAGAGCACGACCATGGGCGCCACCCAAAAGAACAGGTTGAGGGCATCGGGGGTGGGCGAGGCGACAGCGGCGACGATGACGATGATCAAGATGGCATAGCGAAAATTTCGAAAAAGAAAGCCCGGCGTCACCATGCCGAAGATGGAAAGGAAGGCCACGATGATGGGCATCTGAAAGACAACGCCCATTCCCAGGATGATGATCAGCTCGAAATTGAAGAAGTCGAGGGCCGTTAAGATGGGGGTGAATTTCCCACCCATCTCATTGACCAGAAACTGCAGTCCGGCGGGGAGAATGACGTAGTAGGCCAAGGCGCCCCCGCTGAGGAAGAGGGTCGTGGCCCCCAACAGGAAAGGGATGGCGAAGATCTTTTCGCGGCGGTAGAGCCCGGGAGCGATGAAGAGCCACACCTGCCAGACCAGAAATGGCGCGGCCAGAAAAGTCCCCGCCACCACGCACACCTTGAGGTAGATGGTGAAGGCGTCGGTCGGCTTGATGAAGGTCAGCTTGGGCTCCATCCCCCTGTCGAGCAGCACTTGTGTAATGGGCTGCTGCAAGAAGTCGAAGATCTGCTCGCGGAAGACGAAGCTGGCGCTGAAGGTGATCACCACCGCTAAAAAGGCATAGATGATGCGCCGGCGCAGCTCGTCGAGATGCTCGAGGAAGGTCATCTGACCGCCCAGCTCGCGCTGTTCATCGTCTCCGTTATCGTCGTCGTCTCCATCCGAAGGCGGGGGAGAACCGCGGCCTCCTGAAGAGGATCGCGAGGCTGGCGGCTCCGACTTTCGCTGAGCGCCGGAGGAGATAGAATCGATCTGCTCTTCCACCGACGACTCGTCGCCGTCGGAAGAGGAAGCACCTGAGCCGCGCGGAATGGGTTTGGACATGCTGCTATCGGATCGGCTGATGCAGATTAGGGGAGCCGACGGGACCTGCTAGGCGCTCTTGGACGTCTGCGGCGATTTCTTGGACGTGTCCGAGGCGGTCATGGAAGTCAGGTCGGCGGTTTCCTTGAAGACTTTTTTCTGTTCCTCGACAGTGTCGGAAATGAGCTGCTTTTCGGTTTCGACTTCCTCTTCCCAAGTCCGCCTCAGCTCATTGGAAGCCTTCTTGAATTCGGCCAGTCCTTTGCCCAGAGACTTCCCCAACTCTGGAAGTTTGCGGGGCCCGAAAATGACCAGGGCCACCACGAAGATGACAACGATTTCACCGAATCCGAGTCCGCCCATTTGACTCAATCTCCCTTCGTGAAAGGAGTCTCCAGTTTAGTACTGAAGCCCAGCCACAGTCAATCGGCCAGCGCCTCACGAATTGGCCTGCCATCATAACCCAGCGGATCATGAGGGCTGCCCATCGGATTCCTGACCCTCCTGCCCATCGCCTCCGGAACGAAAAAGGGTCTGAAAAACCTCGCGCAGCTTTTCCACAGCGTTTTTGGTGAACAGGCCCACAAGGGCGCTGACGCCCGCCAGTCCCCAGTCATTGAAGTCGCTGACCTGTCCGCCCGTGGCATTGACGGTTGCCAGGAACCCACCCTTGAGCAGAAAGTAGAAAACCAGCCCCAGCATGAGTCCCATCAGGGGCCGTCCTACGTACCAGGGTGCATAGGACAGCTTGAAGTCGGTCTTTTCACTGGCGTGCTGCAAGTAAGCCAGAATGGTGGAAATGCAGGCGCCCACGCCAGCCGCCAACATGGCGATGAAGGCGTCCTGCAGTTCCCTGATCCGGGTCTCGTCGCCTTGAGTTCCCTGCAGCAGATTCAATTGGCTCAGGAACTGGTCGTGGCTGCTCATGGCCAAGAAGAAGGCATACACGAAGGCGACGCTGAGGACGACCAGAAAGAGCCCGATGCCCAGGGTGACGCCGTCGGGGAAACCGTCCCCGGACGGTTGGGCCGCTTGAGGTCCCCCTTCCTGGCGGTCGTCCTTTTTTTGCTTGGCCTCTCTGACCTTTCGCGAAGGCCCGGCTGACAGCGACACCCACAGGTAGCCCAGGATGGTGACCAGCAGCAGAGCGCCCAAAACCGCTTTATAGAGGCTCAAGCCGCCCGCCGGCCAAGCCGGCATGATGATCATCTCGACATAGACCAGAAAGGCCAGAGCCGCCGCCAGAAAGAAGGTTGCCGCACCAAGCCGGTCCGACATCCAACGAGTCCAGCTTTGGGGCTGGTCGTTCCGCTTGGCACGTTTCCGGGGTTCGGCCGATTGCCCGTCTTGTTGAGCCATGAGAATTCCTCCCTCGGTGCTGGCCATGCTAGCCCGATTGACCGTGTCTGGCAAGAGACGGCCTTCGATGAGGAAACCTGTCAGATTTGCCGGACCTGGATCGTCTTCGCCATTGGCCAGGGAAGTCGGCCGGTCCTGCTCGTAACGGGGGATGTCAGTCGTAGCCGTAGGCGGTCAGCGTGTCTTCGTCGAATCCCATGAAGTGGCCGATTTCATGGGCCAGAGTGATTTCGACTTCGCGGATCAAGTCTTGGCGGTCGGGAAAATCGCGCAGCAGCGGCTGGCGGAAAATATAGATGACGGTGGGCGGCATTCCCCAGTCGGAAGCGCCTCTCTCGGTCAAGGGCACGCCTACAAACAGTCCATACGCTTGAGCCTTGCGGTCGCCCAGAATGTCTTCCATCAGGCCAGGATCGGGCCAGTCTTCCACCAAGATCTCCAGGTTGTCCATGGCTTGGCGGAACTCAGGCGGAATGCGCTCCAGGGCGCGCTCCAACACTCGATCGAAAGCACGGCGGTCCATCCAGCTTTATTACCACACTCCGGCTCACCGGGAGTCGATTCGGTTTATGATAGGGGTCATGGCCGACCTCCAACAGATGCACATCCTCAAGCAGGGCCACAAAGCCTGGAACCGTTGGAGGGAACGACACCTTGACGCGCGTCCCGATTTGGTGTCGGCCAACCTCTACCGCGCCAGCGTCAACGGCGCCAACCTCAGCGGTGCCGACATGACGGCCAGCAATCTCAAGGACAGCAGCCTGCGGGGAGTGGACCTCAGCCAAGCGGTTTTGCTCTACGCCGTCCTCATCAGCAGCGACCTGCGCAGCGCCAACTTCACGGGAGCCAACCTGATCAGGGCCGACTTGAGCTGGTCGGACATGAAGGGCGCGGTCTTGTTCAACGCCGACATGCGGGGCAGCGACCTGGGCAAAGCCGATCTCAGCGATGCCGACTTGAGGGGTGCCCGCGGACTCACCTTCCGCCAGCTCAGCCGTGCCACCCTCAACGCCAACACACGTCTCCCCGAGTATCTCTTCAAGGGATGGAGCATCTGCCGAACGGACGGCTAACCGGCAACAGTTGGCTCAGACCTCTTTCAATTCGTCTTCCAGCATGCGGGCGTAGCGCTGGTCGCCTGAAGAAGAGGCTGTTGAGGACGCCTGGGAAGGCGCTTGCCCTTCGCTTGGCGCACTTTCATCGGGCTGACGGCTGCGGACATAGATCACGACTCCGAGTCCGCCGATGGCCAAGGCCGCAAAGGGCAGCACCCAGGCCAGCCAATTGAATCCCTGCGTCGGAGGCGAGGAGAGAATGCGGGCGCCGTACTGGCTCGTGAATCGGGCCAGAATCGCTTTCTCCTCCTGTCCTTCGGCCACCAACTTGCGGATCTCGGCCCTCACCTCGTCAGCCGCCGGCGAATGATGCTCGGAGACCGGCTGACGCCAGCAGCAGGGAGCGATCAGCTCGGTTTCAAGCTGCTTGGCAAACTTTTCCTGTTCAGGGGTGAGTTGAATCTGGTCGTCTTCATGAGCGACAAGAGACGGGACGAGAAAAAGCAGTGCGATCAGGGCGATTCGCTTCATGGCGCCTCCTAACGAGATTGCCTCAGACAGTCACATCCCCTAGTGTAACACCCCTGGGGAGTTCGAAGTACGAGTTGCCAGGGGCGAGGGGGAGTTAATCGCTCAGGTGTCGCTGCCCTGACAGCTCCTGCGGATGCGACAGAAACCATGAGGAGATAGAGATGGACCTAGGACTACAAGAAAAAAAGGCATTAGTCATGGGGGCTTCCAGCGGATTAGGTAAAGCCGTGGCTCAGGCTTTGATCAGCGAAGGCGCCTCGGCGGTGATCTGCGCCCGCGGCCGGGACCGTCTGGAGGCCACGGCTGAGGAGATCGGAGCCCGTCCCATCGCTTGCGACCTCTCGCGTCCCGGCGCTGCTGCGCGCCTCGTGGAGGAAGCGCGGGAAGCGCTCGGCGGCTTGGACATCTTGGTTTCCAACACCGGAGGCCCTCCTCAGGGAGGCTTTCTCGATTTGGATGCCCGGGACTGGGAAGAGGGTTTTCACGGCCTGTGGATGAGCGCAGTGGAATCGATGAAGGCTGCCCTTCCCTCCATGCAGGATCAAGGCTGGGGACGGCTGCTTCTGGTGACTTCGGTAGCGGCCCGCGAGCCGGTTGCGGGGCTGACCATCTCCAATGCCTATCGCGCCGGACTGCACGGCTTGGTCAACACCGTCAGCCGCGAAGCCGCCCCTCACGGCGTCACCGTCAACGCACTCATGCCTGGCTACACCAAGACCGAACGGCTGGCTGAGCTGGGCGTCTCCGATGACGACTTGTCGGCTAAAATCCCTGCCCGCCGCCTGGGACGTCCCGACGAGTTCGGCGCCTTGGCCGCTTTCCTGGCCTCGGAGAAGGCCGCCTACATCACGGGCCAAGCCATCGCCGTCGACGGCGGCCTGCTGCAGAGCATCTAGGGCCACTAAGTGGCCGGCAAGGCCAGACACAAGTCAAGTTTCAGCGACCACTCAGCGACCAGGGGCGGTTGTCCTCACCCTCTGGGCGGTATTAGGCGGCCCGCTGCCGATAGCGAGCAGCCTCAGACCGCCGAGCGATACGAGGCCGCTGATTATGTTCGCAGAACTTGACTCGTGCGTGAGCTTGTGGGCGACCTCGCCGTCCTGGTGGCTGCCAAGTCAGCGAATGAACTGGGGGCAAGGCTCAGGAGAATCCCGGTCGAGTTTGCAGGGCGGGCTGCCGTCCACAAATCGGATAACCAGCCAGTCCTCGGAGGTCGGGTCCGATTCGACCCAGTAGCCTCCGCCGGGGGCGACGCCGATGACCGCGTCCTCGTCGACCGTGGCGAGATGGGTCTTTTGTGCCAAGGTGAGCAGATGGGTTTGATCTCCCCGGACCGTTTGAATCAGGCGTCCACCGCCTTTTAGCGCGATCTGCCCGTTGAAGGTGGCGATGTGGCGCACAGGCGGGGGCGCACCGTTGATGACTTGGCTGAGGTCCACTTCGTAGACGTGGCTGCAGCGGATGCTCATGCGCAGGGTGTGATGATCGAGGAAATGTAATCCCGTCAGATATTCGGAGTGAATGGCCCCGCACCTGAAAGTCCCCTTCTCTGTCGTGATGATGGGAAAGACCCCCATTCCCAAATCCCAAGGCATGACAACGGGACGGTCTTGGGACAGATCCCACACCAGAAGTTCTCCTTCCCGAAAGAGCGCCAGCGTGTTGCGGTCTGGAGACAGAGCGACTTTGTTGAAGGGTCCTGAAGTATCGGAGAGGATGATCGTGTCATTGAGCAGCCTGCGGGTTTCCCGTTCATGGACCTGCATACGCCCGTCTCTCCAGGTAAAGATCAGCCGCACAAACTCAGGGTCGAAATAGATTTGGTGGGGAGGGTCGGTTCCCCATTGGTACAGGCTGTCGATGAGCTGCTGAGTCTCGACGTCCCAAGCCTTGATCAGGGGAGTGCCGTCCTCGTGTTCGCCGCGGATGATCAAGGTGCGTCCGTTGGGCGTCAGGTAAGGATAATCGGCCAGCCCCATCGGCTGGCTCATCAGCAACTCCCCGCTGCCCAGATCCCAAACCTGGGCCACGGTGTTCTCCGGCGCCGGAGACACCAACACTCTCCCGCCGTCGGCCGGCTGAGGAATCCAAAGCTGAGCCGCCAGAAGCAGAGCAAACATACTCTATAAAGACGCCTCCTCCAACCCTGAGGTTCAACCCTAGGGGAATCTCCGGTCGTCCGTTCTCAGCCCCTGCTGATCCTTCCTCCTAGCGCACCCGTAGGGGCGACAGGGGAGAATCCAGGTGGAGGTCGTTTCAACCCACGCACCTGTGGGGTAGACGAATCCTCGCGGCGGCTTCCGCCATCGTGCGGGCCTGAAGATTTTGGGGCTGTGGGATTTGGATTGGGAGGCAAGTCGGTATAAAATCCTAGACGGATCAATTAGAAAATGCCTTTCAGCCTTCTGAAGGAGACTGAGATGATGAATAAGACGTTTTTAGCCGCCGTGGTTTTCATGGTCTTCACGTGTTCACTGTTGCTCCTGGCCGCCGTGTCGGAAATCGATGGTCAAAAGGTCTTCGATGGCGCCAAGTGCGGGACTTGTCACAGCGTCACCTCAGCCGGGATCGAGGCCAAGATGAAATCGGGCCCCATGGCCGGTTCAGATCTCACCGGGATCGGGGAAAAGCACGAAGCCAAGTGGATCGCCAGCTATCTGCGCCAAGAAGTGAAGATGGACGGCAAGGCTCACGCCAAGGCCTTCAAAGGGTCCGACGAGGAACTGCAAGCCCTGGTCGACTGGTTGCTGGAACAAAAGTCCGAATAAGGGGCCAAGCGACCTCCAAGCTTACCCTGACTTCTCAGAATCTACTCTGCTGCACCTGCGTCTAGGATGGAGAGTGCAGCCTCGGGAGGAGTCTGTGCGGCGGCTTGGAGGGAAAAACCGGATGATCAACAATCAGGACGTGGCGAAGTTGGACGGCTGGAAATCGACTCGCCGGGCCCGGTGGACTCTTCTGATTTTCCTAGCTGTGGGCGGCCTCGGCTGCGGGGCGGACGCTCCCCAGGTTGAGCAGTGGATTTATTACTCGGCCGGCGATGAGGAGCAGTCCGACATCTATCGGATGAAGCCCGACGGTACGCAAGTCGAACGGCTGACCAATGACCCCGCCAACGATTGGGGACCGCGCTGGGTTCCCGGGGCGGGAAAAATCGCCTTTCTCTCGGACCGCAAAGGTCAAGCCTGGGTGCACTGGATGAATCCCGACGGCAGCGGCCTCGAGGACATCATGCCCAATCCCGCCGGGGACGAAACGCCCGAGTTCTCGGCCGACGGGAAGTGGGTGGTGTACAGCTCGGAGCGTGACGGCAATATCGACGTCTACCGCAAGCGCCGCGACGGAGGCGGCGAAATCCGCCTGACCGATGACCCAGGTGTGGACAAGCAGCCGGTCTTCTCGCCCGACGGATCGCAGGTCCTCTTCACTTCCGACCGCGACGGCAACCAAGAGATCTATCTCATGCAGTCGGACGGCTCAAACCAGCGCAACCTGACTCAGCATGAAGCCGACGAAGGGCATCCGGGCTTCGCGCCCGACGGCGAGAGCGTTCTCTTCCGCTCGGGGCGGGATGGCAATCAAGACATCTATGTCCTCGATCTGAAGAGCGGTGACGTGCGGCAGGTGACCAGAGCCCCGTCCTGGGAACTGGTGGCCGCCTTCTCGGCTGACGGACGCCAGGTCGTGTTCGGGTCCAATCGCGATGAGGATTGGGAACTTTACAGCGTCCCGCTGCTGGGAGGCGAACCCAGGCGCCTCACCGAGCGTCCTGGATTTGACGGTGACCCGCGCTGGGTTGTGGTACCTTGACCCTAGTCGCTAACGCATTTTATTGCACCCTTTCAGGGTTGCTTTTTCTACTTTTCAATAACCCAGGGTGCCGCTCGTCCGCTTCGCGTCCGGGCTCTACCCTGGGCTAGCTTATGGCTCGCCTACAGCGAGCCCGGACTTGTCCTCCAATCCGTGACCTTGCTCTGCCCATTCCTGGCCTTTGCTCTGCTCTCGATGGCCGGGCGGCTGGCTTGCAGCACCGCACGGGGGAGGCGGGGGGAAACCTTACTGGGAACGCCACGGGAACGGCCAGCAATGGCCCGCCCCAGGAGTCAGCTCGCGGCGGCGCGTTCTTTTTGGGGGGAGGTGCCGAGTTCTTCGATGGTCTCTTCGGTGGAGAGGATGCGGCAGTAGCGGTGGCGCAGGGTTTCGATGGTGAACTCGTGGCGTTCTTCGGTGACGGTGGCGCAGGCGTCCTCGATGAGCGTCACGTAGTAGCCCAGATCGCTGGCATCGCGGGCCGTGGTTGAGACGCATTCGTCGGTATAAACGCCGGTGAGATAGAGGTTCTCAACATCGAGATTGTCGAGGATGTAGTTGATATTCGTGGAGGAAAAGACTCCGCTGGCCGTCTTGTTGACGATGATCTCGTCGTCCTGGGGAGCGATCTCCTCCAAGAACTCGGCTTCCTTCGATCCGGGAGGAGCCAGCAGTTCCAGACGCTTGTGGGCCGGCGAACGGTCACGTCCGTCCAGGGTCAGAGCCTGGATGCGGATGTGGATGACCTCCTGTCCGATCGATCGGAAATGGTCCTGCAGACGGCGGACGTTGGGCAGCACCGTCTTCTCCAGCCGTTCAAAATAGTATTGTTGGGCCTCTTCGGGGACGCCCGAGTCGACCGCATCGGCAAAAACGCCGTGGCCTCGCGCGGCGTCCAGGTACTGCATGTCGATGCACATCAGGGCGCTCTCCAAGAGCGGCTTCTCCTGCTGCAGCCGCTGGGGAACCTCCTCCACCCAGCCGCTGTAAGAGTCGGCCAGGGGATCGACATTGAGAAACTCCTCCACCACGGTGGGATTGGCCTCCTCCTTCGAGGCATCCGGATGCGAATCTTCTTGACCTTCATCGGTTTGGGCCCGGACGTCGGGACGGGAGCGGTCACTCATCTTCAGCTTCTCCTCCGGCAATGCAAATCAAGGAATTGAGCATCAGGTTGGCGCCGCTTTCGATGTCCTCCCAGTGGGTCCATTCGGCGGGCGAATGGCTGCGGCCGTCCTTGCTGGGGACAAAGATCATGCCCACCGGAGCCATCTTGGCCATGATCTGGGCATCGTGGGCGGCACCCGAAGGCATCTGGCGGGAGGCAATTCCCATCTCGTCGGCCGTGCGCGAGATGACCTCGACGATCTTCCTGTTGCAGTCCATGGGCTGGATCTGGCTGAGGACGTCGAACTCGAACATCAGGTTGCGCCGCCGCCCCAAAGCCGAGAGGACGCGGCGGAAGGCGGCCCCCAGATCTTCCAGCACTTCCTCATCGGGATCGCGCACGTCAAGGGAAAACTCCACGCTGCCGGGGACGGTGTTGGCGGTCCCCGGCGAAAGGTCCACCTTCCCCACCGTGGCCACCGAATCGTCGGAACCGTTTTCCTCCAGCACGCGCTTGATCTCGTGAGCGAACTCGGCCAAGCCGTTGAAGGCGTCGCGGCGCATGTCCATGGGGGTGGTTCCAGCGTGGTCGGGACGCCCGATGAGACGGACGGACCACTTGAAAAGTCCCACGATCTCCTCCACAACACCCGCTGTCAGCCCTTCGGCGTCGAGCACCGGACCTTGCTCGATGTGCAACTCCAGGTAGCAGCGCAGGCTGGCCGGGTTGCGGCGGGCGCGCAGAGCCGCCAAGGGCTCAAGTCCATGACGCTGCATGACTTGGGTGAGGGGAACGCCGTCCAAGTCCTGGGCCGATTCGATGCGTTCGGGCGTCAGTTCGCCGCACAGGGCCGAGGATCCGAAAAGCCCCCCGAAGCGCCCTTCTTCATCGGAGAACGCCACCAACTCAAGCGGGTACTTCAGATCCAGCCCCTCTTCCCTGACCCGCCGCATGCACTCCAACGAGACCAGTACGCCCAGCGCGCCGTCCAGGCTGCCGGCGTTGGGTACGGTGTCGATATGGGAGCCGGTCAGCACCGTACGGACCTCGTCGGAGGTGCCGGGCGAACGTCCCAACACATTGGCGGCTTCGTCCATCCGGGCCTCAAAACCCGCTTCTTCGAGCCGCTTGATCAGCCATTGGCGGGCCTCCATGTCGGCGTCGGTGAAGGCCATCCGGTAAAGGCCTCCGTCCTCGCTGCGGCCGATCTGAGAGAGCTCTTCAATGTCTCTTTGCAGGCGGTCGAAGTCGACACTGTAGATGGTTTTTTCAGGAGTCCCCTTCGTGGTGTCTTGAGTCATGAACATTTCATTTTAACACCCGCCTCGACCCTCCTTCACGGCGGGCGATCCGCTTCAAGGCGGCGCTGCACCCCCGAAAGCATCCTTTTGAGGACGGTCGGTCTGCCGGCAATCCCGGACCCGCAGTCCTGCCTCTTGGAGAAAAATGCCCCATTTGTGCAACCGATGGCTGCCGACCGTCGTCTTCCATCAAACGACAGCAATATTTTGGGTTGACAAGTCACGGCTTGCATCCCCTACAATGGTGAACGCAATGAGCACCCATCACCAGTCCGGCTATCGCAACGCGGATCCCTCAATCCCCACTGGACGCACCTACGCTCCGGCCATAACCGGTCCTGCCTGTTGCTGTTGTCCCTGTCACAGCTAGACGTGAAGCGTACCTGAAGGCAGATTTCCCGACGATCTCTTAAGACCGACCAACATCAGCCCGCAGGTGGCTTCTCCTGCCGGGCTTTTTTTGTGCCTTCCCAGCATCTCCAAGCCCGGCTCTAACTGGCGATCCATGCCTGTCGTGCGGCCCCTGGACCGTCTCAAGAACCTTGGAGAAACAAGATGAGTTCGCCCTCGACATTAAAACTGACGACCCCGCCGGCCCACGAGGACTGCCCTCCCCAGCAACTGGTGAAGTGGAGCCTGGAGCGCTTTCAGGATCAGCGGCTGGTCCTCACCACCGGACTGGGCATGGAAGGCTGTGTCCTGATCGACCTCTACGCCCGCCAACAAGCAGAGTTGGACGTCATTTACCTCGATACCGGGTTCTTCTTCCCGCAGACCCACCGCCTGCTCGACCGCCTGAAGGTGCGCTACCCGCATCTCAACTTCATCAATAAGGGCACGCCGTTGACACCCCAGGACCAAGCCGAACTCTACGGAGACGAGTTGTGGAAGCGCGATCCCGACCTGTGCTGCCGTCTGCGCAAAGTTGTCCCCATGGAGAAAGCCCTGGCCGACGTGGACGTATGGGTCACAGGGCTTCGGCGCGGGCAGTCGGCCCAGCGCGCCAACCTGCGCCAAGTGGAATGGAACTGGAAGTATCAGGTCGTCAAGATCTCTCCCCTGGCCTACTGGACCCGCAAGCAGGTACGCCGGTACGTGGACGAGAACGGCGTTCCCTACAACCAGCTCCATGACCGGGGATTCCCCAGCATCGGGTGCACCCACTGCACGCGCCGGGTCGAAGGCCTTTCCGGTGACGAGTACTCGCGCCGGGGCCGGTGGTCGGGGAGCGAAAAGACCGAATGCGGACTGCACACTTAAACCCAACAAAAGGCCGAGAGCCAACAGGACAAAATGAGCACCACACGCTTCAAGAATAAGAAATCTCACGACAAGCCCTCCAAGGTGGAGATAGCCAAGAGCGGCGGAAGCTTCCTGCGCGGGCAGGTGGCCGAGACGCTGGAGGGCCGAGAGGAGCGCTTCTCGCCCGACGACGTCCAGCTTCTCAAATTCCACGGCATCTACCAGCAGGACGACCGCGATCTGCGCATCGAGCGGCGCAAACGGGGACTGGGCAAGCACTGGCAGTTCATGATGCGGGTGGCCCTCCCCGCCGGCATCATGACGGCCGGGCAGTACCTCAGCCTGGACGAGATGGCGGGACGGCTGGCCGACTGCAGCCTGCGCATCACCACCCGCCAGGGCATCCAGTTTCACGGCGTCCTCAAAGGCGCCCTCAAACCGGCCGTCCAGGACATCAACCGGCGCATGATGACCACTCTGGGCGCTTGCGGAGACGTGCAGCGCAACGTCATGGCCTGTCCGGCGCCCATCGATGATCCGGCCCACCGGGCGGTCCAGCGGCTGGCCGAGGAGATCAGCCGCGAGCTGCGTCCCCAGTCAGGGGCCTATCACGAGATTTGGATCGATGGCGAAAAGGCGGTGTCGAGCAAGCCTCCCACGGCGGCGGCTACCGAAGAGTCCTTCTATGGCAAAGCCTATCTGCCCCGCAAGCTGAAGACAGGAGTGGCGTTGGAGAACGACAACTGCATCGACATCTTCAGCTACGACGTGGGGCTGGTCGGGATGCTGCAAGGAGGACGCGTGGCGGGCTACAACCTGCTCATCGGGGGCGGGTTGGGCATGACCCACAACAAGCCCGAGACCATCGCCCGGCTGGCCGAACCTCTGGGCTATCTGGCACCCGAAAATGCCTTGGAGGCGGTGAGGACGGTGGCGGCCATCTTCCGCGACCACGGCAACCGCTCCGACCGCCGCCAGGCGCGCCTCAAGTACCTGTTGGAAAAGTGGGGGGTGGAGCGCTTCCGCCGCGAGTTCGACCGCCGCGCGTCCTTCGAGCTGGAGCCGCCCCGCGAGATGGGACGCCTGCCCTTCCACGACCACCTGGGCGCTCAGCGCCAAGGTGACGGCGACTGGTTCTACGGCGTCTTCGTGCAAAACGGACGCATCGTCGACGGCAGCGAAATGCGGCTGCGCACGGCCCTGCGCCGCATCGTCGAGGAGATGCGTCCAGGGGTCCGGGCCACGGCTCAACAGAGCCTGCTGCTGACGGGATTGGAGCGTCCGCAGGTGGAGCGGGTCAGGAGAATCCTGGCCCGCCACGGGGTCAAGGACGCGGCACAGCTTTCCAACGTCCGCCGCTTTTCAATGGCCTGCCCCGCCTTGCCCACCTGCGGACTGGCGCTGGGGGAAAGCGAGCGCCTCATTCCTTCGGTCCTGGACGAGCTGGAGTTGGAGTTGGAGCAGCTCGAACTGAAGAACGCTCCGCTGACGGTGCGCATGACGGGCTGCCCCAACGGGTGCGCCCGTCCTTACACCGCCGACGTGGCTTTCGTGGCCCGGTCGCCCAGCACCTATCACGTCTTTGTGGGGGGACGGTTGGAAGGTGACCGCATCGCCGACCTCTTCGCTGCCGATGTCAAGCCCGAAGACTTCCTGGAGACGCTGAGTCCGCTGCTCAAGCTGTGGGCTTCACAACGCCGCAACGGCGAGAGCTTGGGCGATTTCTATCAGCGGATGCTGGGCGACGGCAGCCACCGCCGCCGCATCACGGGCAAAGAGGATCCCACCCTGGGACGGCTGCACTCCTTGGAGGTGGCGTTGTGAGTTCGAGGCCTGCCTCCCATGCCTTCATCGTGGCCGCCCACGGCTCGCGCCGCCAGACCCAAGCCAACCGGCTCGTCCAGCGCCATGCGCAGCGGCTGGGCCGAGAGTTCGGCCTAGGACGGGTGCAGGCGGCATTCCAGCAAGGGCCGCCAAGCTTTGCAGAGGTGCTGGATGAGGCGCCGGCCGACCGTTACACCGTCC
Organism: Acidobacteriota bacterium; assembly: GCA_035471925.1. GTDB lineage: Bacteria > Acidobacteriota > UBA6911 > RPQK01 > DATIPO01 > JANQFM01. Next base: position 39,159 of record DATIPO010000313.1, read on the forward strand.
TGCCCCTGTTTACGGCCGCCGGCTACTACACCCGCCGCGTCCTGCCCCGGGAACTGGCCAAGAACAGCCGTTTCCGTCCGGGACGCGTCCACATAGTCCCGCCGCTGGGCCTGAGGCCTGAAGTCCTTGCCTTGGCTCATCAGCGAAGCCGCATCCTCCTGAACAGGTTTGGGCTCAGCGGCGGACACACCACCTTGATCATCATCGGACACGGCACCCGCCGTCACTCCAACAGTCGGGCCAGCACCCTGCAACTGGTGGAGCACTTGCGCCGGGCCGGGAGCTTGGGCCAAGTGCTCCCCGCTTTTCTCGACGATTCCCCCTCCATCGAGGAAGCCTTCGCACAGGCCAAAGGCGAGGCGGTCGTCCTGCTTCCTTTCCTGATCGGAGGCACCTTTCACGCCCTGCGCGATATTCCGCAGGCGCTTGGATTGAATGGGACCGCACCGAGGATCTTGCCGAGTCAGTCTGAGACCCGGCAGGACGACCTGCCAGCCGCCCTTCTGCGGGGGGACCGCCTGCTGCTCTTCGACCGTCCCATCGGCGAAGATCCCTCCATCGCCAACATCCTGGCCCGGATGGCGACCGAGTCGCCTTGGGCAGCGGATTTGCGACCTCGAGGGGCCCCAGCCATCACCCCGCCCGTGCTCTGGCCAAGGGAGGCCGCCCATGCCCCTTAAACCGCTCCGGCCCCCGGCTTGGCCGTCGCGAGTTGGGCCGACCCTGAACGCACTGAGCGCCCGTGGCCGCTTGCTCGAGCCCTCGGCTTGGCCGTCGCGAGGAAAAGAATCCCTGACAGCAGTGAGCGCTGCTAGCGAGGAGGCCCTCAATGCCTCCTGCTAAGGCGCTTCAAGTCCAAGGGACGGTTTACCTGGTGGGGGCCGGACCCGGCGATCCCGAGTTGATTACCGTGCGCGGGCTGCGCTTGATCCGTCAGGCCGACGTGATTCTCTACGACCGTCTGGCCAGCCGCGAACTGCTTGGCGAGGCCAAGCCGGGGGCCCGCTTGATCGACGTAGGCAAACGGGCCGGGAAACCCTCCACGCCCCAGCAGGAGATCCACCGGCTGCTCATCCTTCACGCCCGCCGCGGACGCACCGTGGTGCGCCTCAAGGGAGGCGATCCCTTCGTCTTCGGACGCGGATGCGAAGAGCGGGAAGCCTGCCGCGAGGCCGCCGTCGCTTGCATGGTGGTGCCCGGAATCAGCAGTTCGGTTGCGGCTCCCGCCGCCGCCGGAATCCCCGTCACTCACCGCGAGGTCAGCCGTCATTTCGCCGTCATCACGGCCCACAGCAACGGACACGGCAACCCGCTCGACTACACGGCCTTCGCCGCCATCGACACGTTGGTCTTTCTCATGGGACGCGGACGCCTGCACGACATCTGCCAGGGACTGATGGCCGCGGGACGCCCCTCCGACACCCCTGCCGCCATTGTGGAAAAGGCTACGAGGCCCGACCAGCGCAGCTTGGTCTCAACCTTGGCCGAACTCCCGGCCCGCGCCGACCAGGAAACAATCGCCACCCCCGCCGTCATCGTTGTGGGACAAGTCGCCGCCCTAGCTCCCGAGTGCGCCGCCTGGGAAGCCCTGCAAGCCACAGCCTAGCCCCCATTCCCTATGGGTTGTCGTCGCGAGCGGTCGAAGGCGTCCTGAATGTTAGGAGTTAAGTCGGGGCTCGCTGTAGGCGAGCCATTCGCTAGCCCAGGGTAGAGCGAGCCGCGAAGCGGCATCGCGACACCCTGGGTACGGGGGACATCGAAAATCAAACCCTGTAGAGGGGTGAAATAACGAACCTCCGACCGTCACGCCGCCTCTTGCGGCGGCGTGGCGGGGGGACGACCACTGCGGAAAATGCTGCGGAAGAAGCGGAAGAGGAAGTAGATGATGCTTCCAGCCGCCAGCACCAGCACCAACCCGACAACGATGGCCGCGTAGGGATAGCTTGAGACCAGGTAGAGCAGCCCCAGACTGACGACGTCCTCAGCCAGGCTCAGGAACCAATTTGAAAACGGCTCCGGTGAAGCGTTCACCGCAGCCCGCGTTGAGGCTTTGGCCCCATGGGTCGTAAAGGATATAGCTCCGCCCAGGAGTGCAGCTATGAGCAGGTACTCCTGAGGCAGATCGGCAAACGAGGAGGCCGCCAGATAGGCCCCCGCGGGGACGCGGATGAAGGTGTGGATTGTGTCCCAGACGTTGTCGACGTAGGGGATCTTGTCG
>DATIPO010000314.1:0-7046 GCA_035471925.1 Acidobacteriota bacterium
GGGGACTGGGGGTCAGGCTTGTGCTAGGCTGACGGGGATGTCCCCGCAATCCGCGGTCTTGGAAGCCATTCAGGTGGTCAAGGTCTATCCCGGTGGCGTGCGGGCGCTGGACGCCGTTTCCCTTGAGGTAAGGGCTGGCGAGACAGTGGCGCTGATCGGGGAAAGCGGGTGCGGCAAGACCACTTTGCTGAGGCTCTTCAACCGCATGACCGATCCAACCCGGGGACGCGTCCTGGTGCATGGCCAGGAGATCCGTGAGAGCGACGTCATCGCCCTGCGGCGAAGCCTGGGCTATGTCCAGCAAGAAGGCGGACTCATCCCTCACTGGACGGTGCGGCGCAACGTCGAACTGGTGCCCGGCCTGCTGAAGTGGGAGGCTGGTCGCCGGGCCCGCCGCTGCCGCCAGGTCCTCGACTTGGTCGGATTGCCGCCCGAGTCCTTCGCCCAGCGCTATCCCGGTGAGCTTTCAGGAGGACAGCGCCAGCGGGTAGCCTTCGCCCGCGCCCTGGCCGCCGACCCTGACGTGATTCTGCTCGACGAACCCTTCGGCGCCCTCGACGCCCTGACCCGCCTGGAACTCCAGGAACACTTCCTGCACCTCAAGGAAACCCTGGGAAAGACCATGCTGCTGGTCACCCATGACCTCGACGAGGCCTTCCGGCTGGCCGACCGCATCGCCGTCATGCGCCAGGGACGCATCGAGCAAACGGCTCCCCCCAGGCGCCTCCGCGACAACCCCGAGAGTCCCTACGTGACAAGCCTGCTGGAAATGCGGGAGGCGCGTTCATGAGAGCGAGCCTTAGGCAGATCCGTCGTTCGGAGCTGGCAAGGCCAACCCGGCCCGTGGATTTGCCGCGGGCCTTTCGCGACTCCACCAGGTCTTTCCTGCGCCGGAGCGTCTGCGGAGTGTCTCAGCTTCCCGCCCCCGAGATCCACGAATGGCTGAAAGCGCCTGTGACCGGCGTATTGTGCCTTCTTCTCAGCCTGGGACTGCTTTACAATCCGCCGGCGGCCCGGGCGGCCCAACCCCGAGAGGAGGAGGCTGGCAGGGTTGTCGTGGGATCGAAGAACTTCGCCGAGAACCGCCTGCTGGGCGAGATGTTCGCCCAACTTCTGGAAGCACACACGGATCTGGCGGTGGAGCGGCGCCTGGGACTGGCCGGATCGGACATTTGCTTTGCCGCCATTCAGGGCGGCGAACTGGACGTCTACCCCGAGTACACCGGAACCGCCCTGGTCTCGCTCCTGGGCATGGAAAGCAGCCGCGACCCCCGGTTTGATCTCTTTCGCCTGCGCACTCAGTTGCACCGCCTCCATAAGCTGACTTTCCTCTCGCCGCTGGGCTTCGAAAATGCCTATGAGATCGCCGTGCGGGCCGAGGTGGCCCAACGCGAGGGGCTGCGGACGATCTCCGACTTGGCGCGGGTCGCCCCCCAGCTTCAAGCTGCTTTCGGATTCGAGTTCATGCAGCGTCCCGACGGGTTGCCCGGACTCACCGACGCCTATCAGCTTGAGTTCGCCGGACAACAGCCCGTTCAGCAGGCCCTCAAGTACCAGTTGGCGGGGCAGGGCGACATCGATGTCCTCGACGTCTACACCACCGACGGCCGCAATCTGCTCCACGATCTGGTCATCTTGGAGGACGACAAGAACTTCTTCCCGCCCTACCAGGCAGCGCCCCTGGTGCGCGAAGATCTGCTGGCCCGCCATCCCCGTGCCGTCATGGCTTTGGAACTGCTGGCCGGTGCTCTGGACGCCCAGCACATGCGCCGGCTCAACCGCCGTCTTCAGGAAAGCGGGGCCGCCGAGAGCGACGTGGCCCGTCAGGCCTTGAACGAGTTGGGCCTGCTGGAGGAGTCCGCAGGGGATGTCTCCGCCTCCGCCCCCCGGGCCGGTTTCTTGGCCTTCGTCTACCAGCAGCGGGGAATGCTGGCCCAGCGCACCCTGGAACACATCGGACTGTCGCTGGCGGCCCTCTTGGCCGGGACGCTGGTGGCATTGACGGCCGCCCTGCTGCTGGAACGCCGGAGGCGCATCGCCGAACCCGTCATCCGCGCCGTCGGACTGACCCAGACCATCCCCTCCATCGCTCTGCTGGCCTTCATGGTCCCGCTCCTGGGAATCGGCGTCCTCCCGGCTCTGACGGCGCTGTGGATCTACTCCATCTTCCCCGTGCTGAGGGCCGCCTACACGGGCGTCCGCGATGCCGATCCCCAAGCTGTGCAGGCGGCCACCGCCTTGGGCATGACCGACCTTCAGGTGCTGACCCAGATCCGGCTGCCGCTGGCGGTTCCGGTCATCATGGCCGGCGTGCGCACGGCCGGCGTCATCACGGTGGGGACGGCCACCCTGGCGGCCTTCATCGGGGCCGGCGGACTGGGCGAGCCCATCGTCACCGGACTGCAGCTTTCCGACAGCCGCCGCATCCTGGCCGGCGCCATTCCCGCCGCCGCCCTGGCCTTTGCCGCCGACGCCCTGCTGGCCCTGCTGGAGAAAGCCCTCCGCCCCCGCGGACTCGACTGAACCCAGACTTTGATGTCCTGAAGTTAGAAAAGTGGAATTTCCGCGGGCCTCCCATTGAAGCGTGACCCGGGTCACAAAGCCGGAGTCGGAGCTAATGCTAATCTGGCAATCGTCATTGGGATTCGGATGCGTGGGGAGCGCCAGGATGCAACCGGATCAACGTCATTATTTACCTTCGTAACTTAAGTTTCCACAGAACGCGAAGGTTGCTCCGACGCTGAACCCCACCCACCGAACCAGCTAGGTCAAGTCCGCGCCTCTCTTGCGGGACGGACGCCGTCTTGTTGCGTCTGAAGACCCGGCTTTCCCTGTAATTCTCGATCAAGATCGAGAAGGAACACGAATGTTGACTGTACAGATTGCTGGAGAAGCTTCCCGATATGCCTGTGCCCGAAACCGGCGTGCAGAGCGGGGCGTTGGAGGAGATTCCCTCAACGCTCCCTCGCGCGTCTTGGAATCAGCCGCCTCCCGGGAACCCTCCACCCAAGTGACTCCGCCTCCGCAGCCTGCACGACAGGACGAGACGCTCAATCCGCAGGTTGACCGACGATGGGCAGGCGGAGTGATCGCCGGTTCGGCCCCGCACGGGATCTCCGACCAACCCGCAGAGTTTTTCCTCTCGGTCCGCAACGCGTCGGAATCCGCAAACGGCAAGGCCAACCAGTGTCTCCGGTCCGGAGAGCGTCCCACGGGCTTGCTCAATGGTCCTGCCTGTCCGGGCTCGCCGCCGCAAAGCCGATATTGTCCCTACGTTGAGTTCAACGCCACAGGGATGACGTTTTCTCTTTTCGGCGGCAACTCCCTCACCTCCCTGCCGGCCATTCAAGGCCGGTGACTTCCCCAAGTCAGTGCCCAACGGGAGGCGCGCTTCATGCCGGCGCGCCTCCCTCCTCCCTCCAATCAACTCAGGTAAAAAAAAGTGGACCGGACGTTAAGATTTCAAGTGGTCTAACGTTATACCGAGTAGTACAATGCACGGCATGCGAGACTCACTACTTAAACCGCAGTGGTTTCAGATCCTCCTGGCCCTGGCCGACAAAGACCTGCACGGCTTGGGCATCCAGCGCGAGGTCCTGAGCCAGACCGACGACAAGATGCGTCTCTGGCCGCGCATGCTCTATGGATCGCTCCAATCGCTCTCTGAGGCCGGTTGGATCGAGGAACGCGAAGGACCCGACGCGCCCGGGCTGGAAGAAGACCGGCGCCGCTTCTACGGGCTGACCGAAGCCGGACGCGAGCGCTTGGCCGAGGAAACGCGGCGGCTGGAAAGCTACCTGCGCCTGGCCCAAGAGCGCCGCGTTTTGGGCGCGGAGGGCGGACTTCCGGAGGCCGAGCAAGGATGAAGTTCTCCATTTCACGACGACTCTACCGCGCCCTCCTCTCCCTCTTCGGGGGACAGGTGGGCCAGCGCCACGGCGGCGACATGGAAGCACTCTTTCTTTCCATGTTGCGCCGCGAGTCGTCGCGTCGGGGAGTCCTGGGCTGGCTCCATGTGTGGACGGGTGCCCTGGCCGACCTCATGGGGCGTGCTCCCGCCAAGTCCGCGCGCTTCCAGCGTCCTTCCCGCGAGTCCTCCGACTTGGCCGGTCCCTCAGGCGATGGCGAGGGGTCCTCTTTGCTGCCCGGCCGGTCATTCTCGGCACTCTCCCATCGCCAGGGAGCCGCACAGTCAACTCAAGCAAAAGGTGCAACCATGGCATCCTTCAAACAAGATCTTCAATTCGGCTGGCGCGTGCTGGCCAAGAATCCTGGATTCGCGTTAGTGGCCGTACTGACTTTGGCGCTGGGCATCGGCGCCAACACCGCCATTTTCAGCGTGGTCAACGCCACCCTGCTTTCTTCGCTGCCGTTTCCGCAGGCCGAGCGCCTGGTGATGGGATGGGTAGCGGTCCCCAAGCTGGGCTTGGACCCGGTGGGTTTCTCGCCGCCCGACTATCAGCTCCTGGAGGAGCAGCAGGACGTTTTCGAGGACCTGGGGGCCGTGCTGGTAGGTGCCTACGAGCTCTCGGGCGGAAGTGAGGCTCCCCAGCGCGTCGTGGCCTTCCGGGCCACCAGCGGATACTTCCGTGCTTTGGGAGTCCAGCCTCTTCACGGACGCTGGCTCATGCCCCAGGACGACGAGCCCGGAGGTCAAGTGGCGGTCCTCAGCGGACGCCTGTGGCGGCAGCGTTTCGAAGCCGATCCGTCCATCGTGGGCCAGTCGGTCCTGCTCGACCGCGTTCCCTTCGAAGTCGTTGGCGTCATGCCCGACGATTTTCAACTCGCCTTGCCCGGACTCGGGGAAGGCAACGCCGACAGCGACTTGTGGGTGCCTCGCGGCTTTACCGCCGCCGAACTGCAAGGCTATGGCCAAAACTTCGCCCACATCGTGGTGGCCCGCCTCAAACCCGGCATCGGACCTGAGGAACTCCAGGCCCAGGCGGACGTTCTCGCCAGCCGGGCTCAAGAGGCCTATCCGGCCGCCATGCAGCAGATGCTGGGGAACGAGCAGACGCTCTTCTTTAAATTCGTGCCTCTTTACGAGCAGCTTGTGGGAGGCATCCGGACGCCGCTGATCGTCCTCCAGATCGCCGTGCTGCTGGTACTGCTGATCGGATGCGCCAATATTGCCAATCTGCTGTTGGTGCGCGCCGCCTCCCGCGGCCGCGAACTGGCCCTGCGCAGCGCACTGGGCGCCGGACGGGGCCGCTTGCTGCGCCAAATGCTGTCCGAAGGTCTGTTGCTGGGATTGCTGGGCGGATTAGCGGGACTGGCCGTGGCCTTGGCCGCTTTGCCGCTCCTGCGCCGCCTCATTCCTCAGGGCCTTCCCCAAACCGAAAGCATTTCCATCAACCTGACCGTGCTGGCCTTTACCTTTCTGCTTTCGATGGGTACGGCGGTGCTCTTCACCCTCATCCCGGCTTGGAAAGCGACCCGTAACGACATACAGCAGGCTTTGCGCGAAGGCGGACGCCAGGGTTCGGGCGGCGCCTCCAACCGCCTGCAGGGAGCCTTCGTGGTGGCCCAGATGACGCTGGCCATGGTGCTGTTGGTGGGAGCCGGACTGCTTCTGCGCAGCTTTGAGGCGCTGACCTCCACCGATCCCGGCTTCCAGCCCAGCCGGGTCATCACGACCAAGGTCGAGCTTCCCTTGGTGGCCTATTCCCAGGCTCAGCAGATCCGCAATTTCTACGACGATCTGCTGCTGCGTTTGCAGGGATTGCCCTCGGTGCAGGCCGTGGGGGCCTCCACCGACCTGCCCTTGAACATCACCGAGCGCCGCGGATTCCTGCGCCAGGACGAAGAACCCAGCGCCGACTCCATGCGTTCCGTGGTTTACAGTTGGATGAAGGGCGACTACTTGGAAGCCATGGGCATCCGCCTCTTGCGGGGTCGGGCCTTCAACGAGCAGGATCGGGCCGGAAGCCAGCCCGTGACCCTCATCAGCGAAAGCGTGGCCGATCAGTATTTCCCCGACAAAGATCCGCTGGGAATGCAGGTTTCCATGGGAGGCGGTCCGCCCCTCTACACCATCGTAGGCGTGGTGGGGGACGTCAAGGACCAGGCCATGCACATGCCCGCTCTGCCTCACGCCTACGTCCCCTACGCGCAGGAACCCGACACGACTCTCCTCCATCCCCGCTGGAAGGCCCTGCGCGGACTCAACTTGGCCGTCCGCACCAACGGCGATCCGGAGGCGCTGCTGCCCTTGATCCGCTCTCAGTTGCGGGAGATCGATCCTCAGTTGGCGCTGACCGCCATCCGCACCATGGATGCCGACGTCGCCAAGGCCGTGTCGCCTCAGCGCTTCAACACTCTGCTTCTGTCCATCTTCGCCGGCACCGCCCTCTTCCTGGCGGCGGTGGGCATCTACGGAGTCATTTCCTACTCGGTCAACCAGCGACGTCAGGAAATGGGCATCCGCATGGCACTGGGCGGACAGAAGGCCGACTTGCTCAAGCTGGTCCTGGGGCAGGGAACGCGCCTGATCGTCCTCAGCCTGCTGCTGGGCGCGGCGGCCGCGCTGGCCCTGTCGCACACCATTTCGGGATTGCTCTACGGCGTGGGCGCCCGAGATCCGCTGACCTTCGTGGCCGTACCCATGGTGCTGGCTGTCATCGCCCTGCTGGCCTGCCTGATTCCGGCCCGCCGGGCCGCCAAGGTCGATCCCATGCGGGCCTTGCGCGCCGAGTAGATCCCCGGCGGCCATTCTGCTGCCCCTTTTTCGTGGCGGAAGGGGGCAGCATGTCCGCTTGCTCGCAGGTTCACATCCGAGTCGCGTTTCAGCCGGCTTGGTCACCGGCCCCCTTCCGTGCGGCGTATGAGGCGACTCGCGGCCTCAAGACCGCGATGGATACGTGCCGCCCCAGCCGGCGGACGCCAGCGAAATTCTGCACCGCCGACAACCTTTGACCGGTCATCTCCGTCCTACAGTGAGGCTAACCAAAAGACTGTGGGGGAGTCTGAGTAGGGCGAGGAGGTGACATGATCAAGGGACTGGGACAAGACTTCCGTTACGCATTGGGCTATTTTGCCAAGGCTCC
>DATIPO010000315.1:0-1981 GCA_035471925.1 Acidobacteriota bacterium
AGAATCCAAGAGGAGGGCCGTGATGGTCGTGCCCATGCCGCGGTATTCGGGATTGCGCGCCTGAGACTCGAAAATGCTGCGGTTAGCCTCCTCCACGGCCTGCTGGAGCGCTTCCACGGGATTCTGCGGTTCCTTGCGGACGGCTTGATTGAGGGCCTTGGACGCTAATGCGCTGGCCACTTCACCGGCGGCATGGCCCCCCATCCCGTCGCAGACGGCGAAGAGTCCATGGCTGGGCTCCACAACAAGGCTGTCTTCGTTGTTCTGGCGAACCAGCCCCATATCGCTGCGGTCCGCAGTTTCGAATCCGATGCCGCCATGATGAAGCACCTGGGTGGCCATCGCTTTTTCTTTCGCCCCTCCTGAACGGCGTCAAGGGCCGGGCGCGCTTTCAGACTGCTCCTGATGACTCTCCATCTGCTCAAGCCTCTGGAACATTTCGAGGTTGCATCGAGCCAGTCCCCAAATGAACAGAATCAGAACAAACCAGGCAGCAGCCTTTTGCCAAGCCGTAAAGGTCAGTTGAGCGCCGCAGTGAGGACAGTAAGTCGACCGCTCCAGCAGCGTGTAGCGACATTCGGGACAGCTTTCCAGCTCCTCGGCCATGGCATTCGAGTATCGCAGAAAAGGGCGCCCATAGCGAGTCTCCTGTCCTCCATCAAGCTTCCTGCCAGACCGTCACGCCGTGGCCGCGCAGGCCTGGGTCCAAAAGGCGGACTCCGCCTTTGCAGATGGCTTCGCCCACCAGCGCCCGCCGTTCAGGCGGGCACAACACGACGAAACAGCCTCCTCCTCCGGCTCCGCAGACCTTGGCGCCCCAGGCTCCGGCTTGACGGGCCTGGGCGAAAATCTCCTCCAGTTGGGGGGTACTGACGCCCTCAGCCAAGCGACGGCGATTTCTCCACTCCTCGGCAAGACACTCCCCGGCTCGAGGCAGATCTTCGTCAAGCAATGCTTGGCGCATCTGGCTGGCGGTTTCGGCGATGCGCTGCAAAAGCGGCTCCATCTCAGCGCGGTCATCGATGCCGCGCTTGAGCATGGCCCAGTTGTTGGCGCCTGAGAAGCGCGAGGCGCCGCTGTATCCCAGGAGCAGGCTCTGGTCCAGCCGGCGGAGGAACTTGGGAGAGGGATTCAATGCCTCCCGCCGCTCCCCTCCAATGTCGAAATGGAGAGCCGCCAGCCCGCCGAAGGCAGCCGGGTAGTAGTCCTGCTTTCCGGTGGGGATGCCCAGTGTGCGGGCTTCAACATCGGCTGCCCAGTCGATCATCTGCCGCTTGCTGACAGGACGGTTTTCGCGCTGCACCAGGAGGCTGCTGACGGCGATCAGCAACGACGACGATCCGCCCAGGCCGGATCCGGGCGGGACATTGGAGCGGGTGGTCAGCCTGAAACCGGGCCGGGGACGGTAAAAGCGCACGATGTTGGCCAGCAGGGGCAGGCTGTCCGCGCCCTGGAGCTGGTCGAGTTCCTCCAACGAACCCACCTTGAGGGTCCTGTCGAGATCCAGGGAGCGCAATTCGATGCCCCCTTCCCCGCTTTCCTCCAGAACGGCCTGAGTGGTGAGATCGATGGCGGCATTGACGGTCAGTCCCGCGTCCCTGAAGCGACCGCCCTGAAAAAGGTAAAGAGGATGGATGTCGAGGGTGGCGCCGGCCAAGTCGATGCGGGTAGGCGCCTGGGCGGTCAGCTTCAAGTGCGGCCTTTCCGTTGTGAGCAAGAGAAGGACTTCAAAACAGCTTGACGGTGAAGTCGTAAGCGTCCAACACCTGGTGTACGCGCTTCAATGCCAAGGAGCTGTAGGGCTCGCCGTCTTCCACCGGTTCCTGATCGACCGCTTTGCGGATGAACTCGCTGTTGGATTCCAGCAGCCGCTCCTCCAAATCGACGTCGACCCAATGGATGCCGGGCCGACGAGGAGGCCGTTCATCATGGATGCTCAGGCCCAGCCCCAGCATCTTGACCAGGGCCGCCGAGCGGTCGC
>DATIPO010000316.1:0-5517 GCA_035471925.1 Acidobacteriota bacterium
CCAGCGGCTCATAAACATGCTTTTCGAAGATGCGCCGTGAACGCATGGCCATGGGCACTTGTCCGCCGTTGGAGCCGATGCGTTCCAGGGCCCATTGGTCGTCGGCGGTGCGCCAGTGGCGTTTGAGGCATTGAGAGGAGATGCGCGTCCGCTCAGCGCCTCCGAAGGGGATGCGCTTGGCGAAACCCACGTCGTCGCGGTTGAGCAACGAGGCCGGGTAGGAGGTTAAGGTGTGTATTTGTATGAATCTTCCAGACATCTTCACTTCTCCTTTAGCTTCCCTGTGAAGCGGTGCGTTTGGCCTTGGAATAATAGTCCCTGGCGATGGAATTGCGGGGCTGCTCCTCGAAGCGGGTGCCGTCCCACAGCACCAGCCGGGCAAGGTCCGAGGGACGTACGGGAATGCCCTGCGAGGCCAGCAGATGGACGACTCCGCGCAGACTGTCATACAACTCTTCGCCGTGGGCTTTGAGCAGGCGCATGACCCGGGCTTCGCTGACGTCGGCCTGAGCCATTGCGCGTCCTAACCGCAGACCAGACCCGGGCGGGACCCGATGGGCCAGCTCAGCCAGCAATCCGCAAATCACCTGCATCTGCCTTACCCGGTTGTGCCCCACTTGCTGGCCGTCTTGAGACCACTGATCTTCGGGGACGTAGTGCACCAGCGTCTTCCAAAGGGCGGGCGAAGCTTGACCCGCTGAGTGGCGCGACTGCCCGCGCCGCAACTCGGCCAAATCGCCCTTGGGAAAGTACGGCTTCCTCATGATTTGATAGAGCTTGTCGGCCCAGTGGCTGTTGTCGTCGTTCACTCTCGATCCTCCTTCTTTCCGGTCTTCTCGAAGGCTTGCGCCAGATGCTTTCTGGCTGCGCCCCAGAAGCGCAGTTCAGCTCGAGCCCGCGCTCGGGGCGAGCGGGCCAAGGGTGTGGGGCAGGCTGCCACGGCATCCTTGAGCTCGCGCTGTGCCAGGTTGACTAATCGTTCCTCCCAGGCGCGTACCGGGTCTTGGTCCGATTCCAGGCTTTCCCAGAGGTCTTGAAAGAAGACTCGGTCGATGGCCCGGTCAAGACGGTCAAGCCAGGGATGGGTGCGTTGGTCTCTTAGGTCGAGATCATCCGCACCTCCCTGCAAAAGGCAGCAGATGGCCGGATGCAGCACGCGGTGCTCTGCCGTTTGAGCCCGATCCACCCAATCCTGGGCCCGCTCGGCCAGTTTCTCGCGTTCCTCGGCGAGAGCCAAGAAGCGCTTGGCCCGCAAGGTCAGCGGGACGACCCGCTCGTGGTAGCCTTCGGTCACGCCCTGCCCTCGGGCCAGCACCTGCGCCACCAGAAGAGGTTCGTCGCTCCCCAGGTCCTGAATTTGCAGGGCGGGGTTGTGTTTGTAATCGCCTTTGAAAAGAACGCGGTTCAGGAGGCGATACGAGAATCCAGAACGGCTGACGGAGAGGACGGCGTCGGTTGTCTTGTGCACCGGGGACCAGATGTCTCCGGTTGAACCCTTGTGATCTTTGTGGACCGCCACCCGCGTCCCCTTTGAAGGCCGGAAGACGGCCTCCAGTCCCTGCCCGGTCTCCCGAAGGCGGACTCGGCGGCAGACTTCAATGAAAAAGGGATCGCAGGTGCGCAGTGGAACCTGTTCCTGGCCGTCCCAGGGCTGAAGCCAGAGCAGAGCCGCGCCCCCGCTTTGCGGGTAGCCATAATGGTCGATGAGGCGACTCCGTTCCTGCAGCCAGGTGCCGACATCGCGCTGGAAGCGCTGCGACCAGTCCAGCCCGGCCGCGAAGCCGAGGCTGGGACGGCTGCCGAAGCCTCCGTTCATGCGGGCAATGCCGTAGTTGCCGCGTCCCATGAAACCCTCGATGGTTTGAAGGGTTACCAGAGCGTAAACCCAGTGATCGGGCTTTGGCCGCAGGATGCGGGACTGCTTGACGTCGTGGTTCTTGGCCGCCACCAGCACATCCAGCGCGTCGGGCGTTTCCATGACTCGCTTAAAGGTCTTGAGCGACCCCTCAGGTACGGGCGGCTGCAAAAAGGCGGGTTGTGCCAAGTCGCTGTTGAGCAGGCACCAAGCGGCTTCTCCAGCCTTTCCCGACAGCTCCAGCAAGGCGGACCGCCAAACCGACTCGGCGACGGCGAGGTCAGAGAATCCCGAACGATACGCTGCCAGAGAGGCCACTTGAACCAGGAAGGCGTGCCAGGCGTACTGCTGGTAGGCTTGCAGCCCCGCGAAATCGAGCTTTTCCCCGGCTCCCAGGAGGTTCAAAATCCGCGGCAGAGAAACGGTGTCCTCGTCAGGGAGCGAGACGCGCAGGATATTGTCGAACAAGCTGTAGCGAGTCGTCATGCCGCCTTCTCCCTGTTCAAGCCCAGTCTGTTGTAAAGAAAACGGCTGTCGCCGATGCTGAAGCGCAGGCTAGCCTCGGGGGCTTCGACGTTTTCCGCCCTCAACTCATCTTCCGCGTCTTCGGGGGCAAAATTCCGGGGGATTTTGAGTTCCTCAAAGGTGAAGTTGCCATCGAAGGGGCTGGGGACGGGCCGCGGAAAGGACACCATGCGGTCGTCGAGTCCCAAGCGGGTTCGGATCTTTTTTTCGTCCGACTTGAACTGCAGCTCCAGATAAGGCTGACTCCAATCGACCAGCACTTCCTGGGCGATGCGCTTCTTTGAAAACTGATCTCCCAGGATGTGATCGAGATGTTTCTTCCAGAGGCCGCCTTCATCCTCGGCGAAGCGGCGCACCAAGTCCTTGTGGGTCGCCGATTCGACCAAGCTGCGGTTGTCGCGCGGAATAAGGATGCTGCCGCGACGTTTCAGCTCACGCAGGGTCAGCTCAAGCACAATGGCGGAGACGTAGACCGGCCCCAACCCATGACCTCCCCGGAATTCGCCGTTGTCACGCAGGCTGGCCAAAAGAGGCCGTGGGGGACACAGCACCACCACCCGAGCTCGCCCAAACCCCTCGGCGCGATCCCGCTGGTGGCGGTGGAGCCGCCCGATGCGCTGCAAAAGGACGTCGATGGGACACAAATCGGTGATGAGCAGGTCGGCGTCCAAATCGAGGCTTTGCTCCAGAGTTTGCGTTCCCACCACGACGCGGGGACCGTGTGCCCGCTTGCGTCCCATCACCTCTTCAACCAAATCGTCGAGCATGCGACGGTCGACTCCAGAGTAACGGCCGTGGTGAGGGGCCGCTTGACCCCGGCAGCGGAACAGCCTCTCATCCTGCGGGCCTCGGCTCAGGTCTTCCAGAGCCTGCTGGGCTTTAAGACAGCCGCCGACGGTGTTGCGGACAACCAGGACAGCGGCTCCGTTCGAAGCCGCATCCAAGGCCAGCCGGGCGATTTGCTCCGGTTCATCGAGCCATGGCTGCATCTCGATTTCGACCTGCTTGTTAAAGTCGGGCGCCGCCACCGGAATCTCGCGCTGAGCTTGAGGGGTGGCGATGCGGATCAAGGGAAAAGACAAGGCAGCCGCTTCTTCAGGTGTGGGCTGCGCCGGCTTGCTGTTCGCCGCTTGTTGCAGGAGTCCCGCCGCGGCGGAAGAGCCTAAGGTCGCCGACATCAGCAGTGCATGGCTGCCCGCCAGCAAGTGGCGGCGCAGGACAGCCTGCAGAATCCTGGTCATGTACTCGTCCGAGGCGTGCACTTCGTCCACCACCAGCAGCGAACGCAGCAGGGAAGCGCCGCGCAGGTGGCAATGGCGCACCCGCAAGGCCGACAGCAGTGCTTGATCGACGGTGCCTACGGCCACGGTTCCAGCCAAGAACCGCTTGGGACGTTCGGCGGCCCAGCCGCGGAAGGGATCCCATCCGAACTCGCCCTCATCTTCCGCCACTACGCGGTCATCCTCCAGGACGCGTCCGGCGACGCCATCCACTTTGAGGTATCCGGAAACGGCCTGCACCACTGGCGGGCGCTTTCCTTCCGGAAAGACCCGGTTCACGGCATCGCAGGTGCGGTTGTAGATTTGAGTGGCGGCGGTGCGAGTGGGCAAAGCGAAGTAAAGGCTGTCCACCAAGCCGGCATGAAAGAGTCGCAGGAAGTAGAGCAGCGCCGCTTCGGTCTTGCCAGCTCCCGTCTCGGCTTCAAGGATGGCCAGACTTGAGGAGTCCTCTGGCGGTTCGACCCCTAGGAGGGCTGCTTGCGATGGGCGTGCCTTGAACCCATCGTCGCGATACATCTCTTCCAGTTCTGGAGGCTTCGGCCCCAAAGTCTGCCTAAGGGGCTCTACCCTCAGTCCAAGTCTTGCGACGGCCTTAGCAGCGCGCTCCCTAGCGAACTCCATCCGGTCGCACTCGCCGGGTTTGGAAAAGGGAAAGAACTGCTCATTCGACCCGATCCAGTCGGCCAAGTTGAGGATGCCGTTCCATCCATGCAAGAAAGCTTCATTGTTGGGGAGCGCGTCGCCGCCCGGCTCCCAGGCCTGGGGAAACCAGTCCTTTGTGAGTCCCCTGAGAGCCGTGATTCCCTCCAGAGGCGCCAACCCGTCAACAGGCTCCCACACCCTGCTGTCAAGCGACTCCCGATGATCGTAATCTAGAAACGGAAGCCCGTGATGCGCGATAGTGGAGCAGAAGTGTCCGTCTGCAAAGCCCCAGGAGATCAGGGCCTTGTAATCGAGAGCGTCCAGCACTTGCCCCAGCATGGGCTGGCGCAGTCTGAAGACGGCGGGAAGATGTCCGATCCGCGGATGTCGTCCTTCCTGAGCCAGGTTCTGAAATCCGATGGAGAACTTGCCCACATCGTGGTAGGCGGCCAAGACGCACAGTCGAGCTGGCTGGCGCGCATCTAGCCGCTCCAGCCCACCTAGCCTCGCCAATCGCCGGCCTAGCAGCGTATCGCGCAACAACGCCTCACAGACCGCCGCTACATCCGCACTATGATCCACTAGCGGATGCCTGTCGGTTCTGTCTCGACTCAATTTGGCCCAAAAACTCTTTGCCGCACCTGTCATGAATTATGCTCTCCGAGAGTATCAGGATTGAGCCACCGGGAAAACTGACTCACTACAGCCAGACTCCTTGCGCCGACTCAGTGACTTTCACAGTAAGGCGACGAGATGATGGACACGACCCATCAGAAATTGTGCTAGAAAGGGTTTGGAATTTTAGGCTAAGAGAGCCTACGATCTTTGACAAGTAGACCCAAGACTAGAACGAGGGGCTTAATTTTCAAGAACCACAACATGTAGTACTCTGGCGGGCACGACCCTACTACATGCGAGGGTTTCCCCCGCACACGCGGGGATCGTCCCTCCTCTTCTACCTTAATGCCAAAGCGGTCCCAGTTTCCCCCGCACACGCGGGGATCGTCCTTCGCTACGAAGGAGGAAGCTGAAGAGCACCAAGTTTCCCCCGCACACGCGGGGATCGTCCGTCTATACCCTTGGTCCTCTTGATGATGTTATCGTTTCCCCCGCACACGCGGGGATCGTCCGTGACCTGGAAGGGTTTAAGGAATTGATACGGCGTTTCCCCCGCACACGCGGGGATCGTCCCCTCCATGGAGCCACTGCGGTCGG
>DATIPO010000317.1:0-1742 GCA_035471925.1 Acidobacteriota bacterium
GCTTTGCCAAGCATCGATGCCTTCGGCCTTCATTTCGGCCACGGCCTCCTGCAATACTTCAGCTCGCCGTCCGCAAATAGCGACCCGAGCGCCCAATTCCCCTAGCTTTCGCGCAATGGCCTTGCCAATCCCTGTGCCGCCACCAGTCACGACTGCGACTTTTCCTTGCATTGTTGACATGGCGAGGAATATAGCAGAGGGGGAGGGAGGCAGGAAGCAGGAGGCAGGAGGCAGGAAGAAGGGGATCGGGAATTAGTGGTTGGGATATCTGGGGCCAGCCGGAGGGTCCGCAACTTGCGGGCTCTGGGCTATGATCAATTCGGCGGCGATGGTTTGGCAGCCGGAGGGGAATCCATAGTCGAGCGAGGCTCAGCCTCAGACCGGCGAGCGCCCACTGGGAGCGCCCGCATCCTGAGGCTGTCTAAAAATGAATGTATTCACAATTAATAATAAAATTCATCTCTATTCGTCTACTCTCCAATATCACACCTCTGTGATAGAAGTGCCCACGGAACAGCACTTGAGGTGAACACCGTGGCAGAAAAGCAAGAACATCCCGAGAAGATCCGGCGGAAGGCGATCCGGCCCAGGTCCCCAGGCCAGATGGCCCTCTTCCAGGAGCTCGCCAGCAGCCAGTGCAAAAACCGCAAGGCCCGGCAATCCAAGGGCAAGCGCGTCGAGTTCGTGCACGCCGACCCCGAGGGGATCCTGATCGGCAACAAGACCTTGAGGGAGTGCCTGGGCGAGCGGGAGCAGCACGACGTGTTCCTGGTGCGGGACTTCCTTCAGGAGCAGGACTGGTCGGAGTTCGTGAAGGGCTACAAGGGGGGCGGGCGCCCCCCCTACGACCCGGCGGCCATGGCCAGCCTGATCCTGTTCGGGATCATGCAGGGGAGAAGCTCGCTGCGGGATCTGGAGAAGACGGCGGCCTGCGACCTGCGCTGCTGGTGGCTGAGCGGGGGGATCGCGCCCGACCACTCCCAGATCGGCCAGTTCCTGCAGCGCCACGAAAAGCTGATCAGCGAGGAGTTCTTCGAGTCGCTGACCGCAGGGGTGCTCAAGAAGACCGGCTCGAGCGGCCGGGAGCTGGCCGGGGACGGGACCACCATCCAGGCGGCCTCGGCGAACTTCCGCAACATCAAGGCGGAGGCGGCCCGCGAGGCGGCCCAGGAGGCCCGCCGCCGAGCGGCGCACAAGCCCGAAGACGGCAAGCAGCAGGCCCAGGCCGAGCTGGCCGAGGCGGTGGCCGAGGCGGCCGAGGAGCGGACCCGCAAGGCCAAGGCCAAGGGGCGGCGCAACCATTCCGAGGTGCGCGTCAACTCCCAGGAGCCGGAAGCCTGCGTGCAGCCCCTCAAGAACAAGAAGCTGGGGGCCTCCTACAAGCCCACCGTGCTGGCCAACGAAAAGCGGGTCATCACGGCCCAGACGGTCCATCCGGTCTCGGAGACCGAGGAGTTGGAGCAGCTGCTGGAGCAGTCGGAGCGGACCAGCGGCAGCCCCCCCGAAAAGCTGCTGGGCGACGGAGCCTGGAACGGCTCGCAGACGCTTGGGGAGTGCAGCCGCAAAGGGGTGCGGATGATCAGCCCGCCGGCCAAGGAGAAGGAGGAGAAGGTGCTCCCCAAAAGGGCCTTCTGCTACAACAAGCTCAAGGACAGCTACCTGTGCCCTGGGGGGCACGAGCTGGTGCGGATCGGGCCGGTCACATCGCGGGGCAGGACGACCGTCGCCTAGGGCAGGGCGCC
>DATIPO010000318.1:0-7331 GCA_035471925.1 Acidobacteriota bacterium
CGGCTACTGTCGGGATCTAATAGGGACTTCAGATGTGGGTCCGGCTGGCTCATTGACATCCCACTTCTTGTCCTTCGCTTCGTCGTCGGCGTCCTTGACTCTACTCGCTACGCAGCGATTGCACGGGATCCACGCGCGTGGCTCTCTTGGCCGGAATGAGGCAGGCGGCCAAGGCGGCGGCCAGGACGGCTGCTACCGAGGCCCCGAAGGTGGCAACGTCCCAGGTCCCGACGCGGTAGAGCATGGAGGAGAGAAGGCGCGCTGCCGCCGCCGAGGCGGCAAGACCGATCGCCAGCCCCGCCAGGGCCGGATACATCCCCTTCCGCAACATCAGTTGAAGGACATCGGCGCGGGTAGCCCCCAGGGCCATGCGGATGCCCGTTTCGCGGGTCCGGCGGCGCACGGTGAAGGAAATGACGGCGAAGATGCCGATCATGGCCAGCAACAAAGCGGTGCCCGCGAAGGCCAGCATCAGCATGGCTCTGAAGCGCTGAGGCGAGGCTGAGTCGCGCAGAATCTGGCCCAAAGGACGAATGGAGGCCAAAGCCAAGGTGGAATCCATTTCCGACAGGCGTTGCCGCACCGCCGCCGCCAGCCCGGCCGGATCCTGGGCGCTGCGCACCACCAAGTGCATCGAGGGCAAAGCGTATACGCCGGCTGAGACGTAGAGCGTGGGCTTGAAGTCGGCCGGCAGTCCGGCGTACTTGGCTCGTCCCACAACCCCGCGGATCTCCACCCAGGGGCTTTGCGGGTTGCTGCCGATCCTGAGCCGCTTGCCGATGGGGCTCTGTGAAGGAAAGTACTTCCCGGCCAGTTCTTCGTCGATCAGGACTTGGGGGACGGACTCGGGTCCTCGGCGCTCGAACCAACTGCCCCTCTTGAGGGGAATCTCCAGCGAATCGAAGTAGCCGTTGTCAGCGAAGATCAGAACCTCGATGGGAGGCCGTTCGCCGGATGCGAGGGGCCGCCCCTCGAAGTAGAAGTCGCTGGTGATGCCGGGACGGTCGGGCGGAAGTCCTGAAGCCAATCCAGCCGCAGTGACCGTGGGCAAGGCCTTGACGTCCTGCAACAAGCGCTCGAAGAAGGCGCTGCGTTGGGAGGTGTCGCCATAGCGCGAAGAAGGCAGCGACAGGCTCATGGTTACAACGCGTTCAGGGCGGAATCCGGGGTCCTGCTGGACCAGCAGGAAGAGGCTCTTGGAGAGCAGTCCGGCGCCCACAAGCAGGGTCAGCGCCAAGGCGAACTCGAAGGTCACGAGGGCGTTGCCCATCCGGCTCTGGAACCGGCCCGCCGTGTCTCTGCCCGCCGACCGCAATCGTTGGATCAGCCGGCTCTGAAGGGTCTGCAGCGTGGGGGCCATGGAAATCAAGATTCCGCAAATCAGGGAAGCACCCAGTGCGAAGAGAAGGGTCCGTCCACCGACGGCAATGTCGCGGACCGGCTCAAGGCGCGCGGGGTAGGCCGCCGACAGCAGATCGGCCATCCAAAAGGACAGAAAGCATCCCAGGATGCCGGCCGAGAGGGAGATGGCCAGCCCTTCGCTGAGGAACAGCCGCAGCAGCCGATAACGTCCCGCCCCCAGAGCCGAGCGGATGGCGATCTCCTGGGCCCGTCCCGCTGCCCGCGTCAGCGCCAGGCAGGCTACGTTGACGGCCGCAATCAGCAGCACCGCTCCCACCGCCGCCAGCAGCAGGATCAAGGTTGAGCGCGAGGACCCGACAAAATGCTCCTGAAGATCGGTCAGTGCATAGCGCGTGCGGGAGTCGTTTTCGGAGAATCGTTCGGCGACCAGGGCGTGGGCCCGTTCCAGATCTTCCAGGGCTTTGGCTTGCGACACTTCGGGGGCCAACCGGACCACGCCGCGGTACTGAAAGGGACCTCGCGCGCCACTGGGCCGCATTTCCATCGAACTCCAGATCCGGAAGCCGGGAAGGCCGGGAAAAGAGAAGCCGGGCGGCAGGACTCCCACCACTTGATAGCTCTTTTCGTCCAGGCTCAGGCTCATCGGCGAGAAGGGGCTGTCCCCGCCCTCTCCGCCTTCCAACTGGCGCCAAAGGTTGTCGGAGACGATGACTTGATGGGGCTGGCCCGAGAATCCGCTGCCTTGAGCCGGTGACACGCCCAGCGTCCTGAAGAAGTTGGGCGAAACGTGGCCCACATCGACACGTTGGGGTTCCTGAAGGCCGTGCAGAGTGGCTTGGCCTGGGAAGTACAAGGCGATCTCATCGAAGGCCTTCAATTCGGCGTCGCGCATCGCCTCCCAGTCGGACAGGGCCAGCGGGTAGCCGCTGCGGCCGTCCACGCCGATCGACAGGTAGGCCAATTCGTCCGCTTCGGGGTAGGGAAGGGGCTGAAGCAGGGCGGCGTCGAAGACCGTAAACATGGCGGCATTGGCGGCGATCGCCAGAGCCAGGGTCAGGATCGCCGCCGCGGCGAAAACCGGTGATCGCCTCAGGGCTCTCAGGGTGTAGCGGAGTTCAAAGAGCAGGTCGCGCATGGGATGTCCTCGCTTGTCTTGAATCGGCGGCACCTTCTCCAGCCGAAGACGGTAGCCGAGGGTCTTCAGGTCGATCAGGGCTGGACGGGAGCCGGATTCGCGGTTCCATTCGATTTCAAACAGTTCCTCGAATTCCAAATCCAGCTTTCGCAGCAATTTGCGGCGAGTTGCGGGGGGAGGATAGGGGCGCTTCCCGTTGACCAGTTCCGAGAGCTGGCCGCTGCTCAGACCTAGGCGCAGGGCCCAGCGGTTCTGGGTCATCTTGCTGGAGGCGATGATTCGCGCCAACCGCTCATGTTTCAGCCTGACTCGCATTCGCTCAACTGCTTTCCGGTCATTCTGACGAAGGCGAAGCCGATTTGGATAGCGTCACGCCCCAAAAAGCGCTCCGGCTCGTTCACAACGACGTGTTCAAGACGGGGGAGATGCGTCAACAAGTCCTAGCGAGCAGCCTCATGCCGCGAGTGCATGCAAGGCCGTTGACCCGGTTCGCGAGACTTGACTCGCGTGTGAACCTGTTGGCCACCTAGCTAGTGGCCCTGGCAAGGCACTTCAGACCGCCGAGCGCACCTAAAGCCGTTACCAACCTCGTCGAGCTTGACAGTGTGCGAACTTGTTGGCCGCGTGGTGGTCATGGAGCCTGGAAATCTCTTCGCAGGGTCTCGACCTCAACGACGTATTCCCATCTGATCGAGGGGCGTTCGTAGACAATGCGCCACTGGGTTAGCTTTTGCTCTTCCCAGTGAAAGAACTCGGTGACCGTCGTGACTTGGTCGCGCAAACGGGCTGACTGGACGGGGGTCCGTCCCATTCCCGCCGGTTTGCGGACCCGGTAGACGGTGCGGACATGGCGTCCATCGTCATCCAGATAGACATCCACCGAGGTCAGGTTCCGCACGCTGCAGCGGTAGCGCTGCAAGCCGTCCTTCCGGCCCTTGGGCCGGACCTTCTTGGACCGCAGGGCCAGGAACCAATCAGGGCGCAGCGAGCCGCCGAACAAACCCGCCTTCATGACCTGCTCATGATCGAGAAGGAAAGATGTGAGTTCTGAATGCTGGCCCGGCCGGGCATATTGGCCCCGGACTTGGCCATCGACAAAACTGACGTGATCTTCAAGGTACTCAGGATGGCCAAAAGAGAAGATCAGTTCTGCACCCTCGGCCTTAGCGCGCCACACCGCATCACCTCGGATCTCAGCTTGTCCACCCGTGGTGATCGTCGCGGTCACGGTGCCCTTCAGCTCGACAGGCCGATCGTCGAGGCTCGCAATGTGACGCTCCAGTAGTTCGTCCGGACCTCCGGTCAGCACCAGCAGCATGAATCCAAACCACCGCATCGCTTCTCCTTGTTGATACTCATCGCTTCGTGTATTCCGGTTGATGCGTTCGAAAACCGCTTTTCGGAGTACGCTTGCAGCGCGACGCGCCCGCGTGTTCGAGTGCTTTCGTCATCATCCCACACTGCAGATCTTTTGTAAAAGCGAAATCGTTCAGCAGTCATGCCCCGCGGAACACACTTAGGCGTTTCTCCCAAAACAATTCGCCTGTCTAAGCGGGCCGGTCGCGCTAAGATTCCAGTGGTTAAGGATGGTCTAGATCAGACTGAAGCAGGCATGGGACTTATGCTGCCGGAGCCTGAGTGCCCTAATCCTGGCGCAGGGCCAGGAGGGGATCGATGGTGGCGGCTCGGCGGGCCGGGGCCAGGCTGGCGGCCATCGCGGCCATCGCCAGCAGCAGCGTCACTAAGCCGTAAGTGAGGGCGTCGAGGGCGCTGACGTTGAGCAACAGGCCGGACAGCAGTTCTCCCGCGGCCAGGGCACCGGCCAAGCCCAGCACGAGTCCCAGCGCCAGCAGTTTGAGTCCGTTGCTGAGGACTTGGCGCACCACATGGCTGCGGCGGGCGCCCAGGGCCATGCGGATGCCGATTTCGTGGGTCTGCTGGCTGACGGCGTAGGAGGTCACCCCGTAGATGCCGCCCAGGGCCAGAAGCAGCGCCACCCCGGCGAAGAGTCCGAAGACCCAGGAGTAGGCGCGGCGGATCCACAGCGAACGGTCCAGCCGTTCGGCCATGCTCATGACGCTGAAGATTGGCAGCGAGGGGTCGAGCTGGCGGACCAATTGGCGCGAGGGCTCAACCAGCGTATTGGGGTCGACGGTAGTCCGCAGCACCATCATCATGCGGCGGATGCTGTACTGGTTGAAGGGGACAAAGACGCCCGGCCTCATGTCCTCGTCGAGTCCGTAGTGCTTGGTGTCTTGAGCCACGCCGACTACGGTCATCCAGTGCTCCGATCCGCCCCCGCGGATGCGCTTGCCCACCGCCTCCTGGTTGGGCCAATGGAGACGGGCCATGCTCTCGTTGATGACCACCACCTGGTTCTCTTCGCCTTGGCCTTGGGAGTGGTCGTACCAGCGTCCCGAACGGAGCTTGATGCCCATGGCCTCGAAGTATTCGGGCGTGGCGACCCGGAAGAGCACCACTGGATTGTCTTCGTCCTCGCCGCGTTCAGGCGCGCCTTCGGCTTCGAAGAAATTGCCCCAATGGCCTGCCAGGGGAGTTGCTGTGACGGCACCCGCCGAGGTGACCCCGGGAAGGGCAGCGCTGCGCTCGATCAATTCCTGAAAGAAGGCGCGGATCTGCTCTCCTTCGGAATACCGCTGTGGCGACAGCGAAACGCCGTAGGTGAGGACGTTGGAAACCTGGAATCCGGGGTCGACCTCTTGCAGGGCCGTGAAGGTGCGGAAAAGCAATCCGGCGCCGATCAGCAGCACGAATGCCAGCGCCAATTCGGCCACCACCAGTCCGTTGAGGGTGCGGCGTCCGCCAGCCGAGACGCCTCCGCGCAGGGCCGAGTCGCGGATCACCTGCTGCACGTTGAGGCGGGTCGACTGAAAAGCGGGCATGAGTCCGAAGAGCACCGCCGTCAAGAGCAGTACTGCCGCGAAGAAAACCAGGAAGCGCCAGTCGAAGGTGAAGGCGACCCACTCGGGCATGCGCTCGGCCATGATGCTGACCACGGCGCGCAATCCGGCCCAGCCGGCCAATCCGCCAAGGATGCCTCCCAGCACCGAATAAACCAAGCTCTCGGTGAGCAACTGGCGGATCACGCGCGTCCGGCTGGCGCCCAGCGAAAGCCGTATCCCCATCTCGCGGGCCCGAGAAGCGCCTCGGGCCAACATCAGTCCCGCCACGTTGGCGCAGGCGATGAGCAGCACCAGGCCCACGGCTCCCAGGAGCAGCGTGGTCACCGCGCGGACGTCGCCCAGATAGCGCTCGCGCAGAGGCGTCAGACGGGGCGAGGTGATCTCGTTAACCGAGCGCTCCTCGATCAGGCTCTTGTGGACGCGGGTCAGGTCTTGGCGGGCCTGCTGCAAGGTGACGCCTGGCTTGAGGCGTCCGATGCCGTCCAGGTACCAGCCGTCTTGGGAGGTAGGATCGGACTGTAAAGGAACCCACAGGTCGACATCGTCGGGGAAGACGGCCTCCTGGGGCAGCACTCCGATGATCTCGTAAGGGGTGTCGTCGAGTCTCAGGATCTGGCCCAGCACGTCCTCGCGTCCGCCGAAAAGGCGCTGCCACATGGCGTGGCTCACCAGGGCGACTTTTTCTCCGCCGGGCTGATCCTCTTCAGCCGTGAAATTGCGTCCCAGAAGGGGACGGTAGCCCAGCAGTTCGGCCAAGTCGTGGGTGGTCTCCAGTCCGCGCACACGCTCGGCTTCGCCTTCGATAGCCAGATTGAAGGTAGAGTCGTCCCAAACCGAGATCAGCTCAAAGGTCTGGTTGTCGCGCCGCCAGGCGTGGAAATCGGGGTCCGAGATGCCCACATATTCCAGATTCCACTGAGGCGCCTTCTCGTCGAGGTCGACCAGCCGTTCGGGAGCAGGCAGCGGCAGGGGCCGCATGAACAGTCCGCTGTAGATGTTGAAGATTACCGTGTTTCCGGCGATCCCCAGGGCCAGCATGCCCGTGATCATCAAGGTGAATCCCGGCCGGCGCACCATCCACCGCAGGGCCAATTTCAAATCTTGCCATACCGCCGTCATGCCCTCTCTCCTTTTTTCCTCTGACGTTCACAAGCCGACCGATGATCAGTGGGACGAAAAAGTCCACCAAATAGTTGGAGCGGCTGCTTCTTTTTCTTAAAGACACCACGCCCCCTCCCTCGGACAGCATTCAAACTCAGATGATTCCGTTTGCTTGGTTGTACTGACGTGGAGTATACTGAAATCCATCATAGTTGAGGCGAATGCATGAATCGGTTGCGGAGCGGCGTTTGCGGACGAGTGTATCGGACCTTGCTCAGGGTCTTTCCGTCCCCAGACGGGCAAGAGTCGCGCCAGGTCATGGCTGAGGTTTTCGATGACCTGCTCGGCGAAGCCCGTTCCCGCGGGCGATGGGCCACGGCGGTGTTCCTGATTCGCGCCTGCCTCGACTTGATGCGGACGGCTTGCCAGGCCTGGCGTTCCAGGAGACGAAGGGTCCCGCGGACTTCACTTAGGAGCGCCCTTATGATGGGTCAGGATCTCAAATTCACCCTGCGTCAATTCCAGCGTTCACCAGCCTATGTGCTGGTGACGGTCCTCTCGCTGGCCATCGGTATCGGTGCCGCCACCACTGTCTTCAGCGGACTCAATGCCCTGCTCCTGCGTCCTTCGCCGGGCGTGGCCCAACCGGAGACGCTGGTGTCGATCTACACTGGCTCAGCCGATGAACCCTACGGCTCGAATTCTCTGCCGGACTTCGAAGATTGGGTTGAACAAGCCGACGTTCTGGAGTCGGCGGCGCTTTTCACCGTCGACGTTGTGACCCTGGGCGATGGAGAGGGGCGCAGGGC
>DATIPO010000319.1:0-1778 GCA_035471925.1 Acidobacteriota bacterium
GCCAATGCAGCAGTGCAGACCAAAGGGGCTGCGTAGCAGATCCATCGGGCACGGATAACCTGCCCAATCGCGATAGGCGCCAGAGCCCAAGCCTGGGCCCTACTGCCTTCCGCGCCGAAGGGCGCCGTCGAGCCATCTACAGCGGAGAGGAAGAATACCGCACTCACATAAGCCAGAAGGAACCCGCCTTCATCGAGCCAGCACCCTGCAACATGCCATAAGAGACTCGCTAACCAGGGGAACAGTAACAGCAGCAACAGGTTCTGCGCCCAGCGTCCCCATGCCATCGCCGAACGTCGTCGTGTCTGGTATTGGCGAAAGATGAAGGCTCCGACCGGTCGGCGGAATCTCAGCAGTAATCTGGCCGCACGGTCCAACAGAGCCGCCTCGCTCCAAAGTTCGCGGCGAGCGGCCTGGGCTTGAAGGGCTTCGTTCACCAGGCGGCCTAGCCTGCGCCGCAGCGCCCAGGCTGAGACCGCCGGAATGGACGCCGGAAGCAGGAGGAGAGCGCTGTAAGGGCGAGCTGGGCCGCCCCAGTTGGCCAGCGTCCAGACAATCAAGCTTCCGACACCCAGAACTGATGCGTAGAGCACTTGTGGTCGGATCGCACCGACGCAACCAGCAAGCACTCCCAGGAAAAGCCCGCTGAGCGCAGTTCCAGTCAATGCCACGGCCCAAAGCCAATGGTCTGCTCCCTGAAAGACGGCGATCAAAAGGCAAACCACGATCACGGCGCCCCATGCGACCCGAGTGGATATCAGTCGTTCGAGGAGGAACTGCCAACCGCGTCTGGCGTCCTCCACGCCGATGGCCAGAAGCGATTGCTGAAACTCGCGCCGCAAGGTCGAGATCGTATTCAACAGGCCCACAATGAAGAGGCCCAAAAACACTGAGAAGGCCAACAACCAAAGGTATCCCGGACTCTCGGACAGCAATGCCAGACGCCAGAGGGCCAGGCTCACGCAAATGACCATCACCGCAGGGCGCACTCCGCGCAATCGGACTGCTCCGATCCGAAGCGGACGGCGCTCGGCACGATAGGCCAGAGTCAGGGCGTGGACAACGCTCATTCTAAAAATCCAAGTCTCCCAAGTCCCGAGTTTGCGTATGGGCCATAAAGGCGAACTCCAGGTCACCGTGCTGTTCCCGGAGGTCCTCGGGAGTACCGGTCAACACCAAGCCCCCGTGAGACAATATGCCCAGGCGACCGCAGACTTCCTCAGCCACGCTTAGCTCGTGGGTCGACAGCAAGACGGCGACGCCTTGGGTGGCCATCTGTGCCAAGAGTTGCTTGAGACGATGGCGCCCTGGAGGGTCCAGTCCGCTGAAAGGTTCGTCGAGGAGAAGCACTTCGGGCTGGTGAAGCAGGGCGGAGGCCAAGCCAAGCTTGCGAGTCATGCCCAGGGAATAGCTATGGCAGAGCTCATTGGCGACCGATTCCAACTCAAGCACCTTGAGCAGCCGGTCGATTCTCTGCTCGCTTTGCCTGAAGGGCATGGAGCGGAGAGAGGCAAGGTACTGAAGGTGTTCGCGCCCGGTAAGCTGGTCGAAGAGGGCCACATTGTCGGCCAAGAACCCGAGCTTCGACTTGGCCTGCTCAGGCTCGAGCGCCAAATCATGTCCACCCACTAGGATTTGTCCAGGCGTCAGCAACCCGCTTAACAGGCGAAGCGTAGTGGTCTTTCCGGCACCATTGGCGCCCAACAGGCCAAAGATCTCGCCTCCCCGTATAGAAAAGCCGAGATCACGCAGCACTCGCTTTTGACCGTAGCTGAAGC
>DATIPO010000320.1:0-6160 GCA_035471925.1 Acidobacteriota bacterium
CGGGCGCTGGGATGGCAGGTCGAGTCCGTGCCCTGGCGGACGAGAGGCGTCCCCTGGGACGAGTTCGAGGCCGTGGTCATCCGCTCGCCTTGGGACTATCAGGACGACCCTGAAGCTTTCCTCGACGTCCTCGCTGAGATCGAGCGGTCCCAAGCCGAACTCTTTAACAGCCTCGATCTCATCCGCTGGAACCTGAGCAAGACCTACCTGCGCGACCTTGAGGGGCGGGGCGTGGCGACCGTTCCGACCCTTTGGCAGGACGGGTTGCAATCAGGGGACCTTGACCGTATCTTCGACCAAGTGGGAGCCGACGAAATCGTCCTCAAACCTCTCATCAGCGCCAACGCCGACGGCGCCTTCCGGCTCAATCGCCAAACCCCAGCCGAACGCATCGCCCAAGCCCAAGCCTACTACTCACGGCGGCCCTTTTTGGCCCAGCCCTTCCTGCGCTCCGTCGTGGATGAAGGCGAGTTCTCGCTCTTCTACTTCAACGGCGAATACAGCCACTGCATCCTTAAGACTCCCAAGCCCCGCGACTTCCGCGTCCAGGAGGAACACGGAGGCGACATCCGCGCCGCCCAGCCCGAACAGTCCCTCCTGTCCTCGGCACAACAGGTCCTGGACGCACTGCAATCGCCCCCCCTCTATGCCAGGGCCGACCTCGTCCGCTGCAACGCCGACGACAACACCCCCTTCCGCCTCATGGAACTCGAACTCATCGAACCCTCCCTCTACCTGCGCATGGACCCTGACGCCCCCGCCCGCTTCGCCCAAGCCCTTAACACCCGCGCCACCCACTGATAAGATCCTGTCCCCAGGATAAGGTGGGCCAGCCCAGCGACAGGATAAGGTGGGGCCAGCCCAGCGACCGAGTTCAAAGTCAAGTCCGGGCTCGCTTAGGCGAGCCATACGCCAGCCCAGCGTCAGCCGCGGCGAGCAAAAGCGAGGCGCGAGCGCCACCCTGGGTGCGGAATAACCGATCAGAAAAACCCTGTAAGGGTGGAATAGCGGGGTCCTCGCAAGCTTGCACAACCGGGATGAGTCATGAGCGAACACGAATCGGGACAAGTACCAGCAGCAGCCGCTGAAATTTACGAGCAGTCCTTCATCCCCGCCCTCTTCGGCGCTTGGCCACCTGAAGTCATGGCCGCCGCGGAGGTGCGCGCGGGCCAAGACATCCTCGACGTTGCCTGCGGGACCGGCATTCTAGCCCGGGAGGCGAAGCGCGCCGTGGGATCGGAGGGTTCGGTCACAGGCGTCGACATCAACGACGGCATGCTGGCCGTGGCCCGCAAGCAGTCGTCCGAGATTTCCTGGCACAAGAGTCCGGCTGAAGACCTGCCTTTCCAAGACGCCTCCTTCGACCGCGTGGTGAGCCAGTTCGGACTCATGTTCTTCCAGGACAAGGTCAAAGCGATTTCAGAAATGCTGCGCGTCCTGCGCCCCGGCGGAAGGATCGCGGTCGCCGTCTGGGCCTCTCTCGGCGACACCCCCGGATACGCCGCCGTCGTTGAACTCCTCACTGATCTCTTTGGCTCCGACGTCGCCAAGGCCCTGGAGGCTCCCTACTCGCTAGGAGACACCCAAGCCCTCAAGTCCCTCTTTACCGAGGGCGGCGCCACCCAAGTCAGTGTGCAGACCGTCCGCGGAAAGGCCCGATTCGCCTCGGTCGAGGCCTGGATCTACACCGACGTCAAAGGCTGGACCCTGTCCGACGCCATCGACGACAGCCAATACGAACTCCTCAAGCGGCGCGCCCCTCAACACCTCGCCCCCTTCGTCCTCCCCGACGGCTCGGTAGAGTTCTCCTCCCCCGCCCACATCATCACCGCCGCCTGATACGGGCAACAAAGTGATTGAGGAATCGATATGATGTCGCCGTCTTAGTAACTTTGGCGGTCGACGACAAACGAGTCGGACATGATCATACTTCTCAATGGACCTCTCGGTATCGGCAAGTCAACCCTCGCCGAAGCGCTGGCCGAGAGCCTCGACGGGTGCGTGATGCTGGACGGCGACCACCTCATCGCAGTGAATCCAGCGCCGGACGACGAAGTCGACTACCTGCACACGATCTTGGCGCTGCTCTTCAGGCACCACCGACGTGCCGGCTATCGTCACTTTGTGATCAATCACCTCTGGAGCGCGCCTGCGGAGTTGGCCCACCTGCGGTCCAAGCTTCTGGAAGTCGATGCCGAGGCCGACATCCGCTGCTTTCTCCTCGTCCTTCCTCTTGAGGAGAACCTTCGCAGGATCGAGCGTCGCCAAAGCGCCCGCGCCCTTGACGAGCAGGAGTTCGAGCAGCGGACAGTCATGGAAGAACGGGAGGCGTTGTCCAAGCCTGAAAGTGACAGCTTGGGAGAACCCTTCGATGTGTCGGCACCGCCGGAGGATCTGGTCAAGGCCCTCCTGCTCCGCCTCGGAATGGGATAAGCTGACGATATCCCGTCGCAGGCCAAAGGAGTGCACCTGGATGTCTTCGACAACTCACAACCGACGTTGGGGATTCGCTTGGCTGGGATTGGCCACCGCCTTAGCCGTGCACGTGGCGGATGAAGCCTTCACTGATTTTCTGCCCCTGTACAACTCTATCGTGACGGGGCTCAGAGACTCTTATTCCTTTGTCCCCTTTCCAACCTTCACCTTCCCGATCTGGCTGGGAGGGCTCATTGCCGGAGTGCTCCTGCTCTACGCCCTCACGCCCTTCGCCTTTGCCGGAAGACTGGGCCTCCGCTACCTGGCATACCCGTTGTCCGTGCTGATGATCCTCAATGCTTTGGGCCATACGGCAGCCTCCGTGTACTTGGGGACTCCAGCCCCAGGTGTCTATTCTTCACCCCTTCTGCTGTTAGCAGCAGTAGCTCTGCTCGTCACTACAAGGAGCATCACCAGATCGACACGGCGCTGGCGATTCAAACTTGATGCCACCACCGCTAACACCGGCACAAACCGACGAAGAGGGACTCAATGAAATCTGAGATGACTCCAAACCTGACAGAAAGACCACATCGCCTAACGATCGAGAAACACATGAAGGCCAATGCTGCCGATCTCTACAAGGCTTGGACAGAAGATTTCGACCTCTGGTTTGCTGAGCCGGGCGAGCTCATCATGGTCCCCGAAATCGACAAACCCTTCTTTTTTTACAACCGGCACGCCTGGGGACGGCATGCTCACTACGGAAGGTTTCTTGAACTGGAACGGGACCATCTCATTGTAATGACCTGGCTGACCGGCAAAGGAGGCACTTTCGGAGCCGAAACGGTCATTAGAATTGAACTCATTCCTCAAGACCAAGGAACAGCGTTTCGCATGACTCATTCGGGATTCGATGACGAGAAAGCGGCGACGGGTCACAAAGACAATTGGCCACTCGCCCTGGACGATCTCGATCAAATGCTCACGACCTAGCCGCAGCCCTCGCGATTGAACCGCCTGCCCCGAAGCGGCGAGGTTCCAATGATCGTCTCCGTGAGCGGACAAGAACCTGGCTCGGGGGATGGCTGGAGACTTCGCCTGGAAATCCAGCACAAAGGACAGAATCTCGACGGCATGGATGGAGCGAGATAAGCGATGGACACATGGAGAGCGTATCTGAAAACGTCCGGTCTCCTCTGAACATGATTCCAGCGAGATGGCGCAGATCGCGCAGCGTCCCGACGGAAAAGCGGCGGGCTATGAAACACATGCCCGCCAAAAGACGATAGGGCGTCAAGCGCCCAGAGGACTCCCACGATAGCAGGAGTCGGCGAAAAATCTCCGCAGGCTGGTACAATTCTTAAATGCGAGTTTACTTGGACTGCTGCTGCCTTCAGCGCCCGCTTGACGATCAGACGCAGCCACGCATCAGAGTCGAAGCCGAGGCGGTTCTGGCCATCTTGGCCTCTGCGGAGGCTGGGCAATTCTCGCTTTTGAGTTCGGATGCGACTTGAGTACGAGGTCTCTCGAACTCAAGATCGCGAGCGTCGACACGAGGTATTGGCCGCCTTGACACTTGCCAAGGAGCAGTTCGAATTAACACGGGAGATTGGGACGTTGGCAGAGTCGCTCGAGGATCAGGGTGTCCGCGCGATGGACGCGATCCATCTGGCTCTAGCGTCCCAGACTCGGGCAGACTATTTCGTCACATGCGATGACAGACCGCTCCGTCGCAGCCAATCGATCTCATCGCTTCAATGCAAGGTTGTTTCAGTCCTTAATCTAGTGCAGGAGGTTCTCAAATGACCGCGCAGATTCAGACGATTTCGGTGGTCAACCAACGCGCTACCGACGCGTTGATCCGGGAAATCGGCATAGTCAATACAATTCGCTTTCTGAATCAGTATCGGGCAGGTTCTGGCGACTACACGGCAGAGCGCGACCAACTGTTTCAGGGCATGTCCGTAAAGGACATCATAGACGATATCAAGACGCAGCGAGAGGGCGGCTAACAAGGCGATGCAGCAGGGGCCGGACGCCTCCGCGCTGCTGGTCGCCGGGGCGTTGGCCTCACCAAGTAGAGGTCCCCAGAAGCGGGGACGTTTAGCTGACTCCAGTGCATGCAACGACGTCCGTCTGCGTCCGCAGCACCAGGCCGTCGCGACCTGTCTACAGGGTCGGCTTGCAAATCCAGGAATGGAGCGCTTGAGAAGGTTGAACTTGGCCTGCGGTCGGGGTCAGATTGTCCTGTGCGTTCGCAATGGTCGGTCAGCCCGGGCTCGAAGCAAGATCGACTACCAAGCGTGCAGCATGCGTGAAGACTACGCAAAGGACTTCGATCAGTCCGCAGCGTCCCTCGGCTTCAACTCGCAGCCAGCGCGAGGCGATGTC
This sequence comes from Acidobacteriota bacterium, assembly GCA_035471925.1. Taxonomy (GTDB): domain Bacteria; phylum Acidobacteriota; class UBA6911; order RPQK01; family DATIPO01; genus JANQFM01. The sequence continues at coordinate 4,810 of DATIPO010000320.1, forward strand.
GATTTTCGAGAGGGGAATCGGCAGAGTCTCACACGCCAGTCTCTCACAGTGAGATGGCCCATTTCTTTCATCAAATCAGCAAACTAGAAAAAACTCAGGAAAGCAGCGGGTTTTGACCATCAGCGACTACCGCTCACGCTATCTGCTGGCCTGCGAAGGCCTGGCCTCCACCTGCTCGAAGTCCGCCTTCGCCGTCTTCGACAGGGCATTCCGGGAGTTCGGGCTGCCCCGGGCCATCCGCGCCGACAACTGTACGCCCTTCGCCTCGGCCAATGCCCTGTTCGGGCTCACCAAGCTGTCGGTCTGGTGGCTACGCCTGAGCATCAGAATCGAACGCATCCAGCCCGGACGGCCCCAGCAAAACGGCCGCCACGAACGCATCCACCTCGCGCTCAAGCAGGAAGCCACCAAGCCGGCCTCCTTCAACTTCCTGCAGCAGTAGGAGAGGTTTGACGGCTTCCGCCGGGTTACAATCAGCGCCGGCCTCACCAGGCGCTCGCCGGCGCATACCCGGACCGAGATCTATACACCCTCGGCCCGGGTTTATCGGCCGGAAGCCGAGCCGGAATACCCCTACCATGACCGAACGGCCAGGGTCACACGCTGCGGCAGGATCTGTCTCGGCAGGCGCAAGATCAACCTGGGGCGAGCCTTCGGGGGCCAGATCGTCGGGCTGCGCAAGGTTGAAGACCGGATCTGGCTGGTCAGCTTCCTCGACTACGACCCGGGATTCTTCGACGGTGAGCGCGACCGAGTGGATCCGGCCGAGGATCCCTTCGCCGACAGAACAGTGTTAACTATGTGTGTTCAGAATAATCTGTAAACCATGTGACCGGAATGGACCTTTGGAGGGTGGCACGCCCGGCAGGATTCGAACCTGCGACCTGCGGATTCCAAGTCAGAACCCCCGAGCTTCACCGATACCCCGCACAGAACGCAACTCAAAGAAAACAAGACACTTAGCGCGTGGCAATCCTTGGGCGAATTTGTCACCTTGTAGGCAGATTCATCCGCAAATCCTCACATGATCCACACATGGGCGGCTCTTGTCTCAGGAAGACTGGCCCTGCTACTTCAAGGTCTCTGGAATTCGGCGCTTGCCTAGTAATCATCGCTGAGCTAAAATATGCCAACTCGAGATGTGATCTCCACAGACTTGGGTGCGATAGCTCCTCAAGCTCACAAGGGTATTATATGGACCCACCAAGATATTTCGTTAGACAAGGATCGGGAGCTTGATGACATGCCGGATGCAAAGCTCAGCCTCAGCAAGAAGGGTTTCGACACCGAGAACGGCGGCGGTCCTAGCCCAATCCTGCGCGACGGGAGGATGGTTCCGTTGCCAATTCCT
>DATIPO010000321.1:0-1517 GCA_035471925.1 Acidobacteriota bacterium
CGGACCTGCTAAGTCCTTCCGTGCCAGCAGCAAACGCATGTTAGAATGCCCACCTACCAAGGCCTAACTCGGCCTAGGAGCCTGTCCGAGTGATCGGTTGGGGTCGTATTTTCTGGCGACCCTTTGAGAGGAGGCGGGCGGAGTGGCGAAGACGTTTCGGGAGTACAGCCCGGACCAGTTGTTGTTGATGCCGCCGTCGCTGCGGGAGTGGCTGCCGAAGGACCATGCGGTCTACTTCGTGGCGGACCTGGTGGAGACACTGGATCTGAGAGCGATCTACGCGAGCTACGACGAGGAGCGAGGCTATCCGCCTTATCATCCGCTTTTGATGACGAAGCTCCTGCTGTACGGCTACACGCGAGGGGTTCGGAGCTCGCGCAAGCTGGCGCGGGCGTGCCAGGAGGATGTGGCATTCCGGATCCTGGCGGCGGGTCAGCAACCGGACTTCCGGACCATCGCAGCGTTCCGGGCCCGGCACCTGAAGGCGCTGAACGGACTTTTCGATCAGGTGCTGCAGTTGTGCCGGGAGGCGGGGCTCGTGAAGCTGGGCCACGTGGCGGTGGACAGCACGAAGGTCCGGGCCAACGCGAGCAAGCACAAGGCGATGAGCTACGCCCGGATGAAGCAGGAGGAGCAGCGGCGGCGCGAGCAGATCCGGCGATGGTTCGAGGAGTGCGAGGCCACGGATGCGGCCGAGGACGAGCTGTACGGCTCGGACAAGACGGGCGACGAGCTACCCGAGGAGCTGAGGGATCCGAAGCGCCGCCTGGAGAAGATCCGGGAGGCGAAGGCGGCCCTGGAGGCCGAGGCTCGGACGAAGGGCGAGGAGGAGCCGGAGCCCAAGGCTCAACGCAACTTCACCGATCCGGAGAGCCGGATCATGCTGTCGAGCGACAAGGCGTTCATCCAGGCCTACAACTGTCAGGCCGCAGTGGATGGAGACTCGCAGGTGATCGTGGCGGCCGACGTGCTTCAGAAGGCATCGGACCAGAGAGAGCTGGTGCCGATGGTCGAGCAGGTCGAGGAGCGGGTAGGCGAGAGGCCGAAGGTGGTGAGCGCGGATGCAGGCTATTGGGTCAACGAAGACATCGAGCGACTGGAGGAAGCCGGCATCGAGGCACTGGTGGCTCCCAAGAAGATCCGCCACAGCGACTGGCGGGAGATGAGCTCACCGAGGGGCCGGATCCCCAAGGGACTCAGCCAAAAGGAGCTCATGGCCCGCAAGCTCCGCACGAAGCGAGGCCGAGCCGAATATGGGAAACGCAAGACCAGCGTGGAGCCCATCTTCGGTCAGCTCAAAGGGCCGCTCGACTTCCGGCAGTTCCTGCTGCGGGGTCATGAGAAGGCGAAGGGCGAGTGGACCCTCGCGTGCACCGCCAACAACATCCTGAAGCTCTTCCGGGCTGGATATCGGGTTCCCGCCCCCGCAATAGCCGGATGAGGGGGACAAAACCACCTCGTCGTCCCTATCCGAGGCCTGCCCGACCTCGATCTCACCTCATGAGCAGCCCGATGAC
>DATIPO010000322.1:0-1849 GCA_035471925.1 Acidobacteriota bacterium
GTGGGACGACCTGATAGACGGGCGGGTCCTTCCCGCGGTCCGGCGGTTTCAGGCTTTTCTTCGCGATGAATACATGGCGGCAGCACGGGAGGACGTCGGGCTCAGTGCGCTACCCGGTGGACGGCGATGCTACAAGGATCAGGTCGAGCGCTGGACCACGCTGGACCTATCGCCCGAGGCGTTATGGGAGATTGGTACGCGCCAGATGCAGGAACTTACCGAGGAACTGGCAGCGTGGGCCGGGCAGCACTACGACGGCCTTCCCGTCGACACGCTGCTTGATCGGTTTCGACACAACGTCCTGGCCGACCCGTTCAGTTCGGAGCACGCTGTCGTCGAACAGGCCGAGAGCGCTATTGCGCGGGCCGAGGTGGCAATGCCGTTGTGGTTTGCTACACTGCCGCGCGCCGATGTTGTAGGAGTTACATTCGGAAGTTGTGTACGGGCATCAATGAAGAAGGCGGCGTATCCTGATGATTGTCCAGATCATCGCCCTTAACCAAGGAGGGATACGCCACCATGACACAGGATAACGTTCACCCGCTTCAAAGTCATCAGGCTTCTACGACCACCCTGATCGACGACCCGTTCTCCGAGCTGCTGCGCCGAGGGGCACGCAAGCTGATCGAAGAGGCCATTCATGTCGAACTGGAGGTGATGCTCGATAGCGTCTCACACTTGAAGGACGAGCAGGGACGTCGCCGCGTGGTCCGCAACGGCTACTTGCCTGAGCGGCCAGTCCAGACCGGCATCGGCGAGGTCACGGTCAAAGTCCCCCGGGTTCGTGACCGCGACAAGGCTGCCAAGCGGAAGATCCGCTTCACCTCCTCGATCCTGCCCAAGTACATGCGTAAGACGCGCAGGCTGGAGGCGCTCATTCCCTGGTTGTATCTCAAGGGCGTCTCCACCGGAGATTTCTCCGAGGCCCTGGCGGCGCTGCTGGGTACGGAGGCCCCCGGGCTGAGTCAGACGACGATCTCGCGCTTGAAGGCGGTCTGGAAGCAGGAGTACGACGCTTGGAGGCAGCGCGATCTCTCAAAGAAGGAGTACGTCTACTTCTGGGCCGACGGCGTCTACTTCACCGTGCGCATGGACCAGGACGCCCAATGCATCCTCGTGATCATCGGCGCCACGAAGGACGGCCGTAAGGAACTCGTCGCCCTTGAGGACGGCTACCGCGAGTCCACGCAGTCCTGGCGGGAGCTCCTGCTGGACCTGAAACGCCGTGGACTGAAGATAGCCCCGAAGCTGGCTGTAGGCGACGGAGCCCTCGGCTTTTGGGGCGCCTTGCACGAGGTCTACAGCCCGACGCGTCAGCAGCGTTGTTGGGTACATAAGACGGCCAACGTGCTCAACAAGCTGCCGAAATCCCAACAGCCAAAGGCGAAGCAGCGCCTGCACGAGATCTACCTGGCCCAGACCAAAGAGAAGGCAGAAGACGCCTTTGACTTCTTCATCGCCGCCTATGAGGCCAAGTACCCGAAGGCGGTCGCCTGCCTGGCCAAGGACCGGGATCAGCTGCTGGCCTTCTACGACTTCCCGGCCGAGCACTGGCGGCACCTGCGCACGACCAACCCGATCGAATCGACCTTTGCGACGGTGCGGCTGCGCACGGCGAAAGTGCGCGGCTGTTTCTCCCGCGAGACCGTGCTGACGATGGTCTTCCGCCTGGCGCAGTGTGCCGAGAAGACGTGGCGCCGGCTCAACGGCTCGCGCCTACTGGTTGACGTACTAGCCGGCGTCAAATACATCGATGGAATTCACCCCGACAGGATCGCCGCCTGATTCATCGTACACAAAACTTGCATGTATCTCATCAGCAAGTAACAAGTTTCTGATCATGGTCATT
>DATIPO010000323.1:0-2796 GCA_035471925.1 Acidobacteriota bacterium
TTTGGGAGGTGACCGCCCCAGTCAAACTACCCGCCTGACACGGTCCCCACGCCCGCTCAGGGCGCCAGGTTAGAATCTCGACATCGCAAGGGTGGTATTTCACCGACGGCTCCCCGAGGGCTGGCGCCCCCGGTTCACGGCCTCCCACCTATCCTGCACAGGCGGTGCCCAGACCCAATGTCAGGGTGTAGTAAAGGTGCACGGGGTCTTTTTGTCCTGCTGCGGGTACTCGGTATCCTCACCGAGACTCCAATTTCGCCGAGCTCTTGGTCGAGACAGCGTCCAGATCGTTACGCCATTCGTGCAGGTCGGAACTTACCCGACAAGGAATTTCGCTACCTTAGGACCGTTATAGTTACGGCCGCCGTTTACCGGGGCTTCGCTTCCGAGCTTCGCCTTCCGAAGAAGACTAACCCGTCCGCTTAACCTTCCGGCACCGGGCAGGCGTCAGTGCCTATACGTCGTCTCAGCGACTTCGCAGACACCTGTGTTTTTAGTAAACAGTCGTCTGGACCGATTCTCTGCGACCCCTCTCGGCTCCGCACGCGAAGTGCTTCACCTACGGGGGGCTCCCCTTCTCCCGAAGTTACGGGGACAGATTGCCGAGTTCCTTGACCAAGACTCACTCGAGCGCCTGAGGCTCCTCGCCTCGCCCACCTGTGTCGGTTTGCGGTACGGTCGGCGACACGCACCTCGTCCGCGAAGCTTTTCTCGGCAGGATGCCTCGGGTCCCTTTGCGGGGGCCGAAGCCCCCTTCGGTGTCGGCTCTCGGCCTCGCGGGTGGGATTTGCCTCACCCGGTCGGTGGCCTACCGCCTTGCATCGGGCTCCACAGCCCGACGGACCCTGCGCGCCTGCGTCCCTCCTCGGACTCGAACGGTGCGGCCCCGGTACGGGAATGTTGACCCGTTTTCCATCGGCTACGCCTCTCGGCCTCGCCTTAGGGACCGACTGACCCTGAGCTGATCGACATGGCTCAGGAAACCTTGGGCATTCGGCGACGGGGGTTCTCACCCCGTTGATCGCGTACTCATTCCGGCATGCTCACTTCCCTGCGCTCCACGGGCTAAGGGCTCCAACGAGCCCAGGCCTCCCGGCCCCGCTTCAGTGCACAGGGAACGCTCCCCTACCAACGCCCGCGTCGCCGTAGCGACACGACCGCCTCCTGGCTTCGGTGGTTGGCTTGAGTCCCGACCATTATCGGCGCAGACTCGCTGGGCTGGTGAGCTGTTACGCACTCTTTCAAGGCATGGCTGCTTCTAAGCCAACCTCCCAGATGTCTGTGCAAGTCCACATCCTTTCTCACTTAGCCAACACTTGGGGACCTTAGCCGAGGATCTGGGTTCTTTCCCTCTCGCGTACGAACATTATCGCCCGCACACTGTCTCCCTGGGACCGATCGACGGGCATTCGGAGTTTGGTTGGGGTTGGTACCCCGCCAAGGGCCCTAGCCCATCCAGTGCTCTACCTCCCGTCGTCTCACGCCCAGAGGCAGTACCTAAATACCTTTCGGGGAGAACCAGCTATTTCCAGGTTTGATTGGCCTTTCACCCCTACCCACAGCTCATCCGAGCAGTTTTCAACCTACATCGGTACGGCCCTCCACGAGGCTTTACCCTCGCTTCAGCCTGGCCATGGGTAGATCACTCTGGTTTCGGGTACTCGCCCCACCGACTCTGCGCCCTGTTCGGACTCGCTTTCGCTGCGGCTCCGGACCTGAAGCCCTTAACCTCGCCAGTGAGGACGAACTCGCCGGATCATAATGCAAAAGGCACGCGGTCAGAGGACCCCCGACCCGAAGGCCGGCACGTCCTCCTCCCACCGCTTGTAAGCGCACGGTTTCAAGATCTGTTTCACCCGCCTCCCGGCGTGCTTTTCACCTTTCCCTCACGGTACTCGTCCACTATCGGTCACAGGCTCGTATTTCGCCTTGGCAGATGGTCCTGCCAGCTTCAACCAGGATTGCTCGTGTCCCGGCCTACTCAGGTACGAACCCCAGACCCCACACGACCTTGCGCCTACGGGACTGTCACCCCCTTCGGTCCGGCCTTCCAACCGGGTTCGGCTTCCGTCGCGTGAGACCCGAGGGACCGGCAGGCCCCTCCAGATCCGCCCTGCAACCCCGCGAGAGCAACGGCTGCCGCCTTCTCGGCTCCCGCGGTTTGGACCCTTCCCCGTTCGCTCGCCGCTACTAGGAGAATCACTCGCTTGTTTCTTCTTCCTCCAGGTACTGAGATGTTTCAGTTCCCCGGGTTCGCTTCGCAGAGGCTATGTGTTCACCCCCGCGATGACCGGGCATCACCCCGGCCGGGTTGCCCCATTCGGATATCCGTGGATCTACGCCTGCGTGCGGCTCCCCACGGCTTTTCGCAGCTGGCCACGTCCTTCATCGCCGGCCTGTGCCTAGGCATCCACCGTGCGCCCTTACTGCTTGATCCCTCCATCGCCACTCTCGACAAAACACACGAGAGCACACGACAGAGGCCCTGCAGCCTCGGACGCCGTACGCCACACCGCATGCACACCCCAAAACCAGGCGCACACGCAGCCCGCGCACGGCTACGCTCGCTACTCCACTTCCCCACTCACTCCCGAATTGTCAAAAAACAGCCGCTGAGAGAAGGGCGGATGCCCTTCCAAGCGGGCCCACGAACGTAGCGCTCCCAGCCCTCTTCGTCAACGCGAAATCGGGCGTCGGAAGCGCCTGTGAGGGCCCTCGCGGCGTTCGATGTCTACAGCGGTGGCACGCCCAGGGTTCCATCCCCCGAGGAGGCTAGAGGGGCTCGACCTCTTCGGC
>DATIPO010000324.1:0-1898 GCA_035471925.1 Acidobacteriota bacterium
CATCCAGCACACCCATCCCGAATTCCTGCAGAAGTTCATTTCCCTGTGCGACGCCCAGCGACGCGTGGAGGGCGTGTGGAAGGGCGAAACCCGAACCTATGACCTGCGCGGCAAGCGCTTCTGCGTGTGCATGGCGGGAAATCCCTACACCGAGTCGGGAGAGCGCTTTCGCATCCCCGACATGCTGGCCAACCGGGCCGACATCTACAACCTGGGCGATATCCTGGAAGGGCGCGACGAGGCCTTCGCCCTCAGCTACATCGAGAACTCCATCACTTCCAATCCCCTGCTGGCCCAGCTCGCCTCCCGCTCGCAGGAAGACATCTACAAGCTGGTGCGCATGGCCCAGGGCGAAGAAATCCAGGCCGATCAGCTCTCCCATGCCTACTCGGCCGCGGAGTTGGCAGACATCCTCTCCGTTCTCAAGAAACTCATGCACATCCAGGGCACCCTGCTCAAGATCAACCAGGCCTACATCCACTCGGCCTCCCAGTCCGAGGACTTCAGAAAGGAGCCGCCTTTCCGCCTGCAGGGCTCTTACCGCAACATGAACAAGCTGGCCGAGCGCGTGGTCCCGGTCATGAACGAAGAGGAGCTGGAAGCCCACATCGACGACCACTACCGCGGCGAAGCCCAGACCCTGACCAAGGGAGCCGAATCGAACCTCCTCAAGCTGGCCGAACTCCGCAACCGCCTCACCGACTCCCAGTCCGCCCGCTGGAGTGAAATCAAACACCGCTTCAACCGCCTCCAATCCCAAGGCGGCCCCGACGACGACCCCGTCACCCGCGTCGTCTCCCAACTCAACGAAATCTCCACCCACCTCTCCACCCTCTCCCAAACCCTGTCGAAGTCTGACTAAGTTCCCCAACAGAGGGCGTCCCGATGGCTAACCTGACTTACTACTCTTGCAGAATAGCTGCGATCTGGCCTCGTAACGGTGGAAGATCTCTTTTTGCAGTCAACCAAACCGTCTCCACGTCTACGCCGAAATAGTCGTGCACGAGCTTGTCGCGCATTCCGGCGATATCCCGCCAAGGGATGTTCGCGTGTCCGCTCCTCAAGTCTGCTGAGATCCGCTTAGCGGCCTCACCAATGATCTGAATCTGACGAATGACACCATCCTGCAGCAGCTTGGATTCGTGAAATTCTTGTTGGTTCACACCGCTTAGATACTGAGCGATGGTCTCGATGGCATCGAGAATATGGAGCAAATAGATACTGTCGTCACGCTTCATAGAGGACCCGCAGGTTTGCTAGGATACGGTCTCGCATGTAGGGGCTGATGGCAGCCTCTGTGAGCAGGTCGACCTCTCGGGACAAGGCCTCCGACAATTCTCGTTCGATGCGGACCAAGGTGAGGAGACTTGTCGGTTCGGCGAAACGGACAATGAGATCGAGGTCGCTGTCAGGACGGGCTTCTCCGCGCGCGAACGACCCAAACATGGCCACCCGCGTTGCACCATTGGACCTGCAGATCTCCACAATCTTATCTCTGTCCACAACTGGCTGACCCATTAGAGACTCCTGTTTCTCCCCCCGCACTTTCGGGGGCCTACTATTTCTTCAAGTAGGACTGCAGGATTTCGGGAGTCAGGCCCGCCGCTCTTGAGCTTTGCGGCTCATCTCGCTCATGATCTCTTCCAGAGACCGCTTTCGGCGAGCCGCCTCACTCAGCTTGAGGCTCAACAAGCCTCTAGCTTGCGCTTTTGTTCGGCGGTTGCCGTCTGGTTAGCTCGGGCGGCCTCAGGGCTGACCCGAATCGAGATGGTTCTGTTTTCGTTTTGGCCATCTCGCTGTCCTCTCCGGTCATTCTACTACAGGCTCCCGAACCCAACCTCCGGAGACAGTCGTCTGAGGTCGCGGGCTGTCAGATGTCGGCGAACGACTCGGAAGCC
>DATIPO010000325.1:0-31527 GCA_035471925.1 Acidobacteriota bacterium
GGGATCGGCCCTGAGCACGATTTCAGGCTCGCCTTGGCCCTCGGCCCAGCCCCGCGGCGGATTCGTCACTTGGCTGGCCTTCGATCCTCATCAGGAAGCCACGGCCTACGCTACCTACGCCAACTTCGGCGGAACCCACGTATGGAAGTCGACCGATTGGGGCGCCACCTGGCAGCCGCTGGAGGGAGAGGGCGACGGAGCGCTGCCCGACATTCCCGTCCACTCCATCCTGCCCGATCCCCAAGTGCCCGGACGCCTCTTTCTGGGGACCGACTTGGGCGTCTTCATCTCCGAGGACGGCGGCCAGACCTGGGCCGTGGAAACCAGCGGCTTCCCCAACACCGTTACCGAGTCCTTCGACATGGTGGAGCGCGAGGACGGCACACGGCTGCTCTTCGCCTTCACCCACGGACGCGGCGCATGGCGCGTCCAGATCGACCCGCCCGGCCCCACCTGCTCGCCCCAGCGCTGGATCCCCCACGTGACACCCGCCGACGTTGAGTTCACGACCACTGTGCTGGTCTCCAATCCCGGCGACCAGGACGCCGAAGTCGAATTGGTGCCCTACTCTGAGGACGGCACCGCTCTGCCCTCGTTGATCCGCATGGTCGAGCCGGGCCGGACCCTGATCGATCTCAGCACCGACATCTTTCCCGGTGAGGACGTCAGCCACCTGGGCATCTGCGCGCCCTCGGAAGCCGCGGTGTCCGCCGCCTACCGCTTCAAGGCCGACACGGCTGCCAGCGCCCACGTGGCCGAGACCGGCCTCAGCGCCCGCCGCTTCCTCTTCTTCCCCGGCGAGTACGACATCGTCTTCGACGGACTGGCGGCCATCAACCGCGGCGACCAGCCCTCCACAATCGAAGCCGTGCTTTTGACCTCCCAGGGAGACGAGGTGGCCCGCGCCAGCCTGACCGAGGACCTGCCTCCCCTGGGCAAAGCCCTGTCGGTCATCGACGCTCAGTTCATCGGACAACAGGGCGACATGATCGCCCTCGAATCGGACCAGCCCTTCACTCCCATGATTCTGCGCGGCAGCCGTCCCGACACGGGCCAAGTGCTGCTCTTCCAAACCGTCCCCGTGCCGGGTGAAAGCGACGGCCCGGCGGCACTTTCGGCCAAGGCGGCTGGGCCGGCAATCCCGGGTTCGCGACCGGCGGCCTCGACCTTGACTTCGCCGCAAACCACGAAAAGTCGAGTGGCCTCTGCTTTGGCTCTTTCCGGCAACCGTCTGGGTGACCCAAATCGGCTTGAGAGCCTCTTCCACTCCGGTCATTCAGTCATCAAGCCTCCTCCCAGTGGCCGCGACTTCATCGAACTCATTCCGCTTACATTTTCGGGTACCGAGCCTCATTCCTTGCGGGGCCTGACCTTCCGATCCGAGCCCTCCACGAGCCCGGCAAAGACACAGATCTCGGTGCGGACGACAGCCACCTGTACCGATCCCTCGCGCTGGATCGCGCATGTTACGCCGGAAGGCGTCGGCTTCGAAACCCGCATCTTCACCGCTCATCCCGGACCCTCGGCGACAGCCGATGTTGCCCTGGCGGCTTTCGACGACCAAGGTCAGTTTCTGCTCGAAATCGCTTTCCAGGTCCCCGCGGGACAGAGCGACATCCGCCTGTCGCAGGACCTCTTCGATCAGCAGCCGGTCAGCCACTTCGGCATCTGCGCGCCCGACAGCACCTCGGTTTTGGCCGGATACCGCTTCGTGGAAGGCGGCGGCGCCACCGCCCACGCCCCCGAAAGCGACATTGTGGACACGGAATTCCTGCTCTATCCGGGAGAATGGAGAAACGTCTTCGACGGGATGTCGATCATCAACCAGGGCGAGGAGCCGGCCCAAGTCGAGGCCGTCCTCCTCACCGCCGCGGGAGAAGAAGTCCGCCGCGTCACCCTGAACGACTCCCTGGCTCCCGGCGCCAAGCATTTGGCGGTGCTGGACGCCGAGTTCATCGGCTTCACCGGCGACGTCATCCGCATCGAAAGCTCACAGCCTTCGTCCTTGCTCTTCCTGCGCGGCACGCGTCCCGAGCTGGTTCCCATGTTGCTCTTCCAAACCGTCCCCATCCCCGCCAACGCCCCCCGCTGAGGGGGGCGGGCAGGCAAGTGATTCAGGTCTAGGCAGCAACAGCCTTTCTTCTAGCCCTCATTCCTCACGGATAGTCGACTGCGGACGACTCACCAGAAATGTGGGGTAGGCGTCGATCAGGAAGAGCTTGATGCGACGGCAGCAGTCCCCCAAGATGCTGATCGGCTGTCGCGAGGGCTGGCTGCTGTGGGACGCTTTGACGTTGTGACGTTTTAGCGCTAAACTAAGTTCATGGGACAGAGCAGCAAGCGGGCAACCGTTTATTTCGATGTCTCCCTGCACCGGGCTTTGCGCCTGAAGGCAGCGGAAACGGAGCGCAGCGTATCGGACCTCGTCAATGAGGCCGTTCGATTCAGCCTAGCTGAGGATGCGGAAGACCTGGCGGCCTTCGAGGATCGAGGTCATGAGCCAAACTTGCCCTTCGAGGATGTCGTCAAGGACTTGAAGCGACGTGGCAAGATTTAGGGTCTATATCAAGCCTTCCGCTCAGAAGGATTTGGAGTCCATCCCGCAGAAGAAGGAACGGCGGCGGATCGTGGCCCGTATCGAGCGGCTGGCCGAAGATCCGCGGCCACGAGGCTGCCGTAAGCTTTCGGGGCGTGACCGCTACCGCATTCGCCAAGGGAAATACCGCATACTCTACGAGATCGAAAACGACAAGCTCGCAGTCATCGTCGTCAAGATAGGGCATCGCCGCGAAGCCTACAGGATCCTCTAGATGGCCTCTTCGTGCTTGTCGCGAACGTTTTCGGAGTTCTAGCTTAGCTAGCCAGACTGTTCAACATAGTCCTGCTTGACGATAATGAAAAAACCCGCACGATACCTTGGCGGCATAAGCATCTCGCACCCTTTCTACCGGCCCACAGGTGACGTCGGCGTTTTAGCTGAGAGCACGCTTGACCTCGTGCGGTCCCCGATCACTCCAGCACGTGGATGTTTCTCTTGGCGCAGATCTCCTTGAGCTGCTGGGGCCAGACGGAGACGCTGACTTCACCCAGGTGGGCGGTGCGCAGCAGGTACATGTATGTGCGGGATTGGCCGATGCCGCCTCCGATGCTCAGGGGAATCTGATCGTTGAGGATAGCCTGGTGACGTGGTCAAGAAAGTAATCCTTGCGGACGGCCTTCATGTCGGTGCAGATTCCTTCGCCGAGAGCACATCCGAATTGGCGCAGGGCCATGCGCTTCCACTTGGTGGCAGCCTGCACCACCTGGGCCCGGATGGGCTTTTCGAGTCCCAGTCCGCAGGGGAATTCAACCGGCGTCCGCGACCCATCGCGGTCGAGATAGTCGTTGACCCCGCTATCATGGTCGACGATCAAAGGAACCTGAACCATCTGCAGGTTTAATTCCTTGCAGAGATTCTCTTCAATATATTGCTTGATGGCGAAAAGGGCCTTCATGCGCTCCATGGGCGGGAGGAGGGGGTTGTAGTCATCGGGCAATGCGGCCTCAACCTCTTGGTAAGTTCCGATTCCAGGGCCCGCCAAGTCAGCGCGCTTGTCTTGAGCTTCGATGTTCATCTTGGGTTTCCTCCATGCTTGTCTCCCTAACAGTCTATGATGCTCAAGTCGGCAATCGAAGCATCTGGGGTAGAAAAACAAGTGAACTCGCGACCCAGGATTCAAGTCAGTAGGCGGGGCGGACGAGAACCGAGCTTGGGCGGGCGACGGCCCGTCCCATCAGAATGGACGGGGGGTAGGTCTTGCAGCACACCAATGAAAACTTAAGCCGCGATGTTTCCGCTTCGCTCTGGCCCGCGCTCAGATCGGGTTTCGTCCTTTTGCTTTGCCTCCTGGCTTGGGCCTGCTCCTCGGGGCAGCGGGCCGATTCGGAGTTTTCGATCGAGGCTGAGAATCCCGCCTACGGGGAAGGGCAAGGGCCGGTTGTACTGGTGGATGCGGCCCACCACAACTTCCACACCGCTGATGGGCGCTATCAGGCCTTCGCCGACCTGTTGCGAAGCGACGGGTACGTCGTGGAGTCCAACGAGGCCAAATTCGACAAGGCGGCTTTGGAAAAGGGTCAGATTTTGGTCATCTCCAACGCTCTGTCGGAGAAAGACGCCCAATGGGAGGACTGGCCCAACCCGACTTATCCGGCCTTCGAAGATGCAGAAGTAGAGGCCGTGCGGCGCTGGGTGGAGGAAGGAGGCTCGCTTCTGTTGATCGCCGACCACATGCCTTTGCCGGCAGCCGCCGAGAACCTGGCAGCGGCCTTCGGGGTGCGCTTCAACAACGGTTACGCAGTCCGCGCAGACCGCTCGCGCAACCGTCCGCCACTGAAGTTCAGGCCCGACGGCTCAGGGGAATCGGCGGACGGCGTCCTGGGCAGCCACCCCATCACCGAGGGCCGAAACGCGTCCGAGAGGGTCACTGTCGTGGCTACTTTTACCGGACAGGCTTTCCAGGCCGATCAAGGCACGCCCCTGCTCACCTTCGGACCCTCGATCATTTCATTGATGACCGAAATCCCGGCCAAATTCGAGGAGGATACGCCGCGTGTTGACGTCGAAGGCTGGTACCAGGGACTGGTCATGCCCTATGGGCAGGGCCGTGCGGCTTTTTTCGGGGAAGCAGCCATGTTCACGGCTCAAATCTCGGGCTCCGGCAATACCATGGGAATGAACTCGCCTCACGCTCCGGACAACGCCCAGTTCCTGCTCAACGTCATGCACTGGCTGTCGGGCCTGCTGCCCTAGTGGCTCCTTAGGGATTGTGCGGAAGTGGATTCCGGGCTCGCTGTAAGCGAGCCATAAGCCAGCCCAGAGTCAGCCAGCGTCGAGCGCAGCGAGAGGGAGGCGCCACCCTGGGTTGAGGCGGCGAGGTTGCCTAACGCTGAAAGCGTGCAATAGCGCCACGGGCTGGCTCAAAACTCTTGACGGGCCGCACTGGCTGAGAGCAAGATTTAGCCAAATCCCTGACGCAATTCCACCTGGCAGCGGTCGTTCTGGTTGCCGCTCCCTTCCCAGCGACCCGGATCTTGACTTTCAAGACTATCCCCGCTCGCTTACTGTCGCCTGGGCGAAGGAGGAGGATTGGCTGCCTTGTGTGAAGCCCGGACTGGGTTCGGGCGCTGATCAGTCGGTCCGCAGAGCCGTGCCGGGGTCAATGCGGGTGGCACGGGCGGCGGGGACCAGAGAAGCGGCAACCGTGATGGCGGCCAGCAGCAGCGCAGCTCCCACCAGCGCCGCTGGATCATTGGCCGAGATGGCCCCCAGTTGGCTGGCCAGCAGGCGGTTGAACCAGTAAGAGCCCAGCAAACCCAGCGCCAGCCCAATGCCGCCCAAGAGAAGGCTGCCGCGCAACACGGCGGTCAGAATCCTGCGCCGGGGAGCGCCGAGAGCCATTCGGATGCCGAACTCCCTCCTCCTCTCTTGGACGAGAAAAGAAAGCATTCCATAGAGCCCGATGGCCGCCAGAGCCACTCCGGCCGCCGCGAAAAGAGCAAAGAGGACAGTACTGAAGCGCTCCCGGGCGATCGACCCGGAGAGCGTCTGGCGAGCCGTTGAGATGTTCTGGACGGGCAGGCGGGGATCAAGCGAAGTCACCAGGCCGGGGATGCTTTCAGCCAGGGCGGTCAAGTCTTGCCCGCTTCTGGCAATCAAAGTCGCGGACGTCAGACTGAACTGGCCCAGCGGGAAATAGAGCTGGACGGGATCGTCCCCGCTGCGCAAGCCGAAAGCGCGGACGTCGCCGGCGACTCCGATGATGGTGGCCCAAGTCTGGTCCTGACCCAGACGTATTTTCTGGCCAACGGCTCCATCCTCGGGGAAGTAGCGGCGCTGGACGGCTTGGTTGACGATTACGACATCCTCCTCGGAGACTGAGGCAAAGGTCCGCCCCGCCAGCAGCGGCACTCCGGTAACTCTGAAGTAGTCCGGTCCGGCTGTTGTGATGGCGAAAGACGGGGCTGATTCCAGGGCTTCCCGGCCTTGGATTTGCAGCGATCCACCCGTCACGCCCATCTGAGAGGGGAGCGTCAGCCCGACGGCCGCTTCGCTGACGCCGGGCAATGCCGCGCAGCGCTGGCGCAATTCGCTGAAGAAGATCTCGCGTTGGCGCTGCTCGGGATAACGGTCCTTAGGCAGGGTCAGACGAGCGGCCAGCAGCCCTTCGGCCCGATAACCGGGATCAGTGCTGCTGACTTGGTCAAAGCTCCTGATCAGCAGGCCAGCACCCACAAGCAGGACGGTGCACAGTGCCATCTCAACCACCACCAGGAGGCGACGCGCCGTCAAGTCGCCCGCGGAGAAGTGGCGGGAAGAACGGGTGCGCAGCAGCCCAGTGAAGTCGGCGCGGGAAAGTTTGAGAGCCGGTATCAGTCCGGCCACCAATCCAGAGCCCAGCGACAAGAGCAGGCAAAAAGCCAAGATCGGACCGTCGAGGCGGACGGAAGCCAACTCGCTCAGGTTCTCGGGCCGTAAAGCGCGGATCAAGTCCAGTCCCCAGAAGGCCAACAGCAATCCGCCGGTGCCGCCGGCAACGCTGAGTGCCAAGCTCTCGCCCAGGATGCCGCGGATCAGCCGTCCCCGTCCGGCGCCCAGCGCCTGCTGAACGGCCGTCTGTCCCGCGCGGCTGTTGCCGTGGACGAAAATCAGGTTGGCGGCATTGGCGCAGGCGATCAGCAGGACCAGGCCCACCGCCGCCAGCAAGAGCCAGAGGGCCTGCTCGGTGCGCTTTCCCAGCATCTCGCTGAGAGTCATCATGCGGCTGGTCCAAGGCTTCTCCTGACCGCTCAGGCCAGCCAGAATGCCGTCGATTTCGGCTTGGGCCTGCTCCTTGCCCACCCCGGGCGCCAATCGGCCCAACACATTGAGATACTTTGGCGCCTGGCCGGATTCGTAGTCGAGAGGAGTCCACACGTCGACATTGGTGAAGGGGAAGCCGAAGCCGAATGGCATGACGCCCACGATCTCGTAGTCGTTTCCGTCTAACTCCAGAACCTGGCCCAGCACGCCCTCAGACTGGCCGAACCGCGAACTCCACATCTGATGGGAAAGGATCACCGGAGGTCGTCCGGCCGAGGTCCAATCGGCGCTCTCGAAAGGCCGTCCCAGTTGGGGCACCGTGCCCGTGAAGCTGAAGAAGTTGTCGGAAACCAGGCTGGCCAGGACGTTTTGGGGATGATCGCCCGACAGGGAGACGAACTCCTCGCTGGTGAACTCCAGCATTGAGACGATTTGGGTCGCTTGGCTGATGGCCCTCACGTCCTCGGCGTCGAGGGCCATCCAGAAGCCCATGCCCTCGCGCGTCTTCATGATGCGCACAAGATCGTGGGGATCCTCCACGGGCAAGGGCTGCAAGACGAGATGATAAACGACGCTGTAAATGGCGGTACTGGCTCCGATGCCGATGGCCAGCATGGCCACGGTGGCCGCGGCCAAGCCCGGGCGGCGAAGCAATGACCGCAGCCGATGGCGAAAATTCACGTTGTCCTCCTACCACGATAGTGAACCGATACCCCAGCAAGGATGCATGCCCAGTGCCATTCGCTGTCGCCTCCCAGCCCCCTTTGTTCAGCCGCAGGAAGGACCGTCGAGGCGCTTTGGTGTCCGAATGACGCACCTCGGTGTCCGAATCCGAACACCTGGCGATCAGAAAAGAACCACTTGGCGATCAGAAAAAAAATGTCAACCGGTGAGGGGCGGCTTTCGTCCAAGTAGACAAAGCACCCAGCGATTATTCCTTGGGGTTCGCAAATGTTTGCTCAGGCGGGAAGTCAGAGGTCCAGGTTTGCGGGCGGACTCCGCCTGTTGGACTGCCTGGACCGGCATGCTCCAGCGCGGCCCTTATGCAATAGAAACCGTGTCGCGCTCGTCTCACTCGTCAAATCCACACCATTGAAGGAAAGGGGATTCGTCATGAAACCTGCAATGCCTCGAAAACCGCTCACCTTGATGCTGTTCCTGGCGCTCTGCGCCATGGTCGGCTTGAGCCAAGCGCTCGGAGCGGCCTCTCCTTGGGCTCCTCAGGAGCCGGAAACGCCGCCGAGTCAAGAGGAAAAGGCCAAGGAGGACAAGTCCGAAGATCAGAACGGCGAAAAGGATGAGAAGGAAAAGAAGGACAAAGAGAAGTCCTTTGACGACGCGGTCGCAGACATGGAGCGCATCGAAGGCCTGTTCAACCTCTACCGCAACCAGGACGAGAACAAGGCTCTGATCGAAATCGCTCCTGATCAATTCGACAAGGACTACCTTTACTCGGCTAAGACCGAGCAGGCGACGGGCGAGCGCGGGCTCTACGGCACCATCATGCGGGAGCAGTATGTCTTCCAATGGCGCCGCTTCGGCAAGCGTGTCCAACTGGTGCAAAAGAATGTCCGCTTCCGGGCCGATCCGGGCTCGCCGGCGGCCAAGGCCGTCGAACACTCCTTCTCCGATTCGGTGATGGCCTCGGCCAAGGTGCTCAGCCAACCGCATCCTGAACGCGAGAGCGTCCTGGTCGATCTCAACGAGCTTCTGCTCTCCCGAGATCTGCACGGCATGGGCCAGGGACTCAAGGCCCGCTACAACACCGGTTACAAGCTCAACAAGGACGACAGCGGCTTCGTCTTCCTCAAGTCCTTTCCCAAGAACACCGAGATCGGGGCCTCGATGAACTTTCAGGCCAGCGAAGTCAAGCGGAGCTCGGTTACGCTGCCCGATCCGCGCTCGCTCAGCCTACGCTTCCGCTACAGCCTGGTGGAACTGCCGGAAAACGACTACATGCCGCGCATCAGCGACGACCGGGTGGGCTATTTCGTCGACATGCACATGGACTACACCGACGACCAGCCCGAAACCCCCTACGTCCGCTACATCGCGCGGTGGAACCTGAAGAAGAAAGATCCCCAGGCGGAGGTCTCCGAGCCGGTGGAGCCCATCGTCTATTGGCTGGAAAACTCCATCCCTCACAAGTACAGGGATGCGATGCGCGACGGCATCCTGCTCTGGAACGACGCCTTCGAACGAGCCGGATTCAGGAACGCCGTGGTGGTCAAGCAGCAGCCTGACGACGCCGATTGGGATCCGGCCGATATCCGCTACAACACGATCCGCTGGATGATCGGCTACGACGCCAGCTTCGCCATCGGACCTTCTCACAGCAATCCCTACACGGGCCAGCTCATCGATGCCGACATCGGCATCAGCGAAGGCATCCTCAGGCTGGGGGCGCGGCGGCGCTACGAGCTCTACGTGCACCCCGTCCAAGCCATGCAGCGGCTCAAGCAGGAGTCTTTGCAGCTTGACGGCTTCTCAGCTCCCGGCGACGGACGCCACCTGTGCGACTATGGCCAGGGACTGGCCGAAAAGGTCTCCATGGCTTACGACGTGCTCTCCTCGCGTCCGAGCTGGGACGCGGGACAAGAGGAGGAATTCGTCCGCCAGTACACCATGGAACTGCTGGCTCACGAAGTGGGTCACACCCTGGGGCTGCGTCACAACTTCCGGGCCAGCATCATCCACGGACTCGACCAGCTCTCCGACACCGAAGCCACCCGCCAAACAGGACTGGCCGCTTCCGTAATGGACTACAACCCGCCTGTGATCGCCTTGCCGGGCGAGGAGCAGGGCGACTACTTCCCCACCGTGGTCGGCAGCTATGACCACTGGGCCATCGAGTACGGCTACAAGCCCATCCCCGGCGCCGACTCGCCCGAGGACGAGCTCGACGAGCTCAACCAGATCGCCTCCCGCGGCGGCGATCCGCTGCTGCCCTACGCCACCGACGAGGACGCCGGACTCAGTCCCAAGGCCCTCGACCCCCGCAACACCCGCTACGATTTCGCCGCCGACCCGATGGAGTGGTTCAGCCACGAGTACAAGATCGTGCGCGAGCTGTGGACCAACATGGAGAGCCGGCTGCTGCGTGAGGGCGACAGCTATCATGTCCTGCGCAGGGCTTTCGGCGGCTCCTTCACACCCTACTTCAGAGGTGCTCACGTGGCCATGAAGTACATCGGGGGCATCTACCACAACCGCGACCACTTCGGCGATCCTCAAGGACGACTGCCCTACGTCCCGGTGCCGGCGGCTGAACAGCGGCGGGCTATGCGCTTTCTACAGGAGGAAATCTGGCCGGCCCAAACCTTCCTGCCGGCCCACAACCTGCTCAGGAAGCTGCAGTTCCAGCGTCATCGCGACTTCGAAGGCAGCGCCTTCCGGGCCGACCGCCTCGACTATCCCTTGCACGACGCGGTCCTGGGAATCCAAGGGGAAATCCTGAGCGATCTCTACGACCCGCTCAAGCTCAGCCGAATCCTCGACCTCCAGCTCATGATCCCCGAGGGAGAGGAGCGCTTCACATTGGTCGACCTCTTCCAGGGTATCCAGCAGGGGATCTGGACGGAGTTGGAGTCTTCGGAGAACATCCACAGCTTTCGCCGAAACCTGCAGCGTGAGCATCTGCGCTACCTGACCCAGATGGTCCTGCAACCCGACGAGGACCTGCCGGGGGATGCCATCGCCCTGGCGCGGGCCAATCTCGTGCAGCTCCAGGGAGCAATCAACCGCGCCCTTTCCCGTTCGGTCGACGCCATGACTCGGGCTCACCTCCAGGAGAGCCTGGACCGCATCGGCAAGACCCTGGATGCGGGCATCGAGCAGAGGCTCTTCGCTTCTGAGGGGAGCGATTAGCCTGGAGCCGCTCTTCCGCTAATCCGTTCGCAGGGCCTCGGTCGGATGAAGGGTCGAGGCCCTGCGGGCGGGCAGATAGCCGGCCAGAGCGCAGACGGCGATCAAGAGCAGCGCCGTGGCGGCGAAGGTCGCCGGGTCGGTGGGAGAGACTCCGTGCAGGTGAGCCGAGAGAAAACGGGTCACGCCCAGTGAAGCGATTCCGCCCACCAAGATGCCGACGGCGGCCAAAGCCAGGCCTCGGGAAAGGACCAGCCCCAGGATGACTCCGCCGCGGGCTCCCAATGCCATGCGTACGCCGATTTCCGAGGTGCGCTGGCGGACCATCAGGGAGAGGGCGCCGTAAAGTCCGACCGAAGCCAGCAACACGGCGGTGGCGGCGAAGACCGAGAGCAAGGTGAGGATGAAGCGGGCCGGCGCCTGAGCCTTGTCCACGTATCCAGAAAGCGGACGCCACAGCACAGGACTGTCGGGCAGCACGCCGTGAATAGCCCGAGTCAAGCGGCGGCGCTGCTCGGGAGTGTCGCGGGTCACCTTGACAGTCAGTGCCAGCTCCATCGACCGGTAGTAGGAGCGCGGGATGTAGAGGGTCGGCATGGAGTCCACAAGTCCGCTCTGAGGGACGAAGGGCACCACGCCGATGACTTCGGCTTCATGGGGAACATTGGCATAGATGTTGTAGGTAAGGCGTTTGCCCACCGGACTCTCGCCGGGCCACAAGCGTTCGGCCAGTTGCCGGTCGATAACCACAGTCGGACGGTCGCTGCGCTCCTCTCCCTCGGGCGGCGGCCACTCGGGCGCGTTGGGTTGGTCGTCGCGCAGATCGAAGTCGCGTCCATCCTGCATCGGAATTCCCAGACTGGAGAAATAGCCCGGCCAGACGTTGCGGAAATAGGCCACCCCGGCCGTATCTGCGTCATCGCCTCCTGGCAGCCTGAAGGAGCAGGTGCGCGCATAGACGCCGTTGAGCGGGACCGGAAAGACGGCTCCGGCGGCTTCTACGCCGGGCACTTGGTTGAGGTTGCGGTGGAGCTGAGCCTCAAGGTTGCGGCGCTTGCGGTACCAGCGGCGGCCGGGATTGGGGAGACTGCGGTCGGGTCCTCCGGCGATGGTGGAGATGTCGGCCGTGATCACATTGCTCGCGTCGAACCCCAAGGGTACGTCCTGCAAGCGCATAAAGCTGCGCAGGGCCAGTCCGGCGCCGATCAGAAGCACCAGGGTGAGGGCCACCTGCAAGGCGGCCAGCGCGTCCTGGGTGCGGCGCTGGTTGCGCGAGGCCGACGCTTCCCGCACGTTGAAGGAAGGACGTTTGCTTTCTCGAGCGGCTTTGAGGGCAGGTACCCAGCCGGCCAGCAAAGCGCTCACCATGCACAGCAGCAGCGAAAAGCCCAAGACCGCGGGATTGAGGCTAAGGTCGGCGGCTTGCGGTAGTCCCCCCGGACGCAGCCAGGCCAGCAGCCGCATGGCGGCCACGGCCAGGACGACTCCAGCCGCGCCTCCCAGCAAGGCCAGGGCCAAGCTCTCGGCCAAAGCCAAGCGAATCAGACGGCCGGAACCGGCGCCCAGAGCCGAACGGACGTTGAGTTCGCGCCGACGGGCCGTCATGCGGGCAAGCAGAAGTCCGGCCACGTTGACGCAAGAAACCAGCAGGACGCATCCAACCGCCGCCGCCAGCAGGGCCAGGAGAGGACGCAAATGTTGCGTGCTCTGGCTGGTCCAGGCCTTGGCCTCAAGGGCGAATCCGCGCTCCTCATAGGGCTCGTGCTGAGCCCGCAATTGGGCCGCGATGGCCTCCAATTCGCCGCCCACGTCGGAGAGGGAGGCGCCGGATGCCAGGCGTCCCACCACGCGCAAACCGCGGCTTTCGCGGTTCCACTGGCTGAGGTCGGACCGGAAGGGCGTCCACAGGTCGATGCCCGCGCCCAAGTCCTCACCCACCACCGCTTCGGCCGGAAAAATGACCTGAAAGTCCTGGGGCAATACGCCGACGATCACATTGTCCGTGGTGAAGGAGCGGATGCGTAGCCCCACAACGGAGCGCATCCCCCCCAACATGCGCTGCCAGTAGTCATAGCTGATCACGACGGGACGCGGCGGAGGGGTGGTCGCGTTTTGGGGCAGCGGGGCCCCGTCGCCCGGCTCCAGCATCCGCCCCAACAAAGGCTTGACGCCCAGCACCTGAAAGAAGTTGGCGGTTACCTGAGCTTGGCGCGCGAAGGTGGGTGTCTCTGTTCCCAGAACTGGGGCAACGATCACCTCGCCCATGGCTGCCACTCCCTCGAGGGTGCGTGAGCGCTGGCGCAGGTCGACCACGTTGGGCCCGGAGAGCAAGTTGGCCCGGTCGACCTGCGCCTTCTGGCGATTCCACACCATCACCAGAGAGTCGGGATCCTGGAAAGGAAGCTGGCGCAAGAGAGTCGATTCAACAACGCTGAACACCGCCGCCGAGATGCCGATTCCCAAGGCCAAAGTCAGCGCGCCCGCCAAGGTCACGCCGGGAGTCCGCCGCATGCGCCTGAGAGCCAGGCCCAGATCCGTCCACATGATGCCCTTCTCCGTTCTCCTCACCTTGGCGAATACTTCAACAATTTAAAAGAAATGATTCGATCTGTCAACCGCTTGCCTCCGAGAGCGTTGATGACGGCACTGGAAAGTGAGACTTGCACGGCCTTTGGAACTGTAATGCTGAAGCGATGCCAGCTTGCCAAAAAGGAGGATCTGAGATGGAGCAATTTGGACAAATCGAGATCGCCTCTTCATCCAGTACAACTCTAGGATCACGATAAGCACTTGACCTCGAAAGGGACAGTTCCGCTGAATCCGCTATCATGCGGCCATGGAGCATCTGCTGCACATCATCTATGACTTAGTGGTGATTTTCGGGGTGGGGACGGCGGTGGTGTTCGTCTTTCACCACCTGCGCCAGTCGCCCTTGATCGGATTCCTGGCCACGGGAATCATCGTCGGGCCCTATGGCCTGGGGCTGATCGGCGAAGAGGAGACGGTCCACGCCTTGGCCGAGATCGGCGTGATGCTGCTGCTTTTCTCGCTGGGGCTGGAGTTCTCGCTCAACAAGCTGTTCAAGATGCGGGCCATCGTCTTCGGCACGGGGACGGCCCAGGTGGTCCTGACAGCGGGAGCTGTAGCCGGCACCGCGGTGCTGTTCGGGTTGCCCGCCAATCAGGGAGTGTTTCTGGGATTCGTGGCGGCTCTCTCCAGCACCGCCATCATCCTCAAGCTGCTGTTGGAGCGGGGCGAGATGGGCTCGATCCACGGACGCGTTTGCCTGGGCATCCTCATCTTTCAGGACCTTTGCGTGGTTCCCATGATGGTGCTGGTGCCACTGCTGGCGGCACCCCAGTTCGCATGGATGCCGGTGATCTGGGCCTTAGGCAAAGCCGCGCTGGTCATCGTGGCCACGATCCTGGTAGCCCGCATCATCTTCCCTCCCCTGCTCGACCGCCTGGTGGGGACACGCTCGCAGGAACTCTTCGTGGTGGGCTCGCTGTGGATCCTCTTCTCCACCGCCTGGCTGCTCTCCAACGCCGGGTTCTCGCTGGCGCTGGGCGGGTTCCTGGCCGGATTGGTGCTTTCCGAGTCGGAGTTCGCCCACAAGATCTTCTCCGACGTCCGGCCCATTCGCGACGGACTCAACAGTCTTTTCTTCATCTCCATCGGCATGCTTGTCGACTTGCAGTTTCTCGCCGCCAATCTGCCCAAGGTGGCCGGCGTCATAGCCGCCATTGTGGTCGGCAAGGGACTGCTGGCCATGGTGGCCATCCTCATCACCCGGCTGCCGCCTCAGGTGGCCCTTCTGAGCGGACTGTCGCTGGCCCAGATCGGCGAATTCAGCTTCATCCTGCTGGAGGCCTCATCCAAGGTCAGCCTGCTGCCGGACGCTTGGTACCAGACGCTCATCACCTCGGCGGTCACCACCATGATCTTGACGCCGGGACTCTTTTGGATCGCCCACCGAACCGCAGCCAGCCGACGCTTCATCCGCTTGGCCGACCGCCTGCAAAGGGCCCGCAAATTCGCGCCGCTGGACGAAGCCTGCCGCCAGCTCGACAACCACGTCATCATCGCCGGCTTCGGCATAGGCGGGCGGGCCCTGGCCCGGCTGCTCAAGAAGAATGAGATTCCCCACCTGGTCCTGGAAACCAACCTGCGCACCGTGCGCAGCGAGCGCCAAAAGGGCGAGACCATCTTTTACGGCGACGTCACCGATCCTGAAGTCCTTCGCCATGCCGACATCGAACGCGCCCGGGCTGTGGTCGTCACCTTCGCCGATCCCTATTCCCACCAGAGAGCCGTGGCTCAAGCCAAGCACCTCAATCCCCAGGCCAAGACCCTGGTGCGAACCAAGTTCTCGGCCGAAATCGAAGAGCTCTACCAACTGGGCGCCCACGAAGTGGCCTCGGAGGAATTCGAAGTCAACCTCCAACTCCTCAGGTCAGTGCTGCAACTCTATGGCTTCTCCAACCAGGACATCCGGGGGCAACTGAAGGAAATCCGCGATTCCCACTACGACCTCATCCGCCACCCCTGACTCCAAGGTCAGCACGGTGCACGGATAGCTGCCATGCTGCTCGGCCTGCAATCTGCGAAAGGCGCCTTTAGGCATCCATCACTCCAGCAAGACATCCGCTCCGCGCCGTTTAGCATGGGGGGGGAGCCGATGCCCGCCTGGGGAAGCTCGCAAAAATCGCCCGCTCGGTCTCTGCCTAGCGATGATTCCGCTTCGCCTGCGGGCAGCGAAACCTGTATCCTCTGACTTGAAACTGCGGGATAAAGCTCACCGTACAGGGGAGGACTTGGATGGGAATCCCAAGTTGGCTGCCGCGGGCAGCTTTCAGCTTGGCACTTGGTTTGGGACTCACGTCCTGCACCTCGGAGCCGCCGCCTCAACCCTTCGACGTGGTTGAGAGCAGTATCGCGGAGATCCAGGAAGCGCTCAGGGCGGGACGCGCCACCTGCCAGCAGGTCGTGCAGGCTCATCTGGACCGCATCGAAGCCTACGACAAGCCGACGGGACTGAACGCCATCACGGTGGTCAACCCCAACGCCATC
The DNA here is from genome assembly GCA_035471925.1 of Acidobacteriota bacterium. Lineage (GTDB taxonomy): Bacteria > Acidobacteriota > UBA6911 > RPQK01 > DATIPO01 > JANQFM01. The sequence goes on from DATIPO010000325.1 coordinate 15,776, forward strand.
CAGCGCGCCGAGGAACTCGACGCCGCGCTGGCGCGAGGGCAGGATCTGGGGCCGCTCTTCTGTGCGCCCCTGCTCGTCAAGGACAACTTCGACACCCACGACCTGCCCACCACCGGCGGTTCCATCGCCCTCAGGGACAGCTATCCGCCGGACGACGCCTTCATGGTCCGCCGCATCCGCGAGGCCGACGCCGTCATCGTGGCCAAGACCAACATGGCCGAATGGGCCTTCAGTCCGCGCCGAACCGAGAGCTCGTCTTACGGAATCACAGCCAACGCCTACGCCCTCGACCGCGTACCGGCGGGATCTTCGGGAGGAACCGCTTCAGGGGTGGCGGCCAGCTTCGGCGTGGCGGGATTGGGGAGCGACACCGGCAATTCCATTCGCGGACCTTCCTCTCACCTGGCGCTCTTCGGCATCCGCTCCACTATCGGACTGACCAGCCGCGACGGCGTGATCCCGCTGGCTTTTGACCGCGACATCGCCGGACCCATGGCTCGCAGCGTGGAAGACGCCGTCCGCATCTTCAACGTGGTTGCCGGACATGACCCAAACGACCCCTTCACCGAGGAGGGCGTAGTCCGAGCCGATTACCTTCCCTTCCTGCAAGAGGACGGACTTCGAGGCGCACGCATCGGCGTGCTGCGCGTCCTGGTCGACACCGACGACGCCGATCCTGAGGTGACGGCGCTCTTCAACCAGGCCCTTGAGGACATGCACGCCGCTGGAGCCGAAATCGTCGATCCGGTCGAGATTGAGGACTGGGAAAATCACATGGAAGACCGCGGATTCTGCGCCCGCTTCCGCTACGACATGCATGTCTACCTGCAATCGCTGGGCGATGCGGCGCCAATCCGGGACGTCATGGAGGTCTACGAATCGGGACAACACTCGGAGTATGTCAAGGGCATCCTCGAATACTTCGGCGACAAGCCCCTGGAGGCGGCACCCCAAGATTGGGAGCCGCCTTGCCTGCCCTACCTGCAGAATCCAAGGCGCAAGGCTTTTCTAGATGCCGTCACCGCCGCCATGGACTCGGCCGACGTCGAGGTTCTGGTGTACCCTACTTGGACCAACCCTCCTGCCCACCTCGACAAGCCCCGCGAGGAGTACAAGGGCGACAACAGCCAGCTTGTGGCTCCGGCCACAGGAATGCCGGCCGCCAGCGTCCCCATGGGCTACAGCTACGGCAATCTCCCTGCTGGATTGCAGATCCTGGCCCGTCGCTACGATGAAGGAACCATCTTCAGAATCGCCTACGCCTACGAACAGGCCACTCACCACCGACGTCCGCCCCAGGCCTTTCCCAAGCTTGAGGATTAGGGCCGGAAGGCGGCCGGCAAGTTCGGGCAGGAGTCAAGTTCCAGCCGCCCCGGTTAGTTGCCTTAACGCTCTCGGCGGAATGAGGCGGTTTGCCCACGGCTAGCGAGCAGTCTCATACCGCCTAGGGCATGTGAGGCCGTTGACCAGGTTCGCGAGCTTCTGCCCGCGTGTGAAATGGTTGGCCACCAAATGGTTCCTAGCCCGCAATCCTCACCCTTGAATCACACGCGGATCAAGGATTGAAGCCCCCACGCGAGGCATCTAAGCCCCTTGGGGAAGAATTCGGGACTCGTCACGTCCTGAGCATGCTAGTATCTGAAGGCATACCGACAGGCTGCCCGGCACTCCTTCCCTACCTCAACCAGGAATCGGCCGCGGGAGCCTGTCGGTTCCCGTCCCATATATCGGTCAAAAGCCGGTTCGGCTGTAGGGGACTTTCGCCCCGCAAGCAGCTTTGCAGAGGTTGCCACCGCCTCGCTCGCCTAGATGTGTCATACGGTCGAGAGCATTGTGGACATCTGACCCTGGCCGCTGAAACCTGACATGGGGGTAAACCTGTTGGCCGCAGTTGGCCCTAGACGGCGTTGTAGAGGATTCGCAGGGCGCGGCGGGGGTTGAAGAGGGTGTTGACGCTCATGGCGCATTCGTAGGTGCACTGGCAGGCTAAGTCTTTTTGATAGCGGCGGGCCTTTTCGGCTTGAGGCGAGCGCCACAGGTCGGCGAAATCGCAGTCAAAGTCGCGGACGTTCCCCATCTCTTTGTCCAAGGTCTCGCAGACATAGACCTTGCCGGTCTCCGAGAGGATGCCGATCAGTTCGCCGCCATAGCAGGGCGAGATGCGCGTTTGGGCTTCGGCAGCCTCGTCGATGAGGCGGTAGGTTTCCTCCTCCTTGGCGATCACGATGCGGTCCATCCAGGAATCGGTGAGGCGGTTTTCCCGCCGGTAGCGGATGACGCGGCGGGCGAAGTCGCGGTAGCGGCCGAGATCGACTTCCTTGAGGGATCCGTCGATGGGATTGCCGCGCGTCAGTGTGATGGTGATGGCGTCGGGACGCAGTTCCTGGTCGACATAGCGGTAGAATTCCTCCAAGCGGTCTTGGTTGGCGGCCGAAACCGTCAAGGCCACTCCCACCGAAAGGTTGGGAAAATGGGGCTTGAGCTCCTTGAGTCCCCGCAGCGTTTGCAGAGCCTTTTTGAAACTGCGGGGATTGTCGCGCACGGTGTTGTGGATGTCTTCCGGCCCATCCAGCGAAACTCCCGTGGCCACCCGGGCCTTTTTCACCTTCTTGAGCAGGGCTTCAGCCCGCTGCAGCGTCTTGTCGACCAGCAGTCCATTGGAGGGAATCTGGATGTTGCGCACGCCCGAGTGGCGCTCGAAAGCCTGGGCAATCTCGGGCAAGTCGGGCCGCAGGTACGGTTCGCCTCCGGTCAGCGACAAGGAAAGCAGATTGGGCAAGCTGCGGGCCACCTTTTCGATTTCCTCAAAGGTCAGCTCGCCGAACTTCTTGTTCAGTTCGTCCCAGTAAAAGCAGTGCTTGCAGAGCAGATTGCACTTGGAGGTCACGAAGAAGATCAGATTGACCGGCAGTCCGCCCTTGACGAAGAGGCGCTTGGCGATCTGAAGGTCCTTAAGCACGGCCATGCGGGAATTTTAGCATACAGCGGCCCGGTCCTATTCCCGCTCGAAAGCGGTGGCGGCACTTCCCAAGCGGTCGCTCTTGGGGTCGTAGACCACGACTTTGAATACCCCGCTGGTGAATTCCTCGGGGACGTCGAAGGACTTCTGGAGTTCGAATCCGTCTTGGCGCAGTTGCTCCAGTTGCTGTTCATCAAGCTTGAAGCCGATGCGGTCGAACGACATCCAGGCCCGCTCGGTCTTGGGCGAGAGGACGAAATAGCCGATCATGAGTTCGCCTGTGGTCCGCTCCTCCTGTCCCGCTTCGTCGGCCTTGGAGAATATCGAGTCCGGGGGGGTCATGGCGAACCGCAGGCGGACTTGGCCGGCACCTTCAACGTCTTGGTCGGACTGATCCTGGCGGGAAGAGGAGGGCTTGGCCTGATCATCCCTTCGGCCCAGTTCGAATTCGAAGCGCAGGTCATTCACGAAGTCGGGATGATAGGCCGCGTTGGTGATTCGGGAACGCACCAATTGGCTCTTGAGTTCTTCAGACGTCGGCGGAGGCTCGGCGTAGAATCCACGCCGGTGCTGCACTCGGGCGCCCTTGCGCTTGACCTTGACCTCGATCTTGCGAAACTGGCCATTGTAGTCTTGAGCCGGTTCGAATCCCAGCAGGTAGTAGGAACTGGTCAGCGTGTCCACTTCCCGCAGAGCCACTTCGGGACGCTTAGTGAGAAATGCCTTTCCTCCGCTGCCTTCGGCCATCTGTTCCAGAGCGCCCAGCATGAGGACTTGGTCCGTGCGTCCGCTGAAAATGTGCGGGCTCCTGGTTTTGACGAACTCAGATCCCGTAATCAGGCCTCGCGGATTAACGCCTCCCGTGAGAATGGCGTTCTCGCCAAAATGAAAACCGAAACCCGCGTTTTGGATGGCGAAAATGCGCACACGCGCGCTGCTGGCCGAGCGAATCATTCTGGAGTCCCTTTCGGTGGCCGTCAGCAATCCCCCGGCATTGAAGTAAACGACGGCCTTCTCGCCTTCCATGAACCGCAGATGCTCGATGGCGGCCGAGATGCCGCAGATGTCCATCATGGCCATGCCGCGCCGGAAATTGTAAACGGGTTTTGGCAGACCTGAACGGGCGATTTGTTCTTCCTGCTCAAACTCCAACCGGTCAGTTTCAGCGGCGGCCGTCCCGCTCTGACGGGCCTCAAGCGACCGCTGCAGCGCGAACGAGTCGGTATCGCCCTGCAAACCGAAAGAGCCTCTGCGAAGACCGTAGTCGGCTCGAGATGCCGCGGGGCGAAGATGGATGGAGGGAATGATCCGTTGAGATGCAAGCTCCGACTCTCGAAAGAGCTCGTCCACCCAATCGACTACACGGTTTGGAACCCTGCACTTGCTCATGCTCTCAAAGAGATCTCTGGCCAGCGGCAAAATGGAGTTCATGCGCTCGAACTCGGTTTCGAGTTTCTGGTGAAACTTATCGTAACGCTCCAAAAAACCCAGAATCTTGTCATGGTCGCTGGTCAAGTCAGAAAGCCGGTTGAGCATCAAGATGGCCAAGCGGTCTCCGGGACGGACTTGGTTCTTGATCCAGTCAGAGATGGCTTGCACGCCGTTGAAATAACGGCGGCCGCGGCCCAGCAGGATGATCATGGCTCGGGAATCGGATTGTACCTGTTGGGTTGGAGTCGAGCCGGGGTCGGCAGATTCCGAGGCGGCGACGGTCTGGGGAGAATCAGGAGATCTCCCATCGGCGGACTCGAACTCCTGCGTCGGTTGACCCAGCGACACCAGCGAAAAATTCAAAAGATTGACCTTCTTGCCGTCGACCCTGACTTCGAAGTCCTCGGGCTTGAGGTCCAGAATCGGATTTCCCTGGTTGTCGACGACCGTCACGCTTAAGGGAACGGTCTCGACCTGGACCCGGATAACCTGATCCGATTCTGCGCGAGTTTGCGCCTGCGGTTCCTGCCCCCGGAGGGTGGAAAAGAGGCCGCAAAGCAACATTGTGATGGTCAGCATATAGCGAGGGGATAAAGTATTTGTTTTCATGATTGTGTCCCGTCTATTAGATTATCAACGCCGCTCAGATGTTCAACGAGCGGTGATGGATCTATCTAGCCTACGTTTATCAAAGCGCGAACGAGATACAAAGCAACCGTCGCGGTTGTGGAGTGAGGCTCGGCCTTAATACCGCCGTTCTCACTCGGCCCGCAGGGCGGGCACCAGCGTTGATTGGACGGGATCGGCCGGTCCATCCTCAAAGCTCGGTTTGGTCCAAACGCGAGGGGATGGTGATGTGCCTGAAGCCGTTCTGCTTCAGGGCCTTAGCCAGGACCTGCTGGCGGTCGTAGTCGCCGTGCACCAGAAAGAGCTTCTTAAGTCGTGCAGGGTCATGCGAGGAGAGAAAGTCGAGCAGTTCGGGCTGGTCGGCATGAGCCGAATAGGAGTTGATGACCTCCACTTCGGCCCGCCGATTAAAGCTCTCTCCGAAGATGCGCACGCGGGGCTGGCGCTCCACTAGCCGGCGCCCCAGGGTGTTGGGGGCATTGTAGCCCACGATGAGGATGCAGGTCCGGGGATCTTCAATGTTGTTGCGCAGATGGTGCAGGACGCGTCCCGCCTCGCACATGCCGGAGGCCGAGATGACCACCATGGGGACGTGCATGGCGTTGAGCGCCTTGGACTGTTCGACCTTGCGGACATAGCGCAGGCAGCGGAAGCCGAAGGGGTCGTCGTCGTCGAGCAGCAAATCGAGCAGCTTCTGATCGTAGCACTCGGGATGGGTCCGATAGACGCTGGTGACGTTGACGGCCAAGGGCGAATCGACGAAGACGGGGACGCGGGGAAGGCGTCCGGCATTCCAGAGCTGATTGAGGCCGTAGACGATCTCCTGAGTGCGTCCCACGGCGAAGGCCGGGATGATGACTTTGCCGCCGCGCCGGCAAGTGCGTCTGATGACGTCTGCCAACAACTCCTTCGCCGACTGGCTGTGCGGATGGGTCTCGCCTCCATAAGTCGACTCGCTGATGAGCCAGTCGCATTCGGGCATGGGCTGGGGATCGCGCAGGATGGGCCGGTCAGGACGTCCCACGTCGCCCGTGAACCCGAGACGCTTGGTTTGGCCCTCCTCCTGCACGGTCAGCACCATGGTCGCCGAGCCCAGAATGTGTCCGGCGTCGCGGTATTCGACGCTGACGCCGGGCAGCGGTTCAAAGGGACCGCGGTAGCTGACCCCGATGAAATGCTCCAAGACTCCCTCGGCATCGGCCAGCTTATAGAGCGGCTGCTTGGGCGCCTGACCCTTGCGGCGGCGGCGCTTGTTGACGAACTCGATGTCCTTTTCCTGAATGAAGGCGCTGTCTTTGAGCATCAGCTCGCACAGCGAACGGGTGGCATGGGTGCACCAGACCTTGCCCCGGAATCCCTGCTTCCACAGGTTGGGGAGATTGCCGGAATGATCGATGTGGGCATGAGAAAGCAGCACCGCGTCCAGCGAGGCCGGGTCGAAGGCGAACTCGCGGTTGATTTGGTCGGCTTCCTTGCGGCGGCCCTGGAAAAGTCCGCAGTCGAGCAGCAGGCGCCGCCCGTCTTGCAGGGTCACCAAATGCATCGAACCGGTCACCGTCCGGGCCGCGCCACAGAATTGAACTTTCATCACGACCTCTCTCGCTATCGTTTCGTCGGCTCGATAAACTATTATGGAGGCCGAAAGGGCAGCAGCCAAGAGAGCCATGAAGGATTGGACACAAGTTTACCGGCAAAGGGCCAAGAGCGCCGAAGAGGCGGTGGCCTGCATTGAATCGGGAGATACCGTTTACGTGAGCGGCAACGCGGCCACCCCCTATCTCCTGCTGGACGCGCTAGCCGAGCGGGCGCCCGAGTTGGAGGACATCTCCGTCATCCACGTCCTGCTGCTGGGGCATGACCGCCTGGCCACCCAGGAACGGGAGCAGACCTTCCGCCACAATGCGCTGTTCGTGGGTCCTGCCGACCGGCAAGCCGTCAATGAAGGACGCGCCGACTACATTCCCATCCACCTGCACGACATCCCGCGCCTTTTTACTCAGGACATCATCCCCTTGAAAGCGGCCTTGATCCAGACATCGCCTCCCGACCGCTATGGATTCATGAGTTTGGGCGTGGAATGCCTGGCCTCCATGGCCGCCATCCGATCCTCGGTCATCATCGCCCTGGTCAACGATCAGATGCCTCGGACGTTGGGCAACTGCTTTGTCCACGCGTCCCGCGTCGACCACGTAGTCGAGCATTCCCAGGCCCTGCCCGAGCTGCCCCGCCATGAAATCGGTGAGGTGGAACGTCAGATCGGGGCCAATGTGGCCGGTCTTGTGGAGGACGGAGACACGCTGCAACTGGGCATCGGCGCCATCCCCGACGCCACTCTGGAAGCCCTCATGGACAAGAAGGACTTGGGCATCCACACCGAGATGGTGTCCGACGGCGTGATGGAGGCGGTCGAGGCCGGCGTGGTCACCGGATCGCGCAAGAGTCTCCACCGCGACAAGGTGGTCTCCACCTTCGCGCTGGGCAGCAAGCGCCTCTACGGCTTCCTCGACAACAATCCGCTCTTCGAGTTCCATCCTACCGAGTACACCAACGATCCCTATGTCGTCTCCCAGAACGACCGGCTGGTGGCCGTCAACTCGGCGGTGGAGGTCGATCTCACGGGACAAGTCTGCTCCGACTCCATGGGGACGCGCATCTACTCCGGCTTCGGCGGCCAACTCGACTTCATCCGCGGGGCGCGCCGCTCCAAGGGAGGCAAGCCGGTCATCGCCCTGCCCTCCACGGCCCGCCAGGGGACGGTTTCGCGCATCTGGCCCCAGCTCAAGCCGGGTGCCGGAGTGGTCACCACCCGAGCTGACGTCGACTACGTGGTCACGGAGCACGGAGTGGCGTCCCTGTTCGGCAAAAACCTGCGCCAGCGGGCCCAGGAGCTCACCGCCATTGCCCACCCCGACTTCCGCGAGGAACTCCGCCAAGCCGCCGTCCAGCGACGACTGGTCCCTGCTCCAGCAGCCGTCCACCCTTCCAACTGAGATAGGCCTTGACCTCGGGGCCCAGTTTCTGGAAACTCGTGTACTCCATGGAGAACGCGCTCGAAACACAAGGACTGCGCCGCACCTTCGGCAAGACGGTGGCGGTGGACGGGATTGACCTGCGGGTCCCCCAGGGGAGCTTCTACGGTTTCTTGGGACCTAACGGGGCCGGCAAGTCGACCACCATCAAGTGTCTGACCGGACTGCTCAAGCCCACCGCGGGGAGCATGAGCATCCTGGGGCTCGACCCGCTCAAAGACCCTGTCGAGGTGAAGCGCCGGGTAGGCGTCGTGCCTGAGGACTTGGCCCTCTTCGAGCGCCTCACGGGGCGTGAGACCCTGACCTTCGTGGGGCAAGTCCACGGACTCGAAGACGCGGCTCTCAAATCGCGCTCCGAAGAGTTGCTGGGGCTGATGGCGCTGCAAGAGGCGGCCGGAGACATTGTCACCGACTACTCCCACGGCATGCGCAAAAAGCTGGCTCTGGCGGCGGCCCTGCTGCCTTCACCGCGCGTCCTCTTCTTGGACGAACCCTTCGAAGGCATCGACGCTGTGGCCTCGCGCCAGATCAAGTCTCTGTTAGCCCGCTTCGTCCACGGCGGACGCACCATCTTCCTCACCTCCCACATCCTGGAAGTGGTGGAAAGCCTGTGCGACCACATCGGAGTCATCCACCAGGGCCGCTTGGTGGCTCAGGGCCCCCTCAAACACCTTCAAGAAGGCCGCCAGGGCAAATCATTGGAGCAAATCTTCCTCGACTTGGTGGGCGCCCACGAAGTCGACATGCAGGACCTGGAGTGGCTCAACACATGATCAGGTGGGTCAGGATCTTCGTGTGGATGCGGGTGCGGGTGCTGGTCAATACCGTGCGCAGCGGATTCCGCCGCGACACGGCCACCTTCATCTCGCGCTTCGCCGAAGCATCGGCGCCCCTCCTGCTGGCCATCCTGCTCATTCCGCTGGCGCTGGGCCTGACAATTGCGGCCTTCGTGGGAGGCTATTATATGGCTTCTCAGGGCGAATTGTTGGCCAACGGCCTGCCGCTGCGCATTCCTCTTGGAGTTGCCACCTTCCTGGTTATCATTTCTCCCTTGGTCAGCACGATGAAGGGTGAGACCTCCACCTCGCGACGACTCCTCCTGCTCCCCATTCCCTATGGCCTGCTGCACCGGGTGCAGGTGCTTTCGGGCATCGGCGATCCGGTCATCGCCATCGTCTCAGGCGTTCTCATCGCCTTCCCCCTGGGAATGGCCGTGGGCGGACGCACCCTGGCCGCCCTCATTACCTTCCTGGCCGGACTGACTTTCCTGGGCCTCCTGATTTGCCTGACGGCAGCCGCCGGCTCGCTGCTGCAACTGCTTTTCCGCGACCGCCGCAGGGCCGAGTGGGTGACCTCGGTGGCCGTCGTCATCATGGTCTTGCTGGCCGTGACGCCTCAATTGCTGATCGGCGACGTCGAGTCCAAGGAGGGCGAGGCGCGCTTGTTGGCCGTCCTTCAAGCTGCCGTCAGCATCGCGCCCTCTGAATTCTTCGTCAATTCGGTGCGCTTCTCGCTGGCCGGAAGACACCTGATGGCGCTGACCTCGCCTGTGATTCTGCTGCTGGCCGGTTCCCTGCTCTACGGACTCAGTTGGAAGGCCTTCAATCAATTGCTCTCCAGTCCTGAGAGCAGCAGTCCTCGCCGATCGCGCCAAAAGAGGCAGTCACGCAGCCTCAACATCCCCGGCGTCCCGCCCCAGATTGCCGGAGTGGCCTGGGCCAGCGCCCGCAGCTTCTTGCGCACGGCGCGCATCCGCCTGGCCATCTTCCTCATGCCCATTACGCTGCCCATCGTTGGCCTGGCCCTGTCGAGCGCGTTGGAGGAGCGCTGGAGGAACGAAGTGCCGGTCAGCACGGGCGTCGTCTTGGCGATGTTGGCGGCGGCCCTTGCCTTGCTCAACTCCCAGCAGGTGCTCTTCAATCAGTTCGGAATCGACCGCAGCGGACTGACGCTGCAGTTCCTCTCGCCCCTGACGCCCCGCCACATCGTCCTGGGCAAGCTGGCGGCCAACGGCTTCCTGGTCTTCCTCACCCTGCTGGGAGGACTGCTGGGAGCCGTCATCTTCAACCCCTCCGGCAACATTTTCATGTGGTTGGCCGTTCCCGTCATCACCCTCTCCGCCTTTCTGCTGCTGGGACCGGCCGCTTCCCTGCTGTCGATCTTTCTTCCCCATGGCGCCGACTTGGGCCAATGGGGAAAGAAAGGCAATCCTCATCCCACCGCCGCTTTCATCGGCGTCCTGCTCATCGGCCCCTCGCTGGGCCCTCCTTTGGCCCTCTTCGCCGTGGGTATTCTCTTCTGGAAAAACCTTGCCCTGGCTTGGACCGCTCTTCTGATCTGGACCCTGTTCTCTCTCCTGATCGCCTGGGGATTGACCGAGTTCGCCTCCCACATGCTCCGCTCCCGCTGGGAGTCCCTAAGCCTCACCGCCCAAGACCGGTAAGCCTAAGAGGGCACCGGTAAGAGCGGGCTATAGATATCCATTCTAGGCGAGGTCTTGTCAGCGGACCTGGGGGGTTGTAAGATCCATCGCAACATCAACAATTGCAGAGAACGAAACGGGGAGAATCAAACATGGGCTATCCTGCGAAACCCGGTTTCAGGGTACGAGATGAGACACGCCACTCAGACCCCATGAAGGGCTTCGAGCTGATTCTGGCTCTGGGGACAGGAGCGATGAACCGGGCCTTGCAAAGCACCTTCCATTTTCTCTCTTCCAAGGACGTGCGCCGGCATCATCGAATTCAATTACCCGAGCACGAATTCGAGGCCACCATGACGGCCCCTCAGATCGAGTTGGAGGGGGCCGCGGCCGAGATGGTGTGGATGCTGATCAACCTGGACCGCATCAAGCTCAAGGGACGAGGCTACAAGAACTGGTCGTTCGCGTATCCCATCCGGCTGCGCTCAGAAGACCTGAGCGAAGCAGAGATCGACAAGATGGAGGGCATCAGCGACGAGGTGCGCGAGATCCTGCGGCTGAAAGCCCGGGACCGGACGGCCGCCGTCCGCAACGTCATGCTCGATTTTGAGCATTCCAGCACTGATTCGTTCGACGCGGGACGCTCCTCTCATGAGGGCGCCACCCGGGAGGCGCTGACGTCGGTGGGGCTGCACAAGGCCTTCTCCCAGTACTTCAGCGCTCTGCGCAGTTGGGAGAACACCTACTCTCTTTCCTTCTTCGTGGAGGATCTGGAACACAGTCAGCAAGGACACCAGCCCACCTTTGTGCCCGGCAAGGGCGTCTACTCCGTCCAACCCCCGGGCGGCGGCAAGGCCGGCAGCCTGGATTTGCTGCTGATGCGCAAGGGACAGAGCCGGCTTCCCGAGGCACGGAGTTTCGACCGCAAGTGGGCTGGCGGCGGTGAGGGCGACGGCCGCTTGACCATCAGTTGGAGGCTTATTTTACAGGACTGGCTGCTTCCCCAGATCCGCAACTCTTTGGCCTTGGGCAACCGGCCCTTCCGTTTTCTGGACGTGGACGGGACGGGACACTGGGGGATCCAAAGCTACGAGGAAGATGAAGAAGAACAGTGGAAGGGCATCGACCGCTATGAATGGCTGAAGATCCAGACCTCCGACTTCTGGGTCGACACCGGCTTCGAGTCGGGCTCGGACAAGACCACCAAAGCCATCGTCAAGCTGGACGGCCAATGGTATGAACTGATCCAGGTGGAACGCAAGGCGCTTGGAGGCGGGCTGTGGTGGAGCACCTGCAGCCTGCCTTTGCACGGCCGGATCGCCATCATCGCCGGGACCGACGGGCGGCTCTCCTTCCAGGCTGATCTCAACAGTCCCAATGCCGCCTGCACCGGAGAAAAGAACGGGCTTCTCATCGATCTTTTCAACGAGTTGGGAGGGAATGACATCGGCTCCCGCCTGGAGGGCGGAATGACCAACGTACTGAATTACCTGCGCGCACTCACCGGCAGGGCCCAGGTCAATCTCAGCAAACAGCTCTCCGAGAGCTTCCTATTGCCGGGCGGGGAGCAGTTTTTCTTTAAGAACGCCCGCTTCGACGACGATCAAAACCTGGTCTTCGACGTCACCATCAAGGCCCAGAACTAGAACGGGAAAGTCTCATGGCTCAAAAGCGCATTTCCATGACCGTGGACAGCGAATTGATGAACAACTACACCGCCACCAGCGCCCTGGCCGGCCAGCGGGCTCTGCGCATGCTGCAGGACGGTGACGGCAATCCGCTGATCTTCACGATCGGCGGCAACGGGCAGCTCAGTTTGACCTATCAGTCGCCCGACTCCTCCAGCGGCTGGAAGCAGGTGAGCCTGTCAGCTTCACTAGGCAGCGGAATGCGCGTGGCGTCGTTCCAGGCCTCGCAGCAAAAGGACGGCACCATCCGTTTGGCGGCCTCCGTCCACAAGTCGGGACAGGAGGGCGACCAGAAGCTCTACTTGACCGACGATCTGCCCAACGCCCCCAAGTCGGCTTGGTTCTCGGGCAAGCCGGGGTGGAAGGCGCGTCCTTTCAGCGAAGGGGCCGTCCGCGTGACCCAGATCCTGCTGGGGACCAACGACGACGGCCAAGGCGCGCCGCTTTGCGTGGTTTCCGTCCAGCGGGGTGAGAAGGCCGAGTACTTTACCGTTAATGCCGACGTCAAAGACACGTCCTGGGTGTGGAATCCCTACCCGCTGCCGGAAAACGCCGTGGAAGCCCTGGACATGAGCCTGGGCAGCGTCCAGGGCGTGCGGGGCGTCTACGGACTCTACCGCACCGCCGCCGGATCGAGTCTGATCTTCACCTCGCTGCCCGACAGCAGAAAGCCGGGAAGCGTCAGCTACGACTTCCCTGTACCTTCGGGCGCCGGTCTGACCTGCATCGAGGCCCTGCCGCCGCGCAGCTTTTTTGAAGAGGACGACGACGATGATGACTGGTTCGACGGCGACGAGGATCTCTCCTTCGACCTCTACGCTGCCGGCCAAGGCCTTTACCGCTTCGCCGAATCGCGCACGGGCAAGCCGCCCCAAGTCATCGCCCCATCCCAAGAACTGGGACAAGCCAAGGCCCTGCACGTCGAGCAGGACGAGAAACACGTGGCCCTGTGGGTTGTGGAAGAGAAGAGCCGGGTGCTGCAGTACGTCCTGGGAAGCCAGCAGGACCAGGAGATGAATTGGACGGCTCCCCTCCCCTTGCGCAATGGCGTGACCCAGATGTCGGCCATCCGCAACCGGGGCAAGATCACCAACGAACTGCTGCTGGCGGTCTCGGGCGACGATGAGCTGATCCACCTGTGGCAGGACCCTTTCACCACCACCTGGCAGGAAAGCAGCGTCCCTCTGGAGAACACCCGGGGAGCCGAGGAATTCGAGGCCTACACCACCGTCATCCGCTTCCGCGACGAGGCGGGAATGCCCGTCCTCATGGGCAAGGTCAAGGTGACGTCCTCGGATTGGATCCGGGCCACCGTCAACGGCTCCACCTACAGCATCAATCCCGAAACCTGCGCCGAGGTGACGCCCGACGTGCAGGGAGGCATCACCGTCATGCAGAGGGCCGACAACATCCAGACGCCGGTGCTCTTTGTGGAGGCTGACTTCCTGCCTGCCAAGCTGACCGTGAATCCGGCCCAGAAGATCTTCAAGGGCTTGTCGGAAGTCCGCAGCGGGGCCGACCTTAAGAAGGCCACCGACCGCGACGGCAAGCCGGTCCTGCGTCAATCGGTGGACGACCAGACGCTCAATCAGTCGGCGCAGGTGCTTTCTCAGCTCAGCGACATGGGAGGCAAGCTGGTTCCGGCCGGAGTGGGTTACCGGGTCGGCCAGCCCGTGCCCGCCGACGCTCTCGATTCGGGCTATGCCTGGAGCGTGCAGTTCGATTCGCAGGGACGTCCCGGCTACCGCGCCGGACAGGGAATCCAGGCCTCGGGCAAGGCTAAGGGGCAGGCCCACTTCGGCGACTTCCTGGAATCGCTGGCCCAGGGACTCAAACGTGTGGGCGAAGTGGCCTTTCAGGTGCTGGTCGAAGGGGGAAAGAAACTGTTGCAGGTGGTCTTCGAGGTGGCGGGCAAGATCTTCGAGTTCGTCCTTCAGTCGATCGGACAGGTGCTGGAGGCCATGGCCTGGTTCCTGCAGGAAGTCCTGCACATCGACCTCAATGACATCATGCGCTGGCTGGGCCAGCTCTTCAACTGGGATGAGATCAAAGCCACCCAGCAGGTCATGGTCGACATGGTCAACCGCGTCCTCGACTACGGGGCGGGGGGACTCGACCGCTTCAGCCAGGACGTCGACCGATTCTTTGAGCGGGTCATCAGCGACGTCAAAGAACTCAAGCCCGACGTTTTCCCCAGCAAGGTCCGGCAACTGCACACCGGGTCGGTGCAGGCGGCCGCCGAGGGCAAGGTCCCGATGGGCAACTTCGGGCAGACGCCCATGGGAAGCTGGCCCCAATATCAGGTCCTGCACGGAGGCTTCACCCAATCGGGAGGCCCTCCCACGCCCGGCGGAGGCGATGCCATCATGGCTTTTTTCGAGAAGGCCTTGACAGGATTCGTGGCCATCGTCGACCAGACCATGCAGGAAATCGTCAAGGACGTGGCCTTCGCCTTCCAGGACGGCACGTTGACCCCCGAGCAAGTCCTGGCCGCTTTGGGAACCGACGTGCTGGTCGGGCTGCTGCGTTCGCTGCAGAACCTGGCGCGGGCCTTCTTGGAGCTGCTGCGCGACTTGGTCAAGGCCATCAAGCAGGCCATCAACCAGTCCCTTGATATCCCCGTCATCAGCGGACTCTACGAAGGCATCTACAGCCAGAAGGATTCCCTCAGCGCCCCCTACGCCAAGCTGAGTCTGCTCAATGCCCTGGCCTTTTTGGTGGCTATTCCCACCACTTGGATCTGCAAAGCCATCTACGGCGAAGCCCCCTTCGGATCGGGCATCCAGTCGGGGCGCGAGGCCCAATACGAGCAACTCTTCCAGGCCCTCCCGGCGGTCGGATAACAGAGGAGCAAGCGATGAAACCCAACGACTTGGTGGAATTCTACGACGACTACGGAAGCATCGGCGGAGGCATTTGCCTGCTCATCGAGGCGGGGCTGGGCTTGGCCCAGGACGAGGAATATAACTTCATCGGCCAATACCAGGGCGAGCTCACAAGCGAGCAATTGAGCAAGAACCTTAAGCTGGACACTGCCATTCTGGTCTTTTCCGTCCTGCGGCTGGCCCTGACCATTCCCCTTCCTGCCAAGCGCCGCGACGAAGCCACTCCTTTCCGCGTGGGCATCTGGGGCACCCAGGCCCTGAGTGCGGCACGCCACGGAATTACGGTCTTCGCTCCGGCACAGTCGCAAGCCCAGGTGGCCAAGGTCCTGGGAGCGGTCGGCATTGCCGAGGGCTTGGCCCGCCTGATCCTCCAGATCATCGTCATCGGCTACAAGCTCGACACTTCGGACATCCAGGACGAGCATGAAAAGTCGATGGTCACCACGACCGAGATCCTGGTCTTATTCGGCAGCATTCTCAGCTTCATCGGCGGTGCCTGCTCGGGCGCCTCCAAGCTCACTCCTGAACCCGAGAGCAAAGCCCTCCTCAAGGTGCTGGGCGGAAGCGGCAAAGCCCTCTCGGGCGTCCTCAGCGGCGTCAAAGGCGCCGTCACCGGCCTCGACTTCGCCGTCGACTTCTTCGCCGAAGCTTAGCCCAAGCCGCCGCCTCTGACCGCCGCAAAAATACACCGCCGCCAACCCTGCTGGCGAA
>DATIPO010000326.1:0-2908 GCA_035471925.1 Acidobacteriota bacterium
GCACGCGCGACAGGCAGTGAAGCAGTAGCGGTGAAGCGTCCTTCTCTTGCTGCAACACGTTTTTCGCGTCCACGGACGGGTCCGGCGCAGCAGGGTTGATCTTCGCCGCACCGTCGTGGATTTCCCGGATCGCGGCTCCTAGTGCAACCTCAATGAATGTTCTTTGTAAAGGCGGTGATCCCCATCGTTGGATTCAGCCCTTTCTACGATGAAGCCACCCTTGTTCGTCCGTGAACTCTCCCCCGAGGAGCAGACCGCCCTCGACGAAGCCCTCCACTCCAAGAGCGAATTCACCCGGCGGCGCGCCCAGGTCCTGCGCTTTTCAGCCCAGCGACTGCGCCCGCGCCAGATTGCCGACGGAATCGGCCTCTCTAGCCAGGCCGTGCGCAATGTCATCCACGACTTCCACGAACGGGGGCTCGATAGTCTTGCGCGCCGGGCGATGGGGCCGAAGGCCCCGGAGCGCCTCTTCGATGATGCCAAGCGCAAGCGTCTCCAGGAGATCGCCCACCGGAGCCCACGCCACTTTGGCAAGGCGCGCTCTACGTGGAGCCTTCCCCTGTTGGCCGAGGTGGCCTTCGAGGAGGGACTCACCGAGCACGCAGTCAGCCATGAGACGATTCGCCAGGCGATCCACGCCCTGGGCAGCACGTGGCGGCGTGCAAAGAACTGGATCCGCAGTCCAGATCCGCAGTACCTGCTTAAAAAAAACAGCGAGATCGCCTGATCCGCTTGGCTCAGACCCGCGACGATTGGGTGCTTGGCTACGTCGATGAGGTCTGGTGGAGCCGCTTCGCCCAGCCTGCCATGCATGCCTGGACCTCGACCGGAGAAGCGTTGCGCCTCGTGAGTCGGACGAGGAAGAAAGAGGACGAAGAGCCGAAGGCGCTCTCGTGCTACGGAGTGCTCTTTGACGAAGCCGACGGTGCAGAAATGCTTCTTCGCTTCGTCAAAGGGCGTCCGGTCAGTCACGTAACGACCGCGTTCTTGGACTGGGGGGTAGAGCGCCTGGCCGCGCGCGGCAAACGGGTGTGGGCCTTGGTCTGGGACAATGCCTCTTGGCACATCAGCCAAGCGGTCAAAGGTTGGATCAAAGCGCACAACCGGAAAGCCAAACGCGAGGGCGGCGTGCGTATCATCACGTGCGAGTTGCCGGTGAAGAGTCCGTGGCTCAACCCGATAGAGCCGAAGTGGCTGCACGGCAAACGCGCCATTTGCGAACCGGATGGGGAGTTGACCGTCGCGGAGGTTATGGAGCGCGTTTGTGCTCATTACGGTTGTGAGCTACTCGATCCCATTGCACAAAAGACCTCTTGAGATTGCACTAGTCATTACTTTAGCGAAAATCGAGGGCTGAGATGGCCTTGAACGAAACACGGCGACTCTTCTTCTGTGAGGTGATGTGCGTAGAAATCCACCCACAGAGCAGAAGAATCGCCGTGCACAAGTTCAATGGATCCAGTTTCGGCGCGTTCCTGAATGAGCTCTTCAAGGGCGCCTTCACCAAGCCCTCGCACGTGAGCTTTCTCCTGCTGAGCCTTGGATTCGTCTTCGCCTTCACGCGCCACACCGTCGCCAGCTACCTCTGGCGTGCCGGCGCCGCCACGTTCAAGCACTTCACGCGCTTCTACGTCTTCCTTGGCGGCCCCTGCCACGACCAGCTCGACGGGCTCTTCGAGCGCGTTATCATTCGTGCAGCCGGCCAGGTGCCCGAGGGTGAACTCGTTCGCGTGCGCTTCGATGAGACGACTACCAAGAAGACCGGGCGCAAGATTGAGGGCTGCTCGACGTATCGAAATGGCGCCGGGAGTGCCCGGCAGGAGTACCGCACGCTCTTCGGCTTGAATTTCGTATTGGGCGAGATGCGCATCCGCCTCTCGTGCTGGAAGGACCACTTCGTTTCGGTGCCGATTGGATTGGCGCTTTACCTGAAGGAGAAAGAAGCCCGGAAGCTGAATCGCCCCTACCGCACGCGCAGCGAACTGGCCCGCGAGATGCTCGACCGCGTCTGCCGCCTCGTAGGCCCTAAACGGACGGTCTTGTCGGTGCAGGATGGCAATTACGCCACGAAAGCCTTCCTGCAAGACCTGCCCGAGAACGCACGCGTGGTGGGGCGGCTCTACCTCGACAGCCCGCTCTACGCCAGGCCCGAGCCGAAGCCGCCTTCGCAGCCTGGTCCCGAGCCCAAGAAAGGTCCGCGTCTGGGCAATCCGCAGGAGTTGGCCGAGGCGGCCGATCCAGAAGCTTGGCAGCCTCATCGCGAAGACGAAGATGCCGAGGTGCTCACCGTTGAAGGCCTCTGGCACTCGGTCATGCCGGAGGTATGGTTGCGTGTCGTGATCCTACGGAGGCCGCAGCAGAAGGCTACGAGACAGAAGAAAGAGCTGGAAGCCTTCTTCACGAGTCTGCCGCGGCTCTCGGCCGAGGAGCTCCTCAAGGAGTATCGCGGCCGGTGGTCGATCGAGATCCTCATACGCGAGGCCCGTGAGCACTACGGACTGGGTCAGGATCGCTGCCGCAAGTACGAGCGCATCGTCGGAGTCAATGGCTTGCGCATGCTGCTGGGCGCCTCGCAGGTGCTGTGGTTTGCCCGGGAGTTGGAGCAACACGAGGAGGCTGATGGATCTACCCGGATAGCGCTTCGGCCCTACCAGCCGTGGTACAAGCAAAAGCAGAAGCCGAGCCTGCACGACATTACCTGGGCCGTGCGCGAGCGGCTCATGGCCGAGGGGATTACCCCGACAGTGGGTATATGGCAAGGTGTGGGGGTAATCCATCGTCTTCCAGGAGAACAAGGCGCGGATCAGCTGCCTCGTGCCGCCTGATTCGCTAAAGTAATGACTAGTGGGTTTGCAAGGTCATAATGTCGGGTACAGGTGCTTCAACTTGATCCGCGCATCCTTTGTCT
>DATIPO010000327.1:0-71541 GCA_035471925.1 Acidobacteriota bacterium
GCGTTGAGCCAGAAGAAGGCCAGCAGCGACCAAGGCCACAGCAAGGAGGTGTAGGCCTTGCGGTCGAAGATCCGGGTCGAGGTCAGCTTGCGGAACCACAGCCAGAGCGCCAGCAGTCCCGCGGCCGAGGAGAGGTCGGCCGGGTTGGCCAGGGGCAGAAAAGGCAGCGGGGCCGCGTCCCCTGAGTTGGCCGCTCCCAGAACGATGAAGGCGAAGACCAGGATCGCGGGCACCAAGCTCGACTTCAGGTAGGCCCTGCCAAAGGGCGTCCACGGCCAGGAGGGGCGATCGGCGGCCCAGGCCAAGAAGGCCAGGACGCAGGACGAACTCAGGAGCCGCGCGGCAAACACCCAAGACTCGCCATGCAGGGCCGTCCAATGGCCGGTCTGCCAACTCGCTTCCCAAACCAGAAGGGGCGTGAAAAGGACGACCAAGCCGGCGTGGAGCGTCGCGGCCAGCCGACTCGACAGCGAGTCCTCCTGTCGCCGCAGAGCGATGAGCAGGACTGCTCCCACCAGCGGCCAGGCCGCCCATCCGGCGTAGGCCGAGGGATGAGGAATGAAGAGAGGCAGAGCCAGCAGGTGGAAGAGGGCTCCGGGAAGAAGAAACAAGGCCAGCCGGCGGCCTGCCGACCAAGACAAGCGCTTGCCCAGGCCCTCCAGAGTCAGGGCCGTGAGGGCCCAGGCGACGAGGTTGACGTGGTGCCGATAGTCGAACTCGACAAAATCCCAAATCTCGGCCCAAAGGCCGGCCATCCAGCAAAGGCTGCCCCAGGCCAGCATCAGATAGGAGGTGAGTCTTCCGAAGAGTCCGCTGCCCTTGCGGCTGGGCCGCAGACAGAAAGCGATGAATCCCGCCGAAAGGGTGAGGATGGCGAACCCCGCGAAGCGGCCGTTGGCGATGGCCGTTTCCGGAGCGCGTCCCGAGAAGCTGTCGGCGAAGGCCAGCACCGCGGCGACCTGGAGCGCGATGCCGGTCACCTGTGCCAGGACGCGATGCCGCCGGACGCCTACCCACATCAGTCCGGCGCCTTGCAGCGCCCACAGCGAGGTGATGACGTAGGGATCCTCGAAGGCGAAGGGAATGAAGAGGATGGAGAAGGCCACGCTCAAGGCTAGAAAGACCTCGACCAGGTGCTTCAAGTGGGCGGGACCGCGCCGACGCAGCCAGACGCTGCTGAGAGCGTAGAAAAGCCCCAGGGCCAAGGACGTCCAGGCCAGGCCGTAGCGGGTGTCGTAAACCATGGCCGCCTGCAGGATGAGGGTCATGGCGGGAGTCGCGAATACGATGCCTTCATCGGAGATCCAGTTGAGTGCGCCAGACGGCTGACGGTTGCGCCAGGCGTGGACGACCGACTGCACGACGTAGAAGAGGAAGAACAGCACCAGGAAGGGCTCGGTGGTGGCGAAATCGTCCGGCTGGTAGCGCAGCGCCCCCCAGATCGAGCCTACGCCGAAAGTGAAGGTGAATCCGAGCAGTGTCAGCATCCGCCAGGGCCGCAACCAGCAGATCAAGAAGATCACGGCGTTGAGCAGGGCATAGTAGCTGAAAAGGACCACGTGGTTCCCCTGCTGACTGGAGGCCGCGATGGGTGCCAGAAAGCCGCCTACCATCGCCAGCGCCGCCAGGGCCAGCGAATTCTGGGGGACGGCCAGCCAAACCAGCAGTCCCGAGAGTCCGGCCAGCAGGACGAAGGCCAACTCTCCGGGAATAAGGGAGTAGATGCGGAAGGCGAAGAAGACGGTGATGTAGAGCGCGCCGACGCCTCCTCCTTGGAGGGTCAGTGCGAATCCGCGGCGTCGGCCGCGCAAGCGCCAGCCCAGGCCCAGCAGGGCGGCTCCGATCAGGGCCGCCAGCACCAGCCGAGCCTGCACTGAAACCAGATTGTTGTCGATGGCATACTTGGCCAGCAGCGACACCCCCACCAGCAGAATGAGGATGCCCACGCGGGCCACCGTATTCCCTCCCAAGAGCATCTGGCGCAGGCTGTCAAAGAAGGAGTCGAGGCTGCTCGCCGAGGACTTCCCGGAACTCTCCCACTGGAAGAGAGGAGGCTTGGCATCTTGCGGGCGGCCGCTGCGAAGCTCCTCGGCCAGCCGTCCAGCCTTCTGGCGTCCGCTGGCGGCCGGATGCGGCACGGCGGGCTGGTCCTGGGCAGGACGGCGGGGAGGTTCTTCTGCTCCCTGGGACGGTCGGACTTGCCCAGGTGCGGGTTGGGGCTGAGCGGACGGTGCAGCGGATGCTGGGGCTGCCGCTTGAGAGGCGGAGCCGGCACCGGATTCCTGAGTCTCACCCTGGGCAGCAGGCCGGTCTTGCCGCCTGCCTTCTAGCCTCGTCAGACGGCCTTCCAACCGGCCTACCAGTTGCGTAAGGGTCTCCACCTGGCTCGACAACTCCCACAGGCGGAAGACCGCAAGGCCCAGCAGCAGGCCCGCTGCGGCGCCTCCCAGGCCCCGCAACAGGATCGCTCCAACGATCAAGCCAACGACGGCAAAGACTAGATGTCTCAAGATCTTCCCTTGGCCGATTCGGTTCGCCTCGTCGGCCTTCCGCGGCTTAAGAGCAGCGAGTGAGCGCCGCCGGCGGAACCGGTCGTCCGAGAGGATGGGTGAATCGTTTCCAGAGTCTATCAGCGCGCATTCCCCTCAGCAACGCCGAAACAGACGGGTTGATTGGGCTCCCAACAGCACGTGGAAACGGGAAAGACCCGTTTTCAGCAACCGGTCAGTGAGGGGAGGAGTTCTGCAGACCGTCGGGGACCATGGGGAGGTCCCGTCGGCGGACGCCGGTGGCGTCGAAGATGGCGTTGCTGACGGCTGGAGCCACGGCCACAATAGGCGTCTCGCCGGCGCCGGCCGATGACAGGTCCTTGCGGTTGATGGCAGCCACCTCGACCTGCGGCGTATCGCTGAAGCGGGGGACGCGGTAGCCCGAGAGGCGCGGATTGAGGATCTTGCCCTCCGCGAAGTCGATGTATTCGAAGAGAGCCCCGCCCAAGCCTTGGATCAGGGCCCCTTCCACCTGGTTGTGGAGGTGGACGGGATTGACTACGGCTCCGCACTCGAAGGCGGCGGCCAGACGCTCCACGCGCACTTGCCCGTCGGTCACCGAAACCTCGGCGCAGGTGGCGATATAGCCCCCCTTCTCGAAGCCTCCCGCGATGCCGCAGCCGCGTCCCTTGTGCGCTTTGCGGTCGGTCCATCGGAAGACCTCGGCGGCCCTCTTGAGGACGGCGGTGAGCCGAGCGTCCTTAAGGTTTCGGAGACGGAACTTCAGGGGATCGATCTTGAGCTTGCGGGCCATTTCGTCCATTTGGACTTCGCGGGCGAAATGATTGGCGGTGGCGGCCAGTCCGCGATAGGAGCCTTGAGGCAAGGGCGAGCGGGCGGGATGGAATTCGATGTGCTGGTTGGGCACTTGGTAGAGCGTCTCGATGGCTGAACCGCCCGAGTTGTAGTTGTGGAATTCCCAGGCCGTCAGGCGTCCCTCCTGAGTGACGCCGCTGCGGACTTCGATGACGCCGCCGGGCCGGAAGTAGGCCCAGCGGAATTCCTCTTCGCGCGTCCACACCAGTTTGACCGGCTTGCCGGCTGACTTGGCCAGGCGCGCGGCTTCAAGGGCCGCTTCGCCAGTGTGCTTGCCTCCGTAGCCCGAACCGGTGTCGGGCATGATGACCCGCACTTTCTCGACCGGCATTTGAAAGGCCTCGGCCAGTTCGTCGCGCACGCCGAAGGGGCGTTGGGTGCCCGTCCAGACGGTGAGCTTGCCGTTCTCCCAGCGCGCCAGCGCGGCCCGGGGCTCCAGCGGGACGTGGGCGATGTAATTGATGTGGAAGGTGTTCTCCAGAGTCTGATCAGCGGCCTTGAGGCCGTCCTCCACGGAACCGGCCACGTGGGGTTCCCGTCCGCGCCAGCCCCTTGACTCGACAGGGTTGTCTTTAAAGTACTGGAAGATTTCCTGACGCGAGGGCTGCTCGGGAATCTCCCACTCAGCCTGGATGGCGTCGAGAGCGGCACGGGCCGTGGGAGCATCGGGGGCGGTCAGGCCCACGAAACTGCCGTCGCGGACGACCTTCACGCCCTCCATCGCGGTAGCCTTGGACGTGTCGAGCGACCGCATCGTAGCTTCGTAGGCTGGCGGACGGAGCACCTTGCCGTGGAGCATCCCGGGAAGCGACATGTCGGAGACGTAGTGATGCCGGCCAGTCACGAAAGCACGTCCGTTGACTTTGGCTTGGGAGCGGCCCAGGACTGACCACTCCTGAGTCGGCGTGAGCGGCTGGTTCTCGTCCACTGTCTTGACCAGCTTCTGTCCTTGGGTGAGCTGGCCGTAACTCAGAGATTTGCCGGTTTCAGGGTTGGTGACCTGACCGTTTGCGGCCTTGAGCTTCTCTCGGCCGGTTTGCCATTTTTCGGCAGCCAGGTCGATCAGCGTTTCCCGGGCCGCCGCGGACACTTTGCGCAGTTGGGGTCCCATGCGCGGCGTCGATTGGCTGCCAAAGGTGCCGCGGTCATAGGGCACCACGTCGGTATCGCCCATGATCATCTGGATGGACTCGAAGGGAACGCGCAGTTCCTCGGCTACGGCTTGGGCCAGCGACGTGCGGATGTTCTGGCCCACTTCGACCTTGCCGGTGTAGACGGTGACGGAACCGTCCTCGGAAATGTGCAGCCAGGCGCTGATCTCCTCGGGCGTCCCGCGTCGGCGTCGGCGTCCGCCGCCGCTTTCCTGGGGTCCGGAAAAGGCGTCGGGAAGCAGGAATCCGACGGCAATGCCGGCTCCGAAGAGTTCCACGAAGCGCCGGCGCGAGAGCTCGAAATGTTCAGGGGTGCCTCCGCCGGTCTCATCGGATGCACGGGAGCGCGTGCGCCCCGAAGTCTGAGCCGGGGAATGCCGCGGGTAGCTCTCCAGCTCAAGCTGTCTGCGTCTTTCGTTGGCCCGATCCATGGGGCTCATCTGGCGGTTCATTGGCTACCTCCCGTGGAGGGCTCGGCGCTTCGCAGGATGGCCCTGAGGATGCGCGGATAAGTGCCGCAGCGGCACACATTGCCGTTCATGAACTCGACGACCTCCTGGCGGGTGGGCTGGGCATTTTGCTGCAGCAGGGCGCTGGCGGACAGGATCATGCCCGGCGTGCAGTAGCCGCACTGAAAGGCGTCCTCTTGCAGGAAGGCCTCCTGCAGGGGGTGCAGGCCATCGTCTTTGGCCAGTCCTTCAATGGTGGTGACGGGTTTGCCTTGAGCGGCTTCCACCGGAGTGATGCAAGAGCGCACCGGCTTGCCGTCCACAAGGACCGTGCAAGCCCCGCACTGGCCTTCGCCGCAGCCGTACTTGGCCCCGGTCAGCCCGGCCTGATCGCGCAGGACTTCCAGCAGACTTTGTTGAGGGTCGGCGTCGATGGCCGCCTCCCCTTCGTTGACGAAGAGCTTCTTGATTCGCGGCATCCCAGCCTCCTTGGTGTTCCAACGACTTTAGCAAAGCCGCAGCACATCCCGCAAAGACAGCGGGACGTCAGGCGGGTCCAGCAAGAGCGACCGTCAAACCTCGACCGAAACCTTGTGGATGCCGGTGGAGCCGCTGGGGAAGCTGCCGGTGTAGCTTTCTGGTTGACGTTTCCCGGAGGCGTCGCGGGTACGGACGGCCAGGGTGTAGGAACCCCGCGCGGACGGCTTCCACAGCCAGCGCCACGTGGTCCATGCATTGGGCCGGCGTGAGCTCGTCAGTTCGGCTTCATGCCAGGTGTCTTGACCGTCACAGGAGATCTCGACAGCCCCGACGGCCTGGCCGCCGCAGTAGGCGATGCCTTCAACTACCCATATTCCCGATCCCCGAGTATCGCCGGCAGCGGCACTTGTTTCCGCTGTTGTGGTTTCCTGAGGTATCGCATCTTGCTGCTGGGAAAAGAAGTGCTCGCCATGGCCTCGGTCGCCCGGCCGACTCGGCCTCTCGTCTTCCCGGCCGAGCCTGTCAACGCGATCGATACGCGACATCATGCGGACGTCGCAGGAATCGCTCCAGCCCTGGTTCTCCCAGTATCCGCCGACATTGCGCGAGGTGATCTCGATGCGCTCCAGCCACTTGGGCTGCTTCATGCCGTACTTGCCAGGCAGCAGCACCCGGGCTGGGAAGCCGTGTTCACGGGGCAGCCGTCGTCCATTCATCTCGTAGGCGAGATAGGCCTCCGGGTCCAGCCCCACCTCCAAAGGAACGCTGGAGAAGAAGCCGTCACGAGCCCGGAAGACCACCCGAAGATGATCCATGTCCGCGGCGGGCTGGCCCTTTCCAACGGGCGAAGGGGAGGGGGCTTGGCCAGATGCTGTCGAAAGGACCGCGGCTTCGGTTTCGCCTGCGGCGCTGTCGTCTCGTGCCTGCTCGGCGGATGTGCGGTTCAGGCCAGGACCTCCAGCCGCTGTGGTTCCCAGCAGTCTCTCCAGCAACGGCGCCAGTGCCGCCGCCGTCCACTCGGCGTTGCCCACCGCTGCCCCGCCCACCGGGTTCTCGATGCACATGAAGGTCTTGGGCAGCCGCCGCGACGGCAGCGCCATGAGATCCTGGTAGGTGAGTTCGAAAGCCGTTTCCGAATCGCCGCCGAAGGCAAGCTTCCACGTCTCCAGATCGACCTCGGGCCGATATCCGAGGTAGATCGAAACTTTGTAGAAGTCCTTGATGGGTGTCAGATAGCGAACAACCCGCTGCTTCAGTTCTTGAGGCCTTTGCCTCCACCAGCGATAGGCCCACCATCCCCCGGCGGCAGTGACCGCCAGCGCCAAAAACCGCCTCCGCCCGGCTTTTTTGCGGCGTTTCTCCAAATCTTGGTCGAACAGCATGGGATTTGTTCTAAATACCCCTTCTTCACAGACGTCCCGCGTGTTCCTTGAGTTTCAGCCATTGAAGCGCCTCTCTCCGCGGCCCACCAACCAAACCGGTTGGCGGTGAGTCTCAGAAACATCGGGACGGAACCAAAAATCGGGACAGGGCCAAGCGCTCGAATGGAGGGACTTGTGAGAGGACTGGTGCAGGATCTGAAGGTGGCCTATCGGCAGTTGGTGAAGAATGGATTGACCACGGTGGCTTCCTTGGCCACTTTGGCGCTGGGCATCGGAGCCAGCACCGCTATATTCAGCGTTGTGGAAGGGGTGCTGCTGCGTCCTCTGCCTTACCCTCAGCCCGATCAGATTGTGAGGGTCTGGCGGGTCAATGACTCGGGCCGCCACGGCCCCTCCTCCGACCCCAATTACAAGGATTGGACTCAATGGTCGAGCCGCTTTCAGGCCTGGGCCCAGTACCGCGCCAGCACCACATCGGTGAGCGGGGGCAAAGAGCCGGTCCGCACGAGAGTGGCCACTGTGGAGGCCGACTTCTTTCCCATCATGGGCGTGGAGGCTGCCCTGGGACGCACCTTCGCTGGCGAGTCGCTGAGTACTGGCAGCGCTCCCGTGGCGGTGGTCAGCCAGGGATTCTGGAGACGCATGTTGGAGGGCAACCGCGACCTCTCCTCGCTCAAGCTCAACATTTCCAACACTGCCTACAGCATCATCGGCGTCATGCCGCCCGAGTTCAATTTTCCCCAGGGCAGCGAGATCTGGATTCCGCGCGAACTCCTTCCCGTCAACAACAGCCGCACCTCGCACAACTGGTACGTCATCGCACGCCTCAAGGAAGACTCCAACCTGCGCCAGGCCCAAGCCGAAATGGAGGCCATCGGCCGACGCCAAGTCGAGATGTACGGCGACGATACCTGGCTGGTCGACATCGACGTCGTTCCCCTGCAAGAGGAACTGGTGGGCGATTACCGGACGCGCCTGTGGGTGCTGCTTGGAGCGGTGGGGATTCTGCTGCTGGTGGGATGCTTCAACATCGTCAACATTCTGCTGGCTCAGTCCTCGGGACGGCGGCGCGAGTTGGCCGTCCGCTCGGCGCTGGGGGCCGGACGCTGGAAACTGGCCCGCCAGTTCGTTACCGAAACCCTGCTGCTGAGCATTGCCGGCGCGGCTCTTGGAGTGATCGCGGCCCACTGGGGACTGCAGTTTCTGCTCAGCCTGGAACCGGGTGACCTGCCCCGCCTGGAGGAGATTCAACTGAACCTGCCAGTGCTGGCCTTCGCCAGCGGGCTGGCCCTGCTCATTGGATTGCTGCTGGGTCTGCTGCCCGTCTTCCAGTTCAGGGGAGCCAACCTGGCTTCGGCTCTCCAGCAGGGATCGCGCACTTATTCGGGCGGTCCCGGAAGAGCCCGGGCCCGCGGCGCCCTGGTGGTGATCCAGGTGGCCGTCACGCTGGTCCTGCTCGTAGGCGCGGGACTGCTGCTGCGCAGCTTTCAGCAGTTGATCTCGGTCGAACCCGGATTCGACGCCGAGGGCGGACTGGTCCTCTACCTCTCGCGCGCCTTCCCCGGCGACGAAGCCGAAAGCCGGCGGCTGGCCCAGGTCAACACCGAACTGATGGAACGGCTTGGTCAGATTCCCGGAGTGGAGGGAGTGGGCGGCATCACCGGCCTGCCCCTGTCCAACTTCGGCAACTTCGCCGACGGACTCTTTTTGATCGACAACGAGGGAATCACCGCCCGCGAGCCCTACAGCCGGGAACTGGTCCGCCGCTTTGAAGAGGCCGGCAACACCGGCTATGGCGAATTCCGAGTGGCCAGCGACGGCTATTTCCAGGCTATGGGCATTCCCTTGGTACGGGGACGCCTCTTCCAGCCCTCGGACGGGCCGGACGCGCCTCACGTGGCCGTCATCAGCCAGTCGCTGGCCCAGTCGCTGCCGGGAAGCGAACCCCTGGGACAGCGCATCCAGTTCGGCAACATGGACGGCACCATGAAGCTGCTCACAGTGGTGGGGATCGTGGGCGACGTTCGTGACCGCAGCCTGGAAATGGAGCCCCGGCCCACCATCTATCTCAACCAGCGCCAGCGTCCGCGGCGCACGGCCAACTTCACCATCCTGCTCGACGGAGACTTCGACCCGTCCTCGGTCACGGCCCAGGCTCGTGCCATCATCCAAGACATTGACCCCAACCTGCCGGTGCAGTTCGAGAGGCTGGAGGCCATCTTCAGCTCTTCGCTTTCGGGGCGCCGCTTTTCCCTCATCCTGCTGGGAATCTTCGCCGCCTCGGCTCTGCTCCTGGCCGCCGTGGGCATCTTCGGCATGATGGCCTTCACGGTCAATGAGCGCCTCAAGGAGATCGGCATCCGCATGGCACTGGGCGCCGATCCCCGCCGCGTCCACCTGCGCTTCATCCGCCAGGCGGCACTGCTCACGGCAATCGGGATCGCGCTGGGCGCCCTGGCCGCCCTGGGACTCGCCCGCAGCGTGGAAAGCATGCTCCATCAGGTCAGCGCCCGCGATCCGCTCACTTTCGCGGCCGCCGCGCCCTTGATCTTGGTGGTGGCTCTGGCGGCCTGCTACATCCCGGCCCGCCGGGCCGTCCGCGTCGATCCCCTGCAAACCCTGCGTGAGGAGTAGACACCACGCTATCGGCGACGGTCCGCAGTCTGTCTGCCCGGCAAGAACGGTTATTTGCCCTCTCCAGCACTTCACGGCTGGCCGTCCCGGCTCCTGTCATGCTGCCCCCGGTCATTCTCATCAGGGTTCCCGGCGGGCAAAACGGAAACAGCGAGAGCAGCCGGGCTTTTAACACGATCTTCATAATCAGCGGCTAGACTGCTCTCTTGGTAAACTTCGACAAGGAGGGCCGTTGTGCAGCGTGAGAAGATCGTTGTCATCGAAGACGAAAGCGACATTCTGGAACTGATCCAGTACAACCTCAAGCGCGAGGGCTACTCAGTCCTGACATCCACCAACGGGGAAGAAGGGCTTGATTTGGTGCGCCGCGAGAATCCCGACTTGGTCCTCTTGGACCTGATGCTGCCGGGACGCGACGGCATTGAGGTGTGCAAGCGCCTCAAGAGCGACCCGGTGTCCCGCAACATTCCCATCGTCATGGTCACCGCTAAGGGCGAGGAGAGCGAAGTGGTCCTGGGACTGGGCGTGGGGGCCGACGACTACGTGACCAAGCCCTTCAGTCCCAAAGAGCTGATGGCGCGCGTCAACGCCGTCCTGCGGCGGGGACAGTTGAAGGACGAACAGGGCGAAGGCGAACGCATCGTGCGCGATAAGATCGTCATCGACGCCGCCCGCCATGAAGTCACCGTCGACGGGGATCCCGTCACCTTCACGGCCACCGAGTTCCGCCTGCTGCATTTCCTGGCCGCTCATCCCGGACGCGTTTTCAAACGCGACCAACTGCTCAACCGGGTGATCGGCGAGGACGCCTTCGTCCATGACCGCAACATCGACGTCCACGTCAGATCGATCCGCAAGAAGCTGAATCGGCGGCGGGACGTGATCGAAACCATCCGGGGCGTTGGATACCGTTTCCGTGACCGGCAGGGAGCCCCCGTTTGAGAAAAAGATCGCGTTTCATTTGGAAGCTCTACGCCAGCTACGTCGTTCTGATTCTGCTCACCGCCTGCGTGGTGGGCGTGCTGGTGGGGCGCCAGATCCAACATGATTCCATTGAAGAGACCCGCCGCGGACTGCGCGAAGAGGTCCACCTGCTGCGCGATGCCGCCCTGCCCGCCCTGATCCGCGGGCAAGACCCGACCCTGCAGGACCGGATCCGCGCCCTGGGGCGCGATCTGGATCCCCGCCTGACCGTGATCCGCAGCGACGGCAAGGTCCTGGCTGACACCGATGAAAATCCCACGAGCATGGA
The DNA here is from genome assembly GCA_035471925.1 of Acidobacteriota bacterium. GTDB lineage: Bacteria > Acidobacteriota > UBA6911 > RPQK01 > DATIPO01 > JANQFM01. The sequence goes on from DATIPO010000327.1 coordinate 10,714, forward strand.
CGATCACTCCACCCGTCCCGAGATCGTCCAGGCACGCCAAGAAGGCTTCGGATTCTCAAGCCGCTTCAGTCAGACCGTCAAGATGAAGATGATGTATGTGGCCGTGCCGGTCAGCGATTCCGGCCAGTTGGTGGGCTACGTGCGGGCCGCGCTGCCTCTGACCGCCATCGACGAGCGGCTGGCCCATCTGCGCACCATTATCGTGCTGGGGGCGCTGGTGGCCGTGGCCGTGGCTCTGGTGGTGGGATTCTTGTTCGCACGGCGGGTGACCCAGCCCCTCAACGGACTGACTCAGGCCGTCGAAGGACTGGCGGCCGGCGACTATGCCCGGCGCGCCGACAAGATCTCCGATGATGAACTGGGACAGTTGGCCAAAGCCTTCAACAGCATGGCCGACGAACTTCAGGATCGGGTCCAGACCATCAACAAGGACCGTCAGGAACTGGTGGCCATCCTGGGCAGCATGGTGGAGGGCGTGATCGCGGTCGACGGCGACGGCCACGTGGTCCACATGAATGCCGCCGCCCGGCACATGCTGCAACTGGAAGATCCCTTCCAACCGGGGCAGAAGGCTTCCGAGGTCATCCCCATCAAGGACGTCCGACAGGTCTTGGAAGAAGCCCTGGAAAGCGGACAGGAAGTCCGCAGCGAGGTCCGCCTGCTGGCAGGCGCCGAACAGCAACTGCAGATTCAGGCGCGTTCACTGGGGTCGCAGGCTGGCGATCTGGACGGAGCCGTCATCGTCCTCCACGATGTCACCGAGCTGCGGCGGCTGGAGGTTATCCGCCGCGACTTCGTGGCCAACGTCTCGCATGAGCTGAAAACGCCCATTACCGTCATCCGGGGGGTGGTCGAGACCATTCTCGACGACAAGGAAATGGGCGGCAAGACGCGTAAGAAATTCCTCAAGAAGATCCGCAAGCAGGGTCAACGCCTCTCCAACCTGGTCACCGACTTGATCAGCCTCTCACGCCTGCAAAGTGAAGAACATGGGCTGCGCAAGAACATGCTCGACCTGCGCGAACCGGTCCTCGATTCCCTCCAGGATCTGGGTTCGGTGGCCGAGGAGAAGGCCATTCAGGTGCGCGAGCAACTGCCCGAGGTTCCCATACGGGTGCGGGGCGACATGGACGCCCTTCAGCAAGCCGTCAGCAACCTTCTCGACAACGCCATCAAGTACACGCCCCGGGGCGGCACGGTGTGGGTGCGCGTCTTCAGCGGAAACCGCTACGCCGTGGTGGAAGTCGAAGACGATGGCATCGGCATCGAACCGCGCGAGCAGGAGCGCATCTTCGAACGCTTCTACCGGGTTGACCGAGCCCGCTCCCGCGAAATGGGGGGAACCGGGCTGGGGCTGGCCATCGTCAAGCACGTCTGCCTCTCCCTGGGGGGCCAGGTTTCGGTTGAAAGCGAGAGCGGCAAAGGCAGCATCTTCCGCATTCAAATCCCCGTGGTTCCCGAGGACCGCGAAGTCGACAGCCAGTATCGGCTGCCGCTCGAGTATGACGACCAAGCCGAGGAACAACGCCGCCAGAAAGTCTCCTGATTGGGTGGGGACTTCCAAAAAATCCACTTGCACGGGGGTGCATTTATTAGAATACTAAGAGATTATGAGCTTCGCCGAGGTCAAAGCGCCCCCACTCTCGCAGATTCTGCGCCGCGGACTGCGAAAGCGCTGTCCCCGCTGCGGGCAGGGAGCTATTTTCGGCAAGTGGTTCACCGCTCGTGAGTCGTGCGCAGAGTGCGGACTGAGGTTCCAGCCACGGCCGGGCGACACTTGGGGATTCTGGATTATCGGCGACCGCATCTTCGTGGCCGGTCCCATGCTCATTCTCTATCTGGGATTCACGCCTCAGGACTACCTCTACCGCATCCTCTTGCTGCTCCTCATCATCGGACTGTTCGTGGGCACGATGCCCGTGCGCCTCTCCATCTGCATCGGCCTCGATTATCTCTCCCGTTTCCACCTCGACTCCTGAAGCGTCCTCGACGGCGTCTCCGGCCTCTGCACAGCGGAGCGCCTGGTGCGCCGAGGCAACCGGGAGTGCCCGACAATGCTTTCCTGCGCTCCTAGCCCAACGCAGTCAGGGCAGACGGATGCGGCACCGTAGCGGACCACCGAAGAGAAATACGGGCCAGGCTTGTAGATCCCGGCCCGCCTGGGGCCAGAGCAGTTTGAAGGGACGCCCAAAAGCGCGGTAAAGTGCTTTTCTCTGCAAACACCAGGGCCAAAACGACATGAAACTGCTTAAACCACGGACCGAGACGTTGATCTGGGCGGCCTTGCTGTTGTGCCTGGGCGCCTGCTCCGATTCCGCTCCCTCTTCTCAGGACCAGCCGGCCCCCGATGCTTCCCCCCAGGAGAGCTCGCCCCAACCGGGCGCATTGCAGTCCTCGTCCTATGCACTGCAGGGACAGGAGGCGCCTGATTTCACCCTCCCCAAGCTGGAGGGCGGGGAAGTGACGCTTTCCGACCATTCCGGCAAGGAGATCGTGATTCTCGACTTCTGGGCCACATGGTGCAGTCCTTGCCGCTACGTCATGCCCTTGCTGGAGGAAACCGCTTCCGAGTACGCCTCTCAAGGGGTGGTCCTCTACAGCATCAACTGGGGTGAGGACGCTGAAACTGTCCGGGACTTCCTCCAACAAGAAGGATTTGAGGCCCAAGTGCTGCTCGACCTCGAAACCGAAGTGGGTCTCGACTATGAGGTGACGGGTCTGCCGGCTACCGTGGTGGTGGGCCGCGACGGCAAGGTCAAAGCCTTCATGGCCGGATTGATCGCTGTCCAGAGCCGCCTCAAGCCCGTTCTTCAGGAACTCACGCGCTCGTCGCAGAATTCCCCGGGCGGCGGCGGTGACTGAGGTGTCGGCCCGGCTGATCCCTGCGTGACCAGGAGTTCGCCGTTCCGAACGCTGCTACACGCTTTTCAACGTTGCAGGTGTTCCTGAAGAAGTGTCTTGAGCGAGAATGGCGCGATGGCCTGGACTTGAAAGGTAAGCCGTTCTGTATTACATTGGCGGATATGTAGACGCACTGACTGACCTGAGGAGGTGGCCGTGGGGAAAATCCTGCACGCGCGGATCGACAAGAAGACCGAGAAGCAATTGCGCGAGATTAAGCTGCGTTTCGGATGGAATGACTCAGAGGCGGTTCGAGAGGGGATCAAGGCTCTCTCATCGTTGCTCACACCTTCCGAGGGCCGGACCATTGTTGGAATTGGAGAATTCGAATCTGGGATTGCCGATCTGGGTTCCAACAAGCGCCATTTAGATGGATTCGGCGAATGACCCCGGTCTTGTTGGACACGGGCTGCATTGTGGCGCTGCTCGATAGATCGGAGCATCACCATCGGCAATGTGTCGAGGTCGTTGGTGCGTTGCAGGCCCCGCTTTTCACTTGCGAGGCAGTCATTGCGGAGAGTTGTCACCTTCTGCGAAACCTCCAGGGAGCGGCTGCTCAAGTTCTTGAAAACGTCAAGCGCGGAAGTTTTCTTCTTCCTTACCGACTAGAAGAGAATTCAGCCCGGATTACCGAACTGATCACGAGATTCTCGAATATCCCCATGAGTCTCGCCGACGCCTGTCTCGTCGACATGGCGGGCCTTCATGGGACGGGCCGGATCCTAACCCTCGACCGAGACTTCGAGATCTATCGCTGGGGCCGGAATCGGGTCTTCGATCCACTTCTGGACATCTTATGACGAAGGCGACCAGGGCCGGTCTGCTCAAGGCGTCGTGAGGTGCCGGGAATGGACGCCGAGCGGCCTTAGTCGGGTTGAGGGCGCAGGGCGTCCAGCACTTCGGGCAGCAGGCGGAGGGCGATGAGGCGGTTGCCCCGGTCGCCGAAGTGGACGGCGTCGAGAAAAACGTCTTCCCCAGCGGGACGTTTGTCGAAGGCGTCGGCGGCTGAGGCTGTCAACAGGCCCTCCGACTTCAGCTCCCGCAGGAGAGATTCGATGGCCGGTCCGGCTTGGGCGTAGTAGGCCGCCTGATCCTCTCGGCGCCAGGCGGACTCGCGGGACGTCAGGGGTTTGCGGGTCCAGTAGATGGTGGGCTGGAGCACGAAGAGGTAGCGTCCCCCCCGCAGGCTGGAGGCCCGGTGGGCCAGACGGATGTTTTTCTCCAGCCGCCGGACGATCAAAGCCGGGTCGACGCGTCCTTCGCGGCGGTCTTCCACGTCGCTTAAGTCCCAGCTTCCCTGAGCCCGGTGGACGGCCCGCAGCAGCAGCCAGAAGTACTGCTCCTGGTGGGTGCGCGACCAGAGGATGTTGCGGCCCTCCCAGGCCCAATAAACGTCGTTGTTGCCGGAAAGGGAGACGACCAGGTCTGCGTCCAGCTCCGAGAGCCTGTTTTCGACGGCGATGCGCTCATGAGTGCTCGACCAGGAAGGCGAGGCGAAGGTGTAGACGCGGTATTCGGGGCCGTCGGAGGGCTGGTTGAGCAAGTCTTCCAGATAGGCTCCGATGATGGCGTCCTGGCTGGGGGCCCCCACCCCGAAGGCCGTCGATCCGCCGGTCAGGAAGATGCGTCTCACGCCCCCCGGCTTGACGGCCGGGAGGGGGCGGCTGTCGCGGAATTGCAGGTCATTGATGACCGAATTGTCGTGGCGTCCCGGCTCGGGCGCCGTTCCCACAAAGGGCGTTGGCACCACCGGAATCGACCAAGTGTAGTCTTTGAGTTCCGCCAGCGCCCGCTGAGGATCTTCGTAGGCGTAGGCGAAGGGCTCGATGCCCTCCTTCTCATAGAGGTCGCCCAGGGTGCGGGCCTTGTCGGCGTACTCGATGCGTTCGCGCAACTCGCGGTCCTTGATGGAAAATCCCACCCACACGCCCAAGGCCACAAGACCCAGTGCCAGCAGGAAGACAACCATCGAGGCCGTCAGCTTGAAGCGGGTCGAAGACTGCATTCTCTTACCTCGTTTCTCGACACTTTGCGGCCCCTTATTTATCACGAAGCCGCGCCTTTTTTCTCGGCGCCGTTGTTAATCCTTCCTTGAATCCATACGTACTAGAGTCTACAATCGCAACTTGTCTGCCTTGTAGACATTTTTGAGATTGATCCAAGGAGCCAACCGCGATGACGCGCAAGAACAGCCTGGGAGAGTTTGAACAGATGGTCATGCTGGCAGTATTGCAGCTCGATGAGGAGGCCTTCGGTCCTGGCATCAGCCGGTTGCTGGAAGAGCGGGCCGGACGCGGGGTGTCCCGCGGCGCCCTGTATTCCTCACTGGACCGCCTGGAACGAAAGGGATTCCTGACCTGGAGCATTGCTTCTCCTACCTCTGAACGGGGCGGCTACCGCAAACGCCTCTTTTCCGTCACTGAGGCGGGACTGGAGGCCCTGCGCGAAGCCCGTCAGGCCATGGACGCCCTTTATCAAGGCTTGGACCATGTCTTTCAGAGAGGTTCCCGGTGAGCCTTCCTCCTCCCAGACCGTCTTCGGCTCCCCTGCCGCCGCGCTGGAGTGCGCTGCTGCTGCGCTGGGCCCTGCCCGAGACGCTGGAGGGGGAGTCGATCCTGGGCGATCTGCTGGAGGAGTTCCGCCGCCGTCGCCAGGTGTTGCCCTCGGCGGCAAGGAACTGGTACCGGCGGCAGGCGCTGTCAGTGATGGGTCATCTCGCCTGGCGTCAGAGCGTCCGTTTGGCTTCTGCCTGGAGCCGGTTTTTTCGGCGGCCCTTCGACTGGAAAGGATCTTCCACCATGCGTGATTTTAGTGCCGACATCCGTTTCGCCCTGCGCAGCTTCATCAAGCGGCCGGGCTTCACCATCATCGCTTTGCTGACGCTGGCCTTGGGCATCGGCGTCAACACCGCCGTCTTCAACATCGTCAACGCCGTCCTGCTGCGTCCTCTGCCGGTGGAGCAGCCCGGACGCCTGGCCACTGTCTATGCCACCGGGGCCAGCGGCACCGACTACGGCACTCAGTCTTACCCCGATTACCTCGACCTGCGCTCCCAGGTGGAGGGCTTTACTTCCATGACCGCTTATTGCCACATGTTCGGCAACCTGCAGTGGGAGGGACGCACCGAACTGCTCATCGGCGAAGTGGCTGACTGCAACTACTTCGACTTTCTGGGCGTACGGCCCCAACTCGGACGCGGCTTCTTGCCCGAGGAATGCGTGGCGGAAGGAGCCCGTCCGGTGGCGGTGCTGGGACACGATTTCTGGCAGAAGCGTTTTGGAGGGCAAGCTGATGCCTTAGGACAAACTGTCTCCATCAACGACGTCGAATTCGAGGTGGTGGGTGTGGCGCCGGCCAGTTTTAAGGGGCTCATGGCCGGACTTTCCCCGGCCCTCTGGGTCCCCATCATGATGACCGAGACCATCGAGCCGGTGGGCATGCAGGACTCGGCGCCTTCGCCCGGAGACACGCGCCTTGAGCGCCGCGGACAGCGTTGGCTGACGCTGGTGGGACGGCGGGCCGAGGGCGTGTCCTTGGAGCAGGCCCAAAGCCAGGTCCAGACAGTGATGGCGCGTCTGGCCCAGGAGTATCCCCGCAGCAACGAGTCGCGGGGAGCTTTGCTGCTTCCCACCTCTGAGGTTCGGGTCCATCCCGATGCCGATACGGCCTTGGGACCGGTGGCCTACTTTTTGCTGGGCGTGGTGGGCTTGGTGCTTTTGATCGCCTGCGCCAACGTGGCCAACATGTTCTTGGCCCGCGTCTCCACGCGCCGCCGCGAGATCGCCTTGCGTCTGGCGCTGGGCGCCGGACGCGGACGGCTGGTCCGCCAGCTTCTGACCGAAAGCGTTCTGCTGGCGGGTGCTGGAGGAGCGTTGGGCATCCTGCTGGCCCTGGTCAGCATGAGTGCTCTGGCGGCCATGCCTCTGCCCATCCCCATCACCGTCGACGTCGACCTGTCGATGGACTGGCGGGTGCTTCTCTTCGCCCTGGGTGTTTCCTGTGCTACCGGGATCGTCTTCGGACTGGCCCCGGCCCTGCAGTCCACCCGCTCCAACCTGATCCCCGCCCTTAAGGACGCCGACTCGTCCCATTCGCAGGGACGCCGCTCACGCTTTGGGATGCGTCAGGCTCTGGTGGTGGCCCAAGTGGCACTTTCCACCGTCCTGTTGGTGGGCGCCGGACTGCTGGCCCGCAGCTTCAACCAAGCTCAGTCCATTGACCTGGGCTTTCCGGCTGACCGTTTGGCGCTGATGTCCTTCAGCCTCGACACCCGGGGATACAGCTCTGAGCAGGGCTACAGCAAGCTGGGCGAATTGGCCCGCAAGCTGGAGGGACTGCCCGGCGTAGAGGCGGCGGCCTTGGCCAATCCCGGACCCTTCTCGCTCAACGTCCACCAGGGCGATTTCAGGCTGCCTGAGCAGGCGCCCAGCGAGAATCCCCACAACCTCGATCTCAACCGCGTCGGACCGGGCTATTTCGAGACGCTGCAAGTCAAGATCTTGCAGGGGCGGGGCTGCGCTTTGCAGGATCGTCCCGACTCACCCCGTGTGGCAGTGGTCAACAAGGCTTTGGCGCAACGCCTGTGGCCTCGGGAGAGCGCCGTGGGCCAGCGGCTGCTGAGGGCTGACTCGCGGACACCCATCGAAATCGTGGGAATCTCTGAGAACTACAAGGTGAGGACGGTTGGCGAAGCGCCCCGTCCCTTCCTGAATCTCTGTTCCGATCAGGCCCCCACGGCCTCTTCCTCCATTCTGGTTCGCACCCGGCGTCCGGCCCGCGAGATTCTGCCGCTGTTGCGCAGCGAAGTGCTGGCCGAGGACGCCAACATGGTCTTTCTTGAGTTCGGGACCTTGCGCCAACAGGCCGACCGTTCGCTCTTCGGAGTGCGCGCCGGAGCTCTTTTTCTCAGCGGCTTCAGCATCTTCGCCCTCTTCCTGGCCGCGGTCGGACTCTACGGCGTGATCGCCTATTCGGTCTCGGGGCGCACCCGTGAGATCGGCACCCGCATGGCCCTGGGCGCCCGCGCGGGGGACGTCCAGCGCCAAGTCGTGATGCAGGGTATGCGGCTGGTGCTGGCGGGAGCGCTGCTGGGAATCGTCCTGGCGGGACTCGCAAGCCAATTCCTGAGCGGTGTGCTCTACGGCATTCAGCCTCTTGACCCGGCCTCTTTTCTGCTGGCTGCCGGCGTCCTCATTGGGGCGGCGCTTTTGGCCAACTACCTTCCGGCCCGCCGGGCCTCGCGCATCGATCCTCTGCTGGCCCTGCGCGCCGAGTAGGTCAACAAGTCGAAGACTCGAGCCGGCGATAGGCCACGCTTTAGAGGGGTCGCGCAGGGCCGCATCGGGACGGCCTTATGGGCCCGTTATTCCACCCTTTCAGGGTTGTTTTGGGGTCTTTAGCATACCCAGGGTGCCGCTTGGGCGCTCTGCGCCCCCGCTCTACCCTGGGCTGGCGTATGGCTCCCTTTCAGGGAGCCCGGACTGGGTCTGGGACTGGGGTGCCGGACGCGGACATGGTCTAGAGACTGGGGTGCCAGACGCGGACTGGTCTGGGTGCGAGGCTGGGTCTTGGTCTTGGGATTTGGGAGGCGGGGGGCGGGCTTGGTACACTCGCGGCAATGACTGATTTCGACACGCGCGAGATGTGGAAGCCGTCCAAGGAGGCGGTCGAAAAGGCTCATCTGAGCCGCTTCATCAAGGAGATCGGGATCCGCCATCCCGAGGTCAAGGACTATCGGTCGCTTTACCAGTGGTCGATCGACCATCCCCGCGAATTCTGGCCGGCTGTGTGGCGCTATTGCCGCATTCTGGCTCACCGGCCCTGGGACGAAGTGGCCGACAACGTCGAGAAAATGCCGGGGACGCGCTGGTTCGCGGGCGCCCAGCTCAACTTCGCCGAGAACCTCCTGGCCAAAGGAGCGCCCGAACGTCCGGCCCTGATTTTTTGGACCGAGCAGGGACGCGTCAGCGAAATGTCCTACGCTCAATTGCGCCGCCAGACCCAGCGATTGGCCCAGGCTTTCCGACGGGCCGGAGTGGCTGAGGGCGACCGGGTGGCGGCTTATCTTCCCAACCGTCCTGAAACAGTGGTGGCCATGCTGGCCGCCGCTTCCATCGGGGCGCTCTTCTCGTCCTGTTCCCCCGACTTCGGGGTGGAGGGGGTGCTGGACCGCTTCGGACAAATCCAGCCCAAGCTGCTGCTGGCGGCCGGCGGCTACCGATGGGACGGCAAGTCCCTCGATTGTCTGGAGAAGACGGCCCGCATCATGGAAGCCATTCCTGACATCGAAAAGGCCGTCATCATGCCTGCCGTGGGCGGGCTCCCCCAGACTGGAGAGGTGCGCGATTCCGTCTTGTGGGAGGAGTTTCTGGAATCGGGGCGGGGAGGCCGGGAGCACTTCGTTCCGCTGCCCTTTGATCATCCTCTCTACATCATGTATTCCTCGGGAACCACGGGAAAACCCAAGTGCATGGTCCACGGCGCGGGCGGAACCCTCCTGCAGCACCTCAAGGAGCACATCCTGCACGGCGACCTCAAGGCCGACGACCGCATCTTCTACTACACCACCTGCGGGTGGATGATGTGGAACTGGCTGGTCAGCGCGCTGGGGACGGGAGCCACGGTCCTGCTCTATGACGGCGCGCCCTTGCCCAAGGGCAATTCCTCAGTCCTCTTCGATTTGGCCCAGCAGGAAGGCATGACGGTCTTCGGCACCAGCGCCAAGTACCTGGCCCTGGCCGAAAAACAAGGACTCAAGCCGGCTGAGAGCCACGACCTCAAATCGCTGTCCTCGATGCTGTCGACGGGGTCGGTGTTGCCGCCCGAGAGCTTCGACTACGTCTACCGCGACATCAAATCCGACTTGCGCCTGAGTTCCATCACCGGCGGCACCGACTTGATTTCCTGCTTCGCGCTGGGCAACCCCATCCAGTCCGTCTACCGGGGTGAACTGCAATCCCTGGGCCTGGGCATGCGGGTGGAGGTGTGGGACGGCGAGGGCAATCCGCTGCCTCCCGAATCCCAGGGTGAACTGGTCTGCACCCAGGCCTTTCCTTCCATGCCGGTGGCCTTCTGGAACGATCCTGACGGTTCCCGCTACCAGGAAGCCTACTTCGAGCATTTCCCCGGGGCGTGGCGCCACGGCGATTGGGTGGAGCGGACGCGCCGCAACGGATTGGTGGTCTACGGACGCTCCGACGCCACCCTCAATCCGGGAGGCGTGCGCATCGGTACGGCTGAGATCTACCGCCAAGTGGAGCAGTTCGAGGAAGTACTGGAGAGCGTGGTGGTAGGCCAGAGGTGGGAGGGCGATGTGCGCGTGGTGCTTTTCCTGCGCATGCGGGACGGCAGCCAACTGGACGAGGATTTGTGCCGGCGCATCCGCCAGCGGCTGCGCTCGCAGGCTTCTCCTCACCACGTGCCCCGCAAGATCCTTGCCGTTCCCGACATCCCCCGCACGGTCAGCGGCAAGATCAGCGAGTTGGCGGTGCGCAAGGCCGTCCACGGCCAGGAGGTCAAGAACACGGGCGCCCTGGCCAATCCCGAGGCTCTCCAGCACTTCCGTGATCGCCCCGAATTAGGGCAGGACTGACCCCCTGGGTCCTCTGACTGCGTGCTTTGCCGCAGGGCGGTGGAGGTTGGGCGCTTTGCCGCAGCGGGAAGTCCTCTCAGAAGGTCTTTTAGGCGCAAGCAAGCCTTGACTTTTCAGGGGTTTGGCGGCACCGTTAGATTGTGGACCGGGAGTTGCAACCGGGAGATCGGCATTCAACCCAATCAGGAGCGAGATCATGTTCAGCAAGCGCAAGGCGGAAGTTCTGGTAGCAGGAGCCGGGCCAGTCGGACTGTTTGCGGCCCTTCAACTTTCCCGCAAGGGACTGAGGGTCCAAGTGGTGGACGAGGAGTGGCGCACCACGGCCCGCAGCTACGCATTGGCCCTGCATCCAGCTTCTTTGGACCTGATGGCCGAGGCGGGGCTGGAAGAAGAAGTCATCGAACGGGGACGCCGCCTTGACCGGGTTGTCTTCTGCGACTCGAAGGGGGCTCGGCAGACCGTCCATTTCAATAAGCTCGACCGCCGCTATCCTTACATTCTGGTTCTCCCTCAACGAGCCCTGGAAACGGTACTGGTTGACCGGCTCAAGGCAGCCGACGTAGCCATTGACTGGAACCACCGGGTGGAGAAGCTGGTGATGGGCGAAGACTCGGTCAAAGCCACCATCCACAGGCTCAGCAAAGAGGGATCGGGTTACTCCATCTCGGGATCGGAGTGGTATGTGGACAAGAGCCTGGAAGCTGAGTACCAGTTCGTGATCGGGGCCGACGGACACCGTTCCATTGTGCGGCGCAGCCTGGGGATCGAGTTCGAAGACTTCGGCTCGCCCGAGGTTTTCGCGGTCTTCGAGTTTCAGGCCCAAGGCGACGACAGCCGCGAAGTGGCCGTCGTTCTCGACGAAGGCTTCACTTCCGTGTGCTGGCCGCTGGAATCAGAGGCCTATCGCTGGAGCTTTCAACTGCGCAGTGATCAGGAATTCATCGATCCGCGCCGCAAGAGCCGGCTGGCCGTGCAGGTGGGCGGACGCTCCTATCCCCACCTCGACAAGGAGCGGCTGCAACAGCTCATAGAAGAACGAGCCCCCTGGTTCGAACCTGAGTTCAAGGAGATGTACTGGGCTCTGGCAGTCCGCTTCGAGCACCGCTTGGCGTCCTCCTTCGGCCAAGGACGGGCTTGGCTGGCCGGGGACGCGGCTCACCTGGCCTCTCCCGTCGGAGTGCACAGCATGAACGTGGGCCTGCGCGAGGGCCGGCGGCTGGCTTCCATGATCCACGGCGTGTTGCGCCACGGCGATCCCTTTTCCGAAATGGTGAAAGGCGAAAGCATGCGACTGTCGCGTCCCACCATGGAGGCCTACGCACAGTCTCAGCGCGAGCGCTGGCGGTGCCTGCTGGACATCGACTGCATGCCTGAAGCCGGACCTTCGGCCAACGATTGGGTGCGCCGCAACGCCGCCCGCATCCCCAGCTGCATCCCCGCCTCGGGCCAGGACCTGCAAAGCTTGGTGGAACAGGTCGGGCTGACCTTGCCCCAACCCGCCCCGACCTCTTAGTGGCTCGGCAGCCTTGAAATTGTGGCTTCTGGGCGGGGGCCTCAGTTCTGCACACTGGATGGCCTTACTCGTCAGGGGCTTGGTGGACCACGATCTGGTCGAAGGGAATGTCGACGCCGGCCGCGTTGAGATCGTCATAGACGTTGACCTTGACCTGATGGAGCATGTTGTAGAGGTCGGCGGTATTGGCCCACACCTTAACGTTCATGTCCAGCGACGAGGCGCCGAATCCGCTGAAGACCACTTTGGGCGCAGGGTCTTCCAGAACCAGATCGCAGCGTCTCGCGGCCTTCTCCAAGACTTCGAAGGCCTTGGTCAAGTCGCTTCCATAGCCCACGCCGATGCTGACGTCGCCCCGCAGGGTCCCCAGAGTTGTGAAGTTGACGATGCTGTCTCCCGTCACCTGCGAGTTGGGGATGATGATCTTCTCGTTATCAGGAGTGTGGAGGATAGTGGCGAAAAGCCCGATTTCTTCCACTTTGCCGGTGTGTCCGCCCCCGCTGATCCTGTCGCCGATGGTGAAGGGACGGAAGAGCAAAATCATCACGCCCGCGGCGAAGTTGGAGAGGCTGCCTTGAAGCGCCAAGCCCACGGCCAATCCAGCGGCGCCCAGAAGAGCCAGGAATCCAGCCATCTGGATGCCCAGTTGGCTGAGGGCTGCAATGGCCGCGGCGGCCAGCACCGCGTACTTGATCAACTGGGCAATGAAGCGCTTCAGGGCCTCGTCCACGCTGCGCTTGCCCAGCGCGCGCGCAGTGAGCGCATAGGCCCATTTTGAGAAGATCCACCCCACGAACAGAATCACCAGGGCCAGAGCCAGGCGCAGGCCGTATTCGGTCAAGATCGTCTGTATTTGCTCCATATCGAATTCCATGGTCGAGTCCTCCTGATTGAATGAGAGAGCCCGGATGCTCCGAGTGCCGTACTCAATGTGAATTGATACCTTATGTCGATGAGCGGGGTAAAGTCTATCCCGCATTTCTCAGGGGGTGTCGTCGCGAGGGGGCCGCTGGCGGCGTCATGACAAGGCGTCGCGACTCCCGGGCGCATCTGGACCCTCCTTCACCTTGCACTGCGACAAGGCAGGACGCCCAAGCTCGTGACGGGGCGGGACGCCTGCGCCGGTAATGGGCAGGACGTTCGCGTTATGACTTGCAGGATGCCGACCTGGCGGGGAGGCGCGCCGGCATGGCGTTTCCCGCGTCTTCGGCGGTTCCTTCCTGCGTGATATAGTTCGGGGGAGGAAAAACAGCACTCGCGGACTGTGATCAGTTCCTTTATAGGGAGAGAGTAGCGATGACTGATAATCCACTGAAATTACGCAAGATCCATCACGTCGAATTCTGGGTCGGGAACGCCAAGCAGGCCGCCTATTTTTACCGCAACGCCTTTGGATTCTCCCAGACCGGCTATTCAGGACTGGAGACGGGTCGGCGCGACCGGGCCTCTTATTTGCTGGAGCAGAACAAGGTGCGTTTCGTGCTCAGCACGCCGCTCAATTCCGACAGTCCGCTGTCTCGCCACATCGCCCGCCACGGCGACGGAGTCAAAGACATCGTCTTCCATGTTGACGACGCCGACGCGGCCTATGAAGAAGCCCTCAGGCGTGGTGCCGAGAGCGCCTTTGAGCCCCGCGACGTGAGCGACGAGCATGGGACCGTGCGCCGGGCCGCCATCAAGACTTATGGCGACACCATTCACTCCTTCCTGTCCGACAGCGGCTATCGGGGCCATTTTCTCCCCGGCTTCAAGCCTGCCCATATCCCCGGCGAGAGCCTGGGGCTGCTGCGCGTCGACCATATGGTCGGCAACGTCGAACTGGGCAAGATGAACTATTGGGCCGACTGGTACTCCAATGTGCTGGGATTCCAGCGCTACATCACTTTTGACGACAAAGACATTTCCACCGAGTACACGGCTCTGATGAGCATCGTCATGTCGGACGATTCCTTCTCCATCAAGTTCCCCATCAACGAGCCCGCCCAAGGACGCAAGAAGAGCCAGATCGAGGAGTATCTGGACTACTATGAAGGAGCCGGCGTCCAGCACATCGCGCTGCAGACCGACGACATCGTCCGCACCGTCAGCGGACTCCAGAATCGGGGAATCGACTTCCTGACCGTCCCCGACACTTATTACGAGGCCCTGCCCAACCGGGTGGGCGAGATCGACGAGGACGTGCAGGCGCTGCGCAAGCTGGGAATCTTGGCGGACCGGGATGACGAGGGCTACCTGCTTCAGATTTTCACCCGTCCGGTGGAGGACCGCCCCACGCTCTTTTTCGAGATCATTGAACGTCACGGAAGCCGGGGCTTCGGAAAGGGCAACTTCAAGGCCCTCTTCGAGTCTATCGAGCGCGAACAAGAACTGCGGGGCACGCTCTAAAAGCGGCCCTTCGGAGGTGGACATGCCGATCTATCACTCGCTGGGAGAGCTTCCCAGGAAACGCCACATCGCCTTTCGCAAGCCGCAAGGCGGACTCTATCCCGAAGAACTGGTGGGCAACAAGGGGTTCGTAGGACCCTCCTCGCTGGTCTACCATCTGCATCCGCCCACTCAGGTGGAGAAGGTCAGTCATCTGCGTCACATCGACTGGAGTTCGGAAGAGCAGCCCGAAGTGCGCCACCGCCACTTTCGCACGGCGGCGCTGAATTCCTCGGCCAGTCCCACGCTGGACCGGATACCGCTGCTTTTCAACAACGACGTGGCCTTAAGTTACGTGGAGCCGACCGAGAAGTCGGAGGATTTCTTCTACCGCAACGCTCAAGGCGACGAGGTGGTGTATGTCAGCGACGGCGAAGGACGCCTGGAAACGCCCATGGGCCACCTTTCCTTCAGCCAGGGAGACTACCTCGTCATTCCCCGCGGGATTCTGCATCGTTACCGCATCGCCTCCGACGACACACGCTTTCTGGTCATCGAGAGCGCCGGCTACGTGCGCACGCCGCGCCGCTACCGCAACGAATTCGGACAAATGCTGGAGGGCGCGCCTTTCAGCGAGCGCGACATCCGCCGTCCCGATGACTTGCCCACACGTGACGAGAGCGGAGCCTTCCGGCTGGTTATCAAGAAGGGATCGGCACTGACCGAAGTGATTCTCAAGCATCACCCCTTCGACCTGGTGGGGTGGGACGGCTACTACTATCCCTGGGCCTTCAACATCCACGACTTCGAGCCCAAGGTGGCGCGGGTTCATCTGCCGCCTCCCGTCCACCAGACCTTCGAAGGTGACGGGTTCGTGATCTGCTCCTTCTGTCCGCGGCCTTACGACTTCGATCCTGAGGCGGTTCCCGCTCCATACAACCATTCCAACGTCATGAGCGACGAGGTGCTTTACTACGCCTCGCCCGAGTTCATGAGCCGCAAGGGCATCGAGTACGGCTCGGTCACCCTCCATCCGGACGGCATCCCCCACGGTCCCCATCCGGGCAAGGCCGAGGAGTCGATGGGCATGAAGGAGACCAAGGAACTGGCCGTCATGCTCGACACCTTTCGTCCTCTCAAGGTCAGCCGCCGGGCCCTTCAAATCGAGGACCGCGAGTACCAGTATTCCTGGTTGGAAGGGTCATAAATCTGGCCTGGGGGCGGTTTTCCATCCCCACGGTGTCAGAAACAAGGCTTATGATGTCAACGGATGTTGCCGAATAGGGGTGTTGGAAGACGACTGTAAACGTAAGGAGATCGCACCATGGCAGGTACCCAGGCACTCAACGAGCGCTTGTCCCACGTCGCGGGACGCATCAGCCGCATCAGCGGGCAGTTGGACGCACTGCGCGACCAGCTTGACGAAAGCCGCGCCGAATTCGAGGAAGGCGGGCGGCCGGCTGCTGCTGCGGCCCCAGCGGCGCCTGGTCAACTGGAGCTGGAATACGTCAACGAGACGCTGCGCAAGCTGCTCTACGGGGAAAGCCAGGAAGAGATCCTGGACATCTTTCTGGAAGAAGCCCAGAGCTTCGTCCAACGCGCCATCCTGTTCCTGCAGCGCGAAGGCAAGTATGTGACCTGGAAGAGCTACGGGTTCGATGCCGAGAGCATCCGCGACATCGAGTTGGACGATCCCTCTGACGCCATCGTCCGCTCGGCTCAGCAGCGCCAACTGATCTATCGCCGCGATCATCCCACCGATTCCATGCCTTGGCTGGCCGGCACCGGCAATCTGCCCCGGGCTACCTTCTGCGTCCCCTTGGTGTTCGAGAATTCCGTACCGGTCGTTTTCTACGGAGACTCCGATGATTCCATCGCCATCGATTCGTTGGAGTTGCTGACCCACCTGACGGTGCTGGTGCTCAAGAACAACTACCTGCAGCAGTTGGCAGCCGGAGCTCAGCCGACGGTCGTGGAAGCTCCACCCCAGGACGAGGCCCCTGCTGAAGAGGCCCCTGCTCACGAGGCGGGCGCTGAAGAAGCCGCCGAGGAGGCCTCAGTTGAGGAGCCCCCTGTTGAGGAGCCACCGCTGCAAGAACCCGCCCGTGAAGAACCGTCCGATGCCGGTGTGGCTGAGCATGCCGCCGTTGCCGAGTCGGTGGTTCCCGAGCCGCCCATGCCCGAAGCCGTCGAACCCGAAGCCGAGCCCGCGCCTCCGGAATTCACCGAGGAGAGGGTTGAGCAAGACGACTACCGAGAAGTGGCCGAAACCTCCTTCGAGCAAGCCTCCGAGGAACCTCAGCCTGATGCCGACGAGGTGACGGCTGCAGCCGTTGGAGTGGTTGAGGAGGAGGCCCAAGCCCAGGAAGCCGCACCCGAGGCGGAGGCCGATGATTTCGACTTCGAACTTCCTGAAGAGGAGGAAGTCAAGTTCGAGATCGACCTCGACACGACTCCCGAAGTCGAAGAAGTGATGGCTGAAGCCGCTCAGGACGCCGGTCAGGAGGCCGAGGCGGCTGTTGAGCAAGAGGAACCCCAAGAGGCCGAGGACGAGTTGGCCGCAGAGACCGTTGAAATCGAGCAGCCTTGGGCCCGCGGCGATGAAGCCGATGAGGAGCCCGAGGAGTTCCAGGAAGCCCGTCCCCCCGACGAGGACGATTTTCAGGCGGCCCCGGAGCCTGAGCCCGAGCGGGAACCCGAGGGTGAAGAGGCCGAGCAGCCCGAGGGCGTTTCCTTCGAGGTCCCGCCCGAGCCTCAATTCGAGCCCGAGTTCGAGCCCCAATTCGAATCTCAGGCTGAGGAGGCTGCCGAGCAGGAGGCTCAGCCCGAACCTGAATCCGAGCCTGAGCCGGTTTCCAGCCTTTCTTCGGAGGAGGAGAAGAAGGTCCATGACGACGCCCGCCGCTTCGCCCGTCTGCTGGTTTCAGAGATCAAGCTCTACAATGAGGAACAGGTCGAAAACGGACGCGTCAACGCCGATCTCTACGACCGTCTGACCCGCGACATCGACCGCAGCCGCGACATGTACAACAAGCGCGTCCACCCCGAGGTGGCCCGCAGCGTCGACTACTTTCACGAAGAAATGGTGCGCATCCTGGCCAAGGGCGACGAGTCATTGCTGGGCGACAGCTATCCCGGTCCGCAGCGTTGAGCCGGCGGGCAAACCATGCCCGCCATTGGCATTTCAAGGCAGGACGGCGGCCATCCCTGAGCCCTCCCATCGACGGCCCGAGCATGAGCAGCTTTGCGGCGTGCTCTCTGGTCTGGAAAGGCTCGCCTCCGCTTTGCGGCTGGTTGGGGGGAATGCCATAATCGGGCCGTGGAAAAAGATTTCAAATCAGCTCGGGTGAGCGCCAAAGCTGCTTCCTTTACGGAGTCGGTCATTCGTGAGATGACCCGTCTGGCGGCCCGGCACTCGGCTTTAAACCTAGCCCAGGGTTTCCCCAACTTCGCCGCTCCCCAGGAAATCAAAGACGCCGCCTGCCACGCCATCCAGCAGGACATCAACCAGTACGCCGTTACCTGGGGTGCGCCCCGATTCCGTCGGGCGCTGGCGGAAAAGTATCGCCGCTTCTACGACTGGGACATCGACCCCGACCGCCATATCACGGTGGCCTGCGGCGCAACCGAGTGCATGATCGCCGCCATCCTGGCGGTGGTGGATCCGGGCCAGAAAGTCCTGATCATCGAGCCCTTCTACGAAAACTATGGTCCCGACACCATTCTGGCCGGATCGACTCCTGTCTATCTGTCGCTCGATCCTCAACGCGGCTGGTCGCTCGATTTCGAGGAGATGGAAAGTGTGCTGCGGCGCGAGGCGGCTGAGGGAGAGGGCGTGCGGGCGCTGATTCTCAACACGCCCCATAATCCCACCGGCAAGGTCTTCTCGCGGCATGAGCTGGAGCGCATCGCCCAACTGGCCTGCGAGTATGATTTCTACGTCCTGACCGACGAGATCTACGAGCACATCGTCTACGACGGCCATGAGCATCTCCCGATTGCGCTGATGGACGGAATGGCCCAGCGCACCATCACCATCTCGGGCATGTCCAAGTCTTACAGCGTGACGGGATGGCGCGTCGGCACCATCATCGCGCCCCAAGATCTCTCTGGGGCCATCCGCAAGGTCCATGACTTTCTGACGGTCGGCGCGGCTGCTCCTCTGCAGGAGGCGGGCGTGGCGGCCATGAATCTTCCTGATTCTTACTACCAGCAGTTGGCGACCGACTATCGGGAGCGGCGCGACTACCTGCTTCCGGCGCTGCGCCAGGCGGGATTCCGCTTCGAGGTGCCGGAAGGGGCCTACTACGTGATGACCGACATCAGCGGTCTGAGCGACTTGGAGGACGTGGCTTTCGTGCGCCGCATGATCACCGAGTTCCAGTTGGCCGCCGTCCCTGGAAGCAGTTTTTTCCACGACAAGTCGCAGGGACGCCGCTATGTCCGCTTCGCCTTCTGCAAGACGCTTGACCTGCTTGAGGAGGCTTCCCGGCGCATCGCCAAGATCGGGGCTTCGGGGTAGAATCGCGGCCATGGAGAATCGCGACCTGGCCCAGATTTTCAAGGAGATTGCCGACCTGCTCGAAATCACCGGCGGCAACCCCTTCCGCATCCGCTCCTTCCGCCGGGCGGCCCAGGTGATCGACAACCTCAACTTCAGCGTCCAGCAGGCTCTGGAGAAAGGCCAGCGCGACAAGGTCGAGTCCATCAGCGGCATCGGCAAGGGCACTCTGGAACGCATCGACGAGATTATCGAGACGGGCGACAGCAAGGACCACCGCAAGCTGCTGGAGAAGGTTCCTGAGTCACTGCTGCCGATGCTCAAGATTCAGAACCTGGGGCCCAAGAAGATCGCCCTTTTCTGGAAGGAACTGGGCATCACTGACCTCGACCAACTGGAGAAGGCCGCCGAACAAGGCAAACTGCGCGACCTGCCGCGCATGGGAGAGACCAGCGAGGCCAAGATCCTCAAAGCGGTACGCGAGCAACGGGACACCAACCAGCGCTTCCGCCTCGACGACGGACGCGAGGTGAGCGACTCCGTCATCAGCTATCTCAAGAAGGAATGCGAGGTGATCCGGATCGCGGCCGCCGGCAGCGCCCGCCGCTGGAAGGAAACGGTGGGCGACATCGACATCTTGGTCAGTTGCCGGGACGCCGGCCAGGTCATCGGCTGCTTCGTGGAGCATCCCGACGTCAAAGAGGTCCTGGCTCAGGGCGACACCAAGGCCTCGGTGGTTCTGCGGCGGGGACTGCAAGCCGACCTCAGGGTGCTGGAGGACCACAGTTTCGGGGCCGCCATGCAGTACTTCACCGGCTCCAAGGAACACAATGTCGTCCTGCGCGAGCGGGCCAAGCGGCGGGGCCTGAAGATCAACGAGTATGGACTGTTCCGCATTGAGGACGAGGAGAAGCTGGCCGGAAGCGAGGAAGACGAGATCTACCGTCAGCTTGGCCTCAAACCCATCCCTCCCGAGCTGCGTGAGAACCGCGGCGAGATCGAGGCGGCGGAAAAAGACCAACTTCCCGCGCTGATCGAAGAAAAGGACATCCGCGGCGACCTGCACATGCACACCACCGCCTCGGACGGCCGCGACAGCATCCAGGCCATGGCCGAAGCCGGTTTAGAAAGAGGCTATGACTACGTGGCCATCACCGACCACAGCAAGGCGCTGGCCATGACCGGCGGACTCAATGAAGAAGAACTGCTGGAGCACTGCCAGGCTATCGATCAAGTCAACGACGAGATCAAAGGCATCCGCCTCCTCAAGGGTATCGAAGTCGATATTCTGACTGAGGGCGATCTCGACCTGAGCGACGAGGTTCTCTCCCGGTTAGACGTGGTGGTGGCATCCGTCCACAGCCGTTTCAATTTGACCCGCGAGGAGATGACCCAGCGCATGTGCCGGGCCGCCAGTCATCCGCTGGTGAACATATTGGGCCACCCCACCGGACGGCTGCTGACCCGCCGCAAGAGCTACGATCTCGATATCGAAGACGTCATCAAAGCCTGCATCGACAACCGCGTGGCCCTGGAAATCAACGCCCACCCGTCCCGGCTCGACCTGAGCGACGTGCACTGCCGCATGGCCCGCGACATGGGAGCTCTGATCAGCATCAACTGCGACGCCCATGACGCCAACATGTTCCGCTACCTGACCTACGGCCTGCACACCGCCCGCCGCGGCTGGCTGACCGCCGCCGACGTCATCAACACATACCCCTGGAGACGCCTGAAGAAGTTCCTCTCCAAGGACGAATACCGCTGAGGCGAAGCCGATTCAGGCCACGTGAATGCCGCTATGCTGCCGACGGTCCATTCCGGGACGTCCACGCCTAATCCGGGACTAAGCCCAATCCGGGATGTTCACCCCTAATCCGGGCTCGCTGAAGGCGAGCCATAAGCCAGCCCAGGGTCAGCCCCGGCGAGCGCAGCGAGCCGGAGGCGCCACCCTGGGTTTGGAGCCCCTTCTCCCAAAACGCTGTAAGCGTGAAATAAACCAGCCGGCTGGCGCATTGCTTTCGAATCCACGAACCCTGCTTGCGGGCTTGAATCTTGAGTTGGGTCAAGGTAGCTTAAGGGACCGATGAAAACGAAGCTCTTGGCGCTGTGGGTTGTGTCGACGGCCACTCTGGCGGCTCAGCCCTGGCAGTTCGGCGATGCCACGGCTCAGGCGGGACTCGAAGGAGTGCGCGTGGTTTCGGGCACGCCGGAGAAGGAATTCCTGGTGGAGACCATGACGGGAGGCGTCTGCGTCCTCGACTACGACGGCGACGGGCGCCCCGACCTCTACTTCGCCAACGGGACCACGCGAGAGCACTGGAACCAGGGCAGCGGACCCAGCGGCATGTTGCTGCGCAACACGGGCGGCGTTTTCGAGGACGTCACCGAAAAAGCCGGAGTGCGCGACAGCTCCTGGAGCATGGGCTGTGTAGCCGCTGACTACGACGGCGACGGACGCGTCGATCTCTATGTCACCAACTTCGGGCCCAACCTGCTTTTCCGCAACCGCGGCGACGGCACTTTCGAGGAAGTGGCCAAGAAAGCCGGCGTGGACGATGGGCTGTGGAGCACGGGAGCTGCTTTCGCCGACTATGACGGGGACGGCGACCTCGACCTTTACCTGGCCAACTACGTCGATTTCGACTTCGACAAGCCCGCCGGCGACCCGCGATTCTGTGCCTTCCGCGGCGTCAGCGTGGCCTGCGGTCCCCGAGGACTCCCGGGGGCGCCCGACCGCCTTTTCCGCAACCGCGGCAACGGTACCTTCGAAGATGTCTCGTCCTCGGCGGGAATCGGTTCTTCCGACAAGCTCTACGGGTTTCAGCCCGTCTTCAGCGATTTCGACATGGACGGCGACCTGGATGTCTTTGTAGCCAACGACTCGCGGCCCAACTTCCTGTGGAAGAACAACGGAGACGGAACCTTCAGCGACGAGGCCCTCTTCTCGGGCATCGCCTATAACCAGGAAGGACGGGAGCAGGCCTGCATGGGAGTGGACGTGGCCGACTACGATCAGGACGGCGATTTCGACATCTACTCCACCAACTTCTCCGACGACTATCACGTCCTCTACCGCAACGGCGGCGAGTTCTTCTTCGCCGATGCCACCTTCAAGGCCAAGATCGCCCAAAACACCTTTCAGTATCTGGGTTTCGGAGCCCTCTTCGCCGACTTCGACAACGACGGGCGCATGGACATCTTCGCCGCCAACGGCCACATCTATCCCGAAGTCGACAAGTTCAACCTGGGCAGCACCTACAAGCAGTCCAATCAGCTTTTCCGCGGCCTGGGATCAAACCGCTTCGAAGAACTCAGCTCCAAACTGGGCGCCGGACTGGCCTTGGTCAAGTCGAGTCGGGGAGCGGCGCTGCTCGACTACGACTCGGACGGCGATCTCGACCTTGTGGTTTCCAACCTCGATGACCGCGTCGACCTGCTGCGCAACGACCTGGCAGACCAGAAGGCCTGGCTGCGGGTTTCCCTCAAGGGCGAAGGAGCCAACACCCAAGCCGTAGGGGCCAAGGTTACGGCGGTTTCCGGTTCCCAGCGCTGGCTTCAGGAAGTGCGGGCCGGATCCAGCTACCTGTCGGACAGCCAAAGGGTCCTGCACTTTGGTCTTGGCGACGTCGACAAGGTCGACCATGTGGAAGTCGTCTGGCCCTCGGGACGGAAACAGATCGTCAAGAACGTTCCCTTGCGGGCTCGGATCGTCCTCGCTCCTGACGGCTCCCTCCGACGCCTGCGCTGAATCAAGACCCACTTCGAAACCCCGCCAATCGAACCTCGAACGCACCAAGCCAGTATTGAACTTTTCACCTCTTTCGATTGCGGTGAAGAGCTCGAAAGAAACGTCGCAATTGCCCGCCCACAGCGGCTTGCAGCGAGCTACGGCAAGTCTTTCGGACGTGTTAGAATGGCGACGTTATGACGACCGTCGAAGGCATTCTGCGCAAGGTCTACCAAGGACGGCGCATCAGTTCCCAGGACGCCCTCCAGCTCATGCGCGCCGATGACGGGCTGCATGAGATTGGAAAGGCCGCCGACTACGTGCGATGGCAGAAGCATCCCGAGCGGGTGGTCTCGTTTCTCATCGACCGCAACATCAACTACACCAATGTCTGTGTGGCCCGCTGCACCTTTTGCAACTTCTACCGCAAGCCCAGACACCACGAAGGCTACCTGCTGCCCAAGGAACAGATCTTCAAGAAGATCGAAGAAACGGTGGCTCTGGGCGGCACCGGCATCCTCATGCAGGGGGGCATGAATCCCGACCTCAAGATCGACTATTACGAAGACCTGCTCAGTTCCATGCGGGAGCGTTTCCCGGAGGTCCACCTGCATTGCTTCTCGCCTCCCGAGATCGTGGTGCTGGCCAAGCTTTCCAAGCTTTCGCTGCGACAGGCCGTCCGCCGCCTGCGTGATGCCGGCCTGGATTCGATTCCCGGCGGCGGCGCCGAGATTCTCACCGAGCGCTCGCGTAAAGAGATCAGTCCCGGCAAGTGCACCGTCGAGGAGTGGCTTGACGTCATGCGCGTAGCTCACCAGGAGGGCCTCACAACCACAGCCACCATGATGGTGGGAGGAGGCGAGTCGCTGGAGGAACGGGTCGAGCACCTTCAGCGGCTACGCGATTTGCAGGACGAAACGGGCGGCTTCGTGGCCTTCATACCCTGGAACGTGCAACTGGAAGACACTCCCATGAGCAGCGACGTTCAGGAAGAGATGGGCCCGGTGGAGTATCTGCGCCTGCTGGCCATTTGCCGGATTTTCTTCGACAACATCAAGAACATCCAGGTGTCGTGGCTGACCCAGGGACTTCAAGTGGGACAGATGGCCCTTTTCTTCGGGGCCAACGACGTGGGTTCGATCATGATCGAAGAAAACGTCATCTCCACCGCCGGCGCCCATTACGAGGCCGAAGCCAACGACCTCATCAAGCTGGTCGAGCAGGCCGGTTTCACCCCCGCCCAGCGCGATACCCTTTACCGAACTTTCCGCAAGATTGCATGACGTGAGACGCCGCACGGGGAGCGCCGACGCTCTTATTCCAGAGACTTATCCAATCCTGCTTCATGCATTCCCGCCTGTTCAGTCATCGACTCTTCACAAATGACGAGAGAGGCGATTCTCTACTTTACTCAAGTTGTTCATTGCCTTTGTTTTAGACTGTCCGCCAAATGTTGGATGAATGGCTTGTAGAGTTGGTGAATTCATTGACTTTCCCTTCGATATTCCTTTATTGTTAAAGGGATTTTCGGTCAACAGCCACCGGGAAGGGCGACCTTGAAACGACCAGACGTAAGGGGCCTCTGTTGGCCTTGGGTCGGCTCCTCGTGCAGTGTTCAAGTTCGTCGGTTCAAGCAATCGAGGAGGAAGCATGACGACAAGGATAGTGACTCTGGGAGCGCTTTTTGCCCTCTTGATGGGTTCCGCATGGGCGCAATCGCAGGCCAGCACCGCAAACTTGGCGGGCGTCATCCGCGACCAGACGGCGGCCATCGTGCCGGGTGCCGAAGTCACGGCCACCAACGACGCCACCGGACTCTCCCGCAGCACCGTTTCCGCCAGTGACGGCTCCTATCAGTTCCTCAATTTGCCTCCCGGCGAATACACCGTGCGGGCCGTCATGGAGGGCTTTGCGACGGCGGTCGTTCAGGGGGTGGAACTGACGGTCGGACAGTACGGCAACCTGAATATCGAACTGCAGGTTTCGGCCGCCCAGGAAGAAGTGGTGGTGATGGGCAACGCCGACATTGTTGAAAAGCAGAAGACGGCTCAGTCCAACACTATTCAGCAAAAGGAGATTTACAACCTTCCCATTAATGGCCGCGACTTCCTCGATTTCGCGCTGCTCACTCCGGGAGTCAGCGACAAGTCGACCTTCGTGACCGACGCGGCCGTGCAGACTCCCACTTCGGGTTTGTCGTTCGGCGGCCAGGACCAGCGTTCAAACTATGTCACCATTGACGGCGTCGACAACATGGACGTGATTTCCAACTCGGTGCGCGCAACGCTGAGCCAGGAGGCCATTCAGGAGTTCCAGATTGTCCGCAACACCTTCTCGGCGGAATTCGGACGCGCCCGCGCCGGCGTCATCAACATCGTCAGCAAGTCGGGAACCAACGCCTTCCATGGCAACGCCTTCTGGTTCCTGAGGAACAACTCGCTGGACGCCCGCAACACTTTCGCGCGCCAACAAGATCCGCCCTTTGACCGAGACCAGTACGGAGGCACGTTCGGCGGACCGCTGGCCGAGGACCGCAGCTTCTTCTTCCTCAGCTACGAGCGCCTCGACCGCGAGGAGTCCCTCTTCGTGACCTTCCTCGACGATCCCTCGATCTTCCAACCCACGGCCCCGCAGTTGGACCTGTTCAGTTTCTTCGAGTCGACCGGCATCCCAAGTTTGCAGGCGCTCTCTCAAGCCTTTGTGGGACAGGCAGGAGGCGTGCTGAACACGCTCCCGTCCAACTTCCCCGGGACCATCCAGCGATTCAACGAAGAAAGCGGGACTTTCCCGTTCATGGCCGACCAGGACACCTTTTCCGCCAAGGTGGACCATTCCTTCAATCAGCAAAACACGCTCAATCTCCGCTTCAATTGGACCGACAGCTTCCGCGACGGCGCCGAGTTCGGAGCCCTGGACGCGGTCAGCAACGGCGTGTCGTTCGATACTGAAGACATCTCCTTCGTGGTCTCCGACACCCACGTGTTTTCGCCCACCAAGCTCAACGACTTCAAGTTCCAGTATTCCTACCGCGATTTCCAGGTTCCCACCAACGATCCCATCGGTCCCCAGCTCGCGCTAGCGGGCGTGGCCGAGTTCGGGCAGGAGTTCTTCAATCCCACCGGATATAAGCAGGACATTTTTCAGTTCGTCGAGAACTTCACCTGGATCGCAGGCAACCACACCGTCAAGACCGGCGTGGACTTCAACGTCCTCGACTTGGGCGGATTCGCCGAGGTTTTCCTGGGCGGCGAGTTCACCTTCGCCGGCAACACCATTCCGCTGGGCGGAATCATCGATGCCCTGCTGGGTCCCGGCAACGCGGCCGGACTGGCGCGCCAATTGGCGACACCCGCGGCGGCAGGAGGACTGGGGCGTCCCGATCTGGTGGGCCACATCGCCGGCACCAACGCGGCCCTGACCGCGGTCCAGTCCTTCAACTTCGGACTGCCCATCACTTACTTCCAGGGCTTCGGCGATCCCAACACCAACGTCAACTACAAGCAGTTGGCGTTCTTTGTGCAGGACAACTGGCAGGTCGCGCCCAACTTCAACCTCCACTTGGGGATGCGCTACGACATCGATTTCAAGCCCACCACCCAGAATGTGACCAATAACGCCCCGCCTTGGACCCTGGACACCTTCGCCTTGGACGACAACAACAACTTCGCCCCCCGCTTGGGCTTCGCCTGGGACTTCAGGGGTGACGGACGCCAAGTGCTGCGCGGCGGCTACGGCATTTACCAGGCCAACTTCTTCCAAGCCGTAGTCTTCGTTTCCCAGGTGCTTTCGGGCCAAATCTCCCAGGTCTTCACCGCTCTTTCCGATCCTTTCGGCCTGGGCGTGACCTCAGCCGACGTTTGGGAAGAGTTTCAGGCCACCGGACAGCTCAACCAGCAGACGCTGGCCAACGTGGGACTCGACGTCGGGACCACGCCGCCGGTCATCCTGCCCGCCGCCGGGGACGTCAAGAATCCCTACAGCCATCAGGCCAGCTTCGGCTACGAGCAGCAGTTAGGCGCCGACACCGCGATTTCGCTGGACTACATCCTCAACCGCGGCGTGGGACTGATCCGCTCGCGCGACATCAACGTCAACCCCATCGGTCCCAACCAGTTCGCTGGCCTGCGCGACCCGCGCTTTTTGCAGATCAACCAGATCGAGACCAGCGGAAGCTCCATCTACCACGGCTTCACCGCCTCTCTGACCCGCCGCTTCCGCGGAGACAACAATCTGCGCGTCAGCTACACGCTGGGAAAGGCCATCGACGACACGACCGACTTCATCACCCAGTTGCAGGGCAACGACCAGACCAACTTGGCGGCCGAGCGTTCGCTCTCAAGCTTCGACCAGCGCAACCGCCTGGTCGTCAGCGGACTGCTCTCTTCGCCCTGGAGCGCCGGAAGCGGCCAAGGATTCGCCAAGAACCTCTTCGGCGATTGGCTCTTTTCCGGTATCAGCACCTGGTCGTCGGGCAAGCCCTTCAACCTCTTGGTCGGATTCGATCTCAACGGTGACGGGCACGAAGAGACCGACCGTCCAACACTGGCCGACGGATCGACCATCGTGGGGCGCAACACGGGAGTCGGACCCACGACCTACACCTTCGACATGCGGCTCTCGCGCCGTTTCAACTTCAGCGACAACGTCAACTTCGAATTCATCTTCGAAGCCTTCAACCTCTTCAACAACGTCAACTACTCGGGCGTCAACAACGTGGTCGGACCGGTGGTGGCGACCGGCGACGTGGAGGGCAGCGAGAACATTCCCTCCAACCAGCCGCTGGGATTCACCGAAGCCTTTGACCCGCGCCAGATTCAATTCGGCTTCCGCTTCAACTTCTGAGGATGGGAGATCAAAGCATGAAAAAGAACATCATTTCGACATTGCTCATCACCTTCCTGCTGGCGGCCCTGCCGCTGGCCCAGGAAGCCCCCTCCCAGCAAGATCCTTCCGAGGACATCCAGGCCCGGGTGCAGGAGATCCTTTCCCAGTCGGCGGTGGTCCAGGAGATCAAAGCCCGCAGGCTCACGTCCCGTCAGGGCGCCACGCCCCCTAACTTCCTCAACATGGTGGCTCTGGGCGACAGCCTGACTTTGGGAGTCAGGAGCGGCGGCGTCAATGAGCAGGACCAGATCGAGGCCTTCCCGGCCCTGATTTCGCGTCAGGTGGGGACCTTTTTCTTCCTGCCGCTGCTCTTCGGTCCCACCATCGAACTGGTGGAGCCGGGACTGCCTCCCGTGACCAACGTCATTCCCGCGCCTGATGTGGGACGCGTCTTTCCCTTAATTGTTCCTCAGAATCTGGCCATCGGCGGACACAACGTGCTGGACGGGCTCGTCACGCGTCCCGACTTTAACAGCTTGGCCGAGATCGACTCCCTCGAGGACCTCATCCTGGGGTTGCCGCTTAATCTGCCGCAGCTTGGACCGGGCCGCCTGCAGGTCAGCCAAATCGAGCTGGCCGTGGGGACGCAGCCCACCTTCACCATCTACTGGCTGTGCTCCAACGACGTGCTGGGGGCCGCCACTCAAGCCGACCCCTCGCTGGTGACGCCCTTCGAGGTCTTCACCCAGGCCTATCAGCAGTCGGTGGGGGCCCTTCTGACCCTCACCAGCAGCGACGTGATCGTGGCCAACATTCCCGCCTTGACGACCATTCCCTTTCTGCAGAGCGCGCAGGAAGTGGCCGCCATCGTGGGCGCTCCGCTGCCCGCCATCGGGCCCGTGCTGGGCATTGAGGACGGCGACTTCGTCACCTTGCTGGGACTGGAGCTGATCGAACCCATCCTGACCGGTCAGGCCGCCGGACCTCTTCCGCCCAACGTGGTTCTGACGGCTGAAGAAGCGGCCGCCATGACCGGCGCCATCACCCAGATGAATGCCTTCATCGCCGGATTCGCGGCTCAAGTCGGCATTCCCGTGGTCGACATCAACGGCTTCATTTCTGAAGTCGACTCCAACGGATTTCAGGCCGGCGAGTTCACCCTGACCACCGGTTTTCTGGGAGGCGTGTTCAGTCTTGACGGCGTTCATCCCACGGCAACCGCCCAAGCCGCCGTCGCCAACCTGTTCATCGAGAGGATCAACGAATTCTGGGGACTGTCCGTTCCGCTGGTCGACGTGGCTGCCGTGGCCGCCAACGACGACTTGGTGCTCAAGGGCGGCGAAACGGGCGGCAGCGCCCTGGACATGCGAACCCTGCGCCGCTATGGATTCGACGCCGCCCGCCGGGCCGTGGAGATCATCTCTCCCGACTTGGTGGACAAGCCGCAGGAGCCTTCGTCCCCGCCCTTGCGTCCCCGCCGCCCGGGCGGATCGCGCTGAATGGCCCTGGCCGCAGCGCAGCGCTCAGGCCGCGGGCCGGGATTGACAGGGGAGGGGCCCTGTGCTAGGTTCCCAATCTTTGGACCCGAAAGACCCCCGGCCCAGGTGCCGGGCGGTCTTCCCATAGAAGAAGCTGAAGGAGAAGCATCATGGCACCCAAAGGGCGTTACCTGTTCAGTTCGGAGTCGGTCACCGAAGGCCATCCCGACAAAATCGCCGATCAGATTTCGGACGCCGTCCTCGACGCCATCATGGCCGAGGACCCGGCGGGCCGGGTGGCCTGCGAGACGATGGTCACTACCGGACTCATCGTGGTTTCGGGCGAAATCACAACCGAGGCCTACATCGACATTCCCCGAGTGGCCCGGGAGACGGTGCGCGACATCGGCTACGACCGGGCCAAGTATGGATTCGACTGCGACACCTGCGGCGTGCTTTCCAGCATCGACAGCCAGTCCCCCGACATCGCCAAAGGTGTCGATCCCGGTGGAGCCGGCGACCAGGGACTGATGTTCGGATTCGCCTGCCGTGAAACCGAAGAACTGATGCCCTTGCCCATCGAGTTGGCCCACAAGCTGACCCGCCGTCTCACCGACGTCCGCAAGGACGGTACACTCGACTGGCTGCGTCCCGACGGCAAATCGCAGGTTTCGGTGGAATATGACGGATACGAACCGCTGCGCCTGGAAGCCGTCGTCATCTCCACCCAGCACAGCGACGAAGTCGACAACGACACCATCCGGCGCCAGATCACCGAGCATGTCATCCGTCCCGTCGTGCCCAAAGAGTGGATCGACGACGCCACCAAGCTCTTCATCAATCCCACCGGCCGCTTCGTGGTCGGCGGACCTCAGGGCGATTGCGGACTGACCGGACGCAAGATCATCGTCGACACTTACGGCGGCATGGGACGCCACGGCGGAGGCGCCTTCTCGGGCAAGGATCCCTCCAAGGTCGACCGTTCGGCCTGCTACATGGCCCGCTATATCGCCAAAAACTGCGTGGCCGCCGGACTGGCTGACCGCCTCGAGGTGCAGTTGGCCTACGCCATCGGCGTGGCCGAGCCGGTCTCGGTCATGGCTGACACCTTCGGCACCGGCAGAGTCGGCGAGATGGACATCTGCCGCCTCATCCGCGAGCACTTCCACCTGACTCCCCAGGGCATCATCGAGACCCTCGACTTGCGCCGGCCCATTTACAGGGCTACCGCTGCCTACGGCCACTTCGGACGTCCCGAATTCGCCTGGGAGAAGACCGACAAGGCCGACACTCTGCGCCAAGCCGCCGGCCTTCCCGAAACCGCCAAGGCTTAGCCGCCTGCCAGCGGATTTCGAACTCCGGCGTCCGTCTTTGATATTCTGGTAGGCGATGTACAACCGCCAAGCAGCCGTCAGCTTTGGTCCGCGACTGACTCCGATGGTCAAGTACCTGATCATCGCCTGCGTGGTGGTTTTCCTTTGGACGGTGTTGGGTGGCTCCGAAATCACGCGCATCCTGGGCTTGGTGCCGGCCTTTTTCTGGCCGCCCCATCTGTGGCTGTGGCAGGCTGCCACTTATATTTTCCTGCATGCCGACCTGCTGCACCTGGCGATGAACATGTTTGTGCTGTGGATGTTCGGCTCCACGCTGGAAGCCCACTGGGGCTCGCGTGAATTCCTGCGCTTCTTTTTCATCACCGGCATCGGTGCTGGAATTCTCTCGGCCATCGTCGACTATTCCTCTCTTATTCCCACCGTCGGCGCCTCTGGCTCCATCTATGGCCTGTTGGCCGCCTTCGGCTTGCTCTTTCCCGAGCGTCGCATCTACATCTACTTTCTCTTTCCCGTCAAAGCCAAGTACTTCGTGCTCTTCATCGCCGGCATGGTGCTGCTCTCGTCTCTCAACGACCAAGGCAACGGCATCGCCCACTTTGCCCATTTGGGGGGAATGCTGGTGGGGTTCCTCTATCTCAAGGGATGGCTTTCCCCAGCCGGATTGCGCCAGGCCTACCACCGTTGGAAGA
Source organism: Acidobacteriota bacterium (assembly GCA_035471925.1). Classification (GTDB taxonomy): domain Bacteria; phylum Acidobacteriota; class UBA6911; order RPQK01; family DATIPO01; genus JANQFM01. The sequence continues at coordinate 41,639 of DATIPO010000327.1, forward strand.
TCCGGCGCATGCGCTCGCGCTTCGAAGTCTACGAGAATCAAAAACGCCCGCCGCGCGGCAGGAGCCGCGACGACGACTTCTGGATTAACTAGGCCCCAGGAGCGCTTTTCCCTCTTCTGCACTTTACGGATGGCGGAAAGTGCGATAATATTCGCATAGTTTTCCGCAGACAGGCAGCCAGATGCGGTAAACTGCCGAAGTTGGATCAGTTGAGCGGAAAAGCGCCGAGTTCTCCAGCCCCGCGCCGCATTGCGCCTTGACCCTGGGAGGCTTGGTTTTCCATACTCGTCATTGGTCTTGCGCGAGCGAACGAAAGGGAGCATCGAACTCGATATCCATGCAGCTATCTCAAATCCACAACCGCTGGAAGCTCGTTACCGGCTATTTGCGGGGCACCAGCGATATCGACGCCTTCCCATTGACGCTCATCGTCGAGAACACCGGCAAGTGCAATCTCAAGTGTCCCATGTGTCCCCGCGAACTGGGGGAATACGAGAACATCGACTTCGATTTCGGCCTCTTCAAGCGCCTCATCGACGAAGTCAGCGGACGCACCGAACTGGTCTTTCCCTGGGGCGGCGGAGAACCGCTGATGAGTCCCGACCTCTTCAAGATGGTGCGCTACTGCAAAGACAACGGCATCTACACGGTGGTGAGCACGAATGCCACCCTGCTCAACGAAGAGCGCAGCCGGCGCCTCATCGAATCCGGACTCGACAACCTCATCATCGCCTTCGACGGCACCACCAAAGAGGTCTACGAGAAGTACCGCAAGAACGCCATCTTCGAGAAAGTCATCGCCAACATCCACCGCTTCCTGGAGATCAAGAAGGAAATGGAGTCGGATGTCTTCGTGGTGATGCAGATGGTCCGCCTTCCCGACAACGCCCACCAGACCCGCGATTTCTACAAGATGTGGCAGATCGAAGGGGTCGATGAGATCCGCATCAAGGAAGACGAAATCGTCATTGAAGAGGTGGCTCTGGAAGAGCGCATCCAGCATGATCGCCGCCGCAATCCCTGCTACCAGCTCTGGCAGGGCCCGCCCACGGTCAAGTACGACGGCAACTTTTTTCCCTGCTGCCACATGTGGCGCACTGAGCCCTTCGGCAATGTCAAGGAGCAGTCGATCCAGGAGTTGTGGAATTCGCCCAAGATGCAGCGCATCCGTCAGGCTCATCTCGATGGGGATCTGCGCGATTACCCGGACTGCGCCAACTGTCATGCACCCAATCCCGTCCTGCCGGTGATCCTGGGCACCTTCATGGTCGATATGTTCAAGGTGCGCCAGTGGATCCCCAAGATGGAGAAGATGGCGCTGTTTTATAAAATTCCGGCTTTCCGTGATCGCTAGGAGAAGCGATGAGCAAGAAACTCAACGTGCTGCTGATCCGGGCCAAGCCCACCTTCATGGACATGATTCTGGGCATCCCCATCGGACTGGCCTACATCGCGCCCATCGCCCGCCGCAACGGCCACCATGTGGACATCATCGACTTGGCCCTGGAAGAGGACGCCGATCAAGCCCTCTTCGACAAGCTGGAGGAGTGCGAGTGGGACGTGGCCGGATTCTCCTGCATGACAGCCGAATTTGAGGGTTCGGAGACGGCCGCCCGCAAGCTTAAGCAGCGCCGGCCCGAGCTCGTCACCATCTTCGGCGGGCAGCATCCCACCATCGTGACCGAAGAGGTGGTCTCCCAGGACTACTGCGACTTCGTGTGCATGGCCGAGGGCGAGGACACCTTCGAAGAATTCCTGGAGATGCTGGCGCTGCCCGAGGAGCAGCGCGACTGGAGCCGGGTGGCGGGACTAGCCTACAAGGACAGGGAAGGGAAGCCGGTCCGCAACGGTCCCCGCACCTTCGTCTCAGACCCAGACGACATCCCCCTGCCGGCCTACGATCTGCTCGATCTGGACGCTTACGCCACCGCCGAATCGGCCCGCTACACCCCCAAATACAAACGGGCCATTCAAGTCTTCACCAGCCGGGGCTGTCCCTGGCATTGCAGCTATTGCCACGACCTCTTCGGCAAGAAGTTCCGGGCCCGCAGCCCAGAGCACGTGCTGGACGAGATGCGGCTGCTTTACAACCAATACGGCATCCGCGAGTTCATGATCGAGGACGACATCTTCAACTTCGACATGGACCGGGCCAAGCGCATCTGCGACATGATCGTGGAAGACGGCATGAAGATCGCCATTCAGTTCGGCAACGGCGTCCGCCTGGAGCGGCTGGATGAAGAACTGGTCCGCAAGCTGGCCGCCGCCGGAACCCACTACATGGCCATCGCGGTGGAGTCGGCTTCGCCGCGCATCCAGAACATCAGCCGCAAGTACCTCAAGCACTACCTGCTGCGCGACGTGCTCTCCTGGACCCGCAAGTACGGCATCCGCACCATGGGATTCTTTATGATCGGCTTCCCGACCGAGACGGTGGAAGAGATCAAGATGACCATCCGCTTCGCCTGCTCCAGCAATTTCGACGAAGCCCTCTTTTCCCTGGTCATTCCCTACGCCGGTACCGAGTTGAGCCGCCAGGTGGCGGCCATGGGCATGCAGGACCACGACCGCCAGATCGACCATCTGCGCGAGGTGCCCATGATCCGTTCCGACGAGTTCGACTTCCGTACGCTGAAGAAGTGGCAGCGCAGGGCCTATCTGCTCTTCTTTCTCAGCCGCATGCGTTTTCTGCGCATGCTGCCCAAGCTTTTTTCGGTGCGTTCGGGCATGAAGTACCTGAAAGCCATCGAGCGCAATTTCCTGCCTCAGTTCCTGCAGAGGGAATCGGCGGGTTCGCGCATCAACTGACGCCATGAAGGAGACTCATTTCAAGGCCGACATGTATCGTTACCCCGACTTCCCGGACCACGTCTACGTGGAATTGACCAACATCTGCAACGCGCGCTGCACGATTTGCGCCACCCCGTCCATGAAGCGCAAAAGAGCCATCATGCCGGAGGCCATGTTCCAGCGCATTGCCGATGAATGCGGACGCCGCAAGGCCCGCAAGTTTCTCCCTTATCTGCACGGGGAGTCCCTGCTGATTCCGGGGGTTACCGACTACTTCCGCTACATGCGCCAGGCTTCGCCCGAGACCCACATCAACCTGACCACCAACGGCTCCAAGCTCTCTCCCGAAATCACCGAGGAGATCCTGGAGGACGATTTGGTGGACAGCCTCATCGTCTCCATCGACGGGGCCACCAAGGAAACCTTCGAGAAGATCCGCATCAACCTCAAGTGGGACCAGGTCCGTTCCAACGTGCTCAACTTCATCCGCCGCCGCAACGAAATGGGCCGGACCGATCCCAAGGTGTCGATCGCCATGGTCACAGTGGACGAGAACAAGTCGGAACGCGAACTGTTCCGCGAGGTGTGGAAGGAAGCCGACGAAGTGCGCTACTCGGTCTACTTCAACTGGGGCGGGAAGCTGGAGAACGAGGGGCGCACGCCCCACAAGGTCAATTTCTGCGAACGCCTCTACCACTACATCACCATCTTGGCCGACGGACGGGTGGCGCTCTGCTGCTTTGACTCCGAGGCCGACTACGCCGTGGGGGACATCAAGAAGAACAGCATTTACCAGGTGTGGCATTCGGAAGAGATGAACGCCCGCCGCCAGCAGCTTTACCGGCGCGAGTTCGAGAAGCTCAAGATCTGCGGCAACTGCGACTATCTCAACCATCCCAAGTGGGCCGCACCGCTGGTCCGCATCCGGCCCTACATGCACCGCACCCTTCCGGGCATCACGGGAGCCGCCGAACGGGCCTACAAGAACTGGCTGATGCGATGAGAGACGCAACCCAAGCAGCGCGGCTCCGGCTGGCGGAAGGTCATCAGGTAGAATAGAGAACGCGACATGGACTTTACTAAGCCCTTGCAAGAAGAGACGCCGCAGAACTTTCCCTGGCTGCGCCGGGAAGAGCGCGATCTGGGCAAGATCCTGATCATCTACCCGGTGACCGGCATGGATGTGGCCGGGATCAACGTGGGACTGCCGCTGTCGGCCCTCTACCTGAGCGCCGTCCTCAAGCCGGCCGGCTACCGGGTGGAATTGATCGATGAGCGCCTCACCACCACCTTCGCCCAGGACGTAGCCCGCTCCATCGCTCGGGAAAAGCCCGTCCTGGTGGGCATCTCGTCGATGACCGGACTGCAGATCCGGGGCGGACTCAAAGCCGCCCGCGCCGTGCGCGACGCCGCTCCTGAAGTCCCGCTGGTGTGGGGAGGCGTGCATCCCACCCTGTGCCCCGACTCCACTCTCAGGGACGAACTCTGCGACTACGTGGTGTTGGGCGAGGGCGAGATCACCCTGATCGAGCTGGCTGACGTCCTGCGCCAGGGCCCTGCCGATGCCGGCCAACTGAGCAAGATCCGCGGACTCGGCTACAAAGAAGAGGGCAAGCTGCGTTTCACTCCGGGCCGTCCTCTGATCGAAGACCTCGACGTCATTCCTCCGCCTGACTACGATCTCATCGACATGGAGCACTACTTCACCACGGCTCCTTCCACCGGACAGCGCCAACTGCAGATCGTCACCTCGCGCGGATGCCCCTACGACTGCGAGTTCTGCTACAACCTCAAGTTCAACGAGCGCCGTTTCCGCTACTTTTCGGCCCAGCGGGTGGTGTCTGACATCGAGTACGTGGTCAACCGCTACGGCGTCAAAGCCATCTTCGTCGAGGACGACTACTTCTTCGGCCATCCAGGACGCGTGGAAGCCATCTGCGACGAACTCATCGAGCGCGACCTGGGGCTGCTCATCCAGGTGCCCTGCCGCATCGACTATCTGCACAAGCGTTCGCCGGCCATGATCGACAAGCTTTACAAGGCCGGATTCAAGGAACTCTGGGTAGGCATCGAATCAGGGTCCGAGGGCCGCCTCAAAGAGATCATGAAGCGCAACACCCTCGACCAAGTACGCGAGGTCAACCAGCTCCTCTCCGGCTCCGATGTCTACGTCAAGTACGGATTCATGGCCGGCTTTCCCAACGAGGACCGCAAGGAGACGCTGGAGACGGTCGATTTCATGTTCGAGCTGATGTCGGGCAACTCCAACGCCGGAGTGGCTCCCGTGGCCATCTACACGCCTTACCCGGGCACCACCCTCTACGACAAGGCCAAGCTGGTCTATGGAATGAAGATGCCCGAAACCCTGGAGGAGTGGAGCCACTTTCACTTCGCCAAGAACAACAATCCCTTCCTCAGCGAAGACCAGAGGCACTTTGTGACCAAGGTCAACGTCATGAGCAAGTTCTTCGAACGAAAGGCCTTCGAGCGCTTCTGCAACAACCGCTTCAAGCCGGTCATGATGGGCATCTACGCGCTCTACTACAAGATTTTGAGGCTGCGCCTCAAATACCGCTTCTTTGCCTTCATGCCCGAAATCCGACTTATCCAGTGGATGGAAAAGCTCTACCTGCAGGCCTTCCACCGCACCCAACTGGCCAAGCGCGGCTGACCGCTCCCGGGCCGCTTCTCACCCGTCGCAAGCCGTTTGATCAAAGGGCTGCCCGCTCGGCTCGCATTGGCCTTGCTGCCGACCCTCGTTAGGTTGGGATGATGAGGCTGGGGCAGAGCACTGGCCGTCCCGCGGATCAAGCAAAAGCCTCACGATCGCCGACACGGCCGATCATCGTCCCAGGGGATTGCTGCCGTTGCCGTTGTGGCCGTTGCCATTGCCGTTGCCGTTGTTGCCGTTGCCGTTGCCGATCAGCCCGTTCTTGAGCGCCAAGCGCACGGCTTCCCGCCGCCGGCCGACCTGCATTTTTTCCAGGATGTTGTGGACGTGGTTCTTGACGGTGTAGACCGAGATTCCCAGCCGCGCTGCGATTTCCTTGTTGCTGGAGCCACACTGCACCCACTCCAGGATTTCGGTTTCGCGTTCGGTGAGCTGGATGTCGTCAGCAAAAGGGGCGTCGGCGGACGATTCCGCGAACTGGTGCCTGAGGTTCAGGGCCCGCCTGTAGACCAAACGGGCGACTTGGGCGGAACAGATCGTACGGTTGCGGTGCAGCGATTTGAGCTTGTCCACCATCTGAACGAAGGGTTCATTTTCAAGGACGTATCCAACGGCGCCGGCCTCGATGAAGTCGAGCAGCGTCTCATCTTCCCGCGTGACGCCGGAAATGAGAACCTTGGCCGCCGGTCGGCGGCGCTTGAGGGAGCGCACCAGCGCCACACCTTCGCCAGGGCCTAGATTGGCGCTGATGACGAAGAGGTCAGCGGAGCGTTCCAAGTCGACTTGCTGAGGATCGGTCGCGGTGCCAACGACAGAGATTTCGGGGTCTTGAGCGAGAAGTGTCTTAAAGGCATCTAGGAGCAATTCCTTGCGATCAACCAAATGAACCTGGATTGGCGTCGTCATAGTCATTTTCTCCTGATTTGTAGGGCGTTGCGCGGAGCCATCGCCCTCGCTCGCCCAGTATCCTCCTCATAACATGCAGGCTTGTCAGCTTGGCAGATCGTGCGATTCATCATCCATGCCGAGATACCGCTCGACCTGCCAGATTGCCGTGCAAAGTTGGTTTTCCAGGTTGCCGTTGAGGTCGACCCCGACAACTGGCCTGCGCAGCAGCCTGGTATCCGAACCATCTTCGGTCAAAAGCAGCAAAGTGAGCTCCGGGAATTGATCGAGCAGGTGACTGCAGATGCCCGGTTGCCGGTCTCCGTCGAATTCGAGAACAAGCAGATTAGGCTCGCGCTCTTCGACTTGCAGAAGAATCTCCAGGTTGCTGCCCGGATCGATCTCTCCGACCAACCGAGGTCCCGAAAGGGGCTCAAGAACGGCCCGCAGGTCGGTGCCCAGCCCAACATTCGTTGCGATCAATACCTTTACGCTTTGCAATCAACTCGTGACCTACTTAGGGTTCAGATTTTCAAGACAGTATAGACATTTACGTGCCATCTCGACAATAGACTCATTGATCCAAAAAGGCACTATTGCTCTACAGTATTCATATAATGCAATTCCTAGCGCAGCCAACCTCTTTTCAGGGCCATCTCGACCGCCACGTGACGGTTTTTCACCTCCAGCTTTTTGAGAATGTTGTGAACGTGGTTCTTGATGGTATGGGTCGACAGGCACAGCCTCGATGCGATGGCATCGTTGGTCAGGCCGGCTTCGATCAACTCGAGCACTTCCATCTCCCGTCCGCTCAGTTTCAGGGTGCAGCGTTTCAGTTGACCCAGCAGCGTGGACAATTGGGAGAGGTAGACGAACATCTGGTAGGTGAACTCGGGTGTCCACTTGGGCGCATGGGCGACCAGCATCTCAATGGTTTCTTCAATCTCTTCCCGCGTCGTGGTGTGACACAGCAGAGTATCGGCTCCAGCCTCGATGCAGGCCTTCACAAGACGGGTTGACTCCTGCCCCAGCGTCACCAAACGGATCTTTGGGCGGGTGCGCCGGATGTGGCGGATGGCGTTGAGGCTTACCTCTTCGTCGGGCAGGTTCACCACGGCGGCTTGCGGGTTCTGCTTTGTCATCCGCGCCACCAGGCTGGGCAAGCTCTGCTTGTCTTCGACCACAAACGATTGGTGAAGTCGGAGCTCCAGTTTCCGTGCCAATCCGCCGTCGTGATCGATGGACAGCAGGTTGATCGGCCCCTTCCTTCTCGCTAGTTGGCCTAAACTGAATACGAAAGACATATCTTCGCTAATCTCGCGTGTCGTTGTCCGCCCGTGCCCGCGGGGGCTGGCAGCGGATCGTGCTCCATTGTTTTCAACTTTCCGATAACGGTTGTTCGCTTGAACAATGCTGGCATCGATGAGGCACCCGCTCACGATGGCGTTCTCACTTCGTATGGCCAGCGGTATTGATGTCGCAAGTCCCGTGCCATTCGGAAGTCCCAGAGAATCAGGGCTTTTTGGCCTGGAGAAGCGGAAATGGTGTAGAGGCTTTCCCGTGGCGGGTAACGGGTTTCCCGGCAGCCCTCAGAGCGCGGCGACGCTGACGCGGGAAGGGGGCTGTTGCCTTGCTGCGCGGCCAGTCTCGAGGAAGGGCAGCAAAGCCTCGCGCAGGGCTGTCGGGACCGGTGCCGGCTGGAGTCCGTTGGCTTTTCGTCTCATGACCGCTACCTCCTGTTCGCCGCGGGCCACAACGGTTTCGCCATGGCCATCGAGGCGTCGGTATTCGAAGTAGAAGGTGAAGCGGTTTTGGCGCATCTGACCCAGGCTCATGCGGATGTTGAGCTCATCGAAGGCCTCCAGCTCGGCCAGGAAGCGGCAGGCGCAATGAGTCGTCACCAAGGCCAGGCCATTCTGCAGATCGCCCAGCACTGAGGCGGCATGGTCGCGCAGAAACATCTCCCGGCATTTGCCTTGCCATCTCAAGTAGTTGACGTAGTAGACGTTGCCCACGACGTTGGTTTCTTCAAACGTGACTACATGCTGGTATTCATAGAACTTCATCGATCCATTCCTGTGAATGTGAAGACCAAGTGCTCATTCTTGCCCGGGAGGTGGGCCGACCAACTGAGGACCTGATGAGTGCCGGCTCCTAAAACGATCCAGCCGTCGTGATCGTCGCGCGAGAGGACCAACGGGGTGTGCACGGCACCCAGCTTGCGCAGGCACTCTTTGGCCGTCCATACCCGGGTTGCAGCCAAGTTGGGATCTTCCCGCACCTGGCTTGAAATCACTTCGGCCAGCTTCCAGCCTTCCTTGCCCAGCATCCTGGTCCATTGCTGGGGGGAACGCGCTACCACGTTCTCGGCGTCGCAGGCCACCGGCCCCGGGCCGGCCAGCGCCATGGACAGTCCGTTGACGTGGGTAGCGGAAACCTGTTTCGAGCCTCCCAGCGGCTTGCCGTCGGGACGGCGGTGGATTCTGTCTGATCCACCCAGCAACGACTGGATGAGCGGGTTGCTGTCCGCTTTTCGTCTTGCGCGTTCCAGACGCGACCCCAGCGCCGCCGAGCAATCGGGAATCTGCTCCTTAACCTTGCGTTCCAGATAAGGCCCCAGCAGAGGCGCGGCCCAACGGATCTGAGAGGTTCCCACGACCCGCAGACGAAGTCCGCTCCACTTCTCCAAGACCACCCCGTCGTCGCCCCGCAGTTGCATGTCGTAGATGTAGACGGGACCTTCCTGGCTGCGTTCCCGGGCCTGCACGGTCAGGGGAAAGCGGGCGGGCTGGAGGCTGCTCTCAATCCGCTCGACTCCTACCGGCAGGACGGTCTTGTGAGGGATGCAGGCTTGGATGGAGTGGATGGCGGCATCGCGGCAGCCGGCATCGGCCAACACCAGTTCCGAAGCCATCCAGTGTCCGAACCACTCGCCGGAGGGCGGTTCATCGATCTGAGCGATGCTGTCCCGGGCGTGCAGCCGCAGATAGCGCGACAGCCGCTGAAAGCGTCCCTGGTGAAAGAGCAGGTTGCCGTAGAGGTCGCCTTGCGGCTCCAGCTTGACCGGTTCGGAGTCGGGGGAGGCAGCTTGCGGGAGCGCCTCGATGGGAGCGGCGGACCGGGGACGGCAGAGAACCTTGAAGTGGTTGACTTTGAACTGCGTCTCCTGACTCCTGAGGACCACCTCCACTTCCCCGGAACGTCTCCTGAGAGCAGCGATGCGGACGGCCTGCGAGCCGTCCTGAGGGATGCGGATGGGACGGTGGAAGTCGACCGCTTCGAACTGGAGGCCTGGTGCCTCGTCGAGCAGGACGGTGGCAGCTTGGGCCATCGCCTCCAGGCCCATCACGGCCGGAAAGAGCATCTCTCCGTCGAAGACGTGATCCTGGATGTAGGGATCGGTGTCGGCTGTAAGCTCGCAGTCGGCCACCAGCTCCACTCCGGGCACGAAGACCCGGACCTGGTCGAGGAAGCGCAGAAGGGGGATCTCGGTGGCTTTCCAGCTCAGAGTAGGGGTGTTCGCCAGGCGTCCCGCCACCACCAATGATGTCTGGGAAGGCGGGTTGGCGAGCAGCTCCTTGAAGGCGGCCACTCCCTGGTCGACCGAGATGGGCGTCACTCCTGAGCGGATCAGCGAGTCGATGCGGTTCAGTTGCTCTCCCATGCCCAGGCCTCCCCACACCGACCATTCCAGCGACTGGCAGAAGCAGCCGGGATGCCGCTCCTTGAACTGCTCCACCAGACCGGTCATGCGCTGGTTGGCCAAGGCGTAGTGGGCTTCTCCCGGCAGGCCCGTGCGGGCGATGACGGAGCCGAAGGCCACCAGGAGCTTGAGGCTGTCTTGGTCGATTGCGTCCAGCACATAGCTCAGTCCGTGAACTTTGGGTGCCAGGCTTTCCTCGAAGTCGCCGCGCCTCAGCGCCTGGATCAGGTTGGGGTGGTTGCAGCCGGCTCCGTGGAGGACGCCGGTGACCGGCCCCATTTCGGAGTGGCAGCGGGAGACGGCTTGCTTGACCTGGGCAGCTTGGCTCACATCGCAGCGGAAATAGCCGAAGTCGACGCCGCCGTCGCGGAAGCGCTCCAGATTGGCTTGCAGCGCGGTGTCTGTCTCGGGATCAGAACGTCCCAGCAGGGCCAGGCGGCATCCGCTCATTTCGGCCAGCGCCAGGGCGCACTCGGCGGTGATTCCTTTGCCGCCTCCGGTTACCAGGACCAGGTCCGGCGATCCCACGGGCAGCGCTCCGTCGCTGGGTGCCGTCGTGCTGGTGCACAGCACGGGGATGTTCCTGCTGCCGTCCTCTTGGTAGGCAACTTCGCGGAAGCCGCTACCCAAGGCCCGGATCTCCTGCGCCACCCGCTCGGCGGTTTCGCTGCCCGAAGCGCTGGAGCGGATGACCAGCGTGGGACGGGAGGTCTCCAGATGGAGGGTTCTGGCGAAGGACGCGCCGTTCTCGCTTTCTCCGACCAGGACGAAGGCGGCCCTGGGGTCCATGGGACGCAAGACTTCAGCCGCCCGCAGCAAGAGTTCGACCTGCGACTCATCGGGCTCATGCTCCAGATAGACCAGGACGCCTCCGGCGGCGCATCCCTGGCTGAGCCTTTGGCGGAGTTGCAGCGGGCCTGCCCCGTCGTGGCTGAAGATCATCCACTTGCCGCCGCGCGTTCCTGACTGCCGATCGGGTTCGGGGGTCAGCTCGGCGGGCTGCAGTTCGACGTGAAAGCTGCGCACCCAGGCGTCCACCCCCTCATAGAGATCGACGTCCTCCGAGGAGCCGCCCTCCTGAGCCCGTTGGGCAAGCGAATCGGCCACCTCCTGGACGGTGGCGTCGGCGTACTCGGTGGGTGCCGAGGGAATCTCCACGCCCAGCCGGGCCGCCGCATCGGTCACGATCTGGCCCACGGCGATGGAGTTGAGATGCAGGTCGCTGAGAAGACGCCGGTCGGCCTGGACGGCCGATTGGGGCAGCTCGGCCCGCCCAGCGATCATTTCGCGCACCAGATCCAAGGCCTGCTCGGCCGGGACTATCTCTCCGGGCGAAGCCGCCGCCGGCTGGGATGCCGGCGCTTGCTGAGGAACGGTCTCCGGAACCGGTTGTGATCGAAGCGGACGGTTTCCATTGACCGCCTTCTCGCAGGGATTGACGAGAAAAGCCTTGGGACGCTTGAGATCGAAAGGACGGGTGAGGCGGTCCTGGAAAAGCCTGTGATGGAGGAAGGGAACCCCGCTGACGAACAACGCCGCCGCCGTCCGCAGCAAGCCGGAAAGGGACTTGCTGGCCACGTCCAGGCTGAAGACGGGCTGATCGAGTTGAGCCGCCGCCAAGCCTCCCAGAATCTTGCCGGGCCCTACTTCGATCCACAGATCGGCGTGGGCGGACGCTTTCTCGAGAGCTTGGCTGAAGCGGACGGGAGCCGTGACCTGCTGGTGCAGCAATGGGCGCAGGTCCTGGCGGGATGTAAGGCGATCGCCGCTGATGGTGGAGAAGACCGTCCTGCGCAGCGGATGGAGGGTCTCCTCCTCAAGCCGCTCCCGCAGGGGATCAGCCGCCGCCTCCACCAGGGGCGAGTGAAAAGCGTGGGAGACGGGCAGCCGGCTGGCGGCGATGCGCTTGCGGCGGGCCCGTTCCATGATTTGCTCCAGGTCCTCGGCGGGCGCTGAGATGATGGTGCTGACGGGGGAGTTCCAAGCTGAGATGACCGCCGAAGTGCCCTCGATCAGGGCCTCGACCTGTTCCGTCTTGGCCCGGATGGCGGCCATGCCTCCCGGGGGGGAATCCAACGAGGCCATCAGCTCGCCGCGGTAGCGGGCGATTTCGAGGACGCTGCGCCGGTTGAGGGCGCCGCCCCAGAAGAGGGCGGCCAGTTCTCCCAGGCTATGGCCTAGGGCCACTTCGGCCCTGACCCCCAGCCTTCTCAGGACCAGCAGTCCGGCCACCGAGGAAGTGATGATGGAGGGCTGGGCCCATCCCGTGTCGTCCCGCTCCCGGCTGGTGGCGTTGAGGTGGTCGTAAAGCGGCTGCAGGAAGCCGAAGCGCCTACTCCAGATGTCCCCTTGCGCCGGTGCCGGAGCGGCTTGACCGGGAAACAGCAAGCCGACCCGGGGAGGCTCCTGGCGGCGGCTCAAAAAGAAGTCGCCGCTTGCGGACAACTCCTCGGGCGGATCGTCCTGCTCAAGATGATCGGCCAGCTTTTTGAGGGCCTCGGCCAAAGCTGTGGGAGAGTCGGCCGTCACGGCGGCGCGCACCGGTCCACCCCCGAGCCGGCCGGCCAGCTCGGCGGCCAGGTCTCCCATTTCCGCCCTCGAGAGGCCTGGAGCCAAGCCGGCCAGATCGGAGACCTCGGCTCGCAGTTCGGCGATGTCGTCGGCCTCAAGGAGAAACAGTTCGCAATCCTGAAAGCTGGGCGACCAGCGATGGGGACGCGGCAGCAGTGAGGCGGACTGCGCCGCTGGCCTTCCCTCCAGCGCCAGGTGGGTGTTGATGCCGCCGAAGCCCATGGCGCTGACACCGGCCCGCGGCGGACCGCCGTTGGGCCAAGCCTGTGCCTGGGGCAGGACGCGCAGCGCGGCGTCCTCGCCGGTCAGCAGGGGATGCGGTTCAGAGCAGCCCACATGAGGGGGAAGAAGGTTGTTGTAGAGCGCCATGGCTGTCTTGATCAGCCCCGCTACGCCGGCGGCGGCCTTGGTGTGGCCGATGTTGGACTTGATGGAGGAGATCACGGCCGGCTCTCGGACCTGGCTCGCCCTGCGGGCCTGGGTCAGCGATTCCAGTTCGGTGGCGTCTCCCACGGCGGTGCCCGTGCCGTGGCCCTCGAAGTAGTGGACCGAGCCGATGGAGAACCCGGCGCAGCGATAGGCCCGTTCCAAGGCCAGCATCTGGCCCTCGACGCTGGGACGCGTGATGGATCCGCTGCCGTCCGAAGAGACGCCCCAACCGGCGATGGAGGCGTAGATGCGTCGTCCTTGCTCAAGTGCGTCCTGATGACGCATCAGGGCTACCATTCCGCATCCTTCTCCCGGCAGGAATCCCGTGGGACGCGAGTCGTAGACCCGCATCTCGCCGGAGGCCAGAGCGCCGACCCGGGCGAAGCCTACCAGCTCGAAGGGATCGAGGCTCAGATCGACGCCCCCGGCCAAAGCAAAGTCGAGTTGGCCCGAGTCCAGGGCCGTGCAGGCCTGGACCAGGGCCAGCAGGGAGGAGGCGCAGGCGCCGTCGACGGTGTATCCGCCTCCTTTGAAATCGAAGTGATTGCAGATGCGTCCCGCCACCGTGTTGGAAAGGCCTCCTGCCAAGGTCTCTTCGCTCATGTCGGCGAAGGGCGCCTTGAAGCGCTGCTCGAGCCGTTGCAGGAAGCCGTTCCTGCGCTCTTCCTCCCAACCCGCCTCGGCCAGTTCCTCGTCCACGGTCCGGCTCAGGTAGGGCCAGCGCAGGCGCATCATGTTGGCGCGCGAGGACTCGCCGGTGAGGGAGTTGCCCATCAGGACGCCGGTGGTTTGGCGCGGCAGTCCGTCGGCATCGTCGTATCCCGCATCGCGCAGCGCCCGCGATGCCATGTCCAGCGCCAGCCAGTGCACCCAATCGGCAGAGCGATAGGCGTCCTTGGTGATGGAAAAGCCCACCCGGTCGAATTCATAGTCCTCGATCAGGGCGGCTTGGCGCAGGTAAGTGCGGTCCAGATCTGAGCGTTGGGTGGAATGATAGTCGCGCGGCAAGCGGCACTCGGGTATGGCGCGGAAGGCCTTTCTGCCGGCCAGCACGTTCTCCCACAGCTCCTGGGGCGCGCGGGCGTCCGGATAGCGGCAGGAGATTCCGACGATGGCGATGGGATGTGACATTAGCCGGCCTTCTTCAGCAGTGTGGATGGACTCAGGATCATCTGGCGCGCCGTCAGGGAGACGGACACATAAGTTGTCAGTCCGCGGACGGCGCAGACAAAGGTCAGGGCGAAGAACAACCCGAAGACGATGTGCAGCGTCATCAGGCTCGCGTAGACCCCCGCGACTGAAGCCCCGAAGACGATTTGGCCTCTCAGGGTGAAAGGCGTGGTAGCCGGGTCAGAGAGCATGTAGAAGGTGAAGAGCAGGAACGCCACGCCCGTCATGGGCAGCAGCGCCGCCTCCAGCGGAGTTTCGTTGAAATGGCTGCGCAGCATGGCCTGCAGGACGAATGCGCCCAGCCAACTGAGGATGAGCGGCATCTTGCCGGTGAGCTGATGATTCAGCAACGTCCCTGAGATGATGATGATTACGGGAAGCACCCAGTCGGCCCAGCCGTACAGGTGCTCAGTGAAGTGGTAGGGGGGAGCGATGCCGATCCAGGGGAAGAGCAGCAAGGTCAGGGTGATGCCGGTGTTGGAGGGGTTGAAGAAGTGCCGTGGCCGTCCCCCCGCCATCACCCGAAAGACCCGCTTCGAGCCCAGAGCCACCGCGGTGGCGAAGGCGATGGGCCACAACCGGTCGTTAGCGTAGAGCAGCATGGCCACCGCCAAGCCCGTGATGTGCGCGGGAAGCAGGTAGTCGACCAGCCCCACCAGTCCGCCTTGGAAAGGGGATTGTGAGTCCTGGGTGCGGGACTCGATCCAGCCCAGCAGCAGTTCGATGCTGTAAGCCGTGGCCAGAGCCACCAGCGGCTGGGCCCAGGACTGCTCGAACCCCAGCACGAAGTGGCCCAGCAGATTGAGAATCGTGATGGAAACGGCGAAGCGCCGCAGGGCGGTCAGGCGGATGTTGATCGGTTTGGCGGTCATGATCGTCCTCTTTCACGGAGTCGGCGGTGTCACCAGGCCCTCTTCACCGAGGATTACGGTGTACCAGCCGGGCTGGACGAAGAGCCGTTGCTGTTGAATTTCACCCTTGGAATTGCGCCAGCTCAGGTCGACCTCCACTTCCGCTTGCGGGGAGTACTTCCCCAGTCCGAAGTGGATCTGCGGACTGCGCACTCCTGAATGGCCGTTGCCGCCGTCGACTTGGGCGCTCTGCCAAAGCTCTCCATCGCGGTAGATGCGGGCCACGGCGCCCAGGGCCGCCCAGCCTTCGCCCGGGCGGGGATGCCCCGCACGCAGCGAGGTGTAGGGCGCACTCTTGGAGGCCGCGGGCTTGAGCAGATGGAGTCCCAGAAACCGGCCGCCCGAGGGAGAGTCGTTACGGTAAAAGTACGACGCCTCCCACTGGTTGGCCACCGCGAAGTCGAGATCGCCGTCTCCGTCCACGTCGGCTACGGCGATGCCCCGGGTGATCTGGGGACGGTCGAGTCCCAGTTGGGCCGAGATGTCGTAGAAGCGTCCGTCAGCGGCCCGGCAGAAGAAGGGGTTGTGGGCGTTTCCGCTGAGTCCGTCGGAGCCCCTCATGCGTGGCCAGGAGGCGGGGAAGCGAAGCAGTTCGTCGCTCCCCATGGCCAACTCGTGCAGTTCGGGCCAACGGTCGATCTGGCCCTTGATGAAGCCAGTGGCCTGGACGGCTTCCAGCACCCCGTCGTTGTCGAAATCAGCCAGCCGCGAATCCCAGCCCCAATCGCTACGCGACAGTCCCAAAGCCTCGCTTCCGTCATGGTAAGGGGCCGAACCCTGCAGGAACCTGTCGGTTTCGCCGCTGCTTATGAAGAGGAAGTGGCTTTCCTGCAGGGCGTATTCGGCGGCGATGTTGCTGACATAGATATCGGGCCAGCCGTCCTGGTTGACGTCGGCGAAGTCGACCCCCATGCCCTTGAAGGAATCGTGTCCCAGCACCTTCGACTTGGGTGTCGTTAGGCCCTTCCTGCCGCTGACTGCCTGAAAACGCGGTTTCCCGGGTTGGGAGCGGTTGTGGAGCAGATAATCAGGACCGAAGTCGTTGGCGAAATAGAGTTCGGGAAGGTGATCCCCGTCCAAATCGCCCGCGCCTACGGCCAGAGTCCAGGCTGTGGCCGATTCCTGGAAGGCTTCGGGTGCCTCCTCGAAGCGTACGCCCGGCGGGTCGGATTGGGTGATTCCGCGCCACAGGAAGAGGCGGTTGCGTCCCCCGTTGCCGGCGCTCGACATGGAGTGCTGCATGCTCTCGGCACCCGAGGCTTCAGGGTCGAGGATGCGGCTGCCGTCGGCGAAGTAGTTGGCGAGGATCAAGTCGTTGTGCCCGTCGCCGTCCACGTCGGCCATGGTGGCGGCGTTGGAATACCAGCGCTGAGGAGCGTCCACAATCTCGCTGGGCTGGAAGCGGTGTGAGGACAGCGTCCCCCGGGGGGTCCTCAGGAAGGCCACCGGCGCCCGCCCCCAGTAGTAGACGATCAGATCCGTCCAGCCGTCCTCATTGAGGTCGCCGGGCAAGCAACCCATGGGCGCCATGGTGGAGTTGAAGGGAAGGGGCTCGGGGCTCAGATAAAAGGGTCCGAAGCGCTCCCCTGTCCAAGGGGCCGGGGCGATGACGACCCGGTCGTTGCGGACGTCCACTTGGCAGAGGTCGTTGGGGAGGCCGTCTCCGTCGAGGTCGCTGAAGGCCAGTGCCGCTCCTACCGAGGAGATCCAGCCTGAGATGTGGTGCAGGCTGGGATGCACCGCCCGGATGGTGCGCGGTCCTGGGGGTTGAGGCTCGGGCAGGAGCGCGGTGGCGAAGTCAAAGCGCGCCGCCAGTTGGGCCCGCTCCTCCGGGGAGATCTGAGGGAGCCGGCTGAGTCCGAATAGACAGCAGCAAATCGCGATCGCCAGCCATCCTGTAATCTGCCGTTGGAATAATTGCACCTTGACCTTCTCCTTTCAGCATCCGGCCGAGTCGGCCAATGCTTCGCGGAGGCCTCGCCTCCAGGCTTCGTAGAGGGTTTCAGAACCCTTGGGAGAGGGGTGTTGGGCCACTTGCTCGCAAAGCTGAGACAATTCCTCGGGTGACTTGCCGCAGATGAACCGACTGGCCGATTCGGTATGGGGAGCCGGATTCCCGGCCCGCTCGCGGGCGGCGGCGGCGAAGGCCACTCCCTGACGGAAGTCCAGGCCGGCTCCCGTTGCCTCCGCACCCCTGATCAAGGCCCGCATGTGCCCGGCGTCAGGAGCGCCCGCGTAGGCGCAGGCCAGTCCTACACCGCTCCACAGGTCGGGACGGCGCGAGGAGTCGAAGCGGCTGATGGTCTCGGCGATGCGCCGTGGGTCGGCCACTTTGACGAACCAGAGGCTTCGTCCCAATCCTTGGTCGACGACCCGCAGGGCCGAGGACGAAAGTCCTCGGGGCCGCTTGCGGCGTTCGACATAGCTGCTCGTGCGGAAAAAACCCTGATGGAAGCCGAAGCCGTCCAGCGCCAACCAGCCCAGCAGGGCATGCGACGAGACGGCCTGCTTCTCCACCTTCCAGGGAAAGCGCGCCAGGGCCCAGCCAAATCCGACATGGATCATGTAGATGTGGCGTTTGGCCTGAGATCGGGAGAATCGGACAAGGCGGTCGCGCCTGGAGAAGCTGAGTTTGTCGAGCAGAGCCAGCGCCATGGCCGCGCCCTCGAAGGCGAAGCCGCGCCACGCGTTTTCAATCCGGTTGAGGCGGACGGTCAGTTCTTGGGGTTGAACGTCCCGCAGGGCCAGCCGGTAACCTTGCATGAAGGTGGCTGCCGCCCGGTCGAGGCGGTCCCGAGCCGCCTGCTCGCCCCCGCGAAAGCCGCGCGACGCAAGGTCAGACGCCGGCGGACGGCTGAGGATGGTCGTCCTCAGCCGCTGCGCGGACAGAAATCCGCTCCCCGAAAAGCCTGTCTGCCTCAATGCCTGGATTTGCATACCCAGCTAGTTTGCCGAATAGCCGTTGGGTAAAACAATAGACCAGGAGACTCAAAAAGGGACCATAGGGGACTTCGGTCAAGGATCTTCTGGACGCAAATTACCTTTATGCGGCAGCAACTTAGGAATTGTTTCCGGGATGCCGTATCGACATTGCGACGCCATTTCGGCAGGCGAGGGGCGATTTGACATTCTTGCTTTTAATCGGCGTCAACGCGGACGCCGAGCGTGGAGCAGCCAATAGCCCAGCTTGCCCTTTTCAAAGGCCTGCAAATAGATCCTCCCTGCCTGGGCCCATCCGTCGTAGCCAGACTGGCCGCAGGTCTTGATGATGTCTTGCTCGTGGGCCCCCAGGGCCTCCAGCATCTTGGCCGAGCTGTCGACGGCGGTGGAGGTCATGTCGCGCAGGTCGATGCGCTCGAATCCGCGCTCTTTCAGCAACTGGCGGTAGCCCTCCGGCTGGGGCAAGCTGACCATGCCGTCCGCCTCCCAGAGAAAGCGCCGGTAGCGCTCGTCGATCTCAGGACCGCCCAGAATGACGGCCACGAGCAGGTGACCGCCGGGGCCAAGGCAGTCGTAGGCAACCTTGAAGAAGCCTTCCAGGTCAGCGATCAGCATCAGCGAGTCGATGCTGATGGCCGCGTCGTAGGCCCGGTCAGGACGCCAGCCCAGGATGTCGGACTGCACCAGATGGATGCGCCGGGCCACTTGGTCGGGCAGTTGGGCCAGTCCGGAGCGGGCCTGGGCCAGTTGTCCGGCGTTCAATTCCACGCCGGTCATGCGGCATCCGAAGCGCTGGGCCAGGTAGCGGCAGGTGGCCGCCCTCCCGCAGCACAGCTCGGCTGCCGCCTTTTCAGGGCCCAGGCCGGCCCTGCCGGCCATGCGGTCGAGCAAGGCCCTCCCTCCCAGGTTGATGAAGTCCCAGCCGCCGTGGAGTTCCCGGTAGACGACGGTCTCCCAGATGGGCCCGGAGGTGTCGTCATAGAGTTCGTGGTTCTTCTCCAGCAATTGGCGGGCGGTGACAGCCGGTGGAGCGTCCTGAGCGGCGGCGCCCTCGCTCGCAGGACGCGCGGCCCGGCTCGGAGCTATCTCCCCCGTGTCTCTCGTCCGCACGGCGGCTTCTTCTTGGCTTCTCATAGCTTCTCTTCAGGAGCCGCAGCAGGCCGGGGACGCCTGGCGCGTGTCATTGGAGGGTTCCCATCCGTCGGGTCCGTCGCGCAGCAGGTCGAAGAGGTGCCACACGGCGCAAAAGTCGTCTCCCGGCCCGAATTCGGTCTCGGACACCCGCAGCACCTGGTCTCCCTCCCGATAGAACACGGAGACTCCCGGCATGGGCTCTCCATCTTGTTCGAAACCGGCCTCGCGGTTGAAGGACGGATCGCCGGGCGAGACCATCCTGAAATCCCATCCCCGTTCTTGGGCGAAGCGCTGCTGAACCTCAGGCTCATCGGGCGAGAAGACCACGAAGGCGGCTCGGCTTTCCAGACGGTCGAGCACGCCGTTGAGTCCGTCGGCCCACATGGTGCAGTAGTTGCAGGCCTTGCCCATGTTGTGGACCAGGATCAAGTCTTTCTTGTCGCCGAACAGGTCCGACAGGTGCACGGTGCTGCCGTCCCAGGTGCGGAAGGCATAGTCCGGAAACGGCTGGGGCGGCAGCTTGCGGCGCAGCTCAGCCAAACGCTGCTTGGCTTGCAGGATGTCGTGCTCGGCCTGCCTCACCTGGGCCAGTAAGTCTTGAGTCTTGGAAGCCATGGCGATCCAATCCTTTCTGATGCTGCGCGCCTGCCGTCCGGGCCGCCGCCGTTCCGCTGATGCGGGTGTACTTGGCGGTGATCAGGTAGGGGCGCGCCTCCCGCTGAAAGTCGCAGTCGGGATAGAGTTGTTTGCAGATTCCGTCGAACACCACCATCGAGAGTACCGTCATGATGAAGTCGGTGGAACCCCTCAGTCCGAAGTGCCTCTGGGTGTCGATGAGTTCGAAGACGAATCCCGTGATCTCGAAGTCCTGGGAGCGCAGCGAGGAGTGGCGGGCGACGATGTCCGAAATGGCGGCTCGAAAGCCCCCCTTGTCAAAGCCCCGGGGGCGCCGCAGCGCCATTTCGTAGATGATGTTGGCGCACACCTCTCCTTCGTTGTTGACCAGCGCGAAGAAGAAGTCGACGAAGCGGCGGCGGTCTTCCGTATCCAGCTCGGCCACCAGCCCGAAATCGAGCAGGACCACCTCGCCCCAGGGACGCAGGAAGACGTTTCCGGGATGCATGTCGGCGTGGATCAGCCCGTCCAGGAAGATCATCTTGTAGAGGGCGCGCAGGCCGGCCAGTGCCGCGGTTCGGCGTTCCTGCCGGGAGAAGGCCCGGTCGTCGACCGCTTTGGCGTCTCCCAGATACTCCATGGTGAGGACCGAGTCGCGGCACAGTTCTTCGATCAGGCGCGGCATGGTGATGTGAGCGGCGTCCTGGAAGTTGGCGTGGAAGCGGCGCAGGTTGTCGGCCTCGCGGCGGAAGTGCAATTGGCGTCGGATGCAGCGGCTCAGGTCGGCTACTAATTCGGGCATGGGAACGGCCCCCATCCCGGGCAGTCGGCCCAGCAGTCCGGCGCCCAGCCGCAGCAGTTCCAGGTCTCCGTAGACCTGGGCCAGCAGTCCCGGACGGCGGATCTTGACGGCCACCTGGCGGCCGTCGTGCAAGAGCCCCCGGTGGACCTGGGCGATGCTGGCGGCAGCGATGGGACGCCATTGAAAGTCGGCGAAGGCTTCGTCCAGGGGACGGCCCAGCCTTTGCTCCAGGATCTCGGCCAGTCCGCGGGTGTCGAACGGGGCCACGTCGTTCTGCAGACGGGCCAGCGGATCGGCCACGTCCTTGGAGAGCAGGTCGGGGCGCGAGCTGAGGATCTGGCCCAGCTTGATGTAGGTGGCGCCCATCTTCTCCAGCAGGACGGCCAGTTCCTCTCCCAGCAGCCGCTTGAGGGCGGTCCCGCGTCCCAGCCGGGGCAGGGCGCGCAGGCTCAGGCGCAGCAGGAAGACGGAAAGGCAAAAGCCCATGCGGATCGTGCGCATGAGCAGAAAACGCCGGCTGACCGAGACGGGATCGCTCTTCATGTCGGTGTTGCGCTGCCTCACGGGCGGCTCCTTCTACATCTTTCAGCGCCGGAAGAGGTCGATGGGCGTCGACCCGCCGGCTTGGGCCAACGGCCCGGTTTCCGAGGCTGGGACGTCGCGTTGCTCGACCTCCAAAGGCCGACGCCGGGGTCCCACCAGCGGCGAGCCGCTGCCGAAGGGGTTTTCGGCCAGCCAGTACTCAACGGTACGTTCCAGGACGGTGTAGATGATCTGTCCGCCGTCGCTGGAGTAGGACGGCCATCGGGCCCCCGCTCCGGCGGGTTCCAGGCGCTGGACGCCTCCTTGGGGGGAGCGCTCCACCAGCCACTCGCGGCGCTGGTCGTCGTAGGCGCTCCACACGGTGCGGCCGCCGCGTCCCGGACGAATGAAGTTCTTCTCCTTCCAGTCCGGTCCGGCCAGCGTCTCCATGGAACCGTCGGCCAGGGAAAGGCGCATCAGGCTCCAGGTCCAGTCGCCGCCGCGGGTCGACATGAAGTAGATGTGGCGGCCGTCAGCCGAAAAGGAGGGCGCCTCGTCAAACCAGCCTTCCTGGGTGACTTCGCTGACGCGCCCGCTGCTGACATCGACGGTGAACAACTGAGCCTCATGAGGTTCGGTATCGGCGTGAAAGAGCACCCGCGTCCCGTCGGGAGACCAATCGAGCGGCCCGTCCAAGCCGTGCAGGTCAGGACGGGCGCCCAGCAGCGCGTCCACCTCGCCGCTCTTGAGATCCTTGACGAACAGCTCCCAGCGCTCGTAGTTCTTGCCTGCGAAAGCCAAGCGCAGGCCTTCGGGCGACCAGCGGGGATAACAAGCTTCGGCGGTCGCTGTTTCCACCCTTTCGATGCTGCCGGATTGGAGATCGAGGATCTTGAGCTGCTGGTGCTCGGGTCCTTGGGAGCAGAAGGCCAGCTTGGCGCCATCGGGCGACAAGGAAGCCTGCAAGGGGGCGTGTTCGGCTCCCACCAGGGTCTCGACTTGGCCGCTTTGACGATCGAAGCGCTTGATGGCCTTACCCCGGTCGGCCAGACGGTGGAAGAGCAGCCGCGAGCCGTCCGCTCCCCAGGTGGGCCAGCGGTCGTTGAAGGGGGAGTCGGTCAGTTGGCGCACCAAGCCGGTTTCGGGCGACATCACCCAGATCCCCGAAGCGCCTTCGGAGCTGCGCGAGAAGGCAATCCACTGGCCGTCGGGGGAGGCGGCGGGCTTGTAATCCCAATCGTCCCCGAAGGTCAGGGGCTTGACTCCGCGGTCTTTGAGGCGCAGGCGGAAGAGGTCTCCGTCGCCGCTCTCATAATGATGGCAAATCAGCGACTCGCCGTCGGGGTCGTAAGCGCAGGCTCCGGCTTGTCCGGGACGTACGCCCACGCGCCGGGGGGTGCCTCCCCGGGCCGGGACGATGAAGTAGTCGCGCTTGCCCCAGGGTCCGCCGGTGTAGACGATGGATTCGCCGTCCGGGGACCAGGCGGGGTATTCGTCGTCGTGCTCTGAGAAGGTCAGCCGGCGCAGTTCGCGGCTGTCCAGGGTGAGCACCCAGATGTCTTTGCCTCCCGAGCGGGTGGAGGTGAAGGCCAACTCCCTCCCGTTGGGGCTCCAGCGGGCCTCGAAGTCCTCGGCCGGGTCGTCGGTGAGGCGTTCCCAGGCCGAGGTTTCGATGTCGAAGGCCCACAAGTCCCAGTCTCCGCCGCGGCGCGATGTGGTGACGAAGCGGCGCCCGTCAGGCGAGATGGTGGCGTCGCCGCCTCCCGCCGGATCGGTGGCCAGCGTGCGCAGTTGATATTCGGGAGCCGGTCCGCAGGCCGCTGCGCCCAGCAGGAAGAGCGTCAGCCACAGCCATTGAGTGAGATGGGTCGTCATGGGCCGTCCTCCTTTCATCGCGTCGACAGCAGAAGTCTGCCCCCCGGTGTCAGGCATCCGGCCATGGCCAGCCCGCAGTAGGCCAGTCCGGCGAAGAGAAAGATGGTGGCGGCGGGCACCGCGCCCTGCAGCAGGACGGCGACTCCCATGGCTGTCACCAAGGCCAGGTTTTCGCTTTGGGTGACCACGGCGAAGACGCGTCCTTGAAAGCGCCGCGAGATGTCGGTCTGGAGAATCGAGTAGAAGGGCACCATGATGCCTGAGACGGCCAGTCCCCACAGCACCATGATGGCCAGGGAGGCCGTGGGGTGGTGGACCTGCGAGTAGAGGACCATGACGGCCCCTTCCAGCACCAGGGCGCCCGACAGGGTGCGTCCTTTGCCGAAGCGCCTCATCCAGAAGGGCGCCCACAACGCGCCCAGGACGGCTCCGATGCCCGTCACTCCCACCTGCCACCCCAACAGATGCTGGGGACCGTTGAGCGCTTCTTCGATGAAAAAGGGCGCCAGCGGAAGCCAGAGCCCGGTGCACAGCAGGCTGACGAAGAAGAGCATCACCATCTGCAGAATGAAGAAGTTGCGGTTCATGTAGGCCCAGCCCTCGCGGATCTCAGCCCAGTGCGAGGCCCTCGGCTTAGCTTGGCCGCCAGCCCGCGACTGGGGCAGTCCCATGATCAGCAGGGCGCTGACCAGATAGGACAGCGCGTCCAGCAGCAGCGTCATGATCAGGCCTGACTGAAAAAAAAGCTGGGCCCCTACGATGGGGCCCGCGATCAGGGCCAGATTGCCCGAACTCTGGATCCACCCGTTGGCTTGCGGCACTTCATGGCGGCGGACCACCTGGGGGACGGTGGCCAGCTTGGCCGGCTGGAAGCAGGAGGTGGCCAGGGAGAGCAGGACGGCTGCTGCACAAATGCCGCCCACCGCAGGCTGGAGACAGACCATAAGAACGGCTGCCATGCGCGCCAAATCGGCTGCGATCATGAGGCGCCGTTTGCTGTAGCGGTCTGCGAGAGCGCCTGCGAATGGAGCGGCAAGAGTGCCCGGCACCGTC
The DNA here is from genome assembly GCA_035471925.1 of Acidobacteriota bacterium. GTDB lineage: Bacteria > Acidobacteriota > UBA6911 > RPQK01 > DATIPO01 > JANQFM01. The sequence goes on from DATIPO010000327.1 coordinate 65,710, forward strand.
TCGAGGATTACCAGCAAAGCCAGTAGGCCGGCTGAGCGTTCCAGCTCGAAGAGGTAGAGGATCAGAGCGATTCGGCTGATCTGAGAGCCCAGCGTGGAGATCATTCCGGCCGTCCAGAGACGCAGGAAGGATCGGTTTGCGAAAAGGCTCAAGCGCTCTTCGGCGGGAAGCGTCATGTCGGTTCGTTGTTTCCCCCGAGTCCGGTGCTTTGAAAAAGTGATGACCGGGCCCCACGACTGTGGCACCCGGTCATCGGGAGGTCGCGGCTATCGGGGATAGTCGCGGACATGCCGGCCGGGAGCGTCGGCGACGCCGTCCAGGTCAGAGTCGACTTCGCCCCGGGTGGTGGCATAAGCCGGCAAGTGGTTGAGGTCGATGATTCCGTCACCGTCCCAGTCCACAATCTTGCCTTTGAAACGGCCGTTGACGAAGCCGTTGGTCTTGGGTCCGACTTCGGGGTGGTGGAGGGTCGACAGAATCGAGTTGCCGGGGAAGAAGAAGTCTCCCCCGCTGTTTTCGATCCGCTCAAGGTTGACGAAGGACCAGCCTTGAAAGAGTCCGCGGACGTACTCGATGGCGTTGATTCCCCGGACCTTCATCTGGTCGTTGAGGAACCACTGTCCTTGGCGGGCGAAGGGAACAGGAACGTTCTCGACCACGCCTTCAGAAGGATCGTTGGCCTTGCCCGACAGGAAGATGGGCCGGTTGGTCATGGTCTCGAAGAAGAAGTTGCCTTGCAGCGGATTGCTGAGTTCGGTGAATCCCTTGAAGAGGAACGATTCATAGTGGTCGGAGCCGTCGGGATTGAGTCCCTGCAGCGTCTTGGCGACCACCACTTCGTCATCGCGCGTTTCCATGTTGTTGCAGGCCAGGGCCTGGCCGAAGACGCGCTTGAGCATCTGCGGGCTGAGCAGCAGGTGTCCCCACATGTCGTTGGAGGGGCCCAGCTTGATCCAGATGTTGCAGGTGATGTGCAGGTAGATCGTCTCGTCGAAGGTGCGTCCTTCGTGGTGCTTGAACTGGCGGGCGCGGCGGAAGTCTTTTTCCGTCCAGCCCATCTCCCAGGCGAAGACCTTGGCCCACTCGCTGACGCGGTGGTCGCTGTCGTCCATCAGGTCGCGGCCGATCTTGCGGCATTCGTCCGAGGGCAGCCATTCCAGGCTCCAGAGCAGGTTGACGCGAAGGTCGCTGTCGCTGTCTTCGTACAGGGCCCGTTTGATTTCGGGCAGGGCGCGGACGCCGTTGCGTGCCATGTACTGAAAGAGGGCGTGCTCGCGCAACGCCGCGTCTTGGCATTCCCGAGCGTCCTTCAGCAGTTGCTCGTCGGTGCGGGGTTCGAGGCTGATGGCCGCTTTGGCGATCATCTCCTCGAAGCGGGTTGTCGGATCACCAAATCGTTGATCTTCCAACGGCTTGAAGAGTAGATCATTGCGTTCGGTGGTGAGTGTCTTAGGCATAAAAGTCCTCCACTTCCTTGATTTCTAAACTGACAAAGGCCTCATCGATTCCTTCAATGAGATCGAGTGCTGAGTACCGCCGCCCACCCCCGAGCCCTCGCCGGGTATTGCCAGAAGGCGACCTGTTCGAGCCCCATTCTCCTTTCTGGGGGCGGGAACCGCTTATCCTCAATTGCTGAAGTCATCTGAATGCCGGGGAGTGGCCTCTCCCGCCTCCTGATCCTGGCCTTGCGAACCTTGTCTGGCGCGGCTTTCAGGCCGCTGGGGGTCGTTCGAGCCGTGGCCGTAGGCGGGACGGAAGCGCAGCTTGTCCCGGCTCAGTTGGACTTCGATCTTTTCGATTTCCGCCGCCCGGCTGTCGTTGATGAGGATCTCCGAAACCGGGTCCTGCACCAGCTTCTCCAGGGTGCGCCGCAGCTTGCGCGCGCCTTGCCGGCAGTCGCATCCGCTTTGGTCGAGCAGCCACTGCTTGGCCTTCTGCGACATCCGCACCTGGAGTCCGCGGTCTCGCAGCCTCAAGTTGAACTCCGCCAGCATGAGGTCGGCGATGCGGGTCAGGTCGGTGCGCGGCAGGGGCTGGAAGAGGACCATCTCGTCCAGCCGGTCGAGAAATTCGGGACTGAAGACTTTGGCGGCTTCCTCCAGGACGGCTTTCTGGGTCTCCTGATTCGAGGCCTCGTCCCCGTCCGGGGTGCGGAAGCCGGGAATCTGACGGCCTTGGTTGGCCAATCGGCTTCCCAGGTTGGAGGTCATCAACAACACCGTGTTGCGGAAGTTGATGGAGTTGCCGTCGGCGTCGGTCAGGCGTCCCTCGTCGAGGATCTGCAGCATCAGGTTGCAGATGTCGGGGTGAGCCTTCTCCAACTCGTCGAAGAGCACCACCGAGTAGGGATGCCGCCGGATCTGCTCGCTCAGGTGCCCTCCGTCCTGGTATCCCACGTAGCCGGGCGGAGAGCCGATGATCTTGGAAATGCTGTGGGGCTCCGAGTACTCGCTCATGTCGAGGCGGATCAGCGCGTCCTGGCGCTGGAAGAGAAACTCGGCCAGCCGCCGCGCCAGCTCGGTCTTGCCCACGCCCTGAGGACCCATGAAGAGGAAGCAGCCGATGGGACGGTTGGGGCTTCCCAGGCCCAGGCGGGAACGGCGGATCACGCTGCTGACGGCGCGGATGGCCTTGTCCTGGCCGATGACCTGCTCTCCCAGGTCGGACTCCATGCTCTTGAGGCGCAGCGCTTCCTTGCTCTTGAGTCGGGCCACGGGAACGCCGCTCAGCACCGAGATGACCTGGTCGACGTGCTCGGGTGTGACCGTGGGCGGCTCCTCGCCGGCTTCCTTGGGGGTCAGCGAAACCTCGCCTCCCTCTTCGCGGACCGATCCGATCCATACCGAGACGGCGGCCTCATCGAGGACGTCGATGGCTTTGTCGGGCAGGTTGCGGTCGCTGATGAAGCGGTCCGACTGGCGTACGGCGGCCTCCAGCGCCTGGCTGGAATAGCGGACGCGGTGGAAGCGCTCCAGACGTCCTTTGAGTCCTTGCAGGATGCTCAGCGTTTCGTCGGGAGTCGTGGCCTCCACCTTGACGCTCTGGAAGCGCCGCAGCAGGGCCCGGTCCTGTTCGATGTGACGGCGGAATTCCTTGGCCGTGGTGGCTCCGACGCAGGCGATGTCGCCCTGCGCCAGGGCCGGCTTGAGGATGTTGGCGGCGTCCATCGACCCGCCCGCTGATCCCGTCCCGATCAGGGTGTGGATCTCGTCGATGAAGACGATGCGGCTGGGGCTGGACTCCAGTTCGTCGACGATGCCCTGCAGGCGGTCTTCGAACTCGCCGCGGTAGCGGGAGCCGGCAACCACCGACGAGAGCTGCAGCGAAATGATGCGCTTGCCTTTGAGTCCGCGCGGAACCTTTTCGTCGGCGATGCGCTGGGCCAGGCCCTCCACGATGGCGGTCTTTCCCACTCCGGGATCGCCCACCAGGATGGCGTTCTTCTTGCGCCGGCGGGAAAGGATCTGCACCAGGCGCAGCAGTTCCAGCCGGCGTCCGATGAGAGGATCCAGGGCGCCGTCTTCGGCCAGGGCCGTCAGGTCGCGTCCGAACTGGGACAGCAGAGGCGTCCGCTGGGCTTCTTGGCCCGGTTTCCGGATCTCCAGCAACTGGCGCACCTGTCCGATGTCCAGGCCGTGGGTGCGCAGGATGACGGCCGCGCCGCACTCGGGCAGGGACATCATGCCCAGCACCAGGCCCAGCGGACTCAGGCTCTTGCTTCCTTGCTGCTCCTCTTCGGCCGAACCCAGTTCGATGACCCGTTCGCATTCCGCCGAGAGGGGAAGCTCGCTGCGGGCCGTGATGACCCCCAGGCGGGTGACCGAGCCGCCTTCATGACGGCAGGACTCTTCGATGCTTGACTGCCGGTTGCCCAGCAGGTCCGTCACCTGGGGATCACGCTGACGCATCAGGGCCAGCAGCAGACATTCGGTTTGGACGCTGGCCAGGCCTTGCAGTCCGGCGTCGTAACGGGCGTATGAAATGGCACGGCGTACGGCGGCACATGAACGGCTATCCATAGCTTCCAGGGATGCCGCATGACCTGCTGTTTTGTCTTCTCCTGCCTTGCGGGGGACAGCTTCGAGTCCTTAGATTTTTGCGCTCGCGCGGGTGCGAAAAGGCCTTTGCTGGCGGAAGCGCAACTTGGGAGAAGCTTTGAAAAGGCGGGAACCACATCATGGGGCACCAGGATTCGGACTCCCAGTTGTGGCGAGTCACGACTGAACGCGGGAATTTGAGCGCAGATTCAGAGTCCCTCGCCATTCGGTCGTTCCGCAGAAAAGTTTCAAGTTTGAATAGAATTAGGAGGGCCAGTATGGCGAAAACACTCATCAGCAATGTCAGGCCACTCTACTGGAGTTGCTTATTTCTTCTGGTCGCGGGCTTGGCGTGGGCCGGCAGCTCTTCGGCACCCGACACCTCCGTGGACTGGGATCCAGAAGCCACCCAAGAACTCCAGAAGGCGCTGCATGAAATGCATCACATCTGGAACACGGGAGACATCACGGGTCTGAAGAAGCAGATCATCGGCGACGACGTCTTGGTCACTTTCGAGTTGGACCCGGTCACCCACAAGCCGATCCGCCTGGGTTCCAAGAAGGACCTGTGGAGTTTCGTCGACGACATCGTTGACGACATCGAGCAGGAATCGGCGATCAGCTTTCTTGGCAAACCGGTATTGAACTGCCGGGCCACCGACAGCTTTGGCGTCTGCACCGAGGAGTGCTCGGTCAAGGTCAGCATGCCGAGCGGCGTGGAGGAGCACCACCACCTCTGGTCCACCGCCACGGCTGTGAAGCTTGCCGACGGCTGGAAATTCATCCAGTGGCATATGTCCATCGGTTCTCCCGCCGAGGTCTACAAGGACGGCGAGTTGGTGGGCTACAAGTAAAAGCCCGCTCTCGATTCTGCTCACCCGTTGCCGGGCAGGAGTCGTTTAGCGGCTCCTCCCGGCTCCCCCAGGCGCTTCTCAGGCGCCACTCAGACTTCCCTTCACTCATCTGCTCGACAAGAGCGTTTCCCCAAAACGGTCTTACCTTTCTCCGCACGCCGCGGCTCCCACCAGCCGCGGCGCCTCCCTGTCTGGGGGGCGTCCCCCCTTCTGCGACATCGAAATCTCAACCTTTATCTCAGGTTTTTTTGCCTCCAACGTCGTAGATTTCCCCTTGAGGCGCGTTCCAGGAGGAGTGAAAGGAGCCGACGTGCAAATACAATGCAACGGGAGGTTGTTGAAATGAATGTGACCATCGATTTGCCGGAAGAACTGATCAAGGACATCCAATTCGAAGCCGAACTCGAAGAACTCTCGCTGGACGAATGGATGCACAAAACGCTTAAGCGCCAAGTCTGGCGCCGGGAGGCCTACGACCGCCGCCCCAGCAGCCTCAACATAGCCGACTTCATCCTCCGGGAAGTGAGCGAACTCCCACCCGAGGAATTGGAGAAAGGACCCGAAGACGGAGCCTTGGAACACGATCACTACATCTACGGGACACCGAAGAAATATCAATGACGAACACATCCCCGCGTGTGCGGGGGAAACGCTCACATTGGAATCGGCCTTGGCTTTCAAACGGGCACATCCCCGCGTGTGCGGGGGAAACGCGACGCCATGACCGATCAGACGGCGGGCAACGGGCACATCCCCGCGTGTGCGGGGGAAACGCTGCTAAGCCGGGATAGTTGACGTGTCAACCAGGCACATCCCCGCGTGTGCGGGGGAAACCGCCTCGTCGATTCTCACCGGCACGCTTTTGAGGGCACATCCCCGCGTGTGCGGGGGAAACCTGCATGAGCATGCGTGCTCCGTTCTCGATGGCGGCACATCCCCGC
>DATIPO010000328.1:0-59840 GCA_035471925.1 Acidobacteriota bacterium
TCGGAGGCCCGGAATCCGGAGTTGGGCTTGACACGGCTGGGATCGGTGATGCCCAGGAAGCCGATGCGCAGGTTCTGCTCCAGCCCCAGGCGCTGGCCTTCGAACTCCACCAGCGCATAGCGCCGGGGTGCGGGATGGGAAGCTTTGCGCGGCTTGAGGTTGGTGCTGATGATCTGGGTGGGCAGGTCTTGGCGCGCGCTCAGTTGGTCCCAGTAATGGAGGTCTTCGGAGCCCAGATTCAAGACTGCGATGGGGAACTCCTTGAGGCTGTCGGCCATCAATTCGTTGATGAGGGAAGAGCCTGGGCCCAAGGGAGCGAAGTAATTGCCGGCGTCCACTTGCAGAATGGGATGGGAATGTTCCTCTCTATAACCGTTGACCAAGGCCGCCCGACGGGCTAGTCCGCCCGCGGGGTTGCCGCTGCAGCCGCAAGGCTCGAAAGCTCCGGCCACCGAGGCCGAGTAGAAGAGAGTGATCTGGCGATTCTTCTCTTGCTGGCCTGGATCCTCCGCCAGTGCCCAAACAGCCAGAGTCGCCACAAGGATACTGACAAAGAAGGCCCGTTGGCCTTTGATGGCGTTCATCTCGTGTTTCATCAATGCATGCACCCTTGATTTCATTTGCCCGCGGAACTCCGAGCGGAGTCCACCGTCGACTTCCCTAGGACAGATGCCGGTTGGGTCCGATGGTTGCAGGCAAAGGGCCTTGTTGGGCCGCTCAGCGACTCCTCGGGGCAGGGCCAAAGTCGGATTCCTTACAAAAACACCGTTGATCTCCTCAAACATCGCTGAGAATAGCTTGCCCAGTGTATCAACTTCTCGTATGATGACAAAAATGTGTAATCGCATCATCTGATTACACGAGAGGTGCAACTCCTGATCGCATCTCGCCAAGCGCCCACAATGCAGAGGTAAGTAGACCGTGTCCGATCCGCGTCGCAAGGCAAAGCCGCTGAAGACTTGCTGCGTATGCGGTTACATGTGGTGCGGCATTGCTCCCTTATCTTCACCAACGAGTCAACGAGCTCTGGTGGACTTTCAAATGCCTTGGCCGAGTGCGCCAAGTTCCTTTAAAATATCATGTGTTGACTTTCTTAAAAGATTGATATAGGTTATCGAAACTGTCAGAGTCACAACAGGTACCAGCAGTGTAGGTTGAAGCAGCGGAAAGGGGGAGCAAGTTTATGAACTCAAAGGGACCGATCAATAATTTTGTCTGCAAAAACCTAAGGCAGATCCGGATCGGGAAGGGTATCAAGGTTCTGGACGTGGCCCGCAAGACGGGCATTCCGGCCAGTTCCTACTCGTGCTTGGAGTGGGGCCGCTACAAGCTCAATCTGGACAACCTATTCCGCATACTGCACGCCATTGATGCCGACATCACCGACGTCTGGCCCATGGCCCACCGCCAGAGCCGAGAGGCGGTTACAAAAGAGCACATCCGCAAGGTCCTGGAGGCTTCGGAGGACATGCGTCCGCCCTCCATCAGCACCGATGATTTCATTCAGGCGGTGTGCGATTTTTGCGGTGTGCAGCGTATTGACCGCGACGTGGCCCGCAATTCCAAGGAGATCCGCGAGATCCAGGTGTTGGCCTCCATCGTGGTGCGCGAGGTTCCTCAGATCACATTGACGTCCTTAAGTCATCGTCTGGACGTCAACATATCTTCGCTTTCTCACCGCACCCGCCGGATGCTCAAGCAGGCCAAGAGGGATGAAGCCGTGGCCGAACGCATCGAACGCACCCGCGAGGGAGTCCTGGAACTGCTGCCCACCGAGCCTCTGGCCAAGGCCTCCTGATCCCCTGGGGACGGGTGCCGCAAAAACCGCACGGCGCAATCAGCGGAACTCGACCTCAAATTCGGCGGCGCAGCCCTCGTCCACCCAGATGTAATCCTGCTCCCATCCCCAGCTTTGGCCCAGGCGGCAGGGAGCTTCGGATTTCCGGTTGGCCAGGTGGACCCGGCGGATGAAGTCTTCCGTCCGGCAGCTTTGGAAGCGGTAGTCGTGGCTTGAGCAGGTGAGCCGGTCTCCGAAACGGTTGCCGGGAGCGCGGTTGAAGCCTCTGTCCCGCTCATAGACAATTTCGAAGTCGGCTGAACAGCCGTTGTCGACCCACACGTAGTTTCGGCGAAATCCGTAGCTGCGGAACTGGCGGCAGGCGGCTCTGGAGCGCTGGTGCAGCAGCCGGACATCGAGGATGCGGCCGTCCACGAAGCAGTGCTCTTGGCGGAAGTCGCGGCTGGTGCAGCTTAGGCGCTGGCGCCGACGGTCGGCGCCAAAGCCCTGCGAGGATCCTAGGCTGCGGTAATAAACCCGAAAATCCCCGTCACATCCCGCGTCCACCCACACGAAGTCCCGTTCCCAGCCCCATGACCGTCCGCGGATGCAGGCCGCGTCTGAATCGGTGTCTCTCAGTTCCACCCGGTCGATGCGGCCGGAAACCCGGCAGTTTTCCCGCCGGTAGTCCTTGCTCTTGCACTCGATATCAACTCGTTCCAAGTCGAATCCGCGGTTGGGATGAGGATTGTTCGGGTAGGGATTTTGGGGCGGGAATCGTCCGCCGCCCGGGTTTCCGAATGATCCCCGGCTGCGGTATGTCACTTCAAATTCAGCGTCGCAGCCTCGGTTGACCCACAAGACATTCCCACGGTAACCGTAGCTGTGGCCGGGACGGCAGGCTGCGCTTGACTTGCGGTCTTCTACCCGGACTCTGACGATGGGCCCGCCGACGCGGCATTCGCGATACCTGTAGTCTTCGCTCTTGCAGCGCACCTCACGGGTGTCGAGATTCTGCGCTCCCAGCGCGGACACGGTGAAAAGGACGACCAGGAAAGCCGCACAGAGAACGTGTTTCCCGGCGGAGGATCGATCGAACAAGGTCAGCATGGCTTCTCTCGCTTTCGTCGCAGCATCGCAAACTCCAGTGCTAGAGATGCATGAAGATTGCAAAAGGTTGTTGGACGGAGCTTGATGAGCGCGCCCGCCGGAAAACGAAAGGTGCGGTCGCTGGATGCGGACTCTATAATGGACGCCAGCGGTCAAGGTCCGCATTTCCGGGGCATGAGGCCGCACGGTTTGGGAAAAAAATGGTCCCTGAAAAAGGAAGGTTGGCATGTTGAGACGGTTTTTGGCTGTGATGATCTGTGTGTATTTTTTCTTGAGTCTGGGGTGGGCCGAGACGGATCGGCGGCCCATGACGGTGGATGACATCTTCAAGCTCACGGGGGTTGTTTCTCCGCTGATCTCTCCTGACGGACAGTGGATCCTCTACGGTCAGCGCAAAGTGGACTGGAAGGAGAACGAGTACAAGACGACTTACTGGCGCATCCCGACGGAGGGCGGCCAGGCCTACCGGTTCATCGGAGAGGAGGGTGGCAGCGGCTTCGCTTTTTCGCCCCAGGGGACTTATCTGGCCTTTCTGCGGGAAGCGGGCGAAGGCAAGAACAAAAAGCGTCAGATTTTCATCATGCGTACCCAGGGCGGAGAAGCCGTCCAGCTCAGCAAGCACGAAACCTCCGTGGGCCGCTTCCAGTGGAGCGAGGACGAAAGCCGCATTTTCTTCCAGGCCGAGGACGCCCGTCCCAAGGACGAGAAGGAAGAGATGGAGAAGGGAGCCGATTCCATCATGGTGGACGAGGGTCCCAACGGCCAGCGGCGCGACTTCTGGAACAACCTCTGGGTAATCGGGGTGGAGGACGAGAAGGAAGAGCAGATCACCGACGAGCGCCACTTGATCGGTTCCTGGGACGTTTCTGCCGACGGCAGCCGCATCGTCTATACGGCCCGCAGCGAAAACCGGCGCAACCAGCAGAACTTGTCGGAGATCTACCTGCATTCCATCCAGGACGGGCTGAGGACGCAGCTCACCGACAACCGGGCGCCCGAGAGCGGCGTCCAGTTCGCGCCTGACGGCAAGCGTGTCCTCTACGTTGCGCCCGACGACCAGGAGTGGGAGCTGCGCAACCGCAAGATCTGGGTGATGGACGTCGACAGCAAGGAGTACCGCATGGTTTCCGGCCAGTTCGAGGGCAATCTCTCGGATGTGGAGTGGAGCCCCGACGGACGCCACATCTACTTCTCGGGGCTGCAGCGTACCGACGATGCTGTGTTCCGCCTCGACGCCGAGAGCGGCGGGCTGGAAAAGCTGCTGGACGTTGAGGGAGCAGTGCAGTCGGTGTCCTACTCGGCTGACCGCAGCCGCATCGCCTACGTCCACGAGGACCACGACACTCCCGAAGAACTCTATTCAGCCGACCTGAGCCAAGGATCGGCTCAGCCTCTTACCGAACTCAATGCCTGGGTTACTGAGGAACTCCTGCTGTCGGACATGCAGGTCACCCGCTGGAACAGCAGCGACGGGCTGGAAATCGAAGGACTGGTTCATTTGCCCCCCTCCTATCAGCAGGGCCGCAAGACGCCGTTGATTCTGCATATCCACGGGGGTCCCGCGGGAGTCTTCACCAACTCCTTCAGTCCCCAGGTCCACATCTTCGGCGGACTCGGATACGCCCTCCTGCAGCCCAATGTACGGGGCAGCAGCGGATATGACGACGAGCTGTTGCGCGGCAACATGCGCGACATCGGAGGAGGCGACTACCAGGACCTGATGACTGGAGTCGACCACGTCATTGAGCAGGGCATCGCCGACCCCGAGCGGCTGGGCGTCCGGGGCTGGAGCTACGGAGGCATCCTGGGCGGCTGGACCATCACTCAGACCGACCGTTTCAAGGGCGCTTCGTTGGGAGCTATGGTTTCCGACTGGACTTCGGAATACGGTCCCGGTTTCAACCATGATGTGCGCCTCTGGTACATTGGCGGAACCCCCTGGGAGAATCCCGAAGCTTGGCGCCAGAAGTCGTCTTTGACCCACATTGCCGACGTCACCACGCCCACCATCCTCTTTCACGGCATGAACGACCGCACCGATACCGAATCGCAGAGCATGATGTACTTTGCGGCTCTCAAAGACCGCGGCGTCGACGTCCGCTACATCCGTTTTCCGCGCGAAGGACATGGCATCCGCGAGCCACGTCATTTCCGCACGCTGGTGGTGGAGGAGGTGCGCTGGATGCAGAAATATGTGGTGGGCGATGCCGATTGGCAGGCCTGGGAGCGTCCTCAAGAGAAGGAGGAAAAGCAAGAGGAAAAGTCACCCGAGGTGCGCTGAGCGTCCAGTCGCACCCTGCGCCGGTAAGCCGCTATAATGCCGCGGCATATGAAGAAATCGAGTCCGAGTTCAGCCATCTTCGTTTTTGCCGTTCTTCTCTTTAGTGTCGCGGTCGTCTGGGCGGGGCAAGTTCCTCTTAGTCTGGAATACGACGTCGAGGGCGTCGAGTACTCCTCTGAAATCCCTTTGCCCGAGGACGTGATCGGTCACCAAGTGGGGACGCGCCACACCCGCGCTCACCAATTGGTGGACTACTACCGGGCCGTGGCCGAGGTGAGCGACCGGGTCATCCTGCGCCAGCATGGACGCACCTACGAAGGACGCCCGCTGGTGCATGCCATCGTCACCTCCCCCTCCAACCACGCCCGCTTGGAGGAGATTCGCCAAGCCAATCTGGCCCTGTCCGATCCTGCCTCGGACATCTCCGAGCGACGCTTGCGCAACCAGCCTGGAGTCATTTATCTGGGCTACTCGGTTCATGGAAACGAAGCCACCGGATCGGAAGCCGCCTTGCTGACGCTCTACCATCTGGCGGCCGGAAGCGGATCTCCGGTGGAGCAGGCCTTGGAAAACCTGGTCATCATCCTCGATCCGGCCTTCAATCCCGACGGGCGCGACCGCTTCGTCAACTGGGTCAACGGCAACCGCGGACGCGTCGCCACCATCGATTCCCAGGACCGCGAGCACCGCGAACCCTGGCCCGGCGGACGCACCAACCACTACTGGTTCGATCTCAACCGCGACTGGCTCCCGGCCCAGCTCAAGGAAAGCCAGGCCCGCCTGGAGATCTACCATCATTGGAAGCCTCAGATCCTCACCGATCATCACGAGATGGGAGGCGATGCGACCTTCTTTTTCCAGCCGGGAATCCCCTCCCGCAACAACCCCTACACCCCTCAGCGCACCTTCGACCTGACAGCCGAGATCGCCGAATATCATGCTCGCCGCCTGGACGACATCGGGGCGCTTTATTACTCCGAAGAAAGCTTCGACGATTTCTACTACGGTAAGGGCTCCACTTATCCAGACGTCAACGGGGCGGTGGGCATTCTCTTCGAGCAGGCTTCCTCGAGGGGTTTGCGGCGGGAAACCGATCTGGGCGAACTGAGCTACGCCTACGGCATCCGCAACCACTTCTCGGCGTCGCTTTCCACCATTGAGGCGGCGGTGGAGATGCGTCCGCGGCTGTTGGCCCACATGAGGGACTTTTACGCCGAGGCGCCCCAGATAGCCCGCCAGGATCCGGTCAAAGCCTTCATCTTCTCATGCCAGGGCTCCCAGCGGACCCGGGGACAGGCCCTGGCCCAGCTTCTTCGACGCCACCGCATCAAGGTCCATGAGCTGGCCCGCGACAGCCAAGCCGCCGGAGTCAGCTTCAAAGCCGGAGAAGCCTACGTCGTCCCGCTCGATCAGCCCCAGATTCGCCTCATCAAGGCTCTCTTCGAGCCCATGACCGAGTTCAACGACGTGCTCTTTTACGACGTCTCAACCTGGGTGCTGCCCATGGCCTTCGATGTCGATCACGCCTCTTGGGAAGCTGGCCTCTCCGGCCTGTTGGGGAGTGAAGTTGAGCAGCCTCAACTCGACGGCGGAGGAGTGGAAGGCCAGTCCGACTACGCCTACCTGATGCGTTGGGGAGGCTTTTTCGCTCCCAGGGCCCTCTACCGGCTGCTGCAAGCCGGCCTTTATCCGCGTCTGGCCGTGGCCGAGTTCGAGGCCCGCGTGGAGGGCGGCCTGCGCAGTTATCCGGCCGGGACAGTGATCATTCCGCTCAATCCCCGCGACGCCCAGGCTTCGATGACCCCCCAGCAAGCGCGCAATCTGCTGCAGGACATCGCCCGCCAGGATCACGTTGTCTTCGAGGCGGCCCAAGGCGGGCTGACGCCCTCGGGGGCCGACTTGGGCGGACCTTCCATGGAAGTCATCCCCAAGCCATCCGTGGCCCTTCTCTCGGGGAGCGGGACCAGCGCTTACCAAGTCGGCCAGGTCTGGCATCTGCTCAACGAACGCATGGGACTGCCCGTCACGTTGCTCGATATGGAGGACTTCGACAACGCCGACTTGGACGACTACAACACGCTGGTTCTGGTCAGCGGATTCTACGGGCGCCTCAACGCCGACAAGCTCAAAGGCTGGGTGCGCGCGGGCGGGACGCTGATCGCCATCCACAACGCGGCCCGCTGGGCCGTGGAGCAGGAGCTGGTGACAGGAAAGCTGTTTGAGCCGGAGGATCAGCCTGAAGACGTTCCCTACGACCAAGTCAGGCGTCAGCGCGGCGCTCAGGTCATCGGCGGATCCATCTTCGAGGTGGAGTTGGACACGACACACCCGCTGGCCTTCGGCTACGGGCCGCGCATGGCCTTTTTCCGCAACCACACCAGCTTCTTCGAGGTGTCCCAACAGCCGGGCGTGACGGTAGCCTCCTACACCGACAGTCCGCTCTTAAGCGGCTATGTCTCCCAAGAGAACCTCCAAGCGCTTGCCGGATCGGCGGCTCTCCTGGCCAGCCGTTCGGGTGGGGGCAGAGTGGTGCTTTTCGCCGACGATCCGACTTTTCGGGCTTTCTGGTATGGGACCAGCGGGGTCTTTCTCAATGCGGTGTTCTTCGGCCCGCTCTTCTGAGGCCCTATTTCTGCACCCAGACCTTCTGGATCTCCACCGGCGTCACCGGGACGTTGCGGTGTCCGGCGCGGGTGACGGTTGGGACGGAGGCGATGCTCTCCACTACTTCCATGCCCGAGATGACGCGTCCGAAAACGGTGTAGCCCCAGCGCTGGGGAGGCTCGGTGCGGGGGTCGAGGGCTATATTGTCGCGCAGATTGATGAAGAACTGCGAGGTGGCGCTGTGGGGATCATTGGTGCGGGCCATGGCCACCGTGCCGGTCAGGTTCTCCAGTCCGTTGTCGGCTTCGTTTGCAATGGGCGGACGGGTCTGTTTCTCCTGCAAAGACGACGTAAGGCCTCCTCCCTGCACGACGAAGTGGGGAATCACCCGGTGAAAGACGGTTCCGTTGTAGAAGCCGTCTTCCACATACTTCAGGAAGTTTTCAACCGTCTTGGGGGCCTTCTCCGAGTAAAGCTCGATGGAAAAGCGTCCCAAGGTAGTGTCGACCGTCACGACCGGGTTTTGGGCCGGCAAGGCGGCGGTCATCGCCCAAGCTGCCAGCAACAGGTTCAGCCAACCCAACCGAAATGGAGATGCTTGTCTTGGGTCCTTCATAAGTTGCTTTCATAATATAGCATTGTCCCGCCCCGAAATAGCTTGCCCCCCGGCATGGGTCCCGGCGGCGGCGGCGGGTGCCCCGCGGTTGCCGCCATTTGATCAAAGCTCATCCCATTTCATACACTGTCAAGCATGCTGCACGACTCCTTTGGACGCACCATCGAAGATCTGCGGGTCTCGGTGACCGACCGCTGCAACTTCAAGTGCGTCTACTGCAAGTCGGCCCGTTCGCTGGCCTACCAGGAGCGCGACAAGATTCTCAGCTTCGAGGAGATCGAACGCCTGGCCGGAGTCTTCACCCGCATGGGCATCCGCAAGCTTCGCATCACCGGGGGAGAGCCTATGGTGCGGCGCGACTTGGAAGTCCTCATCGGGCGCCTTTCAGCCCTGCCCGATCTACACGATTTGGCCCTGACCACCAATGGATTCAATCTGTTCGAGAAGGCCGCCCTGCTGAAAGCCAAGGGTCTGGACCGAGTCACCATCTCGCTCGACTCGCTGCGCCGCGACCGCTTCGAGCGCATTACCCGCAGCAAAGACTACGACAAGGTCCTCAAGAGCATCGAGGCGGCTAAGGAGCACGGGCTTGATCCCGTCAAGATCAACTGCGTGGTGGTGCGTGGATTCAACGAGGACGAGATCCTCGATTTCGCCCGGCTTGCCCGTGATCTGGAAGTGACGGTCCGTTTCATCGAGTTCATGCCGCTGGACGAAGACGAGGGCTGGACGCCCGAGCAGGTCTTCCGCGGACAGGACGTGCTGGACATCCTCAAGCCGCGTTTCGACTTGCAGGAACGGCCCCTCAAGCATCCTTCCCAGACCTCGCGCAACTACAGCTTCGCCGATTCCGGCGGAGGAATCGGCCTCATCATGCCGGTGTCGCGTCCCTTCTGCGGAGCCTGCAGCCGCATCCGCCTGACCGCCGACGGCAAGATCCGCACCTGCCTCTTCTCCCATGTTGAACACGACATCAAAACCCTGATGCGCTCCGGCGCGTCTGATGCCGATTTGCGCCAGTTCATCCTCGACACCGTGGCCAAGAAGGAAGCCCGCCACCACATCAACGACCCCCACTTCGTCCCCCCTTCACGCAGTATGTCCTACATCGGCGGCTAACCTGCGGCCGTTTGAGCCACTGCCTCCCTTTACGGTAAAATCAAGTCTTTGAGACGGAGGAACTGACCATGATCGATATGACGTCCAGAGCGGTTGAGAAGATGAAGCAGGTGGTGGCCGAGCAAAACGACCAGACCATCCTCGGGATCCGTGTGGCGGTGGAAGCTGGCGGCTGTTCCGGATTTCAGTACGCCATGAAGGTCGAACGCGATCCTCAGGTCGACGACCAAGTCATCGAACGCGACGGACTCAAGGTGATCGTGGACGAACAGAGCCTGATGTACTTGGACGGCACCCAGATCGACTACGAATCGTCCTGGAAGGGCGAGGGCTTCCGTTTCAAGAATCCCAACGTGACCGGAACCTGCGGCTGCGGGGAGAGCTTTTCCGCCTAAGCGGCAACCCCTTTCCGGCGTTGCCAACTCCGCCCAAGCGGCAGACTTTGTCGGTAGCCTTCGGCACCGTCCGAACTTCGGGAAACCCCTTTTAAATCGCGGGGTGGAAAGCGGGGAGCCGGCAACGCCTTCGACGCGCTGCATTATTCGGGATTGCCGGCGCCGATGTTTTTTTGCGGGACGCTGGCGTAGCCAAGCCGTTTGGCCATATCGGCGGCTTGCGGACTGAGAAGGTACTCCAGCAGCACTTCCGATTCGGGAACGGCACCCTCCAGCGCGCAGATCCCATAGCGGATCGGTGCGCCGTCGACCTTGAAAGGTCGTCCATCGCCGACTCCTTCGACTTCCAGGAAAACTTGGCGATAGCGGTCGGACTGGGACGATTCACCCAGCGAGACCGGGGAAGGGAAGCGCACGTAGTTCCAACCCTTCTGGGCGGCTGTCGACTGGTAGAGAAAGGCGAAGTCGAGATCTCCAGCCTCCAGCGAGGCCGCCAGGTCTGATGTTTGAGGACGCATCCACCGCTGGTCGAAATGGTTGAGAAAGCGCCGGTAAAGTCCCGGATTGCGGTAGTGGATCTCAGCCAGCTTCCAGGCCAGGTGGGCGAAATAGCCGGCGGGGCTGCGGTCGGGATCGGCGATCCCGTAGGAACGGCTTTCGCTGAAGATCAAGCGGGGCCATTCCTCTTTCCAGCGGGTTTGCTTCTCGGCTGTATCCAGCTCCCCTGGCTGAGCTGTGGCCAGCACCATCTCGTCGCCCAGAAAAACCGTTCCCCGGCGGGCCCGTTGAGGGATCATGAAGCGTTCGATGAGCCTCCAGTCGGCCGTGGCCATCAAGTCGCAATCGCCTTCTTCCATCTGGCGCAGCGCCTGCAAGCTGCCCTGTGAACGGCTCGCCACGCGGATTCCCGGATGGTTGGACTGAAAGCGCTCGGAGGCCGACTGAATGAAGGCCGACAGGCTGGCATCATGGCACACTGTGACTTGACGCGGCTCCTGGGCACAGGCGGCCAAGAGCACAATACTTCCCAGCACAGACATCCTGACCAGCCGCAGACTGCATCCCATGCCCAATTCTTATCCTTTTCGCTGGACCCTTGCAAAGCCCCGCGGGAGTGACTGCTATAATGACAGACCATGGCTACGCTTCGAGGCGGGTGGATTTCGGGAGTCTGTTTATGGGCCGCGCTGTGCGTGCTGATGCCTGCGGCTCTAGGGCAGGAGTCGGGAGGCGACGACCGGCGGCGTCAGGAGGAGAGCAGCGACTACTACAAGAAGTGGCTCAACGAAGATGTCTACTACATCATCAGCGACGAGGAACGAAAGGTCTTCCGCAGCCTCACTACCGAAGAAGAAAAGGAGCAATTCGTCGAACAGTTCTGGTTCCGCCGCGACCCCGACCCGCGCACAGCCATCAACGAGTTCAAGGAAGAACACTACCGCCGCATCGCCTACGCCAATGAGCGCTTTGCCAGCGGAGTCCCCGGCTGGCTGACCGACCGCGGACGCATTTACATCATCCACGGTCCGCCGGCCGAGATCGACTCGCGTCCTACCGGCGGCACCTATACCCGTCCCTTTCACGAAGGCGGGGGCGACACGACCACCTATCCCTTCGAGGTGTGGCGCTACCGCTACATCGAGGGGCTGGGCAACGACATCGTGCTGGAATTCGTCGACCCCACCAACTCGGGCGAGTACCGATTGGCGCTCAATCCGGAAGAGAAGGACGCCTTGCTGCACGTTCCCAACGCCGGCTTGACCACGGCTGAAAAGTTGGGGCTGGCGTCCAAGGCTGATCGGCCCTATTTCCAGCCCGGCAACAGCGAACGCTATCCTCTCATGGGTCTGCGGGCCAGAGACAATCCCTTCGAGCGCTACCGCACCTACACTCAGGTCCAGGCCCCTCAGACCATCAAGTACAAGGACCTCAAGGAACTGGTCGAAATCAACGTCAGCAGCGTTGACCTGCCCTTTCAGGTGGGGCAGGACTTTTACCGGCTCAACGAGCAGCAGGCCCTGGTCCCCATCACGGTGCAGATGGAGAACAAGAATTTCACCTTCAAGGAGGTGGACGGCGGACTGCACGAGGCCCGCTTGGCTGTCTACGGAATCGTCACCAGCATCACCAACCGCGTGGTGGCCGAATTCGAGGACGACCTCCGGTTGGCCTACCCGTCCCACGCCATCCAAGCAGCGCTCAAGAACTCCGCCACTTATCAGAAAATCATCACTCTTGATCAGCGCATGCGCTACAAGCTCGACTTGATCGTCAAGGACTTGTACGGAGACAAGACTGGGGTGGTGCGCCGCGGACTCAATCCGCCCACTTATCCCGAGGAGGACTTGGCGCTCAGCTCGCTGGTGGTATCGGACAAGGTCGAGGTCTTGCCCGAGATCCCCGGTGAAAACGCCATGTTTGTCGTCGGCGACGTCAAAATCCGCCCCAACCTGAGCCGCACCTTCCGCCAAGGGACGCGCCTGAGTTTCTACTGCCAGGTCTACAATGCCCAGTTCGACCAAGCGACCTGGGAGCCTTCGTTGCGGGTCCGTTATCAGGTGATGCGGGACGGCAAGGTGGTCGGGGAAGCCCTCGACGAATCGGGTGAGTCGATCCAATTGGCCTCCCAGCGCCGCATCGTCCTCATCAGGCCGCTGCCGGTGGGCAAGCTCGAGCCGGGCAAGTATCAGGTC
This sequence comes from Acidobacteriota bacterium, assembly GCA_035471925.1. Lineage (GTDB taxonomy): Bacteria > Acidobacteriota > UBA6911 > RPQK01 > DATIPO01 > JANQFM01. The sequence continues at coordinate 12,596 of DATIPO010000328.1, forward strand.
CGCCTTCAGGTCGAAGACCTCATCAACGGCCAGACCGTGGAAGCCGAGCAGCCTTTTGCCATCCGGCCTCACAAGGGCGCCCATTCGGCCTCTTCGATACGCTAGACGAGCTTTCAGCCAGAGTCGAAATGGAAGGGACAGCCGGTTTTGGAAGATGAAGGATGGATGGCCCTGGCGCTGGAGGAAGCGCGGCTGGCCGCCGAAGAAGACGAAGTGCCGATCGGAGCTGTTGCCGTTCTCGACGGCAAACTGGTGGCCCGCCAGCACAACCGCACTATCCAACTGGTTGACCCCAGCGCTCACGCCGAGCTCCTGGTGTTGCGAGAGGCTGCCCGCAAGCTCCGCAATTACCGCCTCAACGGCTTGCATGTCTATGTCACGGTGGAACCCTGCCCGATGTGCGCCGGAGCGGCCATATGGGCTCGCATCGCCCGTTGCGTCTTCGCCGCCCGTGACGAAAAGGCCGGTGCCGTGGTCTCTAAGGCTTCCCTCTTCACTCCCGGACTCTTCAATCACGACGTCGACTGGGAAGAGGGCCTTCTGGCCGAAGAATCCCGCGCTCTCCTTCAATCCTTCTTTGCCGCCCGCCGTTAGGATCCTGTCAGGTTGGCGTTTTCTTATCTTGGGCTGTATGTTGCACATATGAAGCTCAACGCGATGTCGGTTCTGAGGAGATTCCCGCGATGGTGGCTGTTGCTGGCCTGTCTTACCAGTCTGCTATGCGGGGCGTCCCTGATGGGACAAGGATCCGTCGACCTCATCATCGAGAACGGGAGGTTGCTCGACGGCAGCGGGAATCCCTGGCGGTATGCCGATGTGGGCGTCCGGGATGGGATCATCGTGGCGGTGGGGGATCTGGAGGATGTCGAGGCGGAGCGGCGGATCGATGCGTCCGGGCTTTATGTGGCTCCTGGGTTCATAGACGTGCACTCGCATGCCGCCGGTCCCTTGGAGAATCCTGATTTGGCGTCGGCAGAGCCTCTTCTCAGGCAGGGGATTACAACTATCGTCGGCAACCCGGACGGAGGCGGTCCCGTTGATCTGGCCGCTCAGGGGCGACGGCTGGAAACCGTGCATCCGGGCGTCAACGTAGCTCTGCTCGCACCCCACGGTTCGATTCGCCGCAAGGTCATGGGCATTCAAGACCGGGCTCCCAGCGCCCCGGAAATGGAGCAGATGAAGGATTTGGTCGAGGCCGCCATGAAGGACGGCGGGTGGGGACTCTCCAGCGGACTTTATTACACTCCCGGTCGCTTCGCCGAAACCGAAGAAGTCATCGACCTGGCCCGCGTAGCCGCCGCCCACGGCGGACTCTACACCAGCCACATCCGCGACGAGGCCGACTACAACATCGGACTGGTGGCCGCCGTCGACGAAGTGATCGAGATCTCGCGTCAAGCCGGCATTCCTGCTGTGGTGACACATGTCAAGGCCTTGGGACCGCGGGTTTGGGGCTTTTCCGAAGCCGTTGTCCAGCGCGTCGAGTCGGCCCGCAGCGAGGGCCTGGAGGTGTGGGCTGACCAATATCCTTACCAGGCCTCGGCCACGGGACTGGGCGCCGCCTTGCTTCCCGGCGTCAACTTGGAGACCGCCCAGCTTTCCGACGAGGAGCTGCGGAAGATCATTGGTCTCAACCTTCAGCGGCGCGGGGGAGCCGACCGCATTCAGTTCCGCTTTTCTACCAGCCAGCCCGAGATCGAGGGCCGCACCTTGGCCGAGGTGGCCCGCGGACGCAGCCTCGCCCCAGACCAAACCGCTTTGGACCTCCTGCGCGGGGGAGGCGCCGGCATCGTCTCTTTCAACATGCATCCCGCCGACGTGGCCCGCTTCATGTCGCAGGAATGGGTCATGACCTGCTCCGACGGCGGACTCGTTCCTGCCGGACGCGGTGTGCCCCATCCCCGCAACAATGGCACCTTTCCCCGAAAGATCCGGCGTTACGTGCTCGAGAACGGCGTTATCAGCCTGCCATTCGCCATCCGATCCATGACCTCGCTTCCAGCCTCGGTCTTCGGATTCCACGATCGAGGGCGTCTGGTTCCCGGCATGGTCGCCGACATCGTCGTTTTCGACCTTGAGCGCTTGACCGACCGCGCCACCTTTCAAGACCCCCACCAGCTCAGCCAGGGCATCGTTCACGTCCTTCTCGCCGGACGCCTCGCCCTGGACAACGAGTCCCTCACAAGCCAGCGGCTAGGGAGTGTCCTGCGCAAGTAGCCCTCCATCCGCGTGCCGTGTGCACCCAACTTCGCAGAGTCTAAAGCCGGCGGTTTCGCAGCCGACGCCGAAGCCGTTATTTCTTTTCCTCAGGGGGTTGGACGCAGGCGGCGAGATGATAGAATCGGCCTCGACAGGGAATGGACCGTGAGGAGCTAATGAAAATGAAGTGGATAAGTCGATTACTGCTGGTTTTGATGTTGCTCGGACCGCTGACGGCGGCCGATGGAATCTTTCCTTTCCAATACCGCGAGGTGAAGCTGGAAAATGGCTTCACGGCCTTTCTGATTGACGCCGGAGCGCCCGGACAGTTGGCCTACGTCACCATCGTGCGCACGGGCAGCCGCGACGAGTGGGAGCCGGGACGCAGCGGATATGCCCACTTTTTCGAGCACATGATGTTCCGCGGGACCGAGAAGTATCCCAACTTCGACCAAGTCCTGACCAAGATCGGAGCCGACAGCAACGCCTTCACGAGTTCTGACATGACGGTCTACCACATCGTGGCATCCAGCGATTCGCTGGAACTGCTGGTGGATCTGGAGTCGGACCGTTTTCAGAACCTGAAGTACGATGAATCGGACTTCCGCACCGAAGCCGGGGCCGTTCTGGGCGAGTTCAATCAGGGACGCTCCAGCCCCTTCTCCTTTCTTTTCGAAAAAGTGCTGGACACGGCTTTCGACGAGCACACCTACAAACACACCACCATCGGCTTTGAAGCTGACGTCCGGGCCATGCCGGAAGGCTTCGACTACAGCCGTTCCTTCTTCAACCGCTACTACCGTCCTGAAAACGTGGTGCTGCTGTTGAGCGGCGATTTCGACTTTGACCAAGCTGAGAAGCTCATCCGAGAACACTATTCGGGATGGAAGAGCGGATACGAGCCTCCGCAGATCACTCCCGAACCCAAGCAGACCGCTCAGCGCAAAGCCACGGTCGAGTTTCCCGGCCGCGCGCTGCCCATGATGGCCGTGGCCTACAAGATTCCGGCCTGGACGCCCGGCGACAAGCAGGCTGTGGCTGTCGAATTGCTGGGCCAGGTGGCCTTCGGACCCAATTCTGACATTTACCGCGAATTGGTCATCGAGAACCAGACCGTGCAGTTCATTCAGGGCGATTTCGGATTGCAGCGTGATCCCGGGCTGGGAGCCATCTGGGTGGGTGCCCCAGGTCAGCAGAAGCTGCATCAGGCCCGCCGGGCCATCGATGCCACCGTCAAGCGCTACTCCTCCGAGTTAGCCTCTCAGGAAGCCCTCAACAACGCCAAACGCTACATGCGCTATTCCTACCTGATGGGATTGGAGACGGCCCGGGAGGTGGCCTTTTCACTGATTGGACCGGTGGTCAACACGGGGGGCATCGAGGCCGTCAACACCTACTATGAGACGCTCGACAGCCTCACTCCCGAGGATGTCCGGGAGGCGGCCCGCCAAGTCCTGCGCCAGGAAAGCCGTTCCATCGTGACCCTGCTGCCCGAGGGCATGCAGCCCGAGGACGAGATGGAGCCGGAGGCACCCTCCGATTTGGAAAACGTCGTGACCCTGCCTGAACCGAATTCGCCCTACGTTTCCTTCAACATCTGGTTCAAGGTGGGTTCCCAGAACGATCCCCAGGGCAAAGAAGGCCTGGCCGCGCTCACGGCGGCGGTGCTTGAGGACAGCTCCTCCGTTCACAACAGCTATGAGCAGATCCGAGCCAAGCTCTATCCCATGTCGGCCGGCTACACATCCAGCGTCGACAAGGAGATGACGGTTTTCCGCGGCACCGTCCACAAAGACAACCTTGAGGAGTATTACAAGCTCTTCACCGACGCCATCCTGGCTCCGGCCTTCAAGGAAGAGGACTTTCAGCGCATCAAGTCGCAGTTGATGACTTATCTGGAGCAGCGCCGCCGCTTTTCCTCCGACGAGGAGCTGGGCAAAGAACTGCTTTTCCGCGAGATCTTCCGGGGGACGCCCTACGAACATCCCGAAGAAGGCTACGTGGAGACCGTGCGTCCGCTGACTTTGGACGACGTGAAAGACTTCTATGCCGGCTACTACTTGCGCGGCAGCGTGGTCGTGGGCTTGGCCGGAGACTATCCCCAAGATCTGCCCCAAAAGCTGCACGCCGATTTCGACCGCCTTCCCGCGGGGACGGTGGAGCCTGTACCGCCGCCCCAGCCCCAGCCCATCCAGGGACTCAACGTCCTCATCGTGGAAAAGAACACCAGCGCCACCGCCATCAGTATGGGCTATCCCATCGACTTGCTGCGTTCCGACGATGATTTCTACGCCATGATGCTGGCCAACTCCTGGCTGGGCGAGCACCGCAACTCCTCCAGCAATCTCTATCAGGTCATCCGCGAGTCGCGTGGTATGAATTACGGGGACTACAGCTACATTGAGGCCTATCCGATGGGACACACCATCAGCCTGCCGCCTCAAAACGTGGCCCGCCGCCAGCAGATCTTCCAGATCTGGATCCGTCCGGTCTCGGGACTTCAGGAAGGCGACCTGCATGACCGGGCCCTCTTCGCCACCCGGGCCGCCCTGCGCGAATTAAGCGGCTTGGTCGAGAACGGGCTCAGCCAGGAACAGTTCGAGATTACCAAGGGATTCCTCAAGAACTACACGGTCAATTACGGTTCTACCCTGAGCCGCCGTCTGGGATACCGCATCGATGACTATTTCTACGGCATGCAGGAGGAGGGACATCTCGATTCCATGAAGGCCGAGCTTGAAATGTTGAAGCGCGATGATGTCAACCAAGCCATCAAGCGCCACCTGCACACCGGCGACATGTGGATGGTCTTCATCACCAAGGACGCTGAAGGGCTCAAACGCCGGCTCGTCAGCGGCGCCGAGAGCCCCATCCAGTATCCGGGCGACAAGCCCGAGGCAATCCTGGCCGAAGACCGCATCATCCAGTCCTTCCCGCTCAGGGTGCCGGAGGAGAAGATCAAGATCCTCGACATCAACGAGGTGTTGGAGCGCTGAGGCTTGAAACACAAGGGCAAGCCCCGTCATCTTAGCTGAGGCTGTTATAATGCGCCCTCGGGACACCGCCTGAGGGTGCCCGCCCTGCTTGGGGTAGAAGGAGAGCCGAGATGAGGAAGTTCGCCGTTTGGTTTCTGGTCAGTGCATGGGCCTCGCTGTTCTTAATCGATGCCGCCCTGTCTGAGGTTTCACCTCCGCTTGAGGACGAGGCCGAGATTAAACGCCAGATCCGGAAGGGCAAACGCGTCTTCCGCCTCCATTGCCAACTGTGCCACGGCGAAGAAGGAGAGCACCCCGACGAGCTCTTTTCTCTGGCCGACAACAAATGGCGCCATGGAGACTCCCTGGAGGACATCGAGCAGAACGTGGCCCAAGGCATCCTGGGAACCGCCATGCTGCCCTTCCAGGGCCGCCTGAGCGAAGAAGACATTAAAAACGTCTCCCGCTACGTCTACAGTTTCATCGAGGAAAAGAAGGAAGAGTAGGCAGAGAACGGGTAGGCGGCGACTGTGTTGGAAGTCAGGTCCGGGCTCGCTGTAGGCGAGCCATAGGCCAGCCCAGGGTCAGCCGCCGTCGAGCGCAGCGAGCCGGAGGTGCCACCCTGGGTGTAAGCGGCGAACTTCCTAACGCTTTAAACGTGCAATAGCGTCCCGGGCCGGCTCGTTACTCCTGACACGTCGCATTAATCCTCCGAAGTTGATACTCCGCAGGTGACCCTCCGTAGTTTACTACCGCGGGGCCATATGCTCGTGAAACCATTCGGCGACACGCTGATCTCTTTGGACCCGATGCCGGCTCAAGACATGATTGTCGCCAGCATAGATTACGAGTTCGAAGCTCTTGCCGAGCGAGTCAAGCTTCTCGGCCAGTTGAAGGGCCTGGTTGGGCGGGATGGACTGGTCGTCGCCACCATGCAGAATCATGAGCGGCACCTCGATCTTTTCAGCCCACTGGACGGCTGAGCGCCGCCTGATGATCTCTTCTCGGCGATCGGCAAAATCGGGCCAGATGCCGCGCGCCATAGCTAGATAGCTCTCCGGATCGCCCTCGACCAGAGCCTGCAAGTCGCTGAAGGTTCCGAAGACTGCCGCGGCCCGGGCCGGGAAGGCTTCCCGCAAGGCTTGCAGCACCATCATTCCGCCCCGCGACTCGCCATAAAGGAAGAGGTGTCCGGCGTCTACCGAGGCCAGCGATTGGGCCAAGGGGACAACATTGAGCAGATCATTGAGGTCAGCGCCTCCCATCTCATCCCGCCCCGGCGCACCGTCGCTTCCCCGGTAGAGGGGCGCCAGCACGGCGAATCCCCGCTGGGCCAGACGGTGGAACAAGGTGACTAACTCGGCAGCGATATCGCCCCTCACGTAGCTTCCCCGGTTGAAAACCACCGTGGGTCGGGCCTGGGCCGATTCCGGCTGGCTGTCAAGGGCGCCTTTGGACTGATAGAGGTAGCAGCGCACGGGCAATCCGTCGCTCTGGTAGGTCACAATGAGCAACTCGTAATCGGGGTCGCCCACAGCCTGCTCGTAGTCCTCCCTTTGGGCATAGAGCTCGATGTCAGTCGACTCGACGGCTTCCTGGAAGGAAGGGAAGGAGTAGGCTTCGATCTTGACGATGCTGCCTTCCGTGGCCTCTTGAGCGGCCACTCGGCTCCCGCTCAAGGTCAGGATCATGCAGAAAACGAAGAGGCGCGAGCTGGCACGATGCTTCATGCTCGGGAGAACGAAAGAAGCCCACGGATGGTTTGCTCTTCCAGCCGAGAACTTGGGGCACTCGGCCTCCACTTCCCCCGGTCTTGAAGCATGATGAGTCCCCTTCGGGAAGAGGTCAAAGTCCGCGAGCGGCCTTCAACTCGGGTGGTGCAATCGGGGAGCCGCCAGGATGCGTCAGGGGACGGCGTCGGCAAAGACCTGCAGGCGATTGCCGTTGAGGTCGCGGAAAACGAAGAACCGGACATTCAGGGATTCGTCGGTGAAGATGCGCTGGTCGGTGTCGACTTCTTGAGACCGCATCCATTGAAAGGCCGCCTCGATGTCGTCGACAAAGAAACCGGCCTTGAAAAGCCCGCGCGGAGTGCCCTCGACCTCTTTGGCATTATTGGCCCGGATCAGTTCCACCGTCAGCCCCTGACCACGCAGGACCCTGATGGAATACCTCTCGTCTTGGGCCTCGAGATGCTTGATCTCATCCAAACTCAACACTCTCTTGTACCAAGCCGCCGAGGCCGCATCATCCGGCACCTGAAGGGCGATGAACACCTTCCCAAGCACTGCATAGCCCGGGGCTTGCCGGCGTGCCTCCTGTCCAGCCGCAAGGGTGCCGGTCAAGAGCAACAATCCCATCGCAAAAAAAACCCGATCCTTCATTTGCACCTCTACCCCTTCTAACGTCCCAGGCCCAGAAAGCGTTCCCTCAAGGCCGAAATGGGTCCCCACAAACAGGGTGGCGTGGAGATCACTCCTTAGGCCGTTTGGGACGGTTAACGCCTTGGGTGAGCCAGGGCCGGCGTTGGAAGTAGCTGTTGGTGGTTTTGGCCACTACGCCTGAGAGCAGGATCAGGGATAACAGGTTGGGGATGGTGACAATGCTCAGAGCCACGTCTCCGAATTCCCAGATGACGTTGAGGGAGGCCACAGCGCCCATGAGGTGAAAGCCGATGAAGACGAACTTGAAGGGGACGATGGCGGCGGCACCGAACATGTAATTGGCGCAGCGGTCCCCGTAATAGCTCCAAGAAATGGCAGTGGAGACGGCGAAGAGGGCTACGCAGAGCAAGACGATGTAGCGGCCGGCGTCGGTGCCCAGGCCGCGCGAGAATGCGTGGGCGGTCAGGGGAGCGCCTGTGTCGACGGCGGGACCGTAGAGGAAATAGTACTCCTGCCCCTCGTCGGCCACGGCCACCCCGCGGGCGGGCAGGATTCGTCCGCTCAAGGGCTGGGTTTGGGCGGCGTCGATGTAAAAGCGCTCTACGGCCACGTCGTGCCAGGCCAGTTGGGCGTGGTCCTCCTGGTAATTTGGAACGCCGTCAACAACAGCGATTTCATTGGGCGGCGTCTCCTCAATGGGTGCTCCGTTTCTGTCGTAAACGATGTAGGTGGCGTCACCCGAGCTGAGGTCCATCTCGGAGGGATGAGTGTCGTCCCAGACACCCGTGGTGAGTAAGACGAGTCCGGTCAAGGTGCAGATGACCAGGGTGTCGATGAAAGGCTCCAGCAAGGCCACCACGCCTTCCGAAACGGGTTCCTCGGTCTGGGCGGCGGAGTGGGCGATGGGGGCCGATCCCTGCCCCGCCTCGTTGGAGAATAGTCCGCGCTTGACGCCCCACAGAATGGTGGTCAGGAAGACGCCGGCTCCCGTGCCCGCCACTCCGGCGGTGGGATTGAAGGCTTCGCTGAAGATGGTGGCCAGGGTGGGCAGCACCTCGCCGGAGTTGAAGGCCAGAATGATCAGAGCGCCCAAGACGTAGACGGCGGCCATCAGGGGGGCCAGCACCGAGGTGACGCGTCCGATGCGGCGGATGCCTCCGAAGATGACCAAAGCCACGAAACTGGACGTGATCAGGCCGATGATCCAGGGGTTGATTCCGAATTCCGTCTGGAAGAGGTCGGAGATGGTGTTGGCCTGAATGGCGTTTCCCGTCAGGAAGCTGGTGAGCATGAGACCGCCGGCGAAGAAGAAAGCCAAGGGTTTCCAGCGTTTGCCCAAACCACGCTCGATGGAGTACATGGGGCCGCCCGAGACCGTGCCCAGCCAGGGCTTTTTTTCATCCCTGGCCTCGACATTCCGGTACTTGAGCGCCAGAGTGACTTCCGAGTACTTGACCGCCATGCCGAAGAATGCCGTCATCCACATCCAGAAGAGCGCTCCGGGGCCTCCCCAGTGAATGGCCGTGGCCACCCCCGCGATGTTTCCGATGCCAACCGTGGCCGAGAGAGCCGTGGTGAGGGCCTGGAAATGGGTGACGTCTCCGGGGTCGTTGGGGTCGTCGAACCGTCCCGTGGCCACCTCCACGCCGTGTTTGAAGCGCCGCAACTGGATGAATCCCAGCCTCAGGGTGAGAAAGAGGCCGGTGCCCAGGAGGGTGAGAATGATCAGTTCCTCGGGAACGATGTAGGTGGTGATGAAGTCGGTCAGCGCTTGGATGATGGTCTCGACGGTTTCCATGGCCCTCTCTTAGCTGCTGGTTGTTTCCTTGCCGGCGGCTTGCGGTGCCGGAGGATGCTCCGAGAGGCGGGCGGACGCTGGGTCCTCCCTGTCCTCTCCTGAGTCCTTCAGGATGTAGGTCGGTTTGCCTTGCGACTCATGGTAGATGCGCACGATCAGTTCGGCGATCAATCCAATGAGAATCAATTGCAGTCCGGCGATAAAGAGAAAAAAGGCGATCAGGAGCACCGGATTGCGGTGGGCCTTCACGCCTTCGAAGTATTTTTGGTACAGCACCAGGAAGCTGAGCAGTCCGCCACCCACCCAGCTCAGCATGCCCAGTCCTCCGAAAAGATACATGGGTTTGGTGGAGTACTTGCCCAGGAACTTGATGGTGATGAGGTCGAGCAAGACCTTGAAGGTGCGCATCAGGCCATACTTGGAGGCACCGTGCTGGCGCGGGTGGTGGCGGACCGGAATCTCGGTCACGCGGGCGCCGGCCCAAGTGGCAAAGATGGGTATGAAGCGGTGCATCTCGCCGTAAAGGCGAATGTGGCGCACGATGTCGCGCCGGTAAGCCTTTAAGGTGCAGCCGTAATCGTGCAGCTTGACGCCGCTGATGCGGCTGATCAAGGCGTTGGCCAAGCGCGAGGGCAGGATCCGCGTCAAGAAAGGATCCTGGCGGTTCTTGCGCCAGCAGCTCACCACGTCGTAACCGCCTTCCAGCGTGCGCAAGATTGCGGGGATGTCGGCGGGGTCATTCTGGAGGTCGGCGTCCATGGGAATGACCACTTGGCCCCGAGCGTGGCGGAAGCCGGCTTCGATGGCGGCTGTTTGGCCGAAGTTGCGCACGAACTCCAGGATCCGAACGGTCGGGTCGCCGGACTCCATCTCCCTCAGCAGGGCCAGACTGCCGTCGCGGCTGCCGTCGTCGATGAAGAGGATTTCGTAGGTCTTGTCGAGAGGATCGAGCGCCGACTTGAGCCGGCGATAGAGCGGCCCCAGGTTTTCCTGCTCGTTGTAGACTGGAATGACGACCGAGATATCCAGCAAAAGTCAGTTGCCCCTTCGATTGCTCACCAGATACACGGGTCGTGTCCAATGGCTGGATTGGTCCTCGCCGCCGCCCAGTACCCGGCTTAAATTTCGCGCGGTAGTATACAACTTCGGCTTGACGTCCACAATTTCCAGCCGGTTGCCGCTCATCCTCTGCAAGGTGTGAAAGTCGCCTTCCTGCATGATCAGGAAGACCGGATGCTGGGCGCTGAAGTAACGCAGGGCCTCGTGGGGATCGTAGATTTCCAGAACCGGATGGTCCAGGTAATAGGCCATGCTGGGTGAAGTGAGCCGGTAGTATCCGGCCTGGTAATCGAAGGGAGGCTGGCCTTGGGCCTGCTGTTGGATGGCGCGGCAGAGGGGCCGGACAGGCTTGTAGCGCTCCAACGGTTCCAGGTAGGCCGTGAAGGCTACCGAGTAGAAGGCCGACATGGCCAGCACGGCCCATCGTCCCCGCCCCGTCAGAAGCAGGAACGAGGCAGCCGCGAGCAGCAGCGAAGGGACCATTCCCAAGGCGAGTTCGTCTCCCAACAGGATGCTCCAGGCCAAGATGCCGAAAGCTCCCGCGGCCAAAAGCGGGGGAATGGCTCCCAAAATGCGCGAGGGCCAATCGAGTCCCTCCCGTATGAAGACGCCCACCATCAGGGCGGTCGCGGGGTAGACGGGAAGAATGTAGTACTCCTGCTTGTTGTGGGAGAGGGAAAAGACCACAAAATAGAAGGCCGCCCACAATCCCAGCAGCAGGTAAGGACGGCAGGCTGGGATCCCGGGGCTGCCGTCAGGATCGCTTCCGGCAGACGGCCCCCGTTCGGTCATCCTGAGCGGGATGCCGCTGTCCCCGGGAGCGGCTGAACTCCTGCCTCTCCAGGCCGCCAGCAGGGCGAAGGGAAAGAGGAACGACCAAGGTGCGAACTCGGTCAGGAAGACGCCGACATAATAGAAAGGACCCCGATCAGGACCGAAATCGACATGAGAGAAGCGGCCCAGATTCTCGGTGAGAAAGAAGTCGATGACCGGCTGCCACCCTTCCTGCCAGGCCAGCAGAACGAACCATGATGCACTAATGGATGCGAAAACTAGGGCTCCTCTCAGCCAGGGAGCTTGGCGGAGATCGTCCAGCCGCCTCGAAAGCAGCAGATATAGCCCGAAAATGGCCACGGGAATCAAGGCTACGGGACCCTTGGCCAGCATCCCCAGGCCCATGAAGACACACAGTGTCAGGAAGTCCTTTTTGCGGCCGCTCTCGACCCAGCGCACAAAAAACCACAAGGCGGCCAGCACGCAGAAAAGCAGCAGGACGTCGATAAGCAGCCTGCGCGAGAGGATCAGGAAGCGGAAACTGGTGGCGAAGACGCCCGTCCCCCAAAGCGCCGCAAGCGGATTGAAGAGCCGGCTCCCCAGGGCGTAGACGATGAGGACCGACCCGGCTGCCAGCAAGGCCATGACGATGCGCTCAGCCAGGATCGACACCCCGAACACCTTGTAGGGAATCAGCACCAGCCAGTAGGCCAGGGGAGGCTTATTCAGACGCGGCTCGCCGTTGAAGTAGGGGACGATCCACTCGCCCCGCTGCAGCATCTCCTGAGGCGTCTGCACGTAGAAGGCTTCGTTGGCGTCCCAGATGGAGGAATCGCCCAGAGCCAGGAAAAAAGGCAGGCAGAAAAAGAACAGCAGCCATCGCCGATATGGATCAAGGCTAAAGCTCATGCCCGCAATCCTAGAAGAGCGTTTGCTGGAGGGTGTCCATCACTTCCTCGGTGTGGTCTTTGGAGGGGCGGCCGGAGAGGTCCATGTTCTTGCGTTCCAGCTTCGTCAGGATCTCCCGGGCCCGTTCCAGGACGGGCTGGGGCAACCCCGCCAAGCGGGCCACCTCGATCCCGTAGCTCTTGTTGGCCACTCCTTCCATCACACGGTGGAAAAAGATGATGTCCCCGCCCGACTCCTTGACCGTCACGCAGTAATTCTTGACGCCCGGGTAAAGCTTCTCCAGCTTGGTGCATTCGTGGTAGTGGGTGGCGAAGAGAGTACGGGCCCGGCGGGCACCTTCGGTGGTCAGGAACTCAGCCACGCTCCAGGCGATGGAAAGGCCGTCGAAAGTGGCAGTGCCGCGGCCCACTTCGTCCAGCAGAATCAAGCTGCGTGGAGTGGCCGTGTTGAGGATGTTGGCGGTCTCGATCATCTCGACCATGAAGGTGGAACGGCCACGGGCCAAGTTGTCGCTGGCTCCCACGCGCGTGTAGATGCGGTCGACCAGCCCCACCTGAGCCTTCTCGGCAGGGACGAAGGAGCCCATCTGGGCCAGGATCACTATCAGCGCATTCTGACGCAAATAGGTCGACTTCCCGCCCATGTTGGGTCCCGTGAGGATGAGGAGCTGGTTTTCGTCAGTGTCGCAGTTCAGGTCATTGGGGACGAAGGGGTCATTGCCCTGCAACTCCAACACAGGATGGCGTCCGGCTTCCACGTGGAGCTGTGTCGATTCGTCCAGCAGCGGACGCGAGTAGCCGTACTTGTTGGCGGCGTCGGCCAGTCCGGCCAGCACGTCGATGCGGGCGATGGCGCGGGCGGCGGCCTGGATACGCTGGGCTTCCTCGGCCACCTGCGAGCGCACCTCGAGAAAGAGCTCCTTCTCCAGCGCCAGGATTTTTTCTTCGGCCCCCAGCACTTTCTCCTCGTACTCTTTCAACTCGGGGGTGATGAAGCGCTCGCTGTTGACCAAGGTCTGCTTGCGGATGTAGTGCTCCGGAACGTTGTCGAGATTGGCCTTGGTGACTTCGATGAAATAACCGAAGACCTTGTTGTACTTGACCTTGAGGTTGGAGATCCCGGTGCGTTCGCGTTCTTTGGCTTCCAGCTTGGCGATGAAGCCCTTGCCTGAACTGGCGATCTTGCGCAGTTCGTCGAGTTCTTCGTTGTAGCCCTTGCGAATGATCTTGCCGTCGGAAATCGAGGTCGAAGCCTGCTCGTCGACCGCGCCTTCCAGGAGATCGACGACATCTTCCAGATGATCCTGGAAAGGGGCCAGAAGGGCAGCTTCGAATGGCTCCAGGCGCCGGCTCAACTCAGGCAGCTTGGCCAGCGAGGTCTTGAGCGAGAGCAGATCGCGCGGGTGAGCCGTTTCCGTGGTCACGCGGGAAAGCAGGCGTTCGACGTCGTAGATGTCCTTGAGCAGATCGGTTAGTCTGGTTAGGGCCTCCACTCCCGAGCGCAGTTCCTGAACTGCGTCGAGGCGGGCGTTGATCTCCTTCAGGTCGAGGCTGGGACGCAGCATCCAAGAGCGCACCAAGCGGGCGCCCATGCCGGTTTGGGTGCGGTCGATGACGCTTAGCAGCGTCCAGCGCCGTCCGCCGTCGGCTCCCTTGATCAGTTCCAGGTTCTCGGTGGTGGCTTCGTCGAGCTTGAGATAGCGGCTGGACTCAAAATAGCGCATGCCGCTGATGTGGCCCATTGACGACTTGCGGGTCTCGCGGATGTAGTGGATGAGGGCGCCCGCAGCCTGTATGGCCATCTGACAGCCCGAGACGCCGAAGCCGTCCAGAGTCGAGACCTTGAAGTGAGTGAGGAGTTGGCGCTGAGCGTAATCGAGATTGAAGTGCCAGTCGGCCCGCCGAGTCCTCACCAGCCGGGCGGTGGCTTCGGAGGGAAGGGAAGCCAGCAGGGTTTCCTCCTGTCCCTCGGCCATCACCAGCTCACGGGGTTGGAAGTGCATCACTTGGGTGACGGCTTCCTGCAGCGCCTGCCGGCCCTCAAACTCGCTGACCCAGAATTCGCCGGTGGAGACGTCCAAGAACGCTGCGCCGTAACCCTCTCCGCCGTCCTCCAGGTAAAGGGAGGCCAGGAAGTTATTCTCCTTGGAATCCAGCAGTCCTTCCTCCACCGCCGTGCCCGGCGTGACCACCTGGGTCACTTCGCGCCGCACCAGTCCCTTGGCCTGCTTTGGATCTTCCACCTGTTCGCACAAGACCACCTTGTGGCCCCTTTTCACCAGCTTGCCCAAATAGCTGTCTTTGGCGTGATGAGGGACGCCGGCCATGGGGATGGGCTTTCCCTTCTTGTCGTTGTTTCGTGAAGTTAAGGTAATTTCTAATTCACGGCTAGCTAAAACAGCGTCATCATAGAACATTTCATAGAAGTCGCCCATGCGGAAAAAGACCAGCTTGTCGGGATGCTGCTGCTTGACTTCATGGTATTGCCGCATCATCGGCGTCAGGTGTTCCATAGATCCTTTAATGTAGCAAGTCAGTCTGTCAGTGTCCTGCGGCTCCGTTTCCCGCGGCTTCGGTCCCCTACTTTTGGCGGACGGCGGCAAACATGAGCAGGCTGGCGGCCAAGGTCAGGACACCCGCCAGAAGGGTCACGGCGGCGTAGCCGGAGGAGGCATAGAAGCGTCCGGCCAAAAAGACGGCGGCGGCGATGCCCATCTGGGAGAATCCGTTGCGCAGGGCGATAAAGGTGCCCCGTCCGCGGGTTTCGGCCAGTTCGGTTTGCAGGGTCTGGAGAGCCGTTTGACGGAAGGCGATGCCCAGGCTGATGAGAAACACAGCGGCGAAGAACGTCCACCCCCAGCCCAGCCGCGTCAGGGCCAGCAGGGGCAGGACCAGGGCCGTGTTGGCCAGCAGGAAGACGCCCCGCTTTGTAAAGCGGTCGCTGAGCAGCCCTGCCAGAGGACTACCCACCAGGGCAGCGGCCCCGGCTACGGCAAAGATCTGGGAAATCTCAAGGCTGGAGAGTCCGAAACGGCTGCTCAGGTAAGGCGACACATAGGCCAGGAAACTGACGGTGCCTCCCGACACGGCAAAAGATACCCAAAGGGCCGCCAGGGCTTCGCGGCGTTTGAAGAAGCGCAGGTATTGCGCTGGCGAAAAGGAGACCTGTTGGCGCTCCTGCGGGGTCCGCCGGTCTGAGGGCAGTCCCCATGAAGCCAACAGCAGAGCGGCGGCCAAGGCTGCCGCCGCCAGGAAGACGCTGCGCCACTGGTAGGCTTCAGCCAAGGCAGCCCCGGCTGGAATGCCCAGAATCATGGCAGCGAAATAAGAGGAGAGCACCATGCCCATAATGCGTCCACGCGTTTGATAGGCAAACTGATCGCCGATGTAGCTGGCCGTGCAAGTCGACAGCAGTCCCGCCGCCAACCCTGTGACAGCCCGCAGCGCCAGAAGGCTGGTGAAGCCAGGAGCCCGGTAGGAAAGCAAAGCCGCCAGCACAAAGATGGTCAGGCCCAGGCGAAAGAAGGGGACGCGTCCGTAGCGGTCGGTGAAAGGTCCTAAGAAAATGCTGAAGGCGGCGGCGGCCAGGGCGTAGCCGCTGATGAGCAATCCCAGCGTGCTGACAGGAATGCCAAGATCGTCTTCCATGAGTGGAAGAAGGGGCAGGAGCATCTGATTGTCGACCGTGGCCAGGAAGAGGATCAGGAACAGGACCAGAATCCTGAAGAGCAGGCTCATGGCGCGGGCTTCCTCACGGCTGGGCCCCTTGCGGCGTCTGTCCCATCTCGGCGTCTGAGGGACGCACGTAGAGCGCCTGCAAAGCCCCCGCGGGCGTGGTCTGCCCACGCGTGTAGCGGAAGTATCCCAATTGGCACAGGCTCTCGACGATTTGGTTGTCGCCGGGGAGAATGCGGTCTTCGGGCCGCTCGGCTTCCAGGGTGGAGCGGTAAAATTCGGCCCCGTCGCCCACCAGCAGGCAGCGCTCGGACCCCAGCTTCTTGAGCCAGCGGGCGGGAGCGTCCACGGTGGGGGGCACGACTTCCTCGATCTTCAGTCCCGAGGTGCGGTAGGCGGCGCCGAAGACCTGCTGGCGGCGGGCGTCGATCCAGGGCACGATGAGGCGCTCGCTCCAACGGTAGCGGTAGGCCAGCGCTTCCAGAGTGGAGATGCCGATCAGCGGCTTGTCCAGCGACTGGGCTAGAGCCTTGGCCGTGGCCATTCCAATGCGGATGCCCGTAAAGGACCCGGGCCCCACGGCGACCGCCAGCGCTTGGAGGTCTTTGGGAGAGAGTCCGTGGGCCTCGAGGACGTTCTCAATCCAGGGGACGATCCTCTCCGAGTATTGCATGGGAGTCTTGCACATCCACAGGGCAACGACCTCGGCGTTGCGGCTGAGCGCAACTCCGCCGCTGTTGGTGGCCGTATCGATGCTGAGCAAGTACATGAGGGTCCCGGGTTGGACTTAAAGCCGCCTGCGGTTGGAACTGCGTCCCACCAGCTCAATCTCCTTTTCCAGGCGTTGGCCGTCCCGGTAGAAGACGATGGTGACCCGGTCGCCGGGACGCTTGTCGTTGAGTGCGCTGTTGAGCAGTTTCTCGGATGCGATGACGGTGCCGTCGATGGAGTAAAGGACATCGCCGCCGATGATCAAGCGGTATCTCCGCCGCCAGGTCACTCTGCGGTCACCCCCCCGGAGTCCGGCTTGTTCGAGGCTGCTGCCCTCCTCGATGCGCTCGATCAGAAGGCCTTGTTCGATGGGCAGGTCGAGGTCGCGGGCCAGCCGGGGACTGAGGGTGATGCCGTGGACGCCCAGCCAGGGGCGCTGGACTTCGCCCTTCTCGATCAGGTCGGGGAGATTGCGGCTGACGGTGTCCACAGGGACGGCGAAGCTGATCCCGGCGCTGTCGCCGCTGCGGGAATAAATCAGGGTGTTGACGCCCACCACTTGGCCGGAGGTGTTGAGCAGCGGACCTCCGCTGTTGCCGGGATTGATGGCGGCGTCGGTCTGAATGATCTCGTCGATGATGGTGTTTTCGGTTTCAATGCGCCGCCCCACTGAAGAGATGACGCCCGTGGTCAAGGTGGAATTGAGTCCGAAAGGATTGCCGATGGCTAGGACCTTCTGGCCTACCACTAGGTCTTGACTCTTGCCCAGGGTCAGCGGATAAAGCTTCTCCTGGGGTGCCTCGATGCGCAGCACCGCCAAGTCGTTGAGGGCGTCGACCCCCACCACTTCAGCCTCGTACTTGCTTTCGTCGTAGAGGGTGACGTCGAGTCCTTCAGCTCCTTCGATGACGTGGAAGTTGGTGACGATGTGTCCCTCCTTATCGACCACGAACCCGCTCCCCACGCCTTGGCGGGCTTGAGGACGCAGAAAGAAGTTGTATTCGATCGAGGTGCTGACGATGTTGACCACGCCACGGCGGGTTTCGTCGAAGACCCGAATGTTGATGCGTTCATCCTCAGAGAGCGGAACGTCGGCTGAAGCAGGCACCGCCGCACTCCAAGCTGGCGAAGTCTCGGCCCCAGCCGTCGGCGGGGAGGGCCAGCGCAAGGCGAAAATCACCAGGGCGCTGGATATTAGACTGCTGATAAGGACGATTTTCCAGAAGTCGCTGCGGCTCATAGCATCATTGTACACGGATAAATGAGCCCGAAGTTCCAGACGCCGATCTCAGGAACGGCCAGCCGCCTCGTGCCCTCGGGAGCAGACAAGGCTGCTGACGGGCTCGCTAAGCCGCAAGTCATGCCTGAACTTGTCGCCGCCTGGCCGCCTAGAAGGGGATGTCGTCGTCGCTGATGCCGACTTCCATGGAGTCGCTGTTCTCGCCGCCCATCTTCTCTTCGCGCGGACCTCCGCCGCCTCCCGAGCCGGGACTGCCCAGCATCTTCATCTCGTTGGCCACGACCTCGGTGGTGCGGCGCGAGTTGCCGTCGCGGTCGGTCCACTCGCGGGTCTGCAGCCGCCCCTCGATGTAGACCTGGCGGCCCTTGCTCAAGTACTGGTTGCAGATCTCGGCCAGCTTGCTCCAAGTGACGATGTTGTGCCACTCGGTGCGTTCCTGGCGGTTGCCGCTGCGGTCCTGATAGTTCTCGGTGGTGGCGATGGAAAAGTTGCAGACCGGGGTTCCGGACTGAGTGTACCGCATTTCCGGATCACGACCCAGATTGCCGATTAAAATGACTTTATTGATCATGGTTTGGCTCCTGCCTAATGATGCATTGCTAAAGGCACCCTGCCGCAGGCGGCAGCCCCATTATGGTGCCCCGCAACGATAGCGTCTGGGGGTGACAACCACCTCCTCCGCCATGGACTTGGCGGACGGCAGCAGCCTGCTAAAGACGTCAGAAGCCAGTCGGCCGCCTACTGGCGTGTGTCTTCGTCCTGGGGGACGCCCAAGCGCTCCAATTCGTTCTTGGCCAAGGCCGCCTCGGGGCTGTCAGGATGCAGCTCGATCAGATCCTTGAAGGTCTCGATGGCCTCATCGCGCCGGCCCAACTGTTCCTGGCACAGGGCCATCTTGTAGCGCGAGGGAACCAGCTTGTCGCCGCCCGGATAGAGGTTGATGACCTCCTGAAAGGCTTGCACGGCGGCCGGGCAACGGCCTTGCTCCATATGGCTGACGCCCAAGTAGTAGGCGGCGTTGTCGGAGTACTCGCTGTCGGGAAAAGAGGTCAGGAAGTCGCGAAATGCGGCGATGGCCAACTCATAGTTGCCCATGATGTAGTCGTTGTAGGCGGCGCCATAGACCCGGTCGGGCTCGGCCGATCCCCCGATGTCGGGGGTGACGTTGCGCACCGACTGGATCTTCATCTGGCTTTCGTCGAGCTTTTGTTGCAGGGCGGCGATGCGGTTATTGGTGTCGTCGATCTTGACCACCAGGCGCTGAAAGGCCTCGCGCCATTCGGCGGACTGCTGTTCTTGCTGCTGGGCCCGGTTGCGCATGGCCTGGGCCATGGATTTGATCGAAGCCTCCACTTGGGCGGTCCGGTCGTTGAGCTGCTCCAGCAGATCTTGGGAGGAGCCCTGCGTGCGCTCCTGATTGTCGACCAAGGTGCGGATCAGGCTCTGCAGTTGAAGGATGTCGTTTTGCAGGCGTTGCAGCTCTTCTTTCGTGCCTCCAGCAAGGGAAGAGGCCAGCAAGAGACCGATGGCGGCGACGGTGAACAACTTTTTCATGGCATCACCTCGTGATGTTTGGACTCCTTTTGATCCTGCTCGCAGGCCCGGGGCCTTCACGCCCCGGGCGATCTCAACCGCAACAGGCCGATTGGGCCCCAAGCGGCGACCACCCATCCGGCCCTGTTGCGCCTTTCCCTCAAGCTGGCTGCCTGTAGTGTCCGGCTGGGTCAGCGCCGCGCGGTGGCGAAATGGGCGCGACGGTTCTGTGCCCAAGCCTCTTCATCATGCCCTTGGGCGAAGGGCCGTTCCTCGCCGTAGGAAATGGTGGAGATGCGTCCGGCGTCGACGCCCAGCGAAACCAGATAGTCCCTGGCGGCTTGGGCCCGGCGTTCTCCCAACGCAAGGTTGTACTCTTCGCTGCCCCGCTCGTCGCAATGCCCTTCGATAATGAAGTTAGCGTCCGAGTACTCGCGCAGGATGATGGCGTTGGCTTCAAGCCGCGCCTTTGCCTCAGCAGTCAATTGGGCCTTGTCGTATGCGAAGAAGACATGGCGAATTCGACCTTCTCTGATGGCCTCTTGGAGTAAGGTCTCATCGGAGTCGGTCTCCACCGGCTCTGGCTCAACGATGGTCACACGCGCCGAGGACGTGGCTTCGCCTCCGGGGCCTTTAGCCGTGGCGGTGTAAGTGGTGGACTCGCGGGGCGTGACCACCAGCGAACCGTTGAGCTGGACGTTGCCGATGCCGTTGCTGATGACCACCGAGTCGGCGGCGCCGGACGTCCAGCGGAGAGTCACCTGGCTTCCCCGCTCGATGCTGGAGGGCGAGGCGCTGAGATCGATGGTGGGCCGGTCGGCAGCGGGCTCGGGCTCGGGTTCGTCAGGCATAGGGGCCGGTCGCGGCGGCGTCGGTTCGGCAACATCTTTATCTCCGCATCCGCCCAGCACTACAATCAAGCTCAACAACACTGCACTCAGGACCCAAAATTTTCCACGTTTCATCTGAACCATTCCTCCCAAGCCGCCCCCTCCCAGAGAACCGCTTTCAACATTTTCGTTTTCCCGGCGGGCATGCCAACCTAGCGTTCCAGGCTGCGATAGCCCGACCACGCGGGATTTTCGTTTATACCATACGCGGTGATCTGCTTTAAGTTCTCGCCGTCGACGTTCACGATAAAGATCTGCTTGCTGCCCGTGCGTGTGCTCTGGAAGACCAGATGGCGTCCGTCGGGCGACCAATGAGGATTCTCGGCGCTGCCCCGCCCGCTGGTCACCTGGTTGGTGACGCCGGTGGCCACGTCGATGATGAAGATATCGTGCTTCCATTGGCGGGGCGCCTGCCAGGAGAAGGCGATCCGGCGTCCATCGGGCGACCAGTCAGGACTGTCGCAGTGGCCTCCGTCCTGGGTGAGCCGGCGCAGGTTGGAACCGTCGGCGTCCATCATCCAAATCTGGGGCGTCCCGCTGCGGTCGGAAATGAAGGCCAGTTGGCGTCCCGTGGGCGACCAGGTGGGCGCCGTGTCGATGGAGGGATGATTGGTCAGGTTGCGCAGCCGGCTTCCCCCTCCTTGACCGCTGAGAGCACGCTCGATGTCGGCAATGAAGACGTCGGGGTCGGACTTGTCGACAGCCCGAGCCGAGAGGGCCAGCCGTGATCCGTCGGG
The DNA here is from genome assembly GCA_035471925.1 of Acidobacteriota bacterium. Lineage (GTDB taxonomy): Bacteria > Acidobacteriota > UBA6911 > RPQK01 > DATIPO01 > JANQFM01. The sequence continues at coordinate 33,479 of DATIPO010000328.1, forward strand.
CGAGAACGAAGGTGAGGAGACGTAGGTGGTGGGCACCTGAATCACTTGGCGCCCCGAAGCCCCCTCCAGATCCTGTACCCACAGCTCCCAGCGGGCCGATCCGGGCAAGTTGGTGACGAAGGCCAAGTACCGGTTTTCGTTGGACCAGTCGGGAAATTTGTTGAGGCCGTCATTGGCGGTGATGGTGCGTTCGTTGAATCCGTCGTAATCGACCACGTAGATCTCTTTGCTGCCGCCTTTCTCGGAAGTGAAGGCGATCTGGGTCTGGGCCACGCCCCGCGAGGCGCCGGCCGTCAAGTTGAAGACCACTTGGTCGGCAAAGGCGTGAGCGCTGCGCCTGATCTGCTCGGTTCGGGTGAGGCGGTAGCGCTGGCCGATAATCTGTTCACGCGTCCCGACGTCGTAGAGAAAGGCTTCCAGGACGGTTCCGTTAACGTCGACCTGGATGTTTCCGAACGCCAGATAATCAACGTCCAAGGTGGGCACCTGCCAGTCTTCAAAGCTGACGTCGCTGGCGTTGCGGATAGGCCTCAGGGGATAGAAGCTCTTGGACGGCATCTCGAAGCGGGCCGAGAACTCCAAGTCGTCCCACAGCACCCGGTTGAAGGTCTCGGCGGCTTCTTCGGTGGCCCGGTTGGCCGAGGTGCGGGCCACAAAATCGGCCACGGCCACGCGGGCCTGGGTGGTGACATCGGGGTTGATCTCGACTTGGCCCTGCTGATCCTGCCCTGACCCGGCCCCCTCTTGCGGCTGTTGAGCCCAAAGCAGGCAGGGCCAAAGAAGAAGCCAGGCGGTCACTAGAAGTCTGTTCATGCGAAGTGTCGTCCTTTCAGGTATTTGCACGCTTTCACCGGGGAGGATAGCGGAAGACGGAGCGAAACCGCACCGAGCGTCCCCGGAACTCGGCCGGAAGGGGCGGCAGCGGATTGGATGCGCGCACAGCCCGCTCGGCAGCCACGTCGACGGTGCGGATGCCGCTGTCGCGCACCATTTCGATGTCGCTGATGCGCCCGTTGCGCTCGACGGTGAAGAGGATGACGGTCTCCACCGGACGCCCCAATTCGCCCAGCGACGTCTTCAGCCAGTTGGAGCCAACCCGCTGCTCCACTAGACGCACGTAATAGGAACTGATGCCTTGGCCTCCGCCATGGCCCTGGCCGACTTCCAGACCCACGCCGCTGCCCATTCCGCCCCCGCTGCCTCCGCCAACCGAGCCCGAACCGCCTGTGCCCGGGTCGGGTTCGCGCACGATGTCTCCCGGCTCAGGCTTGGGCGGCTCGGGAGGATTGATGGGAGGACGGTCTTCGGGCAGTTGGGGACGCTTCTCCTGCGGCTTTTTGGGGGGCGTCTTTTCCACGAACTCCTCGCGCTCCACGGGTTTGGGAGTCGGCGTCTCGGGCTTCTCTTCAGGCTCCGGCGGGACGGACCGGGGAGTCGGAGCCAGCGTGGGTCTGACGGTTCCGAATCCTCCGTCCTCCAGCTCGGTGGCTAACTGGACGGGAATGATGCGGTCACCTTGGCCTCCTCCCTGGTCTGAACGCAAGTCGATGATCAGGCCCTGGGGCAGGAGATAGCCGGCGGCCAAGAGCACAATCAGCAGAAGTCCGTGTCCCAGCAGCGAGAAGAGCATGGAACGGCCCAGCTTCTCGTCCTGTACATGCGAACTCAGCAATTGGTGCTTCATGAGTTCTCCTGCCCGAAGCGCGCCCCTTCGTCCCGTCCCTCAAGGATACCGCATCGGACTCCCGGCCGAGGGCCGGTCTCCGCTGCTTGCTGAGGGAGCCTGGCCGTCATCCTTACTGCTGTTCCTCCGACTGCTGCAAGGGCTTGGTCACTAGATTGACATGCACGAAGCCGGCCTCGCGGATCTGGTCGACCACCGCTACGATGGTTTTCCAGCGTACGTCCTCGTCGGCCTGAAGGAACACGGCCTCTTCGGGATCCTGCAGGTCGCCCTGCAGCAACTCGGGCAACTCGTAGAAGTTCACCTGGTTGGAACGGTAGAAAAGACGTTCATCGCGGCTGATGGTCACCACCGCCTGCTGCTCGGGATTTTGGGCCTCGGTCTGGCGCGTCTCAGGCAGGTTGACCTCGATGCCGGTCTGCAGAATGGGCGCCGTGACCATGAAGATGATGAGCAGCACCAACATCACGTCCACCAGGGGCGTCACGTTGATCTCCGACATGGAAGGGCGGGTTTGAGTCGACTGGGTCTGCATGGCCATGGGGCGATCTCCTTAAAGCAGACTGCTTTCCACCGTGTTGAGGACCTCAGCCGAAAAATCGTCCATTTCGGCCCCGAAGACCTTGAGGCGCTGGATGAAGTGATTATAGAAGATCACCGCCGGAATGGCCGCGAAGAGTCCCGCCGCCGTAGCCACCAAAGCTTCCGAGATGCCGGGCGCCACCGCCTGAATGGTGGTGGCCGAGCCTTGCCCCAGTCCCTGAAAGGCATTGATGATGCCGACCACGGTGCCAAAGAGCCCGATGAAGGGAGTCACTGAACCGGTGGTGGCCAGCCAGTCCAGCGAACGCTCCAGGACCGTCATTTCATTCTGGGCCGATTTGTGCAGAGAACGCTGAAGGCTGTCCAGGCTGCGCAGCGCGGAAGCCATTGACGGCTGCTGCTTCCCGCCCTGCTTGGCGGCGCTCAACTGACGGTGGAGTTCCTGATAGCCCGTCTTGTACATGCCCGCCAGCGGCGACATGGGGAAGCGTTCGCATTCCTGGTAGATCTCTGAAAGACTGGCCTTTTTCTTGAAGACGTCGTAGAACTCCTGAGACTCGGATTCGACCTGGCCGTAAAATCGCCACTTCTTGGCGATGATGGCCCACGATAGGACCGAGAAAAACACCAGGATCAGCAGCACCAGAAGCGCGACCGGCCCGCTGTTGGCGATGAGTTGCCAGAAGCTCCCGAAGCCTTGGGCCAAAAGCCCGTGAGAGGCCGGTCCCAAAGCCAGCGATGATGCGTCCGGCGAAATAGTCCCCGCCCCATGAAGGGCAAGACTCTCCAACAGCGAATCCCAGATGATTTGCAAAGCGCGCCTCTCCTCTTCCTGTTGTGTCTGCTTGCTGCTGTCCGCCCTCCTGTCGGCCGATGGCTGCGGGCAGCTACCGGAGCGGCGGCGCGACAGGTGACGTTGTTGCCGATGCTCTTTGAATCGGTAACCTTTCCACTCTACCAAGTTCGCCTGACTCAAGTGCTCGACCTGATTCGATGCTGATATGCTGTTAGGCGGCGTCCGCAGGCGGACGGACGGACTGCACTAAGGAGGCAGACACCGGGCAGATGCTGAAGTTCCTCACCATCGAGAATTTTGCCCTCATCGAGCGGCTGGAAGTCGAGTTTCAGGCCGGACTCAACTTGGTCACTGGCGAGACCGGCTCAGGCAAGTCGATCCTGGTCGACGCGGTGGGATTGCTGGCGGGCGGACGGGCCGCCCAAGACATGGTTCGCCAAGGATTCGAAAAGGCCCAAGTGGAGGGGCTTTTCGAGCTGCAGGAGGGACATCCGGCCTGGAGGCACCTGAAAGAGGCCGGACTGGAAGGCGACGAGGGACAATTGCTGGTCCGCCGGGAGATCGCACTTTCGGGAACCAACAAAGTCTTCATCAACGGACGGTTAGCCACCGCAGGACTGCTGGGCGAAGTGGGGAACTCGCTGGTCGACATCCACGGCCAGCACGACCAGCAGCAGTTGCTTCAGCCGTCCAACCACCTGGAGTTTCTGGACGCTTTCGCCGAGCAGCCCGCGCTGCTGAGTGCAGTGTCGGAGCGCTACCGGGAGTGGACTGAGGTGAAGGACAAGATCCGGCACCTGCGGGAAGGGGAGCAGGACCGGCTGCAGCGCCTCGACACCCTTCAGTTCCAGGCCCAGGAGTTGGAGAAGCTCAGCCTGAGCCGGGGACTCGACCAGGAACTTGAGGAAGAGCGACGTCTCCTCTCTACCGCGGAGAAGCGCCTGGCCCACTCCAGCCAGGCTTTTCAGATCCTCTACGAGCAGGAAGGCTCGGCCATGGAACTGCTGGGCAAGGTGTCGCGCAACCTGCAGGACCTAGCCGAAGCCGATCCAGCCTTGACCGACTCAGCTTCCAAGCTGGACGAACTGCGCTTTCAAATGGAGGAAGTGGCCTTCCGCCTGCGCGACTATTCCGACGGCATCGAATTCAATCCTGACCGCCAGGAAGCCGTGGAACAACGTCTGGCCGAGTTGCAAAGAGCCATGCGCAAGTATGGCAAGGGCGTGGAAGAGCTGATCGAATACGCTGCCGGCATAGGACCCGAAATCGAAGAACTGGAACACGGCGAAGAGCGGGCGGAAGAACTGGAGGCTCGGGAAAAGGACCTCTCGGCGCGCTACATGGAGGCTGCCGAACAGCTCTCACAGGGACGGCGCAAAGCGTCCCGCAAGCTGGCCAAAGCCGTGGAGAAGGAACTGGCTGACTTGGCCATGAATAAGACGGTCTTCCGGGTGTCGATCGAGTCTGACGAGGAGCTGGCCAGTCCCCGGGGCTTTGACCGGGTGGAGTTTTTGATCAGTCCCAACCCGGGAGAGGAACCGCGTCCCTTGGTCAAGATCGCCTCGGGAGGGGAACTGTCGCGCATCATCCTGGCGCTGAAATCGGTCCTGACGCTGGAACCCTATTCCAAGACACTAGTCTTCGACGAAGTCGATTCGGGAGTGGGCGGACGCGTGGCCTCCAGCATCGGCGACAAGCTGGCGGCCCTGGGCCGGCATCACCAGGTCTTCTGCGTCACCCACCTGCCTCAAGTGGCTTGCTACGCCGCCCGTCACCTGCAGGTGGGCAAACAGACCCGCAAAGGACGCACCACCGTCCACATCGGGGTCTTGCGGGAGGATGAGCGCGTGGAAGAACTCTCGCGCATGCTCTCGGGCGAGACGGTCACCGAGGCTACCCGCCAACATGCCCGGGACCTGCTGGAGAGGGCCCATCAGCAAGAGGCCGGGACGGGAGTCGGTTAAGGGCATCCATGGGACGACTTCTGATACTGTTCATCCTGGTTCCCGCCGCGGAGCTGATGCTTCTGGTGGCACTCGGCCAGCGCATCGGCGTGCTGGCCACCGTCGCCATCATCGTCTTCACGGGTTTTCTGGGGGCTTTCCTGGCGCGCCGCCAGGGTCTCAAGGTGTGGCGCCAACTGCAATCCGAACTGGCCCAGGGACGTCCCCCCGCCGGAACCATCGTGGAAGGCGTGCTGGTGCTGGTTGCAGGAGCCGTCCTGATGACCCCCGGAGTCCTCACCGACGCCTTGGGATTCGTACTCCTCATCCCGCCTTGCCGCAAAGCCTTGCGGCGCTGGCTCTTTGCCTGGTTCAAGCGTTCGGTGGAACAAGGCCGCACCCACGTCTTCTTAAGATTCGGCGGGTCCCAACGTCGCTCGCCGCCGCCCGGGCAGGGGCCCATCTACGACGTGGGTCCTGAAGCTTTCGAGGAGGAAGCTGACAGCTCCCGGCCGTCGCAAGAATCCAACGGTGAAGAATCCGGCGGCAAGGGCCCAGGCACTTTCCTACCTTGAATCGCCTCCATCGCTGTTGAGGCTGGGCACCGAGTCCGAGGCCGTCACAGCCGGTGCGTAAAGACGTTCCGTCAGGGTTCCCAGGCGGTCGTTCTTGAGGTCGTAGACGACCACCTTGAGCCAACCTCCCGAAACCTCGACGGGCGGCCGGAAGGACTTGGTGAAGACGATTCCGTTTTCTTTCGTGTCACGGTACTGCTCTTGATCGAGGCTCAAGACCACCCTGTCCCAGACCGGCCACAGGCCGCCCTTCTTCTGGGACTTGAAGAAGTAGGCTACCATCAGCTCTCCCTTGCGATAGCCGTCGCTCATCTCCAGCATGTCGTCTTGCAAGTGGATGTTGAGGTCGACCCGGTAGAGCGTCTGGCCGGGTTCCAGTCCGCCTCCCGGCTTGACCTCGACCTGAAAGTGGACGTCATCCACCAGCCGTTCGGTGCTGACGGCCGCCACGGTGCGGACATAGGTCTGAAGCTTCTTTTGGTTTGCGGCACCCAGCGACGGATAAGCGAAGTAGCCGCTGCGGGTCATAACGTCCATGCCGGGACGGTTGACCTTGACCTCGATGTTGCGGTAAGTGCCGTCCAGCGAACCCGCCGGAACGTACCCCAGCAAATAGGAGGCGCGCGTGATTTCCTCGGTGCGGCGGAGAGCCTCTCCAACGTCCTCATAGAGATGGGAGGAGCCGCCAGTGATTTCGGCCACCTTGCGCAGGGCCTCGATGGCGTCCGTTTGGCTCAGACTGGTTTTCACGGCCCCCACTTGGCCCGTGCCGGCCGGATTGATGCTGTTGCTGGGATTCAGGACCTGCTGAAGTGGAGAGCGGTAGGGGCTGAAACCGGTAGCCGAGCGGGCGAAGAGCTTGCCCGTATGGATGGTGTGGATGCGAATGCGGTAGTGGGCCGCCAGTTCGGCCACCTCTTCATAGTGTTCCGTGCGCGGGAGCAGCATTCCGTTGGGCGACATGAAAATGAGATGCTTTTCCCGGTCGTCGAAGCGAAGGTACTCAATGGCGCTGAAGATGGTGTTGAGGTCCAGGTCTCCGGAGGCGCGTCGGGAGAGGTGCTCGGCCGTGTCGAGATCAGTGATGAGGCTGAGGCGGGCGCGCTGGGTTGGAGAGAGGACTTGACGGTCGACCGAGGCTCCTGAACTCACCTGGTCGTCGTTGTTGGGGGAGGGAATGGCCTCGGCCTCAACCCCGGCCTGTTCCAAGGCCTCGGCCCGTTGCACCAGGGAATCCGCAAGCTCCTCGAACGAGAGTGAGGTGAGGTCGAGATTTTCACGCCGTCTCTCGTCTTCGCTGACGATGAAAGGCTTGACGGTCTGACGGGCTTGCAGGCGTTCGGAATCGAATATCTTCTCGGCCTTGGCGTCGAGGGAGGCTGGCAGTTCCTTGGTCTTTTGAGAGGCAAAGAGCCCGTGGCTGTTGCGTTGAGCCAGGCTGGCTTCGATCGAGACTCCAATCTTGCGGTAGCGGCGCAGGGTCTCGACCAAGGCTTGGTGATCGGTGGTGAAATCGGTGATGCGGTCGTAGGCCATCAGGGCCAAGCGGTCTCCGCTTTCCAGGCCCTGTACGAAGTCGATCAGCCTGTCCACTCCGTTGAAGAAGGTGCCCAGCTCTTCTTTGACCGGAACATGGCCCATCACCAGCAAAAAGGTGCGCGAGTCGGGAGCCTGCAGTGCCGGGGAATCGGCTTGCGGGTCTGCACCAACTCGGGCGGGACGGGACTGGTGTTTGTCGCCCTGCTGCGGAATATCGGTGGAAACCCTCGAGGAGTAGCGTTCCAAGGAAAAATGAGTAATCGGCTGAGGCTTTCCATTCTCCAAGACCCGAAAGTCATCAGGTCCCAAGTCCAGCACGGGGTTGCCCTGCGCGTCGACCACGATGACGTCCAAGGGAACCAGCGTCGTCTCGGAACGGAAAACGGCATCGCTTTCGGCTGCTTCCCCGCCTTGCTCATCCTGGCGCGATGCCCCCGCATTGTGAGCGTTTTGCGCCTCGGCTTTGGGCGGGGGCTTTGATTCCTGGGCCCAAAGTTGAGGCACAGCCAAAAGAGCAAGGAAAAGCAGGGAGGAGGCTAACCGAGTCCAGATAGGCATTTGAGGACCTCCGAGGTCAATCGAAAGAGCGAAGGCCGAATCTCCACAAGACTGATGATAACAACCGGCATTGTCTTGGACGAGAGCGCCCTGCAATTCGTTCAAGCGGAGACGATTCACCAGGGCTGGCTCAAAACTTCTATATGAGCAACCGAGAATGGCAATGGTTCTGTTTTTGTCCATTCCTCAAACAAATATCGCGGAAAAAGGCGTTTCCCGGAACAATCGAGGCAGGAATTCCGTCTACAGAGACAATCCTACCTGCATAGGACATCTCTAGCGAGCAGGGGGAGCGGGCAACCGCTCCCCCATTTTTGGCGGTCGAGCACCGTCAGCCTCGGCACCCTCCGCAGACAGCGCCGCCCCCTCGAGGACTCAAGGCTCTATCTCATTCACCCTCTGGATGGCGTAGCGGCCTCGATGTGAGGCGCAGCGGTGTGCACTTGTGCACGGGGTTGGAATGTGAAAAAATACGCAGTAACGCCTTGTCTCTCATGGGCCGCCAGCGGTTCAGATAAAGTCCGCGGTGCTGCCGGAGGGAAATAAGCAGCAATTCAGCGGGGAAAGGAGCCGTCAATGAAACGCTTCCATCTGAGACCGGCCTGTCGGGTCATTTATTGTGTCTTCCTGTTTTGCCCTCTCTTTTCGTTCGCCCAGGTAAGCGATGATGTGAGGGTCTTCGCTTTGAGCCGGACGCAATTCGATACCGGCTTCGTCACCCTCCTTCACACGGTCGACCTGGGCACGGGATCGACCACGTTAGTCGGCGACACAGGGTTTCCCTCCTGCTTTGGTTTGGAAGTCGACCAAGCCTCGGTCTTGCACACGATTTGTCGGCATGACGGCTTTTATCACCTGACGCGTCTCGATTCCGCCACGGGACAGGGAACCTTGCTTCAACCCGTCCTCCCGGAATTTCAGGACCTTCCCAACGGAGTCCAAGGCAATACTCCGGTCGATTTCCTGCTGACTCCAGACAGAATAGGAATCATTAACCGTTTCACTTTCGTGGCCGGCATGGGTTTGCCTGCTGTGGACCGAGCCTTTGAAGTCTATGACCGCCAAACCTCGGATCTGCTCGTGCGGGCACCGACGGGGGCGTTGGCGCTCTCAGACGAAACCTCGGGCGGGCACGTGGCGGCGGTTTTGGACGAGTTTGGCGACATCGTACTGGGTCAACTCAGCCTGCAAACGGCCCAGCGGCAGATCTCGTTCGGTCTCCCTTTCACGGTGAGGGATTTGGTGCGCACGCCGGAGACCACCGAGTTTCTGGTGCTGGCCGTGAACCCGCCACCCGCCAACCAGGTGGTTTTTCTGGCGCGGATCGTTGAAGATCTTGAAAGAGCTTTTCCAAGAGTTTCCGTACCTTCTCATCTGCGCCATCTGGCCATCTTGCAGCCAAGCGGCGAGGAACCGCCGCCGTCGGTCGGCGAGCGGATAGTGCCGATTATCGAGGCGGGAGGGGTCACTGGGGGCAGCTTCTCCTCCCACTTGACCCTGCTCCACAGCTCGGGGACCGCCGATCAGGACGTGGGCATTCAGTTCTTCGACTCCGGCGGCGAATCCATTGATGCGGCCGGCGTTCTCTGTCCAGGACAGGCTGAAACCCTAGAAGGTCCCCTGGCAGCCCGCCACTTGCTGGATCTGGATCTCAGTGGCCTGCCCACGGTGGCTGGGTGGGCCCGCTTGCGGGCTCAGCCGCAGGTCGCCCTCTCCAATGAGGTCCTTTTCGCGACCGGCGGCCAACCCGGCTGCGACAACCTGGCGACCACACTGCCATCCCAGAGCGTCCAGACGACCGTCCAGATAGCTCCGGTCAGGCCCGCTCAAGAATGGTCGGCGGACGTTGTCATCAGGCCTCAACGGGAAAGCGCCTTTGCCTTGGTCAATCCAGACCTGTCTGAGTCAGCGTTGGTCACCGTCACCGCCTTCGACGCCCAAGGGGAGGTCTTCGACAGCAACGAAATCGAGTTGCCTCCCGGGCAGCGGATCAGCCAACTGCTCTTCGAGCTGCTGAACCGGGGCAAGGTCTTCATCCAGCCTCCTCAGCGTCCCGCCGACTACCGGGGCAGCATCAGAATCAGCGCGGACCGTCCTATTGCCGTCGCAGGGCTGAACGTCCTGCTGCCCGAAGGAAAGTGGTCGAACATTATTGTGAAGGCGGTTGATCAAGACTGATGAGGACACTCGAGGTGAAGACGACATCCTCTCGATTGCATGAACTGGCTCAAGTGACAATCAAGCGGAAGAAAGTGCGGATCGGCTGGAAGACCCGGTCGAAGCCCCGATGACTTCGATGAGGGAAAGAGGCCATTGGATGGAAGCCTCGACCGGGTAACTGTCGGAATTATTACAAGTTTGTCGAACCGGATGCAAGTCAATCATTCATGCGCTAAGAGTAAAGCGCCGTTAATATAGCCGTTGCCTTGCTTATGCCAATAAGGAAGTGCCGTTTGTCCTCCTGTTTCTTGCGTTTTTTGCACGCTTACGGCTGTTCAGAAACCGGCTCGACTGGCAGATTGGACCACTTGCCCTCTGGCAGAAGAACGGTCAAACCGCCCACGGCAATGGGATGGGCGGCGGTAATAGCGATGCTTCCCTGGAAGTTGTCGGGACGCTGAGGCGGCTGGATGAAAACCTTTCCGCGAATGAGCAGCTCAAAGAGCAGGTTGCTGATGCGCTGTCCGGGTAAGAGTTCAATTTCATTGATATCGAAGATCTCTCCCGCCGCATCGAAGGCGGTCACTGTGACCAGAACGTTCTCGGCCAAATCAGGATTGACCAGCGAGAAGGCGCTTTCGCGGTTGGGCGCAATGGTGCCCTGTGCCGACCATTGGGTGGCGGGAACCACGGCGGGCACTTGGACGGTGGTCTGAATTCGTCCAGAAGGCAATGTGGTTGCCGGAGCACCACATCCCGGTGAAGCGCCCACGGCCAAGAGCACTTCGGTGGATACCTTAACCGCAGCTTCGGCCCGGAGCCGGGCCCAGCCCGAGGCCGGAACCGCAAGTCCCGGCAGATCCAAAAAGCGTGAGTTGGACGATGCCAGCGGTTGGGAAAGCGCCTCCCCCTGCCCTGGACAGGCGATGGTGGCAGCATCGACAGGCTCTCCGCTGGCATCGAAGAAGTCCATCACAACCTCCTGCTCGGCTGTGCCAACGGCGTTGAGCAGGGAGATGTGAGAGCTGAAGATGCCGCCCTCTACCCGCCCAGACAGCAGGATGGGAAGTATCCGGTCCGGCTGTGAAGGCGGGGTGACGGGGGGAATCTCGCCGCTGGATGCGACGGTCAGATAAATCAGGTCGGAGGGAACCGAGGCTAACGGCGTCACCTCTCCTGTGGCGTCATCGATGGTGGCCAGAAAAGGCGCTTGGGATTCAGGCGGGGCCACGGCGATGGCCAGCAGTTCGCCGCTTTCGGGCAGACGGACATAATCGCGCAGTATGAAATTCCCGTCCAACTCCACCTCGGTCTCCCCCTCGGCAGTCCGGAGGTCGACATGCCCCAGGTGGGAGTTCCCGCCGAAGCGGAAAACCGCCTCGGCGACGCCTTCCGGACTGCTGTCAGCCAATCGGCTGGCGGCAGCGCCTCCCCGCACAAGTAAGTTGCCGGAGTTGCGCTCATAGACATCGAAATCCGACCCTCCGGGCGGCAGCGTCGGGAGATTGATGATGTGGTCCGTCATAACGCCTATTCGGTCCATCGTGAGGACGAAATCTCGAATTCCGTTGAGTTTCAGGAAGTTTTCCTCAGTTTCCTCGGTGACCGGCAGCAGCGGCAGCAACGTCTCGGGTTGAGCGGTTTGGCGGTCGATGCGGGTGAGGTAGTAGACGTTTTGAGAGGCGCAGATGGAATAGAGTTCACCCTGGCCCTCGCTTTGGAGTCCGCGGCAATCCAACCCGATATCTCCGATCAGGACGGCCTCTCCGCTCTGGGGATCGAGCACGTGCAGGCCGGAAGTGAAGGCGTTGTCCAACAGGTTTTGGCTCAGCGCCAGGACTTCGGCTTGCTCCTGAGCCGCGATGGGCATGAAGGTCAGGAAAAACAGCCAAATCAACAACCAGTATCTTCTCATCATGAATCCTCCTTGCCGCCAGTCTTTGCGGCGGCCATTCCCGACCTCTGACGGAGTTGAGCCGCGTCTGACCAAGCAGACGGGCCGAACCCGAAACGCTCGAGCCAGATGGATGCGTATTTTTTCACACTGTTGAACTGCAATCAAGTCCAAAATGCAATCGAGTAATCTTGGCGATTACGCGGGGAGGGGAGAAGAGGTGGGGAGTAGGTGCCGTGCCTACTCCCCTGCTCGCTAGAGATGTCCTAATAGGTAGGATTGCTCTTATAGACGGAGGGGCTGGCGCAGGGGTTCAAAAAAATCCGGGAACAGCTTGGGCTGATATTCAAGTGCTTGAGGTAGAATGCCCCCAACCTTTTGACCGGCGCCGGGGTCTGATGATGTCGGACGGACGAGAATTGAACGAGTCGAGCGATCATCAACTGATACTGCGGGCCCAGAGGGGCGACCGCCAAGCCTTTGAGGGATTGGTGCAGCGCTATGACCGCAAGGTTCTGGCCATCGCGCTCTCTTTCACCCGCAACTCTGAGGACGCCAAGGACGTCTATCAGGAGGTTTTCATGCGCGTACACCGGGCTTTGCCGGACTTCCAGTTCCGGGCCAAGTTTTCGACTTGGCTGCATCGGGTGACGACCAACGTGTGCTTGACTTACACCTCGCGCAGCAAGGCCCATCTCTACGATTCGCTGGACGAGGGGCGGGCGGGACCTGATTCGCCCACACTGGGCGACACGCTGGAATCGTCCGACCGCACGGAAGAACGTCTCTTCCGCAGCGAGATCTCGCATCAGGTGCGAAACGCCATGCATCGGCTTTCGCCTCAGCAGCGCATGGTGTTCACGCTGCGCCACATGCGCGGCCACAAGCTGCGCGAGATCGCCGAAATCATGAACTGCGCCGAAGGCACCGTGAAGAAGTATCTCTTCACCGCCAACCAGCGCTTGCGCGACGAACTGCGTCCGCTATACAGCGACGTCAGCCGATAGGGGACGTCAGTACGAGGCCGATATGAAATCGAAGATCCGTGAAATGATGGTTCTCTCGCTTTATGGAGAACTGGGCGAGGCGGAGGAGTATCTCCTTCGTGAACATCTGGACAATAATCCGCGCGCTCGCGCAGAGATGGAAGAACTGCAGCGCCTGCATGACCTGATGGCTGAAGAGCCGTGGGCTGAGCCCAGCGACGAACTGCTCTATCAGGCCCGCTCGCAGCTCTTCCGCCGTTTGGAGGAGCAGGAGGCGGAGCATTCGCCAGCGGCTTCCCGCCAAGCATTATCCGGCGCCCCAACCTCGGGAGCAGGAGCCTTGGCGCGGCTGGGCCAGTGGTTGCTGGGTCCTCAGGCCGTCTTTGGATGGCGCGCCGCCGCCGGCGCCATGGCCATGCTGCTGCTGGGCCTGGGAGCCGGCTACATGTTGTTTCACGGTGGCCAAGCGCCTTTTGCGGAGTTTCCAGGTGAGAACAACATCGCCAACGTGCGGTTCCTGGACACGGGATCCGATCAGTTGGAGGTGGTCTTCCAGGAAGTCCGTCCGCGCCGGGTGCGTGGTTCTATCGAGGACGCCGACATCCGCCGCCTGCTGGCCTATGCCGCCGTCAACGACGACAACGACGGCGTCCGCTTGCGGGCCGTGGACGAGTTCTCGGGATTCTCTGCCCAAAGGTCCGACGACTTGGTCAAGCGCACCTTGATCACCTCCTTGCAGACCGACAGCAATGCGGGAGTCCGCCAGAGGGCCCTGGCCGCCCTGCAAGGGCTGCCTTTCGACTCCGAGATCAAGCAGGCTTTTCTCAACGTGCTGCGATATGATCCCAATCCCGGAATGCGGGTAGCGGTTATCAATGCCTTGGAAGGGATCCGCTCTCAAGAACCGTTCCAGGTCGACGACGACATCTTGCAGAGTTTGCGCGACGGGGCCGCTGATCAAAATGACTACGTGCGGCTGCGCTCTCAGGAATTTCTGCAGAAGGTGAGCGGCAAATGAAAAGCGATTACTTGATGAGCCCGGTCAGGCGCTGGGCCAGGATGGCTGTTTTCCTGTACCTGGCCTGCGTTGCGGCATCCGCGCCGCAGGTCTGGGCTGAAAGCGGACAGGCCTCCTCCGACACGCGCTCCTTCCAGATCTCGCAGGGCGGACAGGTCACGGTTGAGATCTCAGCCGGCGAGGTGCGGGTGGCCACCTGGACGCGCCAGGAAGTCGTCGTGCGCAGCGTGGGACTGCGCATCGCCAGCCTTTCCATTCAGCAACGTGGCAACGGCGTTCGCATTGGCGATCCGCGGGACGGGGGGTGGCACGGCGATGCCAGATTGGAAATCAATGTCCCCCGCGTCAGCAATCTCGACTTGCGGACGAGCTTCGGCGACATCAGCCTCAAGGGCGACCTGCAGGGGCGTTTCTCCGCGGTCACCTCGGCGGGCGACATCGAATTTGACGGCGTGGAGGGTTTCTGCGACGTCTCCACCGCGGGCGGCGACATCGAGGGCGGCGACATCAACGGCGATGCCGATCTGCGAACTTCGGGCGGTGAAATCCACGTTCGCGACGTGAGTGGACGCCTGGAGGCCCGGACGGCCGGAGGCGAGATCCGCGTGGGACGCGTGGGCGGCGACGTCGAGGCCCGCACGGCGGGAGGCGATGTGTCGGTTCGGGAAGCCGGCGGCAAAGCCGAGTTGGTCACCGCCGGCGGCGACGTGGACTTGGGCCGGGTGGTGAGCAAGGCCGACCTGCGCACCTCGGGCGGCGACATCGACGTCCGCGAGTCGTCGGGACCGGTGACGGCCCGCACGGCCGGAGGTGACGTCGAAATCAGCAGCGCCCGCCAGTGGGTGCGCGCGTCCACGGCCGGAGGCGACATTTCCGTGCGCCTTTTCGAGCCCGCAGCCAGCGGATCCAGCGAACTCAAAACCAGCGGCGGCGACGTAGAGATTTGGCTGCCTGCCACGGCCGCCGTCACCATCCAAGCCCGCATCCGTCTGGGCCGTTGGGAGCGAGACGATGATTACGACATCCACTCCGACTTCCCGGCTGACTCCGAAGACCGTCGCGATAACGAAATCAATGCGACCTACGTGCTCAACGGTGGAGGACAGACCGTCCGCTTGGAATCGGTCCACGGCTCCATCTATATCCGGCGCCTCAGCGAACAGTAGCGAACCGCGTCCTCGTGGCGCCGCAAGCGTTTGGGCAATGGGTCCTCAACCTTCCCGCGCAAACTTGTCGGCACGCCCTGATCTCAGGGTGCCGGCGCACTGAGGATGACGAATTGGGAGGGCTCGCGTGTGCCCTTGATACGGGCCTTGAAGGGGCGCAGGTGCCATTTCAAGCCGTAGAAAGGGCGCAGGATCTGCCATTTCAGCCCTAAATCGCGCCCCAGTTCGGCGATCCAGTCCCAGGTCAGGAATTCGATGCTGGGCAGTGCGTCGGAGGCAGTGCCATAGCGCTTCTGGAAATCGGCATGTCGTTGGGCGGCCATCTCCCGTCCGCTGGCCTCTTTACGGTAAACGGGCGTCTCCAACACCACCAGCCGTCCGCCTCCCGACAGCGTCCGCAACGCTTCTCCAAGGGTGCGCTTATAGTCTCCGCTGTAATGCAGACTGGCGTTGAAGACCGCGACGTCGGCAACTCCATCGGCCAAGGGAAGCCGGTCGAACTCGGCGCACATGCGCGGCCAACGAGGACGGTAATGGCGGGCCGCCCCCAGTCCGTCCTCATCGTCCCGGCTGAGGTCGACGGCACAGGGACGAAATCCCATCTGGGCCAAGCGATGACTGAGCCATCCTACCCCCGCCCCTAAATCGAGGACCCGTGCCCCGGGCTTCCAGCAGGGCACCTCGCCAGCGAGCAGCTTGCGGTAGGTGGCGCGGCGGATCTTCCATTGCCAGGCGACAGGATGTTCCCGGGGGCATTCCGGCAGGTTGAGATAGTAGTCGGGCGAATCCGAGCCGCGTCCTTCGGCTTTGCGGATGCGGGTGTAGTCGTCCAAGAAAGGCCGGAAGGCTTGCTGGCGCCCAGGGGCGAAGGCGTCCCAAATGCCTTGGCTGCGGATCAAGGCGCAACCGCACTGCGAGCAGTCCAGACGGTCCTGGAGACAGTCGCTGCTGCCGACAGGGTTGCGGCACTCAGGACAAGCCAAGGGCCAAGCCATGTTGCTCATCGACGGGTCCTTTCCAATTCCAGCAGGTAGTGGTCAGCCAAATAGGGCAGGGGAAAGACCGTTTCCCAGCGGCGTTCCCAACCTTCCAGCAGACTGAGCAGGAGAGGATGGCGGCGGGCCCAGTCCTCACCCACCAGCGGCGGAGGAAGCAGGATCCCGACGGCGCTGAGCCGGGACGGGCGGAAGTGAGGGCGGAAGGCCCGGGTCAGCCGCCCAGGCGAGGGATAGCGGATGCGCAAGCCTTTCCAGCCAACCCCGCCGGGATGGAGACGGCGGGCAGCTTGCGAGGGGCGTCCTTGGAGCGAGAAGCCGATCCAGTCCCATACCGCCAGCGGACCCATGACGCAAAGCAGGGCAGGGGAGCCCGGCTCCAGCATGGGAGCCAGGGCCTGCGCCAGAGCCTCCCAGTCGGAGAGGCAATTGAGTCCCCCCATGTTGGACAGCAGTCCCTGAAAGCGGCGTCCCTTGAGGGACCCCTCTTCGTGCAGGCTGTTCAGGTCGGCTGGCAGGACCTCGATGAGATGGCCCAAGCCCGCTTGACGGGCTTTCTGCCGAGTGCGGTCCAGCATGCTGCGGGAGACGTCGGTGGCCGTGACCGAGAGGCCTCGGCGGGCCAAGAAGAGGGCGTCTTCCCCAGTTCCGCAATTGAGTTCCAGGACCTTCATTCCCGGCTGAAAATGGGCCTGAAGGCGTCTCCAGACCGCCCGGCGCATGCACTTTCCCACGGGGCTTTGGCTGAAGACGTCATCATAGCTCCCAGCTATTTCGTCAAATATGGTAGGTCTTTGGTGCATTGACTCTGATAGTCAGCTAGAAGTATGAAGAAGATTCAGGGTCCAGAGGTCCCGGGAGGTGCGAAGTGCGAAGGGGGACGTTCGAACGTTAGTGAGGAGGAGCATCGGTTCGGGGACGGTAGCGTCCCTGACGGTCGAAGCCGCACTCCCACCGCCCTTGGCGCCATTCGCCTTCCCAGAAGACGCCCCCCCAGAAGACTCCTCCCAGGAAACGACCTTTGCGGAAGAAGCCTCCCAGCATGACGCCGGACTCGAAATCCCCCCCGTCCCATTCGCATTCCAGCAGCACCGCGCCCCGGTTGACGGTGTCGGGACCGAAGCGCTGCTTGTGATAAAAATCTCCCTCTTCCAGAACCCGAATTTCGGACATGTTCAGACCTCGCGAAAAAAAGTTCCTATCCGCTGAGATACTTCCCCATCGGGCGACAGTAAGCAAGCAGTACTGACGGTTAGCCGAGACTCAGGAGAAACTCGGTGAAAGGGGAAGGGATACCTTCCCAATCCCCAATACTGCTCTCGTGCCCACTCAGGACGGTCGGGTGCCCGACCATCCTGAGGAACTGCGGCCTCCCGCGTGGTTCCCCTTCCAATCGCGGGAGGCGCCTCCCCCCCTTGGGCCGCCAACTACCATGCCTTGGCGGTCCTTTGTGCACGCGGCTTCTGATCCGTCTCAAGCCTGCTGTTGCAGGATCCTGCGGGCTTGGTGCGCTTCTTCCAGCAGGCTGGCCGCCCGGCCCGGGTCGCTGTCCTTGAGGCGCAAGGCCTCGACCTCGCCGCGCAGCAGCTTGTCGGCCTGAGCATAGTAGTCGGACGACTTCTGCGAGCGCACCGAATAGTCGCGATCGGTGGCCCGGGCCCAATTCTGCGGGGCTTCGATCTCCGCCTCCACCTCTTTGAAATAGGCCGTGTTCTTGATGGGGTAGGAGACCGTCGTCAAGTAGATGTCGGGGGCGCATTTCTTGACATGTTCGACGGTGGCCTCGATGTCTTCTATCGTCTCATCTGAATAGCCCCACATCAGGAACATGCCCACCTCGATGCCGTGACGCTTGGCGGCTTGGGAGGCCCACTGCACCTGCTCCACGGTGACGCGCCGCTCCATGGCGTCGAGGATGCGTTGGGAACCGCTCTCAGAACCGATCCAGATGCGGTAGCAACCCATTTCGGCCAGGGTTTCCAAGACTTCTTCCTTCATCATTCGGTCGGCTCGGGAAATGGTTTCGAAGGGCATGCGGATGTCGCGCCGCTTCAGTTCCTGGGCATAATCGAACAGCCACTTGTGGTGGATCGTAAAGACGTCGTCCGAGTACCAGACCTGGTCGGGACGGTAGGTGTCGCGGATGTGCTCAAGTTCGTCGGCGCAGTCGAGGTAGCTGCGGCGGCGGTGAGTGAATCCGAAGACAGCATGCGAGCACCAACGGCACTTATAGGGGCAGCCGCGGGCCGTGATCAGGTTGACGCTGCCGCTGCCGTGGTGCTCGCGCCACACGTCCACATAGCGCTGGGTGTCGATGGCAGCCCGGTCGGGCCAGGGCAGCGAGTCGAGGTCGGGAATCTGCTCCCGTTCAGGATTGCGCACGGCTTCTCCACTCTCGTCGAGGAAGACCGTCCCGGCCACCCCTTGCAGCCGGCGGGGGCCCTTCTTGGCGAGCGCCGGCAGGAGTTCGGCCATGCTGCGCTCGCCTTCTCCAATCACCACGACATCGGCCCCGTGTTGCAGATAGCGCTCGGGATAGTTGGCCGATTCCGGGCCGCCCAAGACGACCGTCCAGCCATGTTTCTTGGCTTGGGAGATGATCTTGAGGACCGGCTCGCGCGTCAGCAGGTTGGTGTAGATGCCCAGCACCCCCGGTGCGGCGGCCAAGCGCCGGGAGAGCTGTTGCGGCGAGCAAAAAGTCGAATCGAAGACCTCGACATCGAAACCTTGCTGCTTGAGGTAGGCGGAAAGGTAGAGCAGACCCAGCGTCGGGTAGGGCTTCATGATCTCCTTTTCCTTGGGATCCTCGAAGAGGAAGTAGCCGTGCGTCAGAAGCAGGTCGCTCATAGTCAGTTCCAGCGCTTGCTCAAGTCGGGCTCAAGGGGTTGGGCGTAATCCTTCTCGATGGCCGTGGGACTCTCGCTGCGGTACTGAAGTTCCATTTGCCCGAGCTCAAACCAGTGGGCGTTGAGGCGGTCCAGCCGCTCAAGCAGAGTCCCATTGGGGGAGGGACTCTGGCGTAGTTCGTGGCGTAGCTCCAAGTCGCGGTGAAGCAGGCGGTGGAGCTTGCGGTAGAAAGGTGTCTGGTAGGTGCCCTGGAACATCATGGCCAGATCGTTGGAGTCCTTCCAGTGGTGCTTGTCCTCAAGCTGGGCTTTGACCATGCTGTGGAACTTGGTGCCGGGCAGGGGATAGCTGACGCTGATTCCGATGTCGTCGGGCAGTAGCTCGCGCACCATGTTGACGGTGGCCATGACGTCTTCGAAAGTTTCCCCGGGGTATCCGAACTGGATGAAAAAGCAGGCCTTGATGCCGGCTTCGCCCAGGCGTCGACGGGCCGCCTTGATCTTGGGCAGCTTGGTGCCTTTGTCCATGGCGTCGAGGATCTTCTGGCTGCCGCTCTCGGCCCCCATCCAGACCTCCACGCAGCCAGCCCGGGAGAGGGCGTCCACGGCCTTCTGGGTCATGAGGTCGACCCGCGACTGGATCATGAAGGGGATGGAGGCGTCGCGCCGCTCGACTTCGTCGGCGAACTGCTCAACCCAGCGCGGCTGCAGTCCGAAGATGTCGTCCGCGAACCAGATGTGGTCAGGGTTGACTTGCTCTTTGACCAGGGCCAGCTCCTCGGCCACGTCGGCGGGCGAGCGCATGGCGTAGCGTTGCCCCCAGATGGGCTTGGCGCACCAGTTGCAATGGAAGGGGCATCCCCGCGTCGACACCAAGTTGAGGCTGAAGTAGCCGTGGGCCTGGGTCCAGGCTTCGCGGTAGCGGTCGGTGTCCAGCAGATCCCAGGCAGGGAAGGAAAAGCGGTCAGGCTCGCGTTCCGGTTCGGGCAGGGGATTGCGGATAATTCTTCCTGGGGAGTCGGGATCGGCCATGGCCAAGCCGGGAACCTTCTCCACCGGCCCTTTCCGGCGTCCGCTGAGCCGGTCGAGGAGCAGGCATAGGGAGTCATCGGCTTCACCCATCAGGGCGAAATCGGCGGCCTCGCCCAAGTAGGCTTCGGGATGATCGCTGATATCTGAACCGGCAATCACCACTTGAGCTCCCTGGCGGCGTGCCGCGCGTCCCATCTCAACAGCCGCCTTGCGCGTCTGCTCCAGGCACATTTTATTGAGAAAGTTGAACTGGTCTTCGTAAAGGGCCACGAAGGAAGGGCGGAGCCGCTCCAGCATCTCCAGGTATTCCCCGACGCCTTGCGCAAGCATGGCGTCGAAGAGAGCCACTTGATAGCCTCGTTTCCTCAAGTGAGAAGCTGCATAGAGCGTTCCTAAAGGCGCGTAGGGACGCATTTTCTCGACCTGCTTGGGGTCGTTTCGGATGTAGAATGCGTGAGCCAGCAGTACCTCGGCCATGATTCTCGTCCCCAGTCGCCAGACCGTGTTCAATGCTTTGTCCGGATGTTCCGGAGGAGTATAGCTAGGGATGACCCAATTCGTCAACGAGCAATGGGATCAAGAAGAATTAGACAAGAATCGCCGTGAGAAGCCTTGCGACCTCCTGCATCAGGAGGCAGCCTTCAGCCTGCACTCAGGGTGCGGAAGCCGGGTAGGGAATGGGTATACTCGCAATTATCCTCATAAATTGCGACTTTTTCTGCCCAGAGTCAGATTGATCTTGTATTCTTAGGCTTTAAAAGATCATAAACTGTCCTCCCGGGACGGATGATCGCAGGACATTTGGGGGAGGCGCTGTGAAAGCAGCAGATCTGAGCGGGTTCATCGAAGAACTGGGGCAACTGCCGACTCTTCCAGCCGTGGCCGTGCGGCTACTTGAAACCACCAGCGACGAAGAGAGCGGGCTTTCTGAGATCGCGCGCCTGATCGAGACTGATCATTCGCTGACTGCCAAGATCCTGAAGGTCGCCAATTCCACTTATTTCTGTCGATCCGGAGAGGTCACCACCATCGACCGGGCAACGGCGTTGCTGGGCAAGGACTTGGTGCGTGGATTGGTGCTGTCGGCGGTGGTTTTCGAAACCATCCATCCTGAGAAGGTGCAGGCCTTCAATCTACGTCAGTTCTGGAATCATTGCGTGGCTTGCGCCATCGCCTCCGAGACGTTGGCCCGGCGCTTTGCATATCGGCGTCCCATGGAAGCCTTCGTGGCCGGGTTGCTGCACGACATGGGCAAGCTGATCCTGGCTCATTGGAATGCCGAGGAATACTCAAAGGTGGTCCTGCAAGCCCGCGAGGGCAAAGGCCGGCTGCTGGAGAACGAGGAGGCCCATTTCGGCATCGGACACACCGGCGTGGCCAAGCTGGCCATGGAACGCTGGCGTTTCCCCTCGGATCTGGTGGAAGCAGCATGGCTGCATCATCAACCCATTTCCTACTTCGGCGATTCCCCGCAGCGCAATCCAGCCTTCATCGTCAAAGCCGCCAACTCGCTCTGCCGCCTCTTCCGCATCGGCGACTCCGGCGATCCGGGCGAGAATTGGAATCTGGAACGGCTCTCCATGGTGACCGGGCTGAGCGCCGAGGAACTCCGGCGTACCGCTTCCCGCGTCCTGGAGCGCTTTGAGGAGGTGGCGGGGTACTTTAACTGGGAGGCCGACAACAAGCAGCTCTATTTGCAGGCCGTCCAGCGCGCCAACGAACAGTTGGGGCAGATGCAGATCAATCTGGATGTTGAAAAACGCCGCTTGCAGCGCAAAGAGAAGGCTCTTTCGGCCATCCACCGCCTCCACGAAGCACTGGATGAAACCACCAGTCCCGCCCGAGGCGTAGTGCATGTAATCAACATGCTGGACGAGTTTCTTCCCTTGCGCCGAGCCCTGGCCTATGTGGCCTTGAAGCGGTCGCCGGGTTTGGAGGGGTGCATTAAGGGTTCCTCGGGTCAGGCCGGCAACCGTTTCATCGTCCCTCTCGAGCCCGGCGAGAGGCAGGAGTTCGACCGCCTCACGGCACGAGCCCAGCTTTCTCTGCTGCAACGCAAGTTGCGGGAAGGCAAGAGCATGGAGGCCGAAGAAGGGGCCCTTTCGGGCATGCTCTTCAGTCCCGACTTGCTGGTCTTTCCCCTTGAGACTCAGAGGGGGTCGATCGGCCAGGTACTGGCGGAAGTCGATTCCAAATCGCCCGAGGTGGCTGAAATGGTGGAAGCAGCCCGCCATTTCGTCCACGGCGCGGCTTTGGCCCTTCACCGTTTGCTGCTCACCGAAGAACTGCAGGTGCAGGCCGAGGAATTGGCCCAGACGGGGCGCAAGGTGGAGGAGACCGAGCGTCGCCTTTTCCACACCGAACGCTTGGCCTCGGTGGGGCGGCTGGCTGCCGGCGCCGCACACGAGATCAACAATCCTCTGACCGTCATTTCGGGACACGCCGAACTCATGCTGCTCGGCACCGAGGATGAAAAACAGAAGCATCGGCTGGAAGAGATTGTGCGCCAAATTGAGCGCATTTCCGAGATTACGGGCGACTTGATGGGCTTGGCGCGTCCGGCCGAGCCTCAAGTGGAACCCGTTCAAGTAGAGAGCATCCTCGACCGCACTCTTGACCTGCTGCGCCAGCGCATGCGTCTGGCCAACATCAAGGTGTTGCGGCGCTACGGCGACGACGTACCTCCCGTGCTGGGCGACGCCAAGCAACTCGAACAGGTCTTTCTCAACCTCTGCATTAATGCCGTCCAGGCCATGAAGGACGGCGGCAAGCTGACGATCAGCCTGCGCCGGGGGGAGAATTCCAAAGAGGTGGAGATCGATTTTCAGGACACCGGCGAAGGCATCGAGCCCCAGGATCTTCCTTCCATCTTCGATCCCTTCTTCACCACCAAGCGCGAAGGCGAAGGCACAGGACTGGGGCTGGCCATCTGTCTGACCATTATCCGCAACCACGGCGGACGGGTCTTGGTCTCCAGCAAGCCCGACAAGGGAAGCACTTTCCGCATCGTCCTGCCCAGAGCCGGAGAAGCGCCGGTGGGCCGGTCTAGCGCGAAAATCGAGGCAGGCGAAGGCAACCCTGGCGGACCCTCCATCCAAGCCAAACTGCTGGCCGTTGACGACGAGTCGGCCATCCGCGAGGTGTTGGGTCAGGCCCTGAGCGGAAAAGACTGGAAGATCGATTTCGCCGAGGACGGCGCCCGCGCCCTGCAAAAGCTGGAGAAGTCTGATTACGATGCCGTGCTGCTCGACCTTCGCATGCCCAAGAAGGCCGGCATGGAAGTGCTGCAGGTGTTGCGTAAGAGTCGTCCACAACTGCCCGTGATCGTTATCAGCGGCGTGGCCCACGAAAACGAATTCAAAGCCGCCAAGACTGCCGGAGCGTTCGCGTGCCTGCGCAAGCCCTTCCGAATGTCCACCCTGATCGAAGTCGTGCATGAGGCCGTCAAGCAGCACGAAACCTCCGCCTAGGGGCCGCCATGCGACCGAGTTTTGACCGAGCTCGACTGCAACCACTGGCCCCGAATCGAATCCCTATTGCAGACAACATAAAATGAAAGCTGGCCGAGCCAGTCCCGTCTGATAGGGAGACTGCGAGCCTCTTGGCTCTGCCCTTGAAGTGATCAAACGAGGTTCTTTCATGATGCGCCACCGATTGACCGCAACCCTGACTGTTTTTTTCCTCTTGGGGGGCCTTCCCTTGTGGGCCCAAACCGACGTCGACCCGGGCTTCAATCTCTTCTCGCCTCAGCAGGACGTGGAAATCGGCCGTCAAAGCGCCAATGAGATCGAACGCCAACTGCCGATGATGGACGATCGGCGGGTGCAGGACTACATCGACCGCATCGGCCAACGCCTGGCCCGTCATGCTCCTGGACCGGACTTTCCCTACCAGTTCAAGGTGGCCAATGTATCCGAAATCAACGCCTTCGCATTGCCGGGCGGCTTCATGTACGTCAACCGCGGATTAATCGAGGCTGCCCGCACCGAGGCTGAACTGGCGGGCGTGATGGCCCACGAGATCTCGCACGTGGCCCTGCGCCACGGAACCAATCAGGCCTCCAAGGCCTACATGGCCCAAGCCGGACTGGGCCTGTTGGGAGCTCTTTTGGGCGGCAACACATCGCGCAGCACCGAGCAGATCATTCAGGCTGCCGGCGGCTTCGGCTTGAACTCGCTTTTCCTGAAGTTCAGCCGGGGTGCCGAAACGCAGGCCGATGTTGTGGGTGCTCAGATCATGGCGGGCGCCGGGTACGATCCAATGGCGATGGCCGACTTCTTCGAATTGCTGCACCAGCAGCGAGGCCGGGACCAAAGCGGACTGGAGACCTTCTTCAGTTCTCATCCCGCGCCTGAAAACCGGGCCCGCCGCATCGAAGAAGAGATTGAACTGATCGGCGGCTATCAACGCCGTCCCAACGAAGGCAACTTTGAGGCGATTCAGTCGCGGCTGGACCGTATGTCTCCCGCTCCCTCGATGAACGACTTGCAGTCGGGCGGCGGCAGCGGCGGCAGCGGCGGCAGCGATCGAGGCCCCAGCGGGGGAGGGTACGATCGTCCTCAGGTGGAGCAGCCTTCTTCGCGCTGGCGGATATACGAGCCCGACAGCCGGAACTACCGCATCGACTACCCCATGAACTGGAGGGCCTACCCTCATCGTGAGTTCGGCGTCACCTTGGCTCCCGAAGGCGGCATCGTAGAGTACGGTCAGCGCCGGGAAACGGTCTACGGAGTCATCTTGGACCGTTATCAATTCCGCTCCGACGCGCGCCGAGATCGCGATCTGCTGGAGTACGGCAGCCGGGCCTATCTAGGGGAGATCCTGAGCAGCAATGATCACCTGCGCCAAGTCAGCGGTTGGCGCCGGGTACGCTTGGGACGTCGCCAAGCCCTCACGGTCACCCTGGCCGGACCTTCAGCGGTGGGCGACTGGGAAGAGCGGGTAGAGGTCTACACTGTCCTGCTGAGCCGCGATCAGATCGGCTTCCTGACCCAGATCCTTCCCGAAAGCGACTACCGCGCCTTCCGCCGCGCCTACCAGCGGATGGCAGCCAGCCTGGAGTTTTATTGATTCAGACTCCTCAACGGGTCTTGGGACGGCTGGAGTACTTCTCGTAGAGCTTCTTGTGCTTGTCCTCCATGGAGGGCTGCATGCCGTCGATCCACACTTGCTCGATGTTGGTGGTCTGCTCCAGCAGGTCGCCGTCTGTCAGCACCAGGCTGGCGCTCTTGCCCACTTCGATGGACCCCAAAGTGTCTTCCAAGCCCAGAATGCGGGCGGGATTGAGGGTGAGCGAGCGGTAGGCGGCTTGGCGGTCAAGCCCGAAGCCGGCAGCGATTCCTGCGTGCAGCGTCACGTTGCGGGCGTTGGACGACCCACCGGGGGTGCCGATGCCGGCGATGGAGAAGAGCACGCCGGCTTCCTCCAGAAACGCCGGAGCGGCGTAACGTGCATCGTAGGGATCGTCGTCTCGCACGGGATCAGAGGCCACGCTGGTCAGCACCACCGGTACCTGCTGGCGGGCCAGCTTGTCAGCCACCAGCGCCGCGTCACGGCCGCCCACGATGACGAGGCGCAGCTCCCGCTTGAGAGCCCACTCCATGGCGTCCTCGATGGCGTAGTAGCTGTTGGCCGCCACGTAGAGCGGCATCTCGCCGTCCAGGACCGGTTTGAGCGCTTCCAGTTTGGGATCGTACTCCCATGAACCTTCCACGACTCCGGTTTCGGCTTTGGCTTTGAGATAGGCTTCGGCGCTTTTGAAGTAGTCTTCCAGTTGTTCGGCTTTTTCTTCCGACTGCTTCTTGCGCTCCTCCAGCGATTGTCCGCCGCCGAAAAAGCCGAAGAAGCCGCCTCCTCCTTCCCACTGCACGGTCATGGAGTGTCGGGGGACGGCGGCCATCTCTTCCCAGGTCCATCCATCCAGGCGGATGAGAGCCGAGGTGCCGGCAAGGATGCCGCCCTCGGGCATCACTACGGCATGGCTGATGCCTCCCGAACGAGAGACGGGAATGTGGGTGCTGGCCGCCCGTACCGCCAAGTGCACGTCGATGTCGGGATTCCAATCGCCCATCTCGGCGCTGTCCACCGACCCCGAAACGCTGTCGATCTCGTTGAGCCCCAAGACCGTCTGGGTGTGGATGATGCCCGGCCACAAGTGCTTGCCGGAGGCGTCTACTCGGCGGGCGCCGGAGGGTATGCCGGTGTCGGATCCGCCCACCGCGGTGATTTTGCCGTCCGCGAAGACCACGACTCCGTTGTCGATGGCATCGCCGCTGATGGTGTGGACGGTGGCGCCCACAATGGCCGTGGCCTGCGCAGGGGCCAGAGCGGCGTACTCATAGCTGGCTTGGTGGTCGGGATTGGCGGGGAGTTCCTCCTCTTCTTCAGCCTCCTCCTGGCCTGAGTCCTGGTCCTCAGAGGCCTGCTCTTGAGCGGGTTCGGCCTCGGCGGTCTCTTGGCTTTCTTCCTGGTCCGACTCGTCTTCCGGATCCTGGCTCTCCTGGCCGCTCTCGGTGATTTCGGCGATCAAGGCTTGGCGGGCTTCCTCCACCCTGCGGCGGTTCTCCAGGTCGTGCTGGCGGCTGAACATCAGTTTGCCGTCCACGAAAGTGTGGGAAACGCGGCTGT
>DATIPO010000329.1:0-45611 GCA_035471925.1 Acidobacteriota bacterium
TCGCGCAGATAGCGCACCCGGACGGGATAGCGCTCGCGGCCTTCCACGGTGGTGGTGATGCGGCGTCCGCCGATGGCCACTTCGATGACGTCCTGCACTTGCTGGATGCTGATGCCGTGGCGGGCGATGGCGCGGCGGTCGATGTCGATTTCCAGGTAGGGCTTGCCCACGATGCGGTCGGCGATGACGGTGTCGGCTTTGACCGACCGCACCTGCTTCAGGTAGCGCTCGACTTGCAGGCTGACGGCCTCGATGCTGTGGAGGTCGGGTCCGATGACTTTGACGCCCATGGGTGCCCGCATCCCGCTCTGCAGCATGACGATCCGCGCCGCGATGGGTTGCAGGTGCGGAGCCGAGGTCGTTCCGGGTAGCTGGGTGCGGGCGACGATCTCGGCCCAAATGTCGTCGGGAGATTCGATGTGGGGCCGCCAGTTGCGGTAGGGGCGTCCCCCCGAATCGGGAATCAGTTGACCGCTCTCGTCGCGGACGAACTCGCCTTGCCACCAGTCATAGCGGAAGTACATCAAATCGCCCCGGTCGTCGCGCCTGTACTCGGGCTTGTAGTTGACCACCGTCTCGATCATGGAGATAGGGGCGGGATCGAGTGCCGACTCGGCTCGTCCCAGCTTGCCCACAGCCAACTCCACTTCGGGGATGGAGGAGATGGCCATGTTTAGCGTGTGCAGCACGTCGGTCGCTTCGCCGATGGAGGCGTGGGGCATGGTGGTGGGCATGTAGAGGAAGGAGCCTTCATCGAGCGAAGGCATGAACTCCCGCCCCAGTCCGGGGAAGGCGTCGTCCAGGTAGCTCAGCGGACCCAAGGTGCGCACGGCCTGGGGAATGAAGAAAAAGACTGACGAATACCCCATCCAGACGAGAAGACCCAGGACCACGAGTCCTGAAGGAATGGCAAAGAAACGGCGTTTGTTGTCTAAGCACCAGGTGAGGATGCGCGGGTAGACCTCCTGGAATCTGTGAAAGGCGTAGAGAAGCGCTCCGATGAGCGCGGCCACGAAGATGACGTTGAGGAGCAGTCCGCTGCCCACGCCCAAGGGCAGCCAGCTCCCGGCCAGGATGATGCCGACGACCACCAGCACTATGGTATTGGCTCCGCCAGGTATGCGTCCGATGAGTTGGCGGACGCGGTCCACGAGGCCCTTTCCGTTGCCTGCGCCGGAACCTCCTCTGCCACGCCGTGATCCGTTTGTCACTTCGTCGCCTGGGTCGGTGTTCCCTGGCTCTGCGTCCAGCTCGCCCCCTGCTTGCGGGTCTCCTGCGCCCTCGGCAGCCAACCGGCGGCGGCGGAAGAAGAGATGGGCGGCGGGGGGAATGACGGCGATGGCCAGAAGGATAGCGGCCGCCAGGGCGAAGGTCTTGGTCCAGGCCAGAGGCTTGAAGAGCTTCCCTTCTGCGGCGGTCAGGCTGAAGACCGGCAGGAAGCTGACAATGGTGGTGGCCACCGAGGTCAGGACGGCTCCCGCCACTTCGCTGGCGCCGTTGAAAATCACCTCCAGGCGGCTTTGGCCGGGCGAGGACTCGTCGAGATGACGCAGGATGTTCTCGCTCAGCACGATGCCCATGTCGACCATGGTGCCGATGGCGATGGCGATGCCCGAAAGGGCCACGATGTTGGCGTCCACGCCCACAGCCTTCATGAAGATGAAGCTGACCAGGACGGCCGCCGGCAGCAGCAGCGAGATGAGGAGTCCGCTGCGCAGATGGGCCACCATGATCATGATGACGATCAAGGTGATGAGGATCTCCTGGCTGAGGGCTTCTTCAAGGGTCCCCAGGGTTTCGTAGATGAGTCCGGTGCGGTCGTAGAAGGGCACCACCGTGACCTGTGAAACGGTGCCGTCGGCCAGCGTTTTGCGGGGCAGCGAGAGCTGGCCGATACGTTCCTTGATGTTCTGGATGGTGGCCAGCGGATTCTCCCCGTAGCGGACGGCCACGATGCCGCCCACCGCCTCGGAGCCGCCCTTGTCGAGGACGCCCCGGCGCAGGGCCGGACCCAATTGCACCTGGGCTACGTCGCGCACGCGGATGGGAATGTTGCCCCGGCGCACGGCGATGACCGTCTCTTGGATGTCCTCGATGTCTTCGATGAATCCCAATCCGCGGATCACGTACTCGGTTCGGTTGACCTCGATGGTGCGCGCCCCCACGTCAATGTTGGAAGCCCGGACGGCCGAGAAAACCTGAGGCAGAGTCACCTCCGCGGCCCGCATGGCTTCGGGATCGACGTCGATCTGGTACTCCTGTACAAAGCCGCCCACCGAGGCCACCTCGGCCACTCCGTCGGCGGACATCAGGGCATAGCGGACGGTATAGTCCTGAATGCTGCGCAGTTCATGCAGGTCCCACCCGCCGGTTGTATTGCCCTGTGGGTCCCGTCCCTCCAACGTGTACATGAAGACCTGGCCCAGGCCAGTGGCGTCGGGACCCAGTTGAGGACGCACTTCCGGGGGCAGGGTGTCGGCAGGAAGAGAAGCCAGCTTCTCCAGCAACCGCGAGCGCGACCAGTAAAACTCGATGTCCTCCTGAAAGATGACGTAGATGGACGAGAATCCGAAGAAGGAATAGCTGCGGATGGTCTTGACGCCGGGGACGCCCAGCAAGGCCACCGTCAGAGGATAGGTGACTTGGTCTTCTACATCCTGGGGCGAGCGTCCTTCCCAGGGCGTGAACACGATCTGCTGGTTCTCGCCGATGTCGGGGATGGCGTCTACCGGCACCGGATCGCGCGGCAGTCCGCCCAGCCCCCAGTCGAAAGGAGCGGTGTAGAGTCCGCCTCCCAGCAGGATGATGAGCAGCAAAGCCACAATCAGCTTCTGAGTCAGGCAGAAGCGGATGATGCGGTCGAGAAGGTTCATGAGCTAAGGTAGTAAATACTAGTGGCTGTGTTCCGCGTGGTCGCCTCTTGCCGTAGCCGGAGCGGGGTCCGGGATTCGTTGAGGAAAACGCTCTTCCACCGAGCCGCAAGTCAGCATCGGTTGGCCCAGGTAGGGGTTCTCGATTTGATCGCCCCGCTGAATCCAATCAGCTCCCTGGTTGGTGAACGCCATAGGGCAATGGACCTCCACCAAGGCGGTGTCGAGGCCGTGGCCGAAGCGCTCCAGCAACTTGAGCATGTGGTTGGAGAGGTCGTAGAAGGCCTGGCGGTAGGCATCGAGTTGGCGGGCCTCATCCAGCCTCTCAATCGGATTCTCCAGTTCCATGGCCTGCACCGTCCAAAAGGCTCGGGACTCGCTTTGCAGAGGCTCAGCGTCCACTTGGCCAAACGTCTGCCGCAACCGCCGGGAGGCAGCTTCAGCCGAGGAAGGATCGTCCGCTGCCAGGGCCTGCTGCAGGTCCAGGTAGGCGTCCAGGAGAGCATCCAACTGAACGAGGAACGCCTCCGGGGCGGGGTCGACCGTGGGCGTGTCGTCGTCGCCTTCTCCGGGAGGTGCCATCATGCTTGAACGGGCCTGCAACTGCATCGCGCTGTCGATCTTGAAATTGCCGTGGGTAACCACTAAGTCGCCCTCTTCAAGGCCCTCCAGGATGATGTATTCATCGCCCGCACGGGCACCCACCTCCACCTCCCGCAGTTGGTAGGTGGGCTTGTCCTGGCCGGGAAGCTCGACGTAGACGACGGAGCGCTTACCCGTGAAGAGCAGGGCCGAGGCGGGGATTACCAGCGGCGGATCACCCTGATCGGCTTGGGCGAATCCCAACTCTTCCGAGGGGACCAACGGCATGCCGCAGATGTCGCAGCTTCCGGGCTGGTCCTTGACGATCTCAGGATGCATGGGGGAAATCCACTTGCCGGCCAGATTGGGCTCCATGACCTGGCCATTGGCGGCCAACCGAGACTCCACTACGCCGGTGGCCAACATTCCGGGTTTGAGCTTGTGCTGGGGATTGGGAACATTCACCCGCACCATGACGGTCCGTGTTTTGGGGTCGACCACCGGATCGATGAGCGAAATGGTTCCAGTGAGGCTTTCGCCCGGCAGGGCCGGGACGCGGACCTCCACGCTTTGTCCGAAGCGCAGCCAGGGCAGGTCCGACTCGTAGGCCTCAAGAGTCACCCACACCGCCTCCAGGTTGGCGATGGAATAGAGGGGCGTGCCGGTATCGACATACTCGCCGGCACTGACCTTCTTCTCCACCACCAGGCCCCCTACGGGCGAGACGATGTCGATGCGGTCGCTGGGCTTGCCGCCGCTCTCGATGCTTCGGATGACGGCTTGCGGGACGCCCCACAGCCGCAGCTTGTCGCGGGTGGCCTCAAGGATGGCCTGGGCCGATTCCAAAGCCCTTGGATTCGACCTTTGCTTGGCCGCCCGCACAGCTCCGGCGGCTTCTTGCAGTTCCTTCTCGGCCACGTAGATTTCGGGACTGTACATCTGGGCCAAGTGCTGACCCTTGGCGACCTTGACGCCCACATAGTCGACATAGAGCTGGTCCAAGCGTCCCGGAACCCAGGCCGTCAGGGTCTCCAAAAGCGTCTCGTCGTAGGTGACTTGGCCCTTGAGCCGGACGGTATTGGAGGCGTAGCGGCGTTGAGCCGGCGTGGTCTCGATCTCGGCCAAACGCTTGGCGGCTTGAGTCAATTGCAGTCGATCGGAAGCCAATCCGTCGCCCGCCGCGCCCGAGACGGGAATCAAGTCCATGCCGCAAATGGGACAGTCGCCCGGCTCAGGCTGGCGGATTTGGGGATGCATGGCGCAGGTCCACAGTTCCTGTCCGCTTTGAGCCTGGGATTGGTCGCCCGAAGCCGGAGCGGGTCCGCTCAACTGCCAGCCCAGCACGAAGGCCGCCAGCAGAGCCAGCAGCACCAGCCAGGGACGCTCTTCGATCTGTCTTCGTAGAAAGTCCATCTTTGTCACCTAGGGATGCGGACCCTGGCCCTGTTGTTGCGTCTCCGGCGTCTGGCCCAGCAGTTGGGCGGCGCTTAAACCCAAGCGTCCCATCAAGTCGGTGAGCGCCAGATTGTGGTCACGGCGGGCCTTTTCGCTCTCCAGCGAGGCCTCCAAATAGGCCCGTCCGGCGTCCAAGTACTCGATAAAGGGGACGTCGGCGGTATTGTAGCGTCCGCGCATGCTGTTGAAGGCCCGAAGCGACTTAGGCACCACCAATTCGTCAAAGGTCAGGTGACTGCGGCGCGCCTGGGAGGCCATGCGGCGAGCTTCTTCGGCCTCGGCCTGGAGGGAAGCCCTCACAGCCGCGAGACGGTCTTCTTGAGCTTGCACCCCGAACCTCAACTCCTGCAGATAGGCCCCCTGAGTACCGTAAGTAGCGGCCTGATGGCTGGGGTTGGAGCGGATGGGAAAGGCGGCCGCCGCCGAACGCGTGGGGCCGGCCTCGGCACCGCGTCCCGGATCGAGCCGGCTGGCTGCGGACGCCGCCAGTGGATAGAGGTTGAATTCCGCCAGCCGCAATGCCGCCCGCAACATGCGCAGGCGCTGCTCCTGGCCGTGGAGTTGCTGGCTGCCCTGCTCCATTCGCTGTAGGGCGTCCTGGAGGCTCATCTGGGGGTCCAGCAAATCGGTAGAGCCCGTCAGCCGCCACTGGGTCTGGACGGGAAGTCCGAGCAGAGCGTTGCCCTGGGCCTGCCGGCTGGAGCGTTGTTCGCGCAGGTTCTCCAGATCGGCTTCCAACCGGTCGAGCAGGGCTTGGCTGCGGAGAGCGTCCGTCTGGTTGGCTTTGGCCACTCTCAGTTGGGCTAGAGCGACCTGTTCCATGCGGCGAAAAAGATCGCGGGTCTCCAGCAGCACCGTCACGGCACTGTCGATGTAGCGCAGCTCAAAGTAAGTGCGGGCCATCGAGTTGATGGCCTGACGCAGCGTCGCCTGGTAGTTGAGCCGGGCCATTTCAATGCGCGCATGGGCGATCTCGCTCTTCAGGGTCAAGGCCGCCGGAGACGGGAAGTGGCGCTTGATTCCCGGCCGCTGCATGGCGGAACCGGTGCGCGTGTCCAGTTCGCGTGTGAAGGCCCGGTAGCGGACCAACAACTCTTGCAGATATCCGGCTTGGTCGAGTTCCTCGATGGCCGCCTGGAATTGGTCCTGAGCGGCGCGCAGCGAAGGATTTCGCTGGGCGGCCAGGGCCAGCAGCAACTCTAGCCCAACCCCCTGGGCCAGAGTTTCTCTTAAACGTGCAGGCTCTTGGGCGAGGACTGACCCTTCTTCCAGGAGGGCAGGGGACAGCCCCTGCAATAGCGGGTTGGCTTCTAAAGGACGGCGGGACCGGGCCCTCAGGCCTTGCGCTTGCTCCCTAAGTTCTCGCAGCGCCGGCTCGGCCTGCTGGGTGGCGGGGACCGGAGCATCGGCGCGTCGGCTCCAGTCCTCGACTTGTTCGAGGTGGGCCTGGAGCCAGTCTGCCGAACGTTCCGTGGAAGCCTGGCGCTGCATTTCCGCCGATTGCGCGCTTATCGCCGTCGTCACCATGCAGGCCAGGACCAAGAGTCCTCCCGCGCAGCGTGTCAAGCTTGCTTTCGGCCGGTCATTCATGTCCGTTGTCACCTTCCTCCATCCCAGACTTAGACGCTTCGGGACGGAACGCTCTTCCCAACAATTGTTCCAGGCGCGCCACGGCTTGATAGTAATCAGCGGTGGCGCGCAACTGAGCCAGTTCGAAGTTGTGGAAGGTAGCGGTCGTCTCCAGCAGGGAAGCCAGGCTGTATTGGCCCGACACATAGAGCTGCTCAGCCGATTCCTGAGCTTGGCGGGCCTGGGGCAGCAGCTCGGAATTGTAGAGCTGAACCAGACGGGCGGCGTTGGAGAGCCGGAAGTAGGCTCTCGACACCTCGGCTCTCAGATTCAGCCGGCGGGCTTCTTCCTCCGCTTGGGCCGCCAAGTGGCGCTCCTTGGCTTGGCGGGTCTGAGCCCGGTTTTTCCAGAACCAGAGAGGGACGCTGATCCCCACGCCAACGCCCAAGGGATCGCGTCCGGCGTCGGGCGTGGACGGGTCCAGAGCCGGGCCCACGTTGACGTAGTTGGCCGAGAAGGTGAGGTCGGGAATGTAGGACTGGCGGGCCAGCGACGACGCCAGACGGGCCCGCTCGACCTCGACGCCGGCGGCCTGGAGTTCCTGGTTGTAGGAGGCGGCCACCCGCTGCAGCTCCGCCACCGGCGTCCGCAAGGGCAGCGGAGGGGCCACGTCATGGGTCGGCCCCAGTTCCCGGTCGGCGCTCATGCCCAACAGTGAGCGCAAGCGGTCGGCTTCCGCCAGCCGCATCTCCTCCAGCAAAATCAGGTCGTACCTGAGTTGGGCCACTTGTGATTCGGCTCGGAAGCGGTCGGAGAGCCCGCTGACGCCTTCCTCCTCTTCCTGCAAGGCCAGCTCAGCGTAGCGGGCGTGAATCTCGGAAACAGCTTCGGTGACTTCGCGGGCGCGGTCAATGTAAAAGAGTTCGAAATAGACTTCCTTGGCTCCCGCCACGGCATCGCGCATGGCGGACTCGAAACGCAGGCGGGCGATTTGAGCTTCACGGTCGGCCATGCGTCCAGCCGTAATCAGCTTGCTGGGAAAGGGAACTGTCTGGGAGAGGGCCAGAGAATAGCGCTGGGGCCCGGTGCGGGTTTCGACACTGCGTACGAAGTCGGTGTAGCTCAGTCGGGGATCCGGCAGCGAGAGCGCAATAGACTTGCCTTGACGGGCTGCTTGCCAGCGGTGTCGCGCCGCCCTTACCGATGGACTCTCTTCAGCCGCCCGCCGGACCACCTCGCTCAATGTCAGCGGCTGCGGGGCGTTCTGCGCCGCAGCCGCTGACAGACACGCCAGCATCAGGCCTGTGCAATAGATCGACAACGATGGGAAGGGTCGGACCAATATTCACTCCTTGCCTGTTCACGATAGCTCACAGGTATGGGTTTCAAAAGTAAACCGAGTCAGTGCTACAGGATAACCCACCAGAATATCCAGTCGACAAGCGAGATAAGTACGGTTCCTAGAAGCAGCGGACCCAGTCCCAGGATCTCAAAGCCGGTGACCAGGCGGCTGGTGAGCCAAAGCAGGAAGGCATTGATGACGACGATGAAGAGTCCGAAAGTGAGTGCCACCAGAGGGAGGGTGAGAAAAATCAGCAGCCACCTCAAGAGGGAGGTCAGAATCCCCAAGACCAAGGCCACCAGCAACGCAGTGGGGAAGTTTCGGACCTTGAAGCCGGGCAGCAGATGAGCCACCAGGAATACCGCCACCCCCTTGGTCAGCACTCCTATCAGGAAAGAGGCCATGAGCGGATCTTCTCCCATCATGTCTCCGCTGTCAAACGTCGTTCGTCATGCGTTGGAGCGGTTTCAACGGTGCGGGCGGCAGGAGGACGCCGCCCTTCTTGGCCTCTGGACAGGCAACCTCGTATACTGCATGCAGCAACCGAACCAACG
This sequence comes from Acidobacteriota bacterium, assembly GCA_035471925.1. Classification (GTDB taxonomy): domain Bacteria; phylum Acidobacteriota; class UBA6911; order RPQK01; family DATIPO01; genus JANQFM01. The sequence goes on from DATIPO010000329.1 coordinate 8,373, forward strand.
GAGGTGCAAGAAGTGTCGCAAGAAAAAGCCACCCATTACCGATGGGATGAGATTCCTGAAGAAGTCCTCACTGAGAAGCTCAGCCGGCGCCTGATCACAGGCGATCGCATGATGCTGGCCCATGTTTACTTGAAGAAGGGCTGCGTGGTGCCTCTGCATCATCACGAGAACGAGCAGTTGACCTACATTCTCAGGGGTGCCCTCAAGTTCTTTATCGGAGCCGACAAATCCGACGAGGTGGTGGTGCGCTCCGGCGAAGTGCTCTACCTGCCCTCCAATCTTCCTCACGAAGCGGTGGCCCTGGAAGACACTTTGGACGTCGACATTTTCTCCCCGCCGCGTCAGGACTGGCTCGACAAGGATGACGCCTATCTGCGGGGAGGGGACTAGGGGACGCGCTCATAGGCGAGCCACCGTGCGGCCAAGACGACCGGCCAGCGCGCGCCCTCAGCACTTCGTGGGCGGCTGGAATTGTCTTTCCCCGTTTCTTTGGGTCAGGAAACCGATCGCAGGCGGGTCAAATGACCCAGCTCAGGTCGCGAAGGCCCGTCCTGCCGGGATTTTCGGATGTGCCTGTGCGGCCCGGAAATTGCGTCATCAAAGGCGCGGTCGCTTACCTGTAGCCGCATGAAGCCGGAGAAATCGGAAATGGACATCAAGAAGATCATTTGCACTACCGACTTTTCGGACCCCGCTCGTGAGGCTCTTCCTCATGCCGTCGAATTGGCCCGCAAGTTCGGGGCCCACATCACCGTTCTGCACGTGCGCACTCTTTTCACCGACGATCCCAGCAACGTGGAATTCCAGTTCTTGGACGAAGACATGTACGAGGAGTTCTTGGACAAGAATTTGGAGAAAGCCGCCAAGCCCATTTCTTCCGACGTCGAGTTCGAGACCGCCGTTGTGCGCAATGTTTCACCTGCCGCCGGCATCCTGGAATACGCTGATGAGGAAGCCGCCGATCTAGTCGTCATGGGTACCCATGGACGTTCCGCCCTGGGCCACTTTTTCTTGGGCAGCGTGGCCGAAAAGGTCGTGCGTCATGCCCCCTGCGCCGTACTCACGGTGGGGCCCGAAGGACAGGACCACTACATCCACAAGCCCGACCACGCCGAGATCCTGGCGCCCTTCGACTTCTCCGAACACTCCATCGAGGCTGTCGGCCGGGCCCTCGAGCTGGCCCGGGCATTCGACGCCAACGTCCACGTGCTCTACGTGCTGGAGCAGGAGGTCCACCCCGCCTTCTTCGCCACCTGGAAGCTCTCGGTTGAGCAGCATCTGGACGAAATCCGCAGGAACGCCGTCAAGGCTCTGCAAGAAGAGCTCGGTTCTGAGACGCTCGAGAAAATCAAGGTCACCGTTAAGATCGGCGATGATCGCTCCGACCGGGAAATCAGCCGCTACTGCCGGGAGAACGACATCGATCTTGTGGTCATGGGCACCCATGGCCTTTCTGGTATCGACCGGGCCCTCTTGGGGAGCACGACCGAGCGTGTTGTGCGCAAGGCGCCTTGTCCAGTGCTGACCCTCAAGCTCAGGTAAACTTCCCCTATTTTTCACTTTTCTCTTGACACTCTATCTTCACCTTGCTATTCTACCTTTTGTTCACTTGAGAGCGAGGCAGGAGGCTCCCACTGACACGGTGACCGCCCGTGGGCGGATGCCGGGATCTTGTTGAGGCGTTTGACTGGCGCTCGTCCCGGCTGTTGCCCGAGGGTGGTCTTGATCAAAGGCTGATTGAGGCACCAAAACCACCAGCGTTAGCTGCGGGCCGGTCCTTGGCAAAGAAGGAAGACGTGCGTCCGCGAGAGGACGCGAGGAGCGAGGTCATGAGCGTGAAACTCAACATTCAGGCCATGCGCAAGATCGGACGGCGCATCCGCTTGCTGCGCAAGGGCCTTCACTTGACGCAGGAAAAACTGGCCGAGATCAGCGGTTACTCCCCCGGCTACATCGGAAGCATCGAAAAGGCCCGCAAGGTGCCCTCCATGACCTTCCTCTTTGACGTGGCCTACGCGCTCCAGACCAGTCCTTCGGAGTTGCTGGTGGACTTCGACGGAGGACCTGACCGAGAGTCGATCAAACTCGAAATCAAGGACTTGGTCGACCAACTCTAAGGTTCTGTGCCGCCGCCTCTTGTGTCTGGCGCAAGGCCTGGCTGATGTCTTCCAGGGCCGCCTCCAGCTGTTCCCGGTGAGTGCGGAAGCAGAGCACGCAGATGCGGATGAGGAAGTCCTGTCCGACGGTGGTTCCTGTCAGGAAGATACGGCCCGACTGGGCGTTGATGCTTTCCAGCAGCTTGCGGTTGAGCTCATTCAGCCGTTGAGGATCGTCAATGCCTGCGGGCTTCCAGCGGAAGGCCAACAAAGATAGTTGTGGAGGCGCCGTGAGTTCGATCTCGTCCATCTGCTCAAGCCGGCCCGCCGCCCATCGGGCCAAGTCAAGCTTCTCGTCCAGATAGCGGCGGAAGGGTTCGATGCCGTGCATTTTCAGGGGCAGCCAAACCCGCAGTCCCCGGAAGTCGCGGGAAAGCTCGGGAGACAGCTCGCAGAAGTCGACTCTGGAGGCGTCCTCCTGCATGGCCGGCATGTAGCTGCCGCGGACGCTGTGGGCTCTGCGCAGCGTCTCCCGTTGGCGCACCAGCAGGCAGCCCGTGCCGTAGGGCAAGAAGAGCCCCTTGTGGGGGTCCAGCGCGATGCTGTCGGCCCCTTCCAGTCCTCGCATGAGCTGCCGTCCCCGTTGCGTCAGCATGAAGAAGCCTCCGTAGGCGGCGTCAACATGCAGCCACAGGCTTCGGCGGCGGCAAATCGACGCCAGGCGAGGCAAGTCGTCGATGGCGCCTGTGTTGGTGGTTCCGGCGCTGGCCACGACCAGGAAGGGTTGGCGGCCTTGAGCAGCGTCCTGCTCGATCAGGTCGTCCAAAGCTCCCGTGTCCATGCGGAAATCGCTGCCGCAGGAGACCAGGCGGACGTTCTCTTTGGAGAAGCCGGCCAGCAGAGCGGCCTTGAGGACGCAGTGATGGACTTGGTCGGAAACGTAGAGCATGCCCTTCAGGAAGTTGTCGGGCAAGCGGTCTCGGCGGGCCGCCACTAGAGCTGAAAAGTTGGCCATCGATCCGCCCGACGCCAAGTAGCCGCCCGCTTCCTCGCCGTACCCGACGATGCTGCAAAACCAGCGGATGACGCTGTTCTCGATCTGCGCCATGGCTGGGGCCGCGGTCCACACGTTGACGTAGCGGTTGGTGACATCGGCCATGAGGTCAGCCAGCGCCGACTGAGGCAGGCCTCCGCCGGGGACGTAGGCCAAGTAGCCTGGACTGGCGCAGTTGTAGGCTTTGGGAACCGCCTCCTGGAAAAAGGACTCAAGGATCTCCTCCAAGGGTGCTCCCCGGCGGGGAAGGTCTTCGCGGAACCGCATTGCCGCCACCTCGGCCTCTCCCAGGTCAGCAGCGGGCTGATCGGGCAAGGAAGCAAGAAACTGCTTCAGACGCTTCAGGACTTCGCGGCCCATCTCATCCAGATCGGCGGGCGAGAGTTCAAGGGTTCGGTCGGCCTCGTGCATGACCTGCCATTGTATCGGAGAGCCCGCGACCTTGCTGCATTCCGCTGGCATTTTGTCAAGTTGCCTGGACATTTTGATTGTCATTTCTAGTTAGCTTGAAGGCAACTCGTTTTCTTCATTGTTTTCATGAGGTTAAGCGCAGTGCCTCTCCTTGGAAGGTCATCATCAGAAGTTGCATTTTATAGTTGCGTTTTTAGCCGCAGTTGTGTAACCTGTGCCACGGTTGAGGCTCGAAGACTCCTCCTCCTATATTTTGCATGTGAGATCAAACCTGAAGCACCTCGGAAGTAGGCGAGTCCAATCGTCCAATTTCCATGACGGGAGGGCCGACAAGTGAAGATGCACTCTGCAACAAAGCTCGCTTTGTTTCTTTCTTTCCTGATCCTGCTGCCAGCCTCTTCGCTGGCTCAAGATCCGCTAACTTTCAATAAGACCTTTGTGCCCGACACCATCGGGCCGGGCAGCGTGACGACGCTGCGTTTCGATATCACCAATAACACCTCGCAGGGCGCCCGCGGTGTGGCTTTCACAGACACTCTGCCGGCTGGCGTGCTGATTGCCGGCACTCCCAGTGTGCAGTCCACTTGCCTCGGCGGCACTGTGAGCGTCCCTGCCGGGGGGAGCACTATTTCCTACAGCGATGGCGGAGTGGGCGCCAGCTCATCCTGCTCCATCCGCGTCGACGTCACCAGTTCCGCCGTGGGGACTCACACCAATGTTTCGGGGACGCTGACTTCGGACATCGGCACTGGCGGCACGGCCACCGACGACTTGATTGTCGCCGACAACCGTCCGGGATTCAGCAAGAGCTTCTCGCCTAATCCGGCCATTTTCGGTGGACGTTCCACTCTGACTTTCACGATCGACAACAGCGCCAATTCCAACCAGGCGGTCAACCTCAGGTTCACTGATGCTCTGCCCGTGGGAATGACGGTCGCCAATCCTTCCAACTCGTCCAGGACCTGCACCGGAGGGATCGTTACGGCGGTTCCCGGATCCAACGTCATCAGCTACGGCCCCAACCCTCTTGTATTTCAGGACGCTTCAGTGGCGGCTGGCGCCACATGCACGGTTTCGGTCGACGTGATAGCTGGAGCCGTCGGTTCCCTTGACAACATTTCCGGTGAGTTGACCTCCGTCGTTGGCCCCCAATTTCTCAGCAGCGGTAATGCCAGCGCCACGCTTGTGGTCAACGCCGCGCGCCTTTCGTTGGTCAAGACCTTCACCGACGATCCGGCTACTCCCGGCGGAACCGTCAATCTGGAATTCACCATCAGGAACCTGGACCGCCGTTCCGGAGTCAACACGATCGAGTTCAGCGACGACCTGGATGCGGTCATCTCAGGATTGACGGCCATCGGACTGCCCCTGGCTGATCCCTGCGGGTCGGGGTCTTCCCTGGACGGAACCAGCGTGATCAGCCTGGCGGGAGGAAACTTGCCTCCCGAAGGCTCCTGCACCTTCAGCGTAGATCTGCAGGTGCCCTCCTCCGCGTCGGCCGGCACCTTCTTCAACACCACCAGCACCATCACCGCTATGAGCGACTTGGGTGACGAGGTTTCAGGTGCCGCTGCCAGCGATTTGCTGGTGATCTCGGTGGCCCCGATGCTCACCAAGACTTTTCTCGACAATCCGGTGGGAGCCGGCGGTTCCACGACGCTTGAGTTCATGATCACCAACGCCAGTTCCACATCCACGGCCAGCAACATCTCCTTCGAGGACGTCTTCGACGTGGTGTTGCCCACCGCTTCCAGCGTTCCCGGAATGGACTTCTGCGGGACTGGATCCACCGCCACCTTTACGCCTCTGATCAACCCCACGGGCGGCGAAACCATCCCAGCCCGCCTGGTCATTGCGGGCGCCAGCTTGGCTCCCGACAGCTCATGCACCTTCAGCATTACGCTGGATGTGGCGGCCGACGCGCCCGAATCCAGCGTGGAGAACACCACCAGCCCGATTACTGCTCTCATCGACGACCAGGAAGTGACAGGTGATGCGGCCACCGACATCCTCGACATCGTAGGTGCTCCCGCCCTGATCAAGGAGTTCACCGACGATCCGGTCTTGCCGGGCGAGATGGTGACGCTGGAATTCACGCTGACTCACAGCGAATTCGCCAGCGCACCGGCCACAGGAATCTCTTTCAGCGACGATTTGACTAGCGCACTGACGGGTCTTTCTGCGACCGGCTTGCCGCAGACCGATGTTTGCGGCGCCGGTTCGCAGATTGACGGCACGACCAACCTGCTCTTCACCGACGGCAGCTTGGGGGTCGGGGAGTCCTGCACTTTCAGCGTGACGCTGCAGGTGCCGGCCAACGCACCCTTCGGGCGCCACCCCAATACCACCTCGGGAGTCGTCGCCACGGTCGGAGGAGTTTCGGCCACCAATGGCCCGGCCGATGACGACTTGATGATCGCCGGCCTGACGCTGACCAAGGAATTCACCGACGATCCGGCCCTTCCGGGTTCCACGGCGACGCTCAGCTTCACTATCGAAAACCTGTCCGACATGGAAGGCGCCACCGGCATCACGTTCTCGGACGAAGTCGACGGGACCTTGCCTGGCTTGATGGTGTCGGGGAGCAGCGTGCCTCAAAGCGACATCTGTGGAGTGGGATCCAGTCTGACGTCGCCGACGGGTACAACGCTGGTCTTCCAGGGCGGCAGCCTCGACCCCAGTGCTTCTTGCACCTTCTCGGTCACTCTGGATGTCCCCTCAGATGCGCTCAGCGACGATTATCCCAACACGACCATCAACTTCCGAGCCACCATCGCCGGGGAACTCTTGCTGCTTGAGAACGCCTTCGACATTCTCAGGGTCAACGGCGACATTCTGGAAATCGCCAAGGAGTTCATAGACGATCCGGTGGGTCCGGGAGACGTGGTCACTTTGCGATTCTCCATCGACAATCTGGATCCGGGGCGTTCCATCACGGACATCGAATTCACTGACGATCTGGACGCGGTTTTCTCCGGGCTCGTCAGCGTCAGCGGCGTCTTAACCGATGTCTGCGGAATGGGTTCGCAGCTCTCGGGAGTCAGCCTCCTGAGCCTCACCGGCGGAAATCTGACTCCTGCCGGCACGATCAGCGATTCCTGCACCTTCGACGTTACGCTTCAGGTGCCTTCGGATGTGCCCCTGAGCGCCAGCTTGTTGAACGAAACCAGCCCGGTGACGGGACTGGCCGACAGCATTCTGGTGGACGGCATTCCGGCCAGCGACTCGCTGCAGATCGACCGCTTGGAATTCACCAAGATGTTCCAGTCTGATCCAATGCCAGGTGAAATCGTGGAGCTGACCTTCAACATCGAGAGCTTTGACGACTCCAATACGATCACCGATCTGTCCTTCGTGGACGACGTGGACGCCGTACTCTTTGGACTGGCGGCGGTGGGACTCCCAGCCGCTGACGTCTGCGGCGCCGGCTCCGTGCTGGATGGCACCTCGGTGATCAGTTTGACCGGCGGCAACCTGCTGCCTTTGGGCTCCTGCACTTTCAGTGTGATGCTGCAGGTGCCCGCCGGAGCTGGGCCGGGCAATTTCGTCAACACAACTTCTGATCTGACCCAGGCCGGACTTGCGGTCGCCGATCCGGCCATGGACACCCTGATCGTACTCGAGCCCCCCGCGGATGCGGACGGCGACAGCGTCCTCGACGTCGACGACGTGTGTCCGGGAACGATGATTCCGGAAGGCGTGCCCACCGAGGAACTCAATCCCAACCACTACGCCTTGATCGATGATGACGGCATCTTTGATACCAAGACCAAGGCCGGAAAGCCGCCTAGAGAGACTTTCACAATCGCCGACACGGCAGGTTGCTCCTGTGAGCAGATCATCGAGGGTCTGGAACTGGGCGAAGGCCAGGTCAAGCACGGCTGCAGCCTGGGATCGATGCGCGACTGGGTCGAACTGGTGGGAGGCTCCTCCACCAGTTCCGGAAGCGTGCGGCCTCGCAACGGACGCCGCTAAGTACCTTGTAAGATCGGCGCTCTCAAGACACCTTGAGCCGCCGAGACGAACTCAGCCGGGCCGGGGCGGGGACGGTTCTTCAGCCGTCCCCGCCCCGCGACCCGGCTTTTTTGCCGACTGGGCGGTCTCCGGCCACTTGCTTCCGGCTCGCTCAGCAAGTACAAAGTAGCCGATGAAGCGAAAAATCCGAATGGGAATGGTGGGGGGAGGACCGGATGCCTTTATCGGTGCCGTCCACCGCCGCGCCGCCGCCCTGGACGGGCTGATCGAACTGGTCTGCGGGGCCTTCAGTTCCGATCCCGACCGCTCGCGTCGAGCCGGACGGAGCCTCTTTCTGCCCCAGGAGCGTTGCTACGGCGACTACCGTCAGATGATGGAGTCCGAAGCCGCTCTTCCCCAAGGCGAACGCATGGACTTCGTCTCCATCGTGACGCCCAATTTTCTTCACTTTCCAGTGGCCCAAGCCTCTCTTGAGGCGGGATTCGCGGTCATGTGCGACAAGCCTTTGACGTCTTCCCTGGAAGACGCCGAGAGGCTGGCCCAGATGGTGGAAGAAAGCGGACAGCTCTTTGGACTGACCCACAATTACACCGGCTATCCCATGGTCAAGGAGGCCAGCCGCCTGGCGCGGGGAGGCGAGATCGGAAAACTGCGCAAGGTGGTGGTGGAGTATCCCCAGGGCTGGCTCTCCGATCCCATCGACCAAGAGGGCCAGAAACAGGCCGACTGGCGGACCGATCCCGAGAGGGCCGGCCCCAGCGGCTGCATGGGGGATATCGGCACTCATGCCGAGAATTTGGCCGAATACGTCACCGGGCTGGAAATCGAAGAGCTGTGCGCCGATCTGTCGGCGATGGTCCCGGGACGGGCGCTGGACGACGACGGCAACCTGTTGCTGCGCTTCAAAGGCGGAGCCCGGGGCGTCCTCTACGCCAGCCAGATTTCGTCCGGCGAGGAAAACGCCCTGCGCCTGCGCGTCTACGGCGAGCAGGGGGGACTCGACTGGTGCCAGGAAGAACCCAATACCCTGGTGATCAAGCGCCAGGGAAAGCCGCGTCAAGTTCTGCGGGCCGGAGCCGACTATGAGCACTTGGGGCCTGCGGCCCGCTTCAACTGCCGTCTTCCCTCCGGTCATCCGGAGGGATTCTTGGAAGCCTTCGCGAACCTCTATCGTTGTTTCGCGCTGACCCTCTCCAGCCGCCTGGAAGGACGCCAGGCGCAGGCCGAGCATCTCGACTTCCCCGGCATCCAGGACGGTCTTCGGGGGATGCGCTTCATCGACGCCGTGGTGCGAAGCAGCCGCAGCGACCGAAAATGGACGCCTTTGACCTGACGGCGGCCTGACAGCGATTGTGCAAACGAGAAAGAGAGCTAGTCATGGCGAGACCCGTTACCTTGTTCACTGGCCAGTGGGCCGACATGCCCATCGAGGAACTCTGTGCCAAAGCCCGCCAGTTCGGTTTCGACGGACTGGAGCTGGCCTGCTGGGGCGACCACTTCGAAGTCCACAAAGCCGATGACGATTACTGCCGTGAAAAGAAGCACCTCCTGGCCCGCCATGGGCTGGAGGTCCACGCCATCTCCAACCATCTGGTAGGGCAGGCGGTCTGCGACCGCATCGACTCCCGCCACAAGGCCATCGTCCCCGACCACGTGTGGGGGGACGGCGATCCCGAGGGCGTCAAGCAGCGGGCCGCCCAAGAGATGATCGCCACGGCCAAAGCGGCCAAGCGCTTCGGCGTGGAAGTCGTCAACGGCTTTACGGGGAGCTCGATCTGGCATTTGCTCTATGCCTTCCCGCCCGTTCCCAAGTCGATGATCGACGAGGGCTTCGCCGATTTCGCCCGCCGCTGGAAGCCCATTCTGGATGCCTTCCAGCAGGAGGGCGTCCGCTTCGCCCTGGAGGTCCATCCTTCGGAGATCGCTTTCGACTTGGTGACCGCCGCACGGGCTCTGGAGGAGGTCGGCCACCATCCTGCTTTCGGTTTCAACTTCGACCCCAGCCATTTCGGCTATCAGGGCGTCGACTACCTGGCCTTTATCCACCGCTTCGGAGAGCGCATCTTCCACATGCACGTCAAGGACGTGTGGTGGAGCGACGTGCCTGCCCAAAGCGGGGTGTTCGGAGGGCATTTGGAGTTCGGAGATCCGCGCCGGCACTGGGAGTTCCGTTCGCCGGGACGGGGGAAGATCGACTTCGACCTGGTCATGCGGGCCCTCAACCAGATCGGCTATGGCGGCCCTCTCTCAGTGGAATGGGAAGACATCGGCATGAACCGCGAGCATGGCGCTGCCGAGGCCTGCGCCTTCGTGCGTCAAGTCGACTTCCCGCCTTCGGAGGTGGCCTTTGACGCCGCCTTCGACAGGGATAATCAATGAAGCGGGCTTAATCCCGGAGAGAGTTACCCGTCAAGCGGCGGAGATGGCGGCGGCGCAACAACTCTTCCAGCGTGCGCCGGGTCTGGCGCAGGATCACGGCCGAATCGGAGTCCTTCTCAAGCCGGTTGCGGAAGCGGCGCAGTTGATGGCTGATGGAAGAGACGTCGCGCCGCAGCCGCCGGCTGAGTCCGCTGAGAGTCAGATGCCCCGTCTCCCAGGCCAGAAAGGCGGCGATGGCCCTGGCCCTCGAGAGACGGGCGCTGCGCTGGCGCGAAGCCAACTCCCGGCGGGTCACGAAGCAGGTGCGGCAGACGGCGGTCAGGAGATCTTCCATGCGGGCCCGGGGAGGGCGTCGGCGTTCGGCTTGGCTGACGGCCTCATCGACGCTGGCCCGGGTCAGTTGGCTGGGGACATCCTCCGGCGGCTGAGGCCAGACGTCGGCGATCTCGACTTCCAAGACGGCCAGGATGCGGAAGAGATTCTCCAGATTGAGACGGTAGCGCCCCGTTTCCAGACAGGAATAAGATCCGGGGGGAATGCCCGCGCGCCGGGCCATTTCCTCGATGCCCAGTCCGCGCGACTGGCGGAGGCGGCGGATGGATCCGCAGACGAACTCATTGACGGGGTTGAGCCTGGGGGGAGTGGTCATGACGTTCTCCTTGCAATCCCTGAAAGCGAGAACGCCTCCCTCAAGGACAAGGAAACAGGCTGCCGAGCAGGAGGATTCCTCCCTCCGGGACCACGGCAGTGTCCTTGCGATAGAATGGAAGACAAGCATCAAGTCCTCGCTATCAGGACTCTGATGTAGGCCCCGCCGGCTGTCTCCAGCATCCGGCGGGGCCGTTTGATTTTTGGGCGGATTGGTGTGAAAAAGGGCTCCGACGCTATCCGGCTTTCTGCACCAGTTCGGCGTCCTCGGCTTCTTGCCCTTTGTTCCGGGTGAGCCGCTCGCGCAGGGCGCGCCGGGCCCGTTCCATGGTTTCTCCCATCTCTCCGCCTTCGTCCAGAGCGTCCATATGACGGCGCATCAGGTGGCTCATGGAGGAGAGGCTGCAGCCCAGAAGTCCGCACAGGTCAGTCAGGCTGAGGCTGGGCGACTCCTTGACCAGGAGTCCGCAGGCGGCACGAGCTTGGCTCAGGCGGGCCCAACTGCGCATTTTGGATTGAAGCTGGCCCTTGCCCACTCCGAAAGCCTCACACACTGAATCCAGGACATCGTCCAGTTCCATTTCACGGGGCCCCTCGTCGAGGGCCTTGCGCACCGTCTTCTTCAAGTAGTCCTCGTCAATCGGACCGTCTTGGCCCTCATCCTTGGGGCGCGGCCACACCTCGGTCACCTCGGTGTCCAGGGCGTGCAGAATCTTGAAAAGGTTGTCGAGGTTGATTCGATACCACCCATTCTCCAAACAACTATAGGATCCGGTGGCGATGCCAGTTCGACGGGCAACTTCCTGTGAACTCAATTTCTTGGCCGTGCGTATCTCCCTTAAGCGGTGAGCTACGTAGTTGTTAATGGCTCCTGTTGATCGCACTTTTCCCTCCTTATACGAAGAGCAGAGCTCTTCTGGCGTTCTCTGTCCGCTCCGGGCCAAGCCCGGTTGGACGCAGTTCTTCCCTTTTTTCTTAAGCGGAGAATAGAGTGTCGAACCTCTTCAGCGCAGAAGCCGCAGCGAGCGACCGCCTTGCGCCTTCGAGACTTGCCAGCGCAGCTATGGACTTCAGACCCCTCTGAATCAGCCGGTTCGAAACAGCGCAAGGCGCTGTCACCCTTTCGGCGCGGCCTTCATCAGGCGGGCGCTGTTGCGTGTTGCAACACGCAACAGCCGTCCTGATCCGAATTTGGATGGCGACGAGCAGTTTCCACCCGACGCTCAGCTGACCTGGGCGGGGGCGTCGAACACGCCCAAGCCGCCCAATCGCAAGCCCTCCGGAACCCCGCACACACACTGCAGGGGCACCTTGGAGGCGTTTTCCGCGACGGCTAGGCTCGAATGCCAACAACTGGGTGGAAAGTTGAAAGCAAAAGCGTTAAGCTGTAAAGGCTCGTGGCCATCTCTATTCTTGCTGACATAGAGATCATAGCGGATGGTGTACTGTCTTGCAACAAAAAAATTAAAAAATTTGTTGCAGGGTGTTACAAACACGAGTCTCGCGACTCGAATTGCGAGAGAAGATGGGGGATTACAAGACGGTAGCAGAGCTGCTGCGAGGCACCTTCCCCGGCATGAGTCAGCGCAAGATTGCCGAGTGCCTGGGTGTCGAGCATACCTCGGTGGCGCGTTGGTTCTCGGCTAAGAGCGGCGGGCAACCCACCATGGACTCCTGTCTGCGTATTGCCCGCGCCTGCGAAGTCGATCCCCGCGAGGTCTTCCGTTTAGCCGGTGTTCGCGCCGAGGGGTTTGAAGAACTCTTCGATTTCTATCAGGGCCGTCCGCCCACCTTTAAAGACTTCTACATGGGCGAGCCTGACCTGGCCGCCTTGGTCGAGCGTTTGGAGCGGCTTTTCAGGCGTGGCATGGAGAACGAACTGTCGACGGCCCTCGACTCTCTAGAAGCCAAATTTGAATTGCGGCGCCTGGATTTCGAGCAGACCGCCAAGGATGCCGGATCAGAAGCCGCCGTCTTGGCCATCGATCACCAGCGCATGACTGGAGACATCTTCTACCGCTGGCAGTGTCCTCAAAAACTGGCGGAACGGCTGGCCGACGGCGAAGAAATCGAGGGTTGGCAGAACTACGTTGTGGAATCGGAGCCCGTGCGCCTGCGGCTCTACTGGCTGCGCCCGCGCCAGGGCAGCCGCGAAGCCATTATGACCATGCTTAAGATCTGGAGCCTGGGCTTCGCCCAACTTCTCTCGCCCGCCGCACTGCAAACAAGATAGAATCCCGGCATGCTCGACGATCCGGTTCTCCAGGCCTTGTTGTTGGGGATTCTGCAGGGCTTGACCGAATTCCTGCCCATATCGAGTTCGGGTCACCTGTTGCTGCTGCCCTGGTTGATGGATTGGCGACCCTTGGGCCTGGCCTTCGACGTCATGCTGCACGTGGGCACCTTGGTGGCTGTTCTGATCTACTTTCGGCGGGACTGGATGGTTCTTCTGGCCCGGCTCGTGGGACGTGACTCAAGCGATTCAGGCAGCTTGGAGCCGGGCGGCGCGAGCTTCACGCCGACTTGGCCGCAGATCATCGTGGCCAGTTTGCCCGCCGTGGTTGCCGGTCTCCTTTTCAAGGACTTCATTGAGGCCGCAGTGAGGGGTCCTGGTGTGGTCATCTTCAACCTGGCGGCATTCGGGCTGCTGCTGGGACTGGCCGACCGCCGGGGCGCTCAAAGCCGCGACGGCGAGTCGGTGACGCTGCGCGACGCCCTGCTCATCGGCTTGGCGCAGTCCTTGGCACTGGCTCCCGGAGTCAGCCGCTCCGGAATCACCATTGCGGCGGCCTTGTTCCTAGGCTTGCGCCGCTGGGACGCGGCACGCTTCTCCTTCATCATCGCCACTCCCCTGATCGCCGGTGCCGCGGCTCTAAAGGGGGCCGACTTGCTGTGGGGCGGGGAAGAGGCCATTCCCGTACAGGTGCTGCTGGCAGGAATGGCCTCGGCGGCTGTCAGCGGCTGGCTGTGCATCAAGTACTTCTTGCGCTACTTGCGGTCAGCCACCCTGCTTCCCTTTGTTCTCTATCGCCTCCTCTTGGCGGCTCTCGCCCTGATGCTGATGCTCCAGATCAGGTGAGGGCTGGTTCTCTTTCCCTCAAGTGTCCACTGCGGGTAGTTCACAGGGCCCAGAATTACATTCGCAATAATGAAAAATACTTTAACAAAGATAAGTGACTCGGGAGGGAGGGCGCAGTCGGATTCAGGACAACTTGCAGGGACTTTCCCAAAGCTCGGGCGCGGCCGCCTGCAGGCGCCTGCGGCGGGACGCTCTTGGGGCCGCGCCCGAGAGGGGTTGGGCGCCCGGTTGAAGGTTTCCGGGCACCCAGGTGCCGTCACTTCCGGGGGAGCAGAAGTTGACGGGAACTGCGAAGCATGGACAGGTATTCGGCACGGTGGCCGCCGGGATCGAAGGCCATGCCGGCCAAGGCCAGTTGCTCGGCCAGTTGGGGTGTGGCTTGGCCGCTGTAAGCGGACTGGCGCAGCAGCATGCCGAAGATGGCCGCCGAGGCAGCCATCAGCGTTTCGGGATCGCCGGAACGCCATTGAAGAGGGAAGGCTGCCACCGTTTGCTCGAGGAGCAGGCTGTGGCTTTCCTGAGGACGCTTGTAGCGCAGCTTGACCGTGGCCAACTCGCCTGAGGCTGCCACGGCGGAGGGGACGGTGGGCTGCTGGTAGCGCAGACTGTCGACTGCCGGGACGTCCCCCTCCAGTCCGGCCGGAATGATCTCGTAGAGAGCGGTGACCGAGTGACCGGCGCCGATCTCGCCGGCGTCTTTGCGGTCGTCATTGAAGTCCTCGGCTTGGAGGCGGCGGTTCTCGTAGCCGATGAGTCGGTAGGCACCCACTTCCAGGGGATTGAACTCGACCTGGATCTTGACGTCCTTGGCGATGGTCATGAGGGCTCCGCCAGCGCCTTCTACAAGCGTCTTGCGGGCCTCGCGCAGCGAATCGATGTAGGCGTAGTGGCCGTTGCCGTGATCGGCCAGTTGCTCCATCTTGGAGTCCTGGAGGTTGCCGCTGCCAAATCCCAGCACGGTCAGGAAAACGCCGCTTTGGCGTTCCTGTTCGATCAGTTCGACCAGTTCGCCTTGACTGCTGACGCCTACATTGAAGTCGCCGTCAGTAGCCAGCAGGACGCGGTTGATGCCGCCTTCGATGAAGTGCTGGCGGGCCGTCTGATAAGCCAGGCGGATGCCTCCCGCGCCGTTGGTGGATCCGCCGCTGCGCAGGTTGCCGATGGCGGCTTCGATTTGCTCCCGGGCCGTTCCCGGCGTGGAAGGCAGCACCAGTCCGGCCGATCCGGCGTAGGTCACGATGGCGATCTGATCCTGGGGACGCAATTCCCCCGCCAGCATGCGGAAGGCCTGCTGCAGAAGGGGAAGCTTGTCGGGGGAGCTCATCGATCCTGAGGTGTCGATGAGGAAGACCAGATTGGCCGGCGGGCGCTGCGAGGCGTCCACTTCGAGCCCTTGCAGTCCTACTCTCAGCAGGTAGTGCTGGGGCTGCCAGGGACATACGATCAGGTCGGTGTTGACCGAGAAAGGATGGGCCTCAAGGGGCTGGGGATAGTTGTAGCGGAAGTAGTTGATCAGCTCTTCGATGCGTACGGCGTCGCGGGGAGGACGCTGTCCCTGCTGCAAAAATCGCCTCACGTTGGAGTAGGAAGCCGTATCCACGTCGATGGAGAACGTCGAGAGGGGACTTTCAGCGGCTCTTTGGAAGTCGTTTTCCTGAATGTGGTCGTAGCCTTCCCGGTCCACCGGCCGGGGCTGGGTCGAACGGGAATCGGGCAGATAGGGATTGGGGCGCGGAAGCGGAACCGGCGTAGGGCTGGCGGGAGGGGGAACCACTTCGCCGCGACTGTTCAAGTAGGCGAACGAAACGACATTGCGTCCGTTGATAGGAAGCTCCTGGCGGTTTTCGGAAAGCTGCCGTGAACGGTCATGCGCATCCTTCTTCTGCTCGGCCTGAACCTTCTCGACGTTGTTATCTAAGAGCTGGCCGCGCGACAAGTCCCGGGCCGACGCTTCACTGCGCTCCAACTGGGCGAACCGCCGTTGAGCATCTTCGTCGCCCACGGCAGGTTCCGAGGAGCGGCCGGACTGATCGACACGCCGGGTACCCGTTTGCGGCGAGGAGGCGCCGCCGACGGTTTTGGCGGCGACAGCATCCACTTCAGCCGCCTTGAGATCTCTGGAAGATGCGTTCGACTTGGTTGATTCACCCGCTTGCACTCGCTTCTCCAACGGAGGTGTCAGCACTGAAACCGAGCTGGCTGTTTGACTGGCACCCAATTCCTCCGCTGTCTGGCCTATCGTCTTCGATCTGGAGCCGCCAGGAGGCCCTGGCTCGGAGGGAACGGGGAGAGCCACGATCGTACGATGAGAACTGCTGGTATCGCCTGTGACCAGATCCATCAGCTTGGAGCCGTTCCCATACTGAGAGGGCAAAGTCAGATAGAGCCCGAACGCCAAGATCAGGCAGGCGGCCAGGGCTAAGCCTTCGCGGCTGCGGGTTAGGATCGAGAAGCGCAGGGAGCGGTCGCGGCCGCCGGACTGCGGCGCTGCGTCCTGGTCGCCGGAAAGCGACTGCAGGATTTCCTCACGCCGCTGGTCCCCAATCTCCCAATCGGACGAGAGCAGTTCTCGCGACAAGTGAAGGTCGAGCGACTCGGAGGCGGCGCGCAGCGAGTCCAGTTCGGCGCGGAGTTGAGGATCTTCTTCCAAAAGGCGCTCGAATTCACGGCGCTCCTCTTCTGGCAATTCGTCTAAGAGGTAAGCGGTCAGGCGGGGATCGTCGTAGTTATTCATTGAATTCTCCCAAGCTGCTGCGTCTGAGATGACGGGGGTGAAGCGAGCTTGCCGCGGACTTCCTTAAGGACGGTGTGAAGAATGAAGCCCACGTTGGATTCGCTCAGGCCGGTGATCTGGCTGATCTGGCGGTAACTGAATCCATGATCGTACTTGAGCAGCACCACCTCGCGCTTGTGGCGGGGAAGCTTCTCCAGCAGGTTCTCGATTTGGGAGAGCTCCTCCCGGACTTCCAGCCGCCGCAAGGGCGAAGGCTCGTGTCCTGGACGCTGGTCGAGAGGCCGTTTGCCGTCGTGGAAACGCTGCTCGAAGCGCAGGACGTCGAGAGCGCGGTTGCGGCACACGGTATAGAGCCAGGGAGCCAGGTGGCCGTTGAGGCGCGCCGGGTCTTCGCGGCACAGCTTGCAGAAGACGTGCTGCACCACGTCGCGGGCTTCCTCGGGATCTCCCAGCAGGCGCCAGGCGTAGCGGATGAGGCGGCCTTGAAAGCGGTCGATGGCCTCCTCGATCCATTGCGTGTCGGGCTTGCGGCTCAAGGGCGGTTTCTTTCTCACAGCCTTACGTCCTTTCGATCGGATAACGCGGCAGAAGAGAATTCCTTAGAGATTTCGACACAAGCGAAGGGAAAAAGTTCACCCCAAAAAGAGAAAGCCCGTCCGGCGGCAAGGCCGGACGGGCTGGGAACGATTCATTGGGTATGGGTCTAGACTCTCATCAGCAGGCTCCGGCTCCCTGCGTCTCGACCGACTCGGACTGGGAGCCTTCCTCCATACCCGGGCAGTCATAGACGCGCTTGAGGGTGGGGGCGTCCTCGTCTTTCTCCTTCATCGATTCCACGATCTCCTTCAGTTGCTCCTGGGCCTCATGGAAGGCCGGACGGTCGACGATGACCTCTTCCTTTTCAGGCAGAATGGTCATTTCGCGGAAGGTCACCGACATGCGCTTGTAAAAGGGCGGATGTGTGCGGAACCAGCTCAGTCCTGTGACGTAGCCCTCTTCCTGAGCCATGCGGCTAAAGAAGCTGACAAATCCCGTTGTGTCGTAGCCGGCGTCCCACAGGTACTGGGTGCCGAGAATGTCGGCTTCGCGTTCGAAGTCGCGGGAAACGCCCAGCAGGGTCAAGTTCATGACGAGACCCAGCCCCAGGAAGCCGTACTGCAGGGCGTAGTAAGTGCCGATGGAGGAGACGCCTCCCGTCAGCACCAGAGCGGCGACTTGAGCCGCCTGCATGATGATGTTGGCGATCTGGGCGTCTGACATGAGACGGTTCCCATGGCGGGCGGCGGCGTGAGCGATCTCATGAGCCACCACTCCGGCCAGTTCGGACTCCTCTTCGGCCTTGAGAATCAGTCCGCTGTTGACGAAGAGAAAGCCTCCGGGAAGGGCGAAGGCGTTGATTTCTTCGCTCTTGAGGACGTGCAGCTTAAGGGGCACGCGCATGTCGGAGTGACGTGCCAGGCGGTTGGCCAGATCGTTCATGTAGGACATGACTTCGGGATCCTCCACCTCCGGCGGCAGAAGGTCGCGTTCCTTCATGCGCTGAATGGCCTCGCGTCCGGTCTCAACGTCCTTTTTCTGGCCTTCGAATGGACCGGAGCGGAAGCCGATGTCGCGAAAATCTGAAAATTTGCGCTCCACAACTTCGCCGCTCTCCAGCTTCTGCTGCAGTTTAGCGTATTCCTCAGGCCATTCCTTCAGCACCTTGACTTTGGCCTTCTTGTTGTCGTACTTGAGATCGAGGCCTTTTTCCAAGGTCAGCTTGACTTCGTTCAGCTCCTGACGCTTGCTCTGGATGCGGCAGTGGAGCCGGTGGCGGCGCTCGGAGGCTTGGGGAGATTCCTCGTTGTTCTTGTTCATCTGCTTGAGCTGTTTCTGGGCGCCATCGATGGTGTCCTCGATGCGGTCCTTCTCGTCCTCAAGCTGCTCCTCCTCGCGGTCCTTTTCGTCTTCCAGCCGGTCCTCAAGCTCGTCCAGAGGCTGATCGGGGAAGTTCCATTCAGGGGCCTTTTGGAAGAGTTCCAGGTAAGTGCGGTCGAGGTAGGGCCGCAACTCCTCGGGCGAGAGAGTTTCGGCTTGCTGCGTTCCCGCAGCCAGCAGCAGTGAGAGCGGGCTGTAGAGGGGAAACAAGAGCAGCATCAAGAAAGCTGTCATTTTTCGTAAAGTGAATTCTCGTAGCATAAGTGATCAATCCTTATTTCAACTGCCTTGGGATGCCGACTGGGAAGCTGATCCCAATTCAGATCGTCGTCTCGGTTCTATTCTTCTCCGTGGCGCCGGGTTGACCTCAGCCTCGCAGTTGGGTCAGCGGCTCGTCGGCAGATACTCAATGTCGTTGCCAATCCAGTACTTCTGGCGGTATTGCAGCTCAACGCCTTCTTCATCCGCTTTTCCGTCTCCGTCCAAGTCGACTTTGACCGTGATCTCGCGTTCTTCTTCATCTTCGTCGGTGGTCAGGGGCCGGTCGGGGACGTATCCAAGCGTGTACTGAAAGCGCAGCATTTGGGCAATGGAACCGAGGACGTCCTCGTAGGCACCCTCAAAGCGTACGCTGTAAAAGCGTCCCCCCGACTCTCGGGCCAGCGTCCTGAGCTGCAGTTGCGCCTGACGGAAGGTCATGCGCTGAGGGCCGCTCATGTAGGGCGAAGAACGGATGAAGGCCCTCTCGCCCACGCCGATGGCATAGATGGGAACCCCGGCGTTGGCCGCGATGTGGCGCGCCTCCCCATAGTTGGTCCGGCTGAAGCCGTCGACGCCGGAAGCGATCAGAATCACGCCCGTGCGTCCCTTGACGCCAGCCAGTCCCTTGTATTCGACGTCGTCCAGCACTCCGCCCACCAAAGTGAATTTGACGGCGTCGAAGAGCGCACCTTGGCTCAGGGCGGGCGGATTGCGCGCGATCACGCGTACTTCGTCCAGCAGCTTCTGTTCGTTGCGGGTGAAGTCTGTGAGCAGATGAGGCTGACGGTCAAAGGCGATGATGGAGGCATAATCCTTATTGCCCATGATTTGGGAGACGAACATCCCCGCCGGCCGGTAGATCTCGTCTTTCAGGTATTGCACCGTCTCGCTGTCTTCCAGCAACAGTACCAGCGTCAGAGGCTCTTCGGCCCCGCTGGAAAAGCTGGTGATTTCCTGGGGCCTGCCGTCTTCGTAAACCATGAAGTTGCCGCGCTTGAGGTTGGTGACCAGTTGGCTCTTTCCTTCTTCATTGTCGGCGATGACCACGACGGGCACGCGCACGGTCTCGGTTTCCACCCGGATCGGTTCCTGAGCCTGGGGCATGTTTTCGCTGCTCTGCGCCAAGCTCCACGATCCGCACGTCAGGATGGTCAGCAAAACGACCAGCCATGACGCCAGGCTTCGTTCAATCGGTTTCAAGTGTGGACTCATGGGGTTCCTTCGCAAGTATCTGTTGGCGGCTGCCGGGGGACGAGGCCTTGCACGCCGCAGACTGGGGAGTCGAGCTTCTTCAATGTCTGCTTATGGAAGGTGCAAATTGCAGTCCAAAGGTGCCGGAGAAGGGTTTGCCTCGGCTCTGCCAGCCGCTGCAGCAAGGAGTCCGCCTGCGTTCATCTCCCGCCAGCCGGGGCCTGGCGCTTGTCAAGCCGTCCTCCATTTGCTTCCAGCGGGAGCCTTGTCAGAGTAAGAACCTTGCATTTGGAGGGCCGGGTAGGGGAAAGAATACCCTAGGAGATCTTTACCTATGATCGCCTTGCAGGGGGCCTTCAGGCTTCAGGCCAGGCCAAGTCAAGTGGCTTGGCATATGAAGACATGCTAAGACTGCAAGCCACAGCTTGTGCTTCACACCGTCAAACAACCTGTCATAAATATACTCTGTGGAGTAAATGCAAACGTGAGATAGGTTTTGATTTAGACGTAGAGCGTGTCATAGAATTCAATATTATTCCAATCGGGCAATAGTTTGGGTTTCCGAAGCGGCTGCATCTGGCGTTGAAGCGTAGTGATAAAAAACAAATAGGATACGCTTCTCAATCCATAATCATTTCCCCATTAGCTCATACTGTCTTTGAGAAGAGCGGCGCCGGCGGCGGACCGGTCCCCCCGCCGAGGCGGCCTCCTCGAGGATGCTGCCAAGCCGAGCCGCTTCAGCAAATCATTTTAGGAGATCTCTATGACTTCAAAAATCGCAAAAGTGCTCTTCACCCTGGCGTTGTGTAGCGTGTTGCTCTTCGCATCCGCCACTTCCTTGACGGCCCTTGAGTGTCCCCGCTGCTTCACGGGACCCGAGCAAGTCACTTCGGCCAATCACGCTGAACCCAACTGCGCCTGGGCCCAGATGCACGCTTGCACCAAAGCCCGCTGGAATATCTCCTGCGGCGACTGGATTGAGACCAACGTCAGCATCTCACCGTGCACCTACTCGGGCGGACTAAATCACGCCACCTGCACGATCACCTACAAGTGCGTGACCTGCACCGACGAGCTGTGCGGCCCGTTGGTCCCCTAACACCTGATCGGACCGGCAGGCCCGTCGACCGTCGACGGGCCTGCTTTCATACTTCCTGAACCTTCCTTTGACGGCGTCCGCATCCCCGTGCCACTGCGGCCAGACCTCACTGTCGGGCGGATGTGGCCGTCAGTCCCAATCGGCGGGCTGCCCCGTGCCCGCGAGGACCCGTGGCCAGCACAACTGGCCGCTGTCAGTTCCCATCCCTTGACCCACTTCCTCATTTCAGGCTCCTGATTTGTCGTTTTTGCTGGAAGGACTCCTGGCAGCACCCATCCACGCAGGCAAGGGCGCAGACAGTGTCTCAGTCCGTGCTGGACCAGAGTCCTGGAGCTTTTTATCTCAATCTCCGATTTTGCTCCCGTGAGATTTGCCCGCGGTGTGGCAGGGCGGCGGAACGAGCGCCGGCAGGGCTTTGGCGAAACGATCACCGGATACAGAGTTTCGATAATAAATTGTTTAAACCAGTGAAATGGATAGACTCTGCGGCCATGCGGTTTCGGGCTTCTCCATACTTGGCATGACTCATGAGCGGCAACGGCGGCGGGACGGTCCCCCCGCTCAAGGCCGGAGCCGAGTCGGCTGCGGACGGCCGCACGCCGCTCCCAATCTGAGGAGATCTTAATGAATGGAAGAATCGCTAGACTGCTCTTTGCACTGGCTTTGGGCGGGGTTGTTGTATTCGCCTTGGCCGCTTCGGCCTCGGCCTTGCCCTGCCTCCGTTGCTTCGACGTGGGAGGAGAGCAGACGGCAGTGGCTAACCACGCCGAACCCAACTGCGCCTGGGCCCAGATGCATGCCTGCACCAAGGCCCGCTGGCAGATCGAAGCCAACTGCGGTCCCAACTGGAGAGAAACCACCGTGACCCAGTCGCCCTGCACCTATTCGGGCGGGCTCAACTACGCTTCCTGCACCATCACCTACGTGTGTCAGGAGTGCTTTGAACTCTGCCCCGAACAGCCTCCCTACTAGCAGGTGCCTTTCGAGGCGGCGCAGGTCCTGTCAGGGTGGCCTGCGCACTTCCTCAGTATTCGAGGTCCTTGAGATATTGGAAGCTGGTGCGGATGCTGCCGATAGGATCGTCTCCCGGCTGGTCCTGTTCGACGAAGTAGTGGACGGTCCCAGCCTGAGGGATTTGGCGGAAAATGCGGGGCCAGTCGATGATGCCTTGGCCTACTGAAGCGAAGCCCTTTTCGGGGGTGTCAGCCATGTCCTTGACGTGAAAGAGCTTGAAGCGTCCCGGATAGCGCCGAAAATAGTCGAGCGGGTCCTGTCCCGCCTTGGTGATCCAATAGAGATCCATTTCGATGTCCAGCGCCTCGGGATCGCTTTCCTCCAGCATCAGGTCCATGGGGACGCGTCCTTCCACCGGCTGGAATTCGAAATCGTGATTGTGGTAGGCCAACCGCACCCCCTGCCGGCGGCACTCCCGACCGGCCTGATTGAGGATCTTTACAACCTCGCTGTAGCTCTCAACCGACCTTCTCAGTTCCTGATCGAGCCAGGGCACCACCAGGTATTCATGACCCACGGTCTTGGCGAAGTCGATCGCCTCCTGCAGATTCCCACGGACGCGCTGGAGGGGAAGGTGAGCGGCGGGAGCCTTGAGTCCCAGCTCATCCAAGAGGTTGCGGACCTGCTCGGCCGTGCGCCCGAAATATCCGGCAAACTCCACTTCCCGGTAGCCCACCTCGGCAACCTTGCGCAGGGTGTCTTCGAAGTCGTCCTGCATGAGGCTGCGGACGGTATAGAGCTGGACTCCCAGAGGACGGAGCTGTTTCATGGATTGGGCCTCCGTCAGGCGGCCTGCCGACCCTTGAAGAGGGCGCGGCAGGAAGGGAATGGCTGATGCCAGGGCGGCGGAGTGCAAAAAGCGTCGACGGTTCATGGTCGGCATCCTCTGGGAAGCGGTTGTGTTCAGATCTCTCCATCTGCCATGGCTTTGACGGCGTAGTCTGCGGCCCGCGCGGTCAGCGCCATGTAGGTCAGGGAGGGATTCTGGTTGGCCGACGACGTCATGCAGGCGCCGTCCGTCATGAAGACGTTGCGGACGTCGTGACACTGGTTGTAGGCGTTCAGGACCGAGGTTTTGGGATCGTGACCCATACGCGCCGTACCCATCTCATGGATGGTCAAGCCGGGGGCGTTGTTTTCCAGGAAGGGAACCACGTTCTTTGCCCCCACGGCCTCCAGCATTTCAGCGGCCGAGTCACGCATGTCCTCCAGCATCCTGCGCTCATTTTCCCTCCACTTGACCTTGAACTTGAGGACGGGAATGCCCCAGCGGTCGGTCTTGTCCGGATCGATGGTAATGCGGTTTTCGGGGTTGGGCAGGCACTCGCCGAAGCCGTAGAGGCGCATGCTCCAGGGGCCGTACTCCTTGAGCTTGTTCTTAAAGTCGGCTCCGAATCCGGCCATGGCCACGCCGCGTTCCCAGCGGGGACGGAAGGCGCCTCCTTGGTAGGCATAGCCTCTCAGGAAGTCGGGATGGCGGCTGTTGACGTTGCGGAAGCGGGCCAGGTAGATCCCGTTGGGACGCTGGGAAAAGAACTCCTGCTTCTCCCATCCCGGCATGGTGCCTACGGCGCCGCCGCCCATGGTGTGATCCATGACATTGCGTCCCAATTGGCCTGAGGAATTGGCCAGCCCCTCGGGGAAGTCGCGGTCGGCCGAATTGAGCAGGATGCGGGTCGATTCCAAGGACGAGGCGCAGAGAAAGATGATCTTGCCGCGGATTTCGACGTTGGCCATGGTCAGGCCGTCGACGATGTTGACTCCCGAGGCTTTGCCCGTCTCGGGGTCGAAGTTGAGGCTGCGCACCACGCTGTAGGGACGCACGGTGAGCCGTCCCGTGGCGCGGGCGGCGGGCAGTGTGGAGCTGTTGCTGGAGAAGTAGGAGCCGGTGATGCATCCGCGATGGCAGGGCCCGCAATAATGGCAGGCGGCGCGTCCATTGTGGGACTGGGTGAGGATGGCCGTGCGTCCGATGGTGAGCAGGCGCCGTCCGCCGAACTTGTCCAGCAACTGCTCGCGCACGTGCTGCTCGACGCAGTTGAGGTCCATGGGCGGCAGGAATTCACCGTCGGGCAGGTGGTCGAGTCCTTCCTTGGCGCCCGAGATGCCGGCGAAGCGCTCCACATAGTCGTACCAAGGTGCGATGTCCGTGTAGCGGATGGGCCAGTCGACGCCGTGTCCGTCGCGGGCGTTGGCTTCGAAGTCGAGGTCGCTCCAGCGGTAGGACTGGCGTCCCCACATGATGGAGCGTCCGCCCACGTGGCGTCCGCGGATCCAGTGAAAGGGCTCATCTTCGTCGAAGGTGTAGGGATTTTCCAGGTCGTTGACGAAGAATTTGGCGGCCCACCCTTCGCAGGCCCCGCAGAGGCGTTGGATGTGGCGGGTTCGCGAGTCCTCGGGGCTGAGCATGCCGCGGTAGGGCAAGTCCCAAGAGGGCAGGTGCTCGACATAGTCGCGTCCGGGATCGATGGGCCGTCCCGCTTCCAGCACCAGCGTCTCCAGTCCCTTTTCGGTCAGTTCCTTGGCGGCCCAGCCCCCGGAAATGCCCGAGCCCACCACGATTGCGTCCCACACCTTGTTTTGCACGATATTGGCCATGAACTTCTCCGCCTCTTCTCTCTTCTTTGACTCGTCTTCGGCTAGCCGTTCTGGCGGCAGCCGATGTATTGGCCCGGGATCACCCGCCAGCCCAGTTCTTCCACCATGCCGACCTGCGAGGTGTAGTAACCGAACAGCGTCATCCACTTGAGCATGTGGAAGTAGTGCACGACGGGCGGCGAAAAGACTCCCCAGCTCATGCCTCCGCCGCCGGCTTGGCGGGACAGGCGCAGGGCTTCTTCTTCCTGCCCGGTGAGGATGTCAGATTGCTGGTCTTCGTCGCAGTCGATGAAGTCGGCCGAATAGCGCTGCCGGCACTCGGCGTCCAGCCCGGCCAGTCCCCTGAGGAAGAAGTCTTTGCGCTCCTGGGGGTACCACTCGGTAAGGAGGCGGTCGATGAACTCGTTGACTCCCACCTCGGCGGCACCTGGCGTGTCGGTCTCGGGGATGATCATGTCGGCGATCCGGGTGACGGTTTGATCCTGGTGGGGATCCAAGGTGCGGAAGATATGGAGCGCCTGAGGCGCGGCGGCCGAAGCCGGGGCCGCCTTGTGGAGGGCATGTCCCGCAGCCAGAATCTCCTGAGAGGAAAGGGCGGCCAGCGCCGGGATCCCCAGGGCGGCTGCGATTTGCTTCAAAACTTCTCTGCGCTGCATGTCTTCTCCTTAGGCTAGGGGCCGTTGCCGTCTGATGATCCGCCGCCTTGGCCCTCCCCGTGCAGGGCCGGCCAGAGCAACAGGTTGCGGTAGCGCACGGCTTCATGGTCGCCCTGCAGCATGATGGGGCCGCGGCCGTCCTCATCGCTGCTTAGAGCGCCGCCGGTGATGCCTGGGATTTCCTGCCCTTCGATGATGGTGATGCCGTTGCAGACTAGCGTGACAGTGCGTCCCACCAGGGTGATCTCGTAGCGGTTCCACTCGCCGGCCGGATTGCAGGCCATTTGGCTGGGAGTGATGAAGCCGTAGAGTCCGCCGCAGTTGTGGCTGTCAGGCTCCTTGCCGTGGTCGTCCTGGATCTGCACCTCGTAGTGTCCCCGCAAGTAGACGCCTGAGTTGCTGCCCTCGGGCATCAGGAACTCCACCTGCAGCTTGAAGTCGCCGAATTCCTGACGGGTGATGAGGTCGACGCTGGGAGGCTGGTTGGCCAGCACGCCCTCTTCAAAACTCCAGCCGTCGGGGCCCTCCGCATGGCGCAGTCTCCAGGCCTCGAGTCCATCGGCCAGCAGATCGACGGGTTCTTGGGCGAAGTCGACTTGGCCGGAACGTTCCAGCGGGGGCGCCGGCACCGCCCTGAACGGCACCATGGAGCCGTCGGCGGCGTTAGTTTCGCCCTCGACGCGGCCGTCCTCGAAGCGGCCTTCAAAGCGCATGTCCTGGCTATGTTCTTCCCATTGCACGGGCAACGAGAAACGCAGCTCCTGCCCTTCGACATGCAGTTGCGGGATAGGCCGGGCGCTGCCCCATCGTCCTACAAAGCGGCCGCTGGGCCCGTTGTCGCCGGAAGTGATTTCGAACCAGGACGGATATTCGCCCTCAGGGTGTTGGACCACCACGTCCCAACGCCCATAGGCCCAGGAAGTCCCTTCCGGCTCCTGGCCGGGCGATGAGTCCTCGGGCCCGGAGGCAGCGCACCCCGGCAAGGTGCCTGCCATAGTCAGAGCAAACAACAAACGGATTCTTAGCATTGATCGTGGACCTCAGGGTGTACCAGCATGAACTTTAGTACCACAAATGTGAGCCGTTGAAAAGCCCTAAGTAAGGACTCTTAAGAAATATGAGAATGGATCTCAGCCGAGCGAGGCGCGTGTATAATCGGGAGCTTTCAAGGGATGAACGACAAACAAAGCATTCTGGTCGTTGACGACGAGTTGGCCAACCTGCAGAAGCTGAAGCGCACCTTCATGCGCGATTTCGCCGTGCGCGAAGCCAAGAGCGGGGAGGACGCCTTGGCCCTGCTGCGCAACGACCGCTTTGACGTCATCATCACCGATCAGCGAATGCCCGGCATCAGCGGCGTCGACCTGCTCAAGGAATCGCTTTCCACTTCCCCTCAGGCCATCCGAATCATTCTCACCGGCTACGCCGACGTCGACAATCTGATGGACGCCATCAATGAAGGCCAAGTCCATCGCTACGTGACCAAGCCTTGGGAACCCTTCACGCTGCGCCAGACGGTCCTTCAGGATTTGGATCACTGGCGGCTCAAGCGCGAGAACCAGCTCTTAGCCGAGCAGTTGCGCATCGCCAAAGAGGTTCAGCGCCAGCTCTTCCCTCAGCGTCTCCCCAGCTTGGAGACGCTCGACTACTATGGAGTGTGCCATTCAGCGCGGGAAGTGGGAGGCGACTACTACGATTTCCTCAAGCTGAATTCGGAAGACTTGTGGATGGCGGTGGGCGACATCTCGGGCAAGGGCATCTCGGCGGCTCTTCTCATGGCCAACCTTCAGGCCCTCCTGCGCAGCCGGGCGCCGCTGCACGCGGCCTCTCTCTCGGACCTGATCCACGACGTCAATCAGGCCCTCTTCGAAACCACCGGGGACAGCAAGTTCGCTTCTCTGTTCTGCGGCGTCTTCAACGCCGCCACCCGTACGTTGCGCTATGTCAATGCGGGCCATTGTCTGCCCTTGGTGGTGAGGCGCGATGGCGGCAGCGGCCGCAGCCTGGAAGCCCTTGAAGCCACAGGCACGCTGGTTGGTCTTTTCGCCGAATCGCGCTATCAGCAGCAGAGTGTGCGCCTCGAGGCCGGCGACGTGCTGCTGATTCACACCGACGGGGTGACCGAGGCCTTCAACAGCGCGCTTGAGGAGTTCGGGGACGAGCGGCTTCGCCGACTGGTGCTGGAGCACGCCGAATTGCCTCCCCGCGAACTGGCCCAACGCATCGTGGACGAGGTCAACAGTCACACCGGCGATCCCGATCATCGCGATGATTTGACTCTGGTGCTGGCCCGGGTGCTCTGAGTGGGCCCGCAATTCAGTTGGCCGCGCGACGCTATTCGGCGCGCAGAGCCTGGATGGGCTGGACCCGTGCGGCACGGCGGGCCGGAAGCAGGGCGGCGGCCACTGCGGTCAGCGGCAGGCACAGGGCCATGACGGCGAAGGTCCAGGGATCAAGCGGACTGACGCCGTGCAGCGAGGCGCTCAGTCCCTGAGTGGCCAAGAGCGCGCCCCCGATTCCCACCAACGTTCCTGCCGAGGCCATTCTCAAGGCTTGGAGCAGCACCTGGCGGAGAATGCGGCCGCGTCCCGCGCCCAGCGCCATGCGCACCCCGATCTCCTGGGTGCGGGCGTTCACGTTGTAGGAAATGACACCGTAAAGTCCGATCAGCGCCAGGGTCAGAGCCAGTCCGGCGAAGACGGCGATCAGCGATAGGATGAAGCGGGTGTGGGTGAGCGAACGCTCGACGTAGTCCTCGAGGGGCATGATGTCAGCCATTCCCAGGTCGGGGTCCAACTGGTTGATCGCCTGTCGGGCGGCCACCCTGAGATCGGCGCCCGGGACTCCCTTGACCGCCACGTCCATGAAGCTGGTGAAGACGCACAGTTCGGGCGGGAAGTAGACCGAGGGGCGCTCCTCCAGGGTGGGGAAGACGTTGCGGACGTGCTCGATCACTCCCACCACACGCATCTGCAGCGGATGAGGATGAGGGGGATTCTGCTCCGGAAGAATGCTCAAGGTGCGTCCCAAGACGTCCCGCGGACCGCTGCCGGGCCAGGCTTTGCGGGCCAAGGCGTCGTCGATCACGGCCACCTTGAGGGCTTGCCGGTATTCCTGGTGGAGAAAAGTGCGTCCGGCGGCGAAGCGGGCCCCCAGGGCCTCGAAGTAGCCTGGGGTGACGATGCGGTAATCGGCCGAAAGGGAGGGAGCGTCCGGGGCGTCCTCAGGCCGCCAGACGGGTCCCGTCCACCAGCCTCCGCTCATGGGAAGATGGAGGATGCTGCCGGCTGCCTCGACTTGGGGCCGCCGCTTGAGTTCCTCTTCCAGACGCTGGAAGAAGCCGGTCTGATCGCGGATTTGGGTGTAGCGTCCGAAAGGCAGCGAGATGTTGAAGGTGAGGACGTCCTTGGCCTGGAATCCGAGTTCCGCCGAGCGCAGTCGGTCGAAGGTGCGCAGCATCAGTCCCGCTCCCACCAGCAGGACCAGCGAGAGTGCCACTTGGGCGATGACCAGCAGGCGTTGCAGCCGTCCCCAGCGGGCTCCCGTCCCCGCGCGTCCGCTGCGGCGCAGAACAGAGATCAGGTTTGGACTTGAGACGCGCAGTGCGGGCAGCAGTCCGAAGAGCAGCGCCGAACCCATGCACAGGGCCAAGGTAAAGGCCAGGACCCGGCCGTCCAGGGAGACCTCCTCGACCCGCGGCAGGTTTTCCTGGTTGAGGTAGAGGAGTCCTTCCAGCCCCCACACGGCCAGTACCAATCCGCCGAGGCCGCCCGCCAAGGCCAGAACCAGGCTTTCGGCCAGCATCTGGCGCAGGATGGCGGTACGTCCGGCCCCCAGCGCGGCTCGGATAGTGATTTCGCGCCGGCGGGCGGCACCTCTCGCCAGCAGCAGATTGGAGACGTTGGCGCAGGCGATGAGCAGCACGAAGAGAACGGCCCCTTGCAAGGCGGTGAGCGCCGGTTGGACTTCCTCCAGCAGATCGTTGCGCAAAGGCGCCAGTTCGAATTCGAATGCGCTTTGGGCCAGCACCTGATGGGTTTCGCGCAGCCTCTGCGAAAGCGCTTCAGCCTGCTGGCGCGCTTGGTCCAGCGACAGCTCGGGCTTGAGGCGGCCCACGATTCGGATGGTGCGCAGGTCGCGCGGCCAAGCCGGCACGTTGGTGACCAACGGACCCCAGGCGTCCAATTCGACGCTGATGCCCAGATCGGCCTGCTTGAGCAGGCGGAAGAAGCGAAATTCAGGCGGCATCACGGCCACCACCTGCATGGGCGCGCCGTTGATCTCCACCCTGCGTCCCAAGATGGAAGGTTCACCTCCAAAGCGCCTTTGCCACAGGCCGTGGCTGATGATCAAGGGAGCCACAAGCCGCTGTCTTTGTCTTCGGGCTGAAGTCAGCAGCTCGACGTCGCGCCGCGTGAATTCGCGTCCCATCAGCGGCTCCACGCCCAGGACCGAAAAGAAGCCGTGAGTGACGCTGGCCATCTTGATCTGGCGGGGCGGTCCTTCTCCCGTCAGGTTGACGCCGAAGGGATAGGCTAGGGCCGCCACCTCCTCCAGAAAGGTGTTGTCGTCGCGCAAGTCGCGGAAGTTGGGCATGGAAGTGGAATCGCGTTCCACCTTGTTGGCCGTCAGGCGGGTCCAGATCAGGACCAGCCGGTCAGGATCGCGGAAGGGCAGGGGATTGAGAAGGACGTGGTTGACGACGCTGAAGATGGCGCTGTTGGCGCCGATCCCCAGAGCCAGGGTCAGCGTCATGACCAGCGTGAGCCCGGGACGCTTGATGAGCGCCCTGCAAGCGAAGCGCACATCGCGGGCGAAGGACTGGGGCCGCCACTCGAATGTGCGGGAAGAGGCTCGTTTCCCTGTCGTGACGACGGCCTCTTCCCGCCCGGGTTCGTCCTGTTCGCGGACGAACAGCTCCTGGGAGTCGAGCTCCAGCCCCCGCAGCAGCTTGCGGCGCGTCTGGCGGCTGGGGTAAGGACGCTTGCCGGCCATCAGCATCGAGAGGTGAGGAGCGCTCAAGCCCAGCTTGTCAGCCAAGTCTCTCTGACTCAGTCCGCTGCGGGCCGCTTCCTCCCGGAGTCTCTGATGGTTCAGGCGCAGGCGCATCTGACAAGCGTAGCCCCGCTGGGCCCCGATCCGTCAAGCCCTGGTGCCGGAATTCTGTTTACGGCGATTAACAGCCCTTCCTATTTGTCCTTCAGATTCTCCAGCGCCTTACGGGCAAGAGGATGGTTGGGCGCGAGCTCAAGAAGCTTCTGGTAGCCCTCGCGGGCCTTCTCGATGTTTCCCAGGCGTTCGTGAGCCTGGGCGGCGCGCCACACCGACTGTCTTGAGCGAGGATGAAACTCCAGGTTCAACTGGGCGATCTTGAGCGAGGCCTCGGCTTGGTCCTGGCGGAACAGTTCACTGGAGACCTCCACCAGGGGCTGCTCCTTGAAGTTGAAGGCCGCCGAGCCGAAGTAGCGCTCGCGCAGTTTGCGGTAGTCGTCGACGGCGGCTTCCGCGCCTTGCTCGGCAACGACGCGCAGGACCCGGTGTTCGACCGTTTCGGGCAGAGGCGCACCCGAGTGGCAGGTGAAGCAACTGACCTCCAGGCCGCGGTCGCTCCGGCTGGAGAGTCCGCTGAGCAACTCGCCGTTGATGGCGTCCACGATCTTGAGCATCTCGCGGGCCTTGGCTTTGGTGGGCTTGATGTCAAGGGAAAAGTCGACGCCTTGAAGGTTGAATCCCGTTTGCTCTTCGGTGCCGTGGCAGTGCGTGCAGGGCGCACCTAGAGCAAAGGAGAAGTTGCGCATGCGGCCGATCAGCTCAGGACGGCTGATGTCCGAGGGAAAGTACTGAAGGTTCTTAAAGCCGTCCTCCTGTTGCTGAGCTTGAATGGGTTGACTGAAAAAGGCCGTCGCGGCGGCTGCGGCGCCGAGGGCCAGGACCATTAGGCCTAGAGTCGCTTTGTGCATCACTTCCTTCCCGCCAACGCTGGACGTTTCGAGGCATAAGACAGAGCCCGGGCGAAGCCGAAGCGACAAAACCCACGAGGGAGGTGAATTCGACTTCGCGGGGCTGATTTTGATGTTCGCACAGGAGCTTACGCCTGCCAGGAGCCATTGTGGTGGGGGTGATGTCGATTTCTGGTCAGGAAACGGTCAAGAGCGCAGCACGGATCGTTGAAGCAAGCCCATCCTTCGCCAGGCTGCCAAAAGACCCCGCAAAGTCACGAGGCCACCGCAACCTGCGGACACGGCAAGGCTGCGGACACGGCAAGGCTGCGGGCACGGCAAGGCTGCCGGCACGGCAAGGCTGCGGACATGGTAAAGCTGCGGACACGGCAAGGCTGCGGGCACGGTAAGGCTGCAAAGACACGGCAAAGGCTGCAAAGACACGGCAAAGGCTGCGGGGCACGGCAAGGCTGCGGGGCACGGCATGGCTACGATGGCACGGCAAGGCTACGATGGCACGGCAAGGCTGCGGATGCGATGCGAGGCTGCGAGAGCACTGCTAGGGCGCCGGAGGAGGACTGTGTTGAAAGCCAGTCGGGGCTCGCTGAAGGCGAGCCATAAGCTAGCCCAGGGTCAGCCGCCGTCGAGCGCAGCGAGACAAGGCGTCACCCTGGGATCAAGCCGTTGATCTCCCTAACGCTGTAAGCGTGCAATAACCCAGGGCCCAGCCTGTGGCGAACTGAGCTAGTCGACGATGGCCTGGTAGACGAGAGCCCGCAGCTTGAGGTGATCGGCGATGCGCCCAGCGGGAATGAGCTGGGTGAAATAGACCACAACCAGCTCTTCCTCAGGGTCGACCCAGTAGGAGGAGTGATAGGCGCCGCCCCAGCCGAATTCGCCCACCGATCCGGGCACGCCGCGGGCACCCAGATCCTTGACTATGGAAAAGCCCAATCCAAAGCCGACACCGGGCGAGATCTCCTTGCCCTTGAGATGATCGACCGTCATAACTTCCACTGTTTTGCGGCCCAGGATGCGGTGTTGGCCGAGCGCTCCGCCCTCCAGCATCATTTGCAGGAAGAGGGCATAGTCGTCGGCCGTTGAGAGCAGTCCCGCTCCGCCCGAGAAGCTTTTGCGGGGACCGTCGACGTAGGCTCCCTGGCCGACCATGCCGCCGGGATCGGGCGCTTTTTCCAGGCCGTTCTCGGCGGCCGAATAGACCACGCTGAGGCGGTCTCTCTTCGACTCCGGCAAATAGAAGTGAGTGTCGTCCATGCCCAGGGGCTGGAGGATCCGCTGGTGCAGGAATTGGTCTAGCGAGAGCCCGCTGACGCGTTCGATGAGGACGCCCAAGATGTCGGTGGAATAGCCATAGACAAAGTCCTCGCCCGGCTGGGCGTCGATGGGTAGTTCGGCCATGCGGGAAATGGTCTCCCCGATGGGTTCGTCCCGGTCGGCGAAGTACCATCCCTGAATCCCGGCCTCGGCCCACCGGTCTTGTGCGGGACCGTTTCCGTAACCGATGCCCGCCGTGTGGGTCAGCAGATCGCGGATGAGGATGGGCCGGTTGGCCTTGACGATCTCGTAGCCGGGCTCGTCCTCGTTCTCCGGCTCGTCTTCACCATCGCCCTCGGAGTCGTCATCATCCCCACTCTCGTCTTCCGCGTCTGCTTTGGCGACCGCGACGGTGGTCTCCCTGAACTCCGGGAGATAGAAGGCCAAGGGCTCGTTGATGACCAGCTTGCCCTCCTCCTGCAGAATCATCACTCCCACGCTCACCAGGGCTTTGGTTTGAGAGGCGATGCGGAAGATGGAGTCGGTCTGCATGGGATCTTCGGCTTCCAGGTCGCGGTAGCCAAAGGGCCTCAAGTAGGCCACCTTGCCTTTGCGGGCCACCAGAGCCACGCCTCCCGGCAGCCGGCCCTCGGCGACGTATTGCTCGAGAGCCTCCGTCAGCCGCTCCAGCCTGTGGGAGGAGAGGCCCACCTCTTCGGGCCGTTCCGCCCTGGGAAGCTGCGCCCAAACGGCCGAAGGGGCCAACAGCGCTAGGGACAACCAGAAAACAAGGGGACGAGCACGACCTGGCAACATGGCGGTTCTCCTGAACAGCATCTGCAACGACTTCAGCATCAAACACCCTCCGGTCTGCGGCTTTCGGAACCTATGGACACCGTGCCTGCCTTTGTAACACGAGAACTCCAATTGCGTCGTCCTGAGGAGGCGGCGGAGCGAACGGAACATCTCGAAAGCCACTCCACGAGATTATGTTAATTGTTGCTGGGCTCAAACGTCTATTTGAGTAGAGCAAAGGGGTGGAAAAATGGTCTCATCAACTAGGCGGCGTCTGGTGAGTGCTGTTCTGCTGGCTTGGTTTGCTGTCCTTGGGTTCGACTTCTTCTTGCATGGAGGATTGCTCGCGGGGCTCTATACCAAACCAAATCCGTTCTTGCTGCCACTTGAGGAGGCCTTTAGGCTCATTCCTCTCGGCTACTTGGCTTTTTTGGTCTTCCAAGTCTTCCTGGTGTGGCTGATGGTGCGGCTGGAAGTCAAAGGGTGGCGATCAGGTTTGGTGTTGGGACTGCAAGTGGGAGCGTTTGCGTGGGGAGCAATGGCGCTTGGACTGTTGTCGATATCCACTGCCGGCGTGAGCTTGTTGACGGGATGGTTCATCGGACAGACAGTCGAAGCAGGATTGGGGGGATTGGTAGCTGGAGCAGCTTTGACTACGGAGCGTCCATGGCTGATGTTGATCTATGTTGTGATGTTCGTGCTCTTAGCCATAATCGCTACGGTGGTGCTTCAATCAGTAGGGTTGGTTCCGGCGACGCGGATGTAGGCGTCTGGATCGCCCTGCGAGCGCCTGCCGGCTTCCGTGGTCCACTTGATCCTCGCCTCACAGCGTGAGGGAGTGCCTTCAACTCCGGTTGCCCAGGAAGTAGAGGATGGGGACGGTCATGCGGGAGAGGAGCAGAGAAGCCACTTCGCCGGCCATCAGCGAGAGCGCAAGCCCCTGGAAAATGGGGTCGAAGAGGATCACCGAGGCGCCCACCACCACGGCGGCGGCGGTCAGCATCATGGGACGGAAGCGCACCGCGCCCGCGTCCACGACGGCTCGGTCGAGGGGCATGCCCTGCTTGAGGCGCAGTTCGATGAAATCCACCAGGATAATCGAGTTGCGCACCACGATGCCGGCTCCGGCGATGAAGCCGATCATGGAAGTAGCGGTGAAGAAGGCGCCCATCATCCAGTGTGCCGGAAGGATCCCGACCAGGGAGAAGGGAATGGCGGCCATGATGATGAAGGGCGTCTTGAGCGACTGGAACCATCCCACCACCAGGATGTAGATGAGCACCAGCACCACCGCGAAGGCCAGGCCCATGTCGCGGAAGACCTCGTAGGTGATGTGCCATTCGCCGTCCCACTTGAGCGCCAGGCGCTCCTGAGAAGGCGGCTGGCGTGTGACCCATTGCTCGATCTCGTAGCCGGCCCAATCGGACAGCCCGGCAATTTGATCTCCCAGGCTGCCCACGGCGTAGACAGGCGACTCTTCCTGGCCGGCCATGTCGGCCATGACGTAGACCACTGGCATGAGGTTCTTGTGATAGATGCTGGGCTGACGAACGGTTTCTTTGACCTGCACCAGTTCCCTGAGCGGAACCAGTCCCGCAGGTCCGGCTAGCCGCATGGACAGCAGTTCGCCGGCATCGCTGCGCTGTTGCAGAGGAAGGCGCAGGCGGATGGGAACGTCCTCTTCGGCCAGGGGATCGTGAAGCAGTCCGGCGCTGGCGCCGTCCACCGCCAGCCGCAGGGTCTGGGCGATTTGCTGAGGCGAGATGCCGTGCAGGGCGGCCTTTTCCTGATCGACCTCGAATTCGAGCTTGGGCTGCCGACTCTCAATGGTCGTGTCCACGTCGACCACGCCTGGGGACTGATTGAAGATCTCCTCGATGCGCCGCGCCAGCTCGATCTGCCGGGAGTACTCAGGGCCGTAGACCTCGGTGACCAAGGTCGCCAGCACGGGGGGGCCGGGAGGCACTTCGGCCACTTTGACGGAAGCTTCTTGCGAAGCGGCGGCAATGATGCCCTCACGCAGGCGTTTGGCGATATCGTGACTCTGGGCTTGGCGCTGATCGCGGGGCGTCAGATTGACCTGCAAATCGGCTTGATGAGGCTGATTGCGCAGAAAGTAGTGGCGCACCAGTCCGTTGAAGTTATAGGGAGACGACTCGCCCACGTAGATCTGGTAGTCGGTGACCTCGGGTACTCCAGCCAGGTATTCGCCCACGGCCAGGGCCGAGGCGGCGGTTTCTTCCAGCGGCGTGCCTTCGGGCATGTCGATCACCACCTGGAACTCGCTCTTGTTGTCAAAGGGCAGCATCTTGACCCGGACGGCCTTG
The DNA here is from genome assembly GCA_035471925.1 of Acidobacteriota bacterium. Taxonomy (GTDB): domain Bacteria; phylum Acidobacteriota; class UBA6911; order RPQK01; family DATIPO01; genus JANQFM01. The sequence continues at coordinate 43,821 of DATIPO010000329.1, forward strand.
AAGTAAAACATCGAGCACACCGCCAGCAGCAGGACCATATTTCCCGCCAGGAATCCCCAGCGCAGCAGCGGACGGTGGATGAGCGGATCCATCACGCGCCGGTAAAGGCGGGTGCTCCAGTCTTCTCCGTGCCCGTGATCGGAGTCGCCTGGATCCTCAGCGTCCTCCTCGTCGCCAGCCTCCCGGTCGCCAGCCTCCCCTTCTTGGCCTGCCCGTCCCCCGCCCTCGTCGTGACGGCGCAGCCGCAGCAGCCGCAGGGAAGCCCAGGGCGTGACCATGAAAGCCACCAGCAGCGAGAAGATCATGGCCGCCGAGGCGCCCACGGGAATGGGACGCATGTAGGGCCCCATCAGTCCCCTGACGAAGGCCATGGGCAGAATGGCGGCGATGACGGCAAAGGTGGCCAGGATAGTGGGATTGCCCACTTCATCCACCGCTTCCACGGCCACTTTGAGGATGGGGCGTCCCCTGTTTTCAGGCAGACGGGTATGGCGGACGATGTTCTCGACCACCACGATGGCGTCGTCCACGAGGATGCCGATGGAGAAGATGAGGGCGAACAGGGTCACCCGGTTGAGCGTGTATCCGAGGAGCAGGAAGACCATCAGGGTGAGTGCCAGCGTGACGGGAATGGCGATGGCCACCGTCCCCGACTCGCGCAGTCCCAACGTCAGCCAGATCAGCAGCGACACCGAAATGACGGCGATAGCCATGTGGAAGAGCAGTTCGTCGGACTTCTCTTTGGCCGTCTCACCGTAATTGCGCGTGACCACGATGTCGATTTCTGAAGGAACCAAGGTGCCCCGCTGTTGCTCCACCCGATGAAGTACGGTTTCGGCCAGTTCGGTGGCGTTGGTCCCGGCCCGCTTGGCGATGGAGATGGTCACCGCCGGCAGGACGCCCGGGGGAGCCTCCACACCCTTTCCGTCACCTGGCCGCGACGCTGTCCCTTGAGCTTCGGCCTCCCCGCCTCCCGTGGGAGGGTGGGAGGAGGAGGTCCCGCCCAGACGGTGGGAATAGTGCCAGGCTGGACCATAGCCCAGCAGCACATAGTCGGAGGGTTCGGCCGGACCGTCCTCGATGGTGGCCACGTCAGCGAGATAGACGGGATGCCCCTGGTGGACCGCCACCACGCAACGGGCCACCTCCTGGGGACGGGTGAAGAAGCGGCCCGTCTCGATCAGGATCTCCCGGTTGGAGGAGGTTACGGTCCCGGAGTCGATGCGGCTGTTGGCGGCTTGCAGGCCCTGCAGGACGGCCCCCGGCGACAGTCCTCGAGAGGCTAGCCTAACTGGATCAAGCAGCACCCGGACTTGGCGCCGGCGTCCACCGATGAGGGTGATTTCCGAGACGTCCTCGATCTGCTTGATGCGTCCTTGCAGTTGGGCCGCCACTTGGCGCAGGGCGAAGTGGTCGTAGCGCGAACTGGTCAGCGTCAGGGCCAGGACGGGCACATCGTCGATGGAGCGGGGCTTGATGAGCGGTTGGGAGGCTCCCGGCGGAATAAGGTCGAAGTTGGCGGACATCTTCTGGTTGAGGCGCACGATGGCGTCCTCTTCCGGGAAGCCCACCTGGAAACGCACGATGGCCATCGACATTCCCGGACTGGATGTCGAGTAGATGTACTCCACGCCCGGGATCTCCCACAGTAGTTCCTCCATGGGACTGGTGACGCGCTCTTCCACCTCGCCGGCGTTGGCTCCCGGCATGGAGACGAAGACGTCGATCATGGGGACGATGATCTGTGGCTCCTCCTCGCGGGGCAGGTAGAGAACTGCCCCCAAGCCCAGC
>DATIPO010000330.1:0-13110 GCA_035471925.1 Acidobacteriota bacterium
GGATGCCACTTTGGCCATCTGCAAGGGATGGCCAAAGGGCCAGATTCCAGCCGACTTTCATGAGCCGGTGCAGTCCGACCTGCCGGTGCTGCTGATCGCCGGCGAGTACGATCCGGCCTCGCCGCTGGAGTTGGCCGAGAAGGCCGCCCGCCACCTGCCCAACGGAGCGCTGGTGAGAGTCGTGAACCGCTCTCACTGGGGACTGCGCGGCAACCGATGCATCCGCCGCCTTGTCAGCACCTTCCTCGACAAGGCCTCGGTTGACGACCTCGATCTCTCCTGCGCGTCACAATTCAAGCGTCCCCCTTTCGAGTTGGGAAAGTAGGTCCTCTCGCGAGGCCGTGCGCCCTTCGTTTGAATCCTAGCTGAAACTGTCCCCCTTGTCCTTCTTCCAAGCTGCTAGCTACCGGGGCTCGACCATGGCCCGGATCTCAGCCAGCTCGCGGCCGAAGGCGTAATGCGGGAAGTGTTTCACCGTCTGACCCGCCTGGGCGGAAAAAGTCAGAAACGCCGTCATGATCGAAAGGATGCCAAAGAACCTCATCAGGGACACTCCTCTTGTCAAATGCAGTTTCCTTTGATTGTAGCCAGCGCCTCGGCCTTGCGGCAAAATAAAGCTTGATGGCCAATTCAAGTTAATGAAGTCTAGGTGCGAAAGGAGAATCCCCGAATGAGTTCTATCCGAGAAACAGCAGAACAGTTCTTTGATGCTTGCGAAACCGGCAAAGGCTGGGAATCGTGCCAGCAGTACTGCCACCCTGGCGCTTCGTTTTCGGCTCAGGCTGGCGCATTGGCGGACGTAAACACGTTGCAAGCCTACACCGAGTGGATGAAGGGTCTTCTCACGCCCGTTCCAGATGGGCGGTATGAACTGCGCTCGTTCGCGGTGGACCAGGATCGCAACAACGTTACCGCCTATGCCGTCTTCCGCGGCACCCACACTGGAGGGGGCGGACCAGTGCCTCCAACCGGAAAGCAGGTCGAGGCCGACTATGTCTACGTGATGCAGTTCGAAGGCGACAAAATCGGCCACCTGACCAAGATCTGGAACGATGGCATCAGCCTCAAGCAGCTCGGTTGGGCCTGACCCGGCGATTGGTTTTGATCATGTCGATGGAAGACTTAGAACGCTTAGCCGTCATTTTCGGCTCCGTTGCGACTGGCGTCGGAGTCCTGGTTGCCGTCGTATTCGGAGTCGTCCAAGCCCGCTCAGCATCCAAAGATCTGCGAAGATCCCGGCACTCGACTCAGTTGCAGGCTCTGGTCGCTTTCGATCAGTTGTTGGAGAATTACCACCACGTTCATACGGCGGTTCGTCCTGGCGGTGAGCTTGAGGAGAAGTGTAATCCGTCACATCAGGAGAAAGTGGATCTCGAGCGCTACATGGGGCTTTTCGAAAGAGCTAAGATCTTCATCGATGATGGATACCTCTCGCCCGATCACTTCAGGAGCTTATACGGCTACCGCATGAGGAATCTGGTCAAGCAACCCTGGGTCGCAGAGGAGAAGCTGCGGAAGAGGGCGGGCGGCTGGACGTACTTCATTGAGCTGCACGATTCGCTCTACCCGAATAAGGCCATCGGTCGCTAAAACGGAACAGGCACCACTGGGCCTCAGCAGCGTTTCCAGAACCAAGTGTTCCCAGAGCGCACCACAGTCCTGCTCGCGCAGCGACTCCCAGCAGCGGACGAAGCTGACGAATCAACAGCCCCAACCAGACTGGCCGTTCGACGCTCTCTTGCGACCGTTCCATAGCCGGACTTTACATTTAGCGCATCCATATGTCAAAAGCACTTTACATTTAGTAAGGTCGAGGGTTTGCTCTCGGCCAACTCCCGGCGAGGCTCTGATTTGCGGGGCAGGGGCGGGCCCCTTTATCGTACCTAGGTCCATGGAAGGAGGATGTCCCGTGAAGGTGTTCATATCGGTAGACATGGAAGGTGTGGCCGGGGTCGTCAACGCCGAGCAGCTCAGCTCGGAGGGCTTCGAGTACGAGAAGTTCCGGGAGCTGATGACGGCCGAAGTCTCTACTGCCGTAGAAGCCGCGCGCGAGGCCGGAGCCCGCGAGGTGGTGGTGGCCGACTCGCACGGCTGTGCGCTCAACCTGCTGGTCGACAAGCTGCCCCAAGACATTCAACTGGTGCGTTCCTGGCCGCGTCCGCTGATGATGGTTGAGGGCATCGACGAGAGCTTCGATGCGCTGATCTTCATCGGCTACCACACCGCCACCCACAATCCGGCGGGCGTTCGGGCCCACACTATCTCCAGCGCCATGTTCGCCGAGCTCAGGCTCAACGGACGTCCCCTGCCCGAATGCGGACTCAACTCCGCCATCGCCGGCCATTTCGGGGTGCCTCCGGTCATGCTCTCGGGCGACGATCAAGCCGTCCGCGAGGCGCAGGAAGTGCTGGGGCCTATCGAGGGCGCCGTGGTGAAGTGGGCCTACGGCTTTCATTCGGCGCGGACGTTGATGCCGCAAGCCGCACGAGGCGAGATTGCCCGCAAGGTCAAAGCGGCGCTGGGCCGGCTGGACGACTTCAAGCCCTTCGTTGTGGATCCGCCCATCACGTTGACCATCCGCTTCAAGAACTATCTGCCGTCGGAGGTCCTCAGCTACCTGCCCTCGGTAACGCGCACAGATTCGCACACGATCGATTTCACGGCCGACGACATGATCGCCATCTCGAAGTTCATCCAGTTCGTGATCACCTATCGCCCCGATCTGACGCCTTGAGCTGAAGGGGGCAGGCAAAGGCGAACCGAAGCGCTTCACAAGCTCCATTCTCCAGGAACCAACTCACCACAATCACGATTGTGAAAGCGGCTTGCGACGGAACTCAACCGTCGAAGGAAGTCCGATCACGGCATTTACGAAGGCTGCGCGCTGGCAGTCGAACCCTGGGGGAGATCCTTTTCCTGAAACCTGCTGGCGGAGATACGAATCCTTACTTTGGTGACCCTCTCGAGTACGCGTCCCTTGCTGGAATAGCACGATGTTCGATAAATCCAGCCACACAATCCTTCTGACGGGGGCGACCGGTTATGTGGGAAGCCGACTTCTCAAGCTGTTAGAAGGAAACCACACATCTGGGGCCGAAGACAATCAGGAGTCGACGACCGGCAGGCGGGGAACAGGAGCCGGCTACCGAGTTCGCTGCTTGGCAAGGACTCCGGCTCATTTGGAGAAGCGGGTCGCCCCCGCCACGGAGGTCGTTCAAGGTGATGTCCTGGAGCCGGAGACCCTTCACCGGGGTTTGAGGGGGGTCCACACGGCCTTTTATCTCATCCATTCGATGGGAGACTCCGAGGACTTCGAGGAAATCGAACAGCGTGGCGCCGAGAATTTCGCCGAAGCCGCCCGCAGTTGCGGAGTCCAACGGATTATCTACCTGGGCGGTTTAGGCGACGAAGAAGTTGAATTGTCTGCCCACTTGCGCAGCCGTCAGGCAGTGGGGGAGATCCTGCGGTCTTCAGGTGTGGAGACGATCGAGTTCCGGGCTTCCGTCATCATCGGTTCGGGGAGTCTTTCCTTCGAGATGGTACGCGATCTGGTGGAAAAGCTCCCGGTCATGACCACACCCCGCTGGGTCTCGGTCAAAGCCCAGCCGATCAGCATCCAGGACCTTCTGGAGTACCTCCAGCGGGCGATTCATCTGCCGCCGTCTGAGAGCCAGGTTCTCGAGATCGGCGGCGCCGACCGGGTAACCTACGCCGAACTGATGAAGGAATACGCGCGGCAGCGGGGACTGCGCCGCTGCATGATTCCCGTCCCGGTGCTCACTCCCCGGCTCTCCAGTCTCTGGTTGGCGCTGGTCACCCCCCTTTACGCCCGAGTAGGACGGAAGCTGATCGACAGCATCCGTCATCCTACGGTGGTCCGGGACGATTCGGCCCTGGAGGTTTTTCCAGTGCGGCCGCGCGGCTTGAGACGAACGATCGCGGAAGCCCTCAAGGACGAGGACCGGGAGTTTGCCGCCACCCGCTGGTCGGACGCCAGCTCGGCAGGCGGCAGACGGGCCAACTGGGGAGGCGTCCGCTTTGGAAAGCGGCTGGTGGATACGCGGACTGTGCGTGTCAGTGTGCCCCCTGCTCTCGCTTTCGGTCCAATCCGGCGAATCGGCGGTCAGAACGGCTGGTATTACTGCAATTGGCTATGGCGTCTGCGAGGAGTCATGGACTTGTTGGCAGGAGGGATCGGGCTCAGGCGGGGACGGCACAGTCCGGAAAGTCTGGAGGTCGGCGAGCCTCTGGATTGGTGGCGAATCGAGGCATACGAGCCGGATCGACTCCTGCGTCTGAGTGCCGAGATGAAGGTTCCGGGACGGGCCTGGCTCCAGTTCGAAGTCACGGGTGAGGCCGACGGATCCAGGATTCGGCAAACGGCGATCTTCGACCCATTCGGGCTCGCGGGGCTAATCTATTGGTACGGAGTCTATCCGTTTCATGCCCTCATTTTCCGGGGCCTGCTGAGAGAAATTGCCCGAAGAGCCGAAGTGCAGAGCGGGGAGAATCTCTAATGCGAAAAAGTTCTGTTGTTCTCGAGTTTGCTTGTCCTGGGCACCCTGGCGGACCGCGTCCTGACCATGGCAGGGCTATCGAGCGTCTGACCATCCCGCTGCCGGATTACTAAGCAAGCGCGCCCCTTCTAACACTCAACGGACCGGACGCAACGCCGGTCCCTAGCGGGCGCAGGAATTGAGGAGGCTAGGCTGATCCATCGCCTTCAGTGCCGACGGCAAATATCTGGCCTCAGGCTCCTCTGATCGTCCGCCTCTGGGACCTCGCCTCGGGCGTTACAGCAACTCAAAGCTGGCCGTGAAGTGGCGCAAGGCTCTGGGCTGCTCGGTGATGCGGACGCCGGGCACGGAGTCCCTCTTTTCGAAGACCTCGCCGATCGATTCCACCACGTAGTCGATTTGGCTCTTGGTGTAAACCCGCCGGGGGATGGCCAGCCGCACGAGTTCGGCATCGGCGTAGGACTCTTCTCCGGTGTCGGGGTTGCGCCTGCCGAACATGACCGACCCGATCTCAACCGAACGGATGCCGGCGTGGCGGTACAGTTCGATGACCAAGGCTTGCCCGGGGTAGCGCTCGCGGGGGAGGTGGGGCAGCATGCCTGCGGCGTTGATGTAGACGGCGTGGCCTCCGGGAGGCTGCACGATGGGGATGCCCTGGCGCGCCAGCCCGCGTCCCAAATAGGAGGTCGAAGCGGCCCGGTATTCCTGGTAGTGCAGTTCCAGCGCCTCGCGGAGGCCGACCGCGATGGCCTCCAGATCGCGCCCCGCCAGGCCCCCGTAGGTGGGAAAGCCCTCGGTGAGAATCAGCAACTCCCTCTCCTGGCGGGCTACGGCGTCGTCGTTGCTGCACAAAAATCCCCCGATGTTCGCCATGCCGTCCTTCTTGGCGCTCATGGTGCACCCATCGGCGTGGGAGAACATTTCGCGGGCGATGTCGGCCAAGTCTTTGTCAGCGTATTCAGGGCTTCTCTTGCGGATGAAATAAGCGTTCTCGGCGAAGCGGCAAGCGTCGAGATAGAAGGGGATGCCGCGTTGGCGGCACATCTGGGAGGCCGAGCGGATGTTCTCCATCGAGACGGGCTGGCCGCCGGCGCTGTTGTTGGTGACCGTCATCATGACGAAGGGGATCCGTCCGGCGTATTCCTCCAGGGCCTCTTCCAGCTTCTCCAGATCGATATTCCCTTTGAACGGGTGTTCCGCCTGCAAATCGCGGGATTGCGGGCAGGGAAGGTCCAGGGCCTGGGCGCCGCGCGCCTCGATGTTGGCCCGCGTCGTATCGAAATGGGTGTTGTTGGGGACGACGTCGCCCTCGTTGACCAGCGTGGCGGCCAGGATGCGCTCGGCGGCGCGTCCCTGGTGGGTGGGGATGACGTGCTTGAATCCGAAAATCTCCTTGACTGTCGACTCGAAGCGCCGGAAGCTGGGGCTCCCGGCATAGGACTCGTCTCCGCGCATCATCGCCGCCCACTGCGCGGAGCTCATGGCGCCCGTGCCGCTGTCGGTGAGCAAGTCGATCAGGATCGCGTCGGACGGCACCCGGAACAGGTTATATCCTGCCTCCTCGAGCAGCCTCTCCCGCTCTTCCCGATCAGTCAGCCCGATCGGCTCGACGACTTTGATGCGAAAAGGTTCGATAATCCGTGCCACGCTTCACCTCCTCTCCCCTCACCGTACAGTGTAATCGACCCGGGGCCCAGCTAAAAGCCGCGGGTCGGAGGGTTGGAGGCTTAACGAGTCAAAGAGTCGCAGTGTTGACCGGGGGATACGATCAGAGTGCCCGACATTGCACGTTGAACATGGAGTCTGCCGGAAAATCCCCTGGGTTATAAGCGAGGATGAAAGAAGCTTGCTCAAGCATCGCTGGGCGCGATGCGTTTGGGGGCGAGGGAGACGATTTTTCGTTTCGAGCGGGATTGACGCTGCTTGGCATCACGCACGAGGGCATCGATGTCGTAGTTGAACCGCTCGGCGTAAGCCTCCCGGATCGCTCGCACGTCCCGCATGATCTCGTCTTCAGGCATCGGGCTATTCCTCCGATAGTTCCTCCGGCGTGCAGATCACGCACGGCTCATATCCCCTGGACTCGCAAAACCGCTCGATAGCTTGGCGCATGGAAGCGTTTGCCAAGTGCTTGAAGTTCCAAGTCAGTAGATAGTCTACTCCTCCGCAGACTGCGACTGCAATGTGCAGGGCGTCCACGGCTGCCTTTTCTGGAAGGGGACCCGTTGAGACTAGATTCTTAGCGAATGCCCTAGCTTCCTCATCGACTTCGATCTCAGGAATGCCTGATAGAGCTTCAAGGCGGGCGGCTGAAAGCGAAGAGTCGCCCTGGCTTGCCTCAGCAAGAACAAACTCTGACACGTAGAGGTCAAACGCAGGCCGCGTTCGTTTCCACCATTCACGGGTGATCTGCTGCCGCCCAGCGGTGACGATGTTGGGGCTGGGTTCCGCCGTGAGGTAGCTGACCACAGAAGTCTCGATATAGACCTTCGGATTCATAGGTTCTCAGTCCTCCACGACATCGACTCTAGCGCACATGCCTGAACGCGGATTCCAAAGATATCTACGATATCAGTCTGACCCCTGGGAGCGGGTGGAACTTGTATGTTGGGATCTGGTCAGGGAGACTCGACCGAGGGCCGAATGGGTGCGCTGCCAGGACCCCATGGCTTCGCAAGATCCAAGTTCCAAAAACCAACTCACAACAAGGGAGCCGCTTGTGAGTTGAGGATTGGAGATTGGAAATCCGACCGCAGGTCGCATGGTACGCCCGGCAGGATTCGAACCTGCGACCTCTGGTTCCGGAGACCAGCGCTCTATCCAACTGAGCTACGGGCGCACTCTTGAAGGTTTTCTAGTCTAGCAGAGATGAACTCGGGGCGGAAGATGGTGTCGAGTATTCGGGTTAGGCGGCGCGTGGCTCTTTGATCTGAGGCAACCGGGCTAAGGCAGCAGGTTGACCTCCCAGAAGGGAGCCGGTAAAGGAGGCGGTCGAAAAGCGATGAGAAAAATCCAGTTAGGTGCCTAAGAGGACCAAGTGATCGACGACGATGGTTGCTCGGTGGGCCCAACGAACTCCGCGCTCAACTGCCGCAGGTCGGGCCTCGGCTAGGCGAAGATCTCTTTGATGCGGCGGGATTGTTCTTCGGGGGTGAGGTCTTCGATGTGGGTGGCGATCCACCACAGGTTGCCGCCGGGGCCCTTGATGCCGCCGTAGCGTTCGCCAGGCGTGGCGCATGTCGGTGGGTTCCATGACCGAAGTGCCGCCGGCCTTGAGGGCACGCTTGTAGGTGCCGTCGCAGTCCTCGCTGTAGACGTAGACGGAGGCGGGCATGGGGCCGAATTCGCCCATCGGTTCGCCCAGCATCAACATCGAGTCGCCGATGCGCATTTCCATGTGCATGACCGAGCCGTCCGGGCGCTCGAAGCGTTCCAGCAGTTCGGCATCGAAGGCCTTTTGCAGGAAATCGGCAACCGCTCCGGCGTCCTCGACCATCAGGTAGGGTGTCAGAGTATGGAATCCTTCGCGAATGGGTTTGACTGACATGATACACCTACTATACACCTGCTTTGGGCGGGCGTAAAGTGGCTCTCGGTTGGGAGTTTGCCTTCCTTGGCTGAAGCTATGGAGGGCTGGTCGGCCGGCTGGGAGGACCTGGTCCGCGGCCCAGAAATCGTTTCTCAAATGGGTTCCGTTCCTGGTATGATCGGCGGATGGCCGGGAATCAGCCGGATAAGGTGGAGACCCCTGCGGTTTCCAGCGAGGCTGGAGAGGCTGCCGGCACTGAGAAGGGGAAGGACTTTGAGAAAGTCAGCCAGGCCTTGGTGGCGCTGGCTGAAACATCGGCCCAACCGCTGCCTCCTGAAACTGCTCTGCCCGACCGCTATGTGGTGCGGCGCAGCGAGGAGGAGGCCACGCTCAGTTGCCTGGAGGCTCCCAATATCGTCGTGCACGTCGAACGCGGGATGTGTGTCTCCTCGACCACTGCCCGCAAATCGCCGTCGGGGACGATCTATCTCGACGGGGCCGCCAAAGATGTTCCCTTCCTGGATACCGAGCGTCACGTCTACAACCTTGACCACCACGAGGGCGTGGTGCGCTCCTTCACGCTTTCCACCTGCGAGCAGGCCTACATCCTGCTGCGCAAAGGTCTCAGCCTGCGTGACCGCGACTGGCACATCTACGCCAACGAACCCGACCTCGACACCATCCTGGCCATCTGGGTGCTGCTTAACCACCGCCGCCTGATGGACGAAGAAGCCCAGGAATTGCGCGGCAAGATCCTGCCCCTGCTGCGCCTGGAGGGCGTCATCGACGTGCACGGACTGGAGATGCAGGAACTGGCCTGCTTTTCCGATGAGCGATACGAAGAAATCAGCGCCTGGCTGGGCGAACTCATCAAAGAAGAGATGGAGATCAAGCGGGCCGACCGCTGGAAGGAAATCAGCTTCCCGGAATACACGGCCGAGATGCTCAGCCGCATCGACGCCCTGGTCTACGATCCCTGGCACTTCGACGGTTTCGAGGTCATCGACGAAATTGCCCGCGTGGAGATCACGGAGAGCCAGATCGCTGTCATCTGCCGCTCCGACGCCGGCATCTACGACGTGGAGAAGCAGCTTTCCGCCGTCCATGAAAAGCGCCTGGGACTGATCGTCCTGCAAAAGAGCGACGACACCTACACGCTGCGCCAGGTCGACCTCTTCCTGCCCGTCAACCTGCGCCGCGTCTACGCCCAGTTGAACCTGATCGATCCGGCCGCCGGCCACGGTGAGGAAAACCGCTGGGGTGGATCGGCCGACATCGGCGGATCGCCGCGGGCCACCGGTACACATCTCACGCCCGCCGAGATCGCCGACGCCCTCCTGCGCGCCTTCCACAAGCCCACCTGGGGACAGATCATGTCGACCGCCTTCATCTCGGCGGTGACGGCCGTCATCGCCTTGCTGACAGGCTGGGCGGCAGGCGAGTTCACGGGACGCGGTCCCGAGACCTTCACCGTGGGATTCCTCCTTTCCGGCATGCTGCTTCTTCTGCTCTTCGCCAAGCAGTATCCCCGCATCTACGGCTTCCAGATGCCGGTGGGACGCGACTGGCTGCTGCTGGCTCCGGCGGCCGTGGCCGGCGGACTGCTGGGAGGAGTGTGGGTGCCTCAAGGCGTGGTCGGCGACACGGCCTTGCCCGAAGCCTGGCCCATCCGCCTGCTGCTGGCGCTGGGACTGCCGCTGGCCGCCGAGTTCGTCTTCCGCGGACTGGTCCACGGGCTGTGGTTCGAGGAATTGCAGGGACAGCGCTCGGGCGGACGCTGGTTCCTGTCGGCCCCGGTAGTGGTGTCCTCGCTGCTCTACCTGGGCGCCACTTTTCTGCCCTTTCTGCCTATCGAGGACGCCCAGAACCTCTTCTGGCCCCAGGGCTACCTGCCCTCGGGATGGACCGCCATGGCACTCCTGGGACTGGGCGCCCTGATCTTCAGCATGGCTGCCGGAATGGCCCGCGAACGCGCCGAAAGCATTCTCCCGCCCATCCTCTTCCACTGGCTTATGACGGGGTGCTTCTTCCTCTATTGGTGGTTCCTGCAATAGCGGATTTCATTCGATCTTGACCATGTTGCTGCTGCCCAACAGGTCGTTTTGCGGATTGTAGACCACGATGCGCACTTCCAGGTCTCGCGGCGAAGCGGGGATGTCGAGCCTTTTCTGGAAGTCGAGGCCTTGGCTGGTGATGTCTTGGTAGACCTGAGGCTTGAGATCGAGGTCGATCTTGTCCCAGAAGGACCACATACGGTCCCGCTTCTTCTCCTTGCCGAAAAAGAAATAGCCGATCACCAGTTCGCTTCGGCGCAAGCCGTCCTGGGACTCGAAAATCTTCTCGGGAGGCACCATGCGGAAGTCGATCCTGACTCGGCTCGATTTCTTGCTGGAGTCCTTCATCGGGAGGCAGGAAGTGGAGGGCCTGCTGCAAAACGCCGTCCTCGTAGATCTCGAAGTCCTGGCGCGTCAGTCCCGTGACGGGACGACCCTTGCCGTCCACCACCTGCACGCTGAGCGGCACGGTGTTGACCTGGATCCGAAAGACTTTTTGCTCGTCTTCACCTTGAGATTGAGTCTCTTCTTGAGACTTTGCTTGAGTCTCACTCTGGGACTGAGTGGAAGGCCGGGCCCCCAGGTCGGTCGCCTGCGTCCACACGAGCGCAGCGACCAAGACCCAGGCCAGACGGGAAAGGAAGGTGACGCGGGGTGAGGGAATGGGAGGCATCGTATCTCCTTTTGGGGCGTCATCGACGACACGTTCTCCTTAATAGGACAACGTTGCCATTCAATACGCCCCCTCACATTCCAACATTCAGAAGATCTTTCCCCCGTTCTCCTCTAGATGAAATCGCACGCTCAATGTTCAAAAAAGTTCAACCTTCGATGACGCCGCCGCCCAGGCATTCCTGTCCGTCGTAGAGGATGCCGAATTGGCCGGGGGCCACGCCGGTGTCTTCCTCGGCCATGGAGACGGCCCAGCGCTCGTCATCATCGGCGGCGGACTGCGAGGACGGTTCCAGCCGGCGGACCCGGCACTCCACTATCTTGGGTCCGTGGCGCAGCTTGATGCCAAGCTGCCGGCGCCGCGGAGGACCGGCGATCCAGTTGAGCCGGGCCAGGACCAAGTCCTTGCGCGAACGGCGCAGGTAGACGTCGGCGTGGGACACCAACACGGCGTTGCGTTTGGGATCCTTGCCCACCACATACCAGGGTCCGCCGCCCAGCCCCAGTCCCTGGCGCTGTCCGATGGTGTAGAACCAGTAGCCGCAGTGGGGCCCCAGCTCGCGTCCGCTTTCGGCGTCGATGATACGGCCTTCCCGCTCGCCCAAATGGAAACGCACGAAGTCGCTGTACTTGATCTTGCCCAGGAAGCAGATGCCTTGGCTGTCGCGCCGGTCCTGGTTGGGAAGCCGGTAGCGCCGCGCCAACTCGCGCACTTGGCTCTTGCGCAGGTGGCCGATGGGGAAGAGGGCCCGGCTGAGCTGCCGCTGGGTCAGGTGGGAGAGGAAATAGGTCTGGTCCTTGACCGGGTCGGGCGCCCGCAGCAGCCGGCACAAGCCGTCCTCGGACTCGCCGCCGTTGGACTCCCCTCCAGGACGCAGAATGCGGGCGTAGTGGCCCGAAGCCACGCGCTGAAAGCTGTCGTCGATCTCCTCGTAGAAGCGGCCGAACTTGATCCAGCGGTTGCAGAAGATGTCGGGAGACGGGGTGCGTCCGGCCTTGAGCTCCGACAGGGCGAACTCCACCACGCTTTGGCGGTACTCGCGCTGCAACGGGACCACCTGCAAAGGGACGTCGAGCTGACGGCAGACCTGGCTCAGGTACTCCAAGTCGGTTTGCCAGGGACAGTCGCCCAGAAAGGCCGCCTCGTCCTCCAGCCAGATCTTGAGATAGAAAGCGGTCAGGTCGTGCCCCTGTTCCTGAAGCAGGCGCAGGGCCAGGGAACTGTCCACGCCTCCTGATGCCAGTACCGCGATCTTCATGGCGCTTCCAGTGTATCGAATCGGGGTCCTGCTGCGTGGCGCCGGGGTTAGATCGCGCCCCTCTCCTACCGCCTCCGTCCGCCCGCTGTCGAGTCGTGGGTTGTGGGAAAATGTCGCCACGGCTCTTGCGGACGGGGGCCAGCAACGGTACATTGCCGTTCATGATGCGCAATAATCGTTTCCTGCCTCTTGTTGTGGTTTCGTTGCTGACGGTCGGCCTGGGGGTGCTGGCGGCCCAAGACAAGCGTCCCGTAACCATCGACGACTACTTTGCCCTCAAGAACGTGGGCAGTCCCCGGATCAGCCCCGATGGGGAATGGGTGGCCTACACCGTCCGCACCACCGACTTCGAGAAAGACAAATCGGAGACGGCCATCTGGATGATGCCCTACGCAGGCGGCGAGGCCATCCGCATGACCGGCAAAGGAAACTCGGCCTCCCAGCCGCGCTGGTCGCCGGACGGCAAGTACCTCTCCTTTTTGGCCTCGCGTGGCGAGGACGCCAAGACCCAGGTCTGGATCCTCAACCGCCAAGGCGGGGAAGCCCAGCAGTTGACCGAGGTCAAGCAGGGCGTGGGCAGCCACTCCTGGTCACCCGACGCCAGCCGCCTGCTGCTCTCCATCCGCGACCCCGAAGAAGACGAGGAAGAAGGCGGGCAAGAGGGCGAGGACGCCAAGGGCAAGAAGGACAAGCCCAAGCCCTGGGTCATCGACCGGCTGCAGTTCAAGCGCGACAACGCCGGCTACCTCGACCGCCGCCGCACCCATTACTACGTCTTCGATGTGGAAAGCAAGGAACTGCGCCAGATCACCTCGGGAGACTACGATGACAACCAGGGCGTGTGGAGTCCCGACGGCACGCTGGTGGCCTTTGTCTCCAACCGCACCGAGGAGCCGGACGGCAACTCCAACAACGACATCTGGATCGTCTCGGCCGACAACACCGACAAGGGTAAGACGCTCAAGCGGGTCACCGACAATCCCGGTTCGGACGGGTCGCCCGATTGGAGTCCCGACGGAAAGCGCATCGTCTACAACACCGTCCTGGAACCGGAGATCATCTGGTACGCCACCGGCCAT
>DATIPO010000331.1:0-1552 GCA_035471925.1 Acidobacteriota bacterium
GGATGCTGATGAAATCCGACAGATTGTCGAAGTTTTGATACTCCCAGAGGCGGGTTAGATAGAGGCTTCTGTTCAGCACCTCGATAAAAAGCAGGACAAAAACAGCGCCGAGTGCAACGCCGAGATTTCTACCAATACGGAAGTCATGCGCCTTCATGAGCCGGCGAATAACAAGAAAGCATAAGAGGAAGAGAAAAAAGATGGCCGCCCGCGAAAATCGCCACATGTGGGCACTCTGATTCGAAAGCGAATACTCAAGGACAAGGGCCAACAGTGCGATGAAGGTGACAGGAGGCAGGTCGCTCCGAAGCTTTAATCCGTTAGGCAAGATCAGCAACCAAACAAGAAAGAGCAACCTGGCACAGTGTCGCGTGACTTCGCCGAGGATGTAAAGCTGCAGATAACTGCGGCTGCTGAGGCCCCAAGTCGCCGCACCGAATATGGAGACGGAGACTGTGGAAGCAATAAGGAATACGTAGATGTAGAAAGGAGCGTAAAGCCTAAACGCTCCGGTGACTGCGCCCCGAGCGAAAATAATACCCCAAGCGACTGCCAACGTAACGAACTTGTAGTCGATCAACTCGCGCATGGAGCCCCCACTTCAGTTTCATCGGGGGCGCCAGATATGTCAATTACGATCCTCCCCCCGGACAGGCAGGCGGGCACTTCGGGGGTGGCGCTCCGTCGGTGAATGCCGAAACCTCCGACTCTCCCGTGACTCCAGGCGAGGCTGGTTCATCCTCGACAACAATCAGAATCTGGGGGCCAAAAAAGAGAAAGGCAAAGACGAAAAACCGAAACATTGACATGGTATGACTCCTTCGACGAGGAGGCTACCAGCAGGGGGTGACATACCCAATGTTGTTCCGGCGTGACCAGAATAGGGTGAATCAGCAATCAGTCGCCACCGCCGGGACAGGCAGGCGGGCCTGAAGCGGCCCCGCCCTAGACCGAGGCATCCTGCTCTATCCTCCAGGCCTGGGGCAGCACGGCGGCCCAGACGTCCAGGCAGCGGCACCACGGATCCTCTGAGTCGGGCTCTGCCGGCTTGTAAAGCAGCACAACCACTTCCAACCCCGCGCCAAGCTCACGGCGGAGGCTGGTCCACGACTCGGGCAGCGCGTCCTGGGAGGCGGCCGCCGCCCGGGCCTGGGGCTCCGAACACCCCGCGAAGACCAGCACATCGCCCCGCATGCGGTGATTGGCCAGGATGACGGCCCGCTCGGCCCCCGACTCTTCGAAAGTCTTGTGAAAGAAGACCCGGGCCGCCAACAGGGCGTCCTCCAGCCGCTGCAGGGCCCGCCGCACCTCCGCCCCGAGGCCGCGGGCAAGCAGAGCCTCAAGGTGCCGGCGCAGGTCCGCGTTTTCGGGATCAGGTTGCCGCGAGGCAGCGGACTCCTCCGTCGTCTCACGCAAGAAATAGGCCATCTCGACGTGCCCGGCGGCCGCGAACCAGCGCGCGGGATGCTCGCCCACCGCCTGGCACAGGCGCATCAAGTTTTCGAAGCTGGGAGGCCCTCCCGGACCGCCGTTGACGATGCGGTGCAGCGAA
>DATIPO010000332.1:0-3623 GCA_035471925.1 Acidobacteriota bacterium
CTTTGAGGACCCCGACAGGCTGGTGGGCGTGTGGCAACTGCAGCGCAGCGACGGCAGCCGGAATTCGATGTCCTTGCCCAACTTCCTCGACTGGCAGGAACAGAGCGACTCGTTTGAGGCGCTGACCGCCTTCGCGGGCCAGTCGCTGGTGCTGTCCTACCAGGGACGGACGGAAAGAGTGCTGGGAGTGGAAGCCACGGCTGAATTCTTCGCGGTGTTCGGAGTCCATCCGCTGCACGGAAGGACCTTCCTGCCCGACGAGGACGGGCCCGACGGAGAGCGGGTGATCGTGTTGTCCCATCCCTTCTTCTCCAGCCGTTTCGGTGGCGATCCGAGTATCGTGGGTCAATCGCTGACCTTTGACGGGCGGTCCTATCAGGTGATCGGAGTGATGCCAGGCCGTTTTCGAACCCCGCATCACCCCAACGCCCGCTTTTGGGTGCCCTTGCACGATGACGCCGAATCGTCCTGCGGACGGGGGTGCCTCAACTATCGCGCCGTTGGACGTCTGGCTGAAGGCGTCACCTTAAGTCAGGCCACGGCCGAGCTGGAATCCGTCACCCAGCGCCTGGAGGAGGCCTATCCGGGAGACAACACCGGAGTCGGGCCGGAACTGGTCGACCTCCACGAGCAAACGGTTGGCGACGTGCGTCCAATCTTGTCGCTGCTGCTAGCCGCGGTTGGATTGCTGCTGCTGATCGCATGTGCCAACATCACCAACATTCTCTCCGCCCAAGCTGCTGCCCGGCGCTCGGAAGCGGCCATGCTGCAGGCCCTGGGCGCCTCCTCAGGACGCCTGATGCGCCGACTGCTGATGGAAGGACTGCTGCTGGCCGGAGTCGGCGGCGCGGCCGGGCTGCTGCTGAGCTTCCTGGGTCTGGACGCACTGCTTTCGCTGGCCCCCGAAGAACTGCCGCGCCTCGATCAGATCAGCCTCAACATACCGGTAGTGCTCTTCAGCCTGCTGATCACCGCCGCCACCGGTATTGCCTTCAGCCTGCTGCCCGCCTTCCAATTGAAGCACCTGCATCCGGCTCAAGCGCTTTCCTCCTCGGGACGCACCCAGTCCGACGGTCGACGAGGCTATTCACGCCAAGGATTGGTGCTGGTGCAGGTTGCCCTCGCCGTCCCTCTGCTCATTGCCTGCGGGCTTCTGGTGCGCAGCTTCTGGACCCTGGCCGAAGCCGAGGTCGGATTCGAGTCGGAGAGAGTGCTGGCCGCCCGCGTTTATTTGGCTGGCGAACGCTATGAATCGGCCCTCCAGCCCAGACTGGACTTCTTCCGCCGGCTGCTGGAAGAGGTGCGCAGCCAGCCCGGCGTTCAAGCTGCCTCCACGGTCTGGATTCCGCCCCTGACCGACACCAACGTGGTCAGCAGCTTTACCATCCAAGGACGTCCCGAGCCTCCTCCCGGGCAGCATCCGGGAGCCGCTCTCAGGGTCATCGGAACCGATTACTTCAGTACCCTGGGGATTCCTCTCCTCAAAGGACGCGCCTTCGACGACACCGACACCCCTGAAAGCCGGAGGGTAGTCGTCATCAGCCAATCCATGGCTGAGCGCCACTGGCCGGACAGCGATCCGGTGGGTCAATTTGTCGAACTGGGGCTGGTCTTCGCAGGTGACGAGGAAGGCACCGTCCAGCAAATCGTGGGCGTGGTGGGAGACATTAAGCTGCGCGGGCTGGCCGCCCGAGAACGGCCCACCGTTTACGTTCCCTATGCCCAGGCAGCCACGCGCACCATGAGCCTGATGATGCGCTACGAAGGCAACACGGCGCCGCTGGTGGACGGCGTCCGCAAAGCCGTGGCCGACCTTGATCCCACCTTGGCCGTCTATGACATCCGCAGCATGCTTGAAAGCCGCGCCGAATGGCTGGTCGAACCTCGCTTCTACGCCCTCATGTTGGGGTACTTCGCCGTCGTCGCCGCCCTTCTGGCGGTGCTGGGAGTCTACGGGGTGGCCTCCTACCAGACCGCCTCGCGGACCCGCGAAATCGGCATCCGCATGGCCCTCGGGGCGCGCCGCGGACAGGTCCTGCAAGCCGTCATGCGCTCCGGTCTGGGACCGGTGGCCCTGGGCCTCATCCTGGGAACCGTCGCGGCCTTCAGCCTCTCCAACCTGCTGGCAGGACTGATTCACGGCGTCGACCCCCTCGACCGCTCGACCTTCACGGTCGCTTCCGCGCTCCTCCTGGCCGCCGCCGCAGCCGCCGTCTACCTCCCAGCCCGCCGCGCCTCCCGCATCGACCCCTCCATCTCCCTGCGCTCGCAGTGAGGGTGCCGTGCCCCGCGCTCGCAGCGGGTAAGGCCAAATCGGGGCTCGCTAAAGGCGAGCCATATGCCAGGGAAGAGCGAAAGCGCATAGCGCTGAAGCGGCATCCTGGGTAAGGTAAGCACCCAAAAAACCCCTGAAACGAGGCGGAATCACGATTTGTCGGAGTGTGTCATGTTCCGGAGGGTTTGCGACACCCCTGCCGGGGTGCTTTCGCACCAACTTCCACTCACATCTCCTGAGAGAGTGAGCCGGTGGAGGCCCGCACGATCAACTGGGGTTGGATGGTGACGGTGCCGCCCAAGTCGCTTCCTGAATCCAGGTGAGAGAGGAGGAGACGGGCCGCCTTTTCGCCCATTTGACGTAGCGGCTGGCGGATAGTGGTCAGAGGGGGGTTGAGGAAGGGGGTGCTGCCCAAGTCGTCGAAGCCGACAATTGAGATGTCTCCCGGAACCTGGAGCCCAGCGTCGAGAAAGGACCGCATGGCCCCGATGGCGGAGATGTCGTTGAAGGCGAAGAGTGCGGTGAAGGGAAGTCGGGTGTCAAGGAGCTTGCGACCGTACTGAAAGCCTTCGCGATAGCCTCCCTCCTGTTGGAAGGATTCCCCGTAGGAAGGCGACTGCAATTGCAGGACAAGCTGAGGGTCGATTTCCAGGCTGAGGGCTCGGGCCGCGGCCTCAATGGCCCTCCAACGGTCTGCTGAATCGACGTTGCCGGCAGAACCTTTCAGGAAGGCGATCCTGCGGTGGCCCAGTTGGGCAAGGTGAGAAAGGGCTTGATGCGCCGCGGCATCGTGATCGAGAACCACGCTGGTGGTCGCCTCCACAGGCTGGTGCGCCGAAATGACCACGCTGGGAAGGGGCGGCGGACTCTCCAGTTGGGCGGCGATGACGATCAGGCCCTCCACCCCGCGGTCTTCCAGCAGGCGCATCGAGCGCTCCAACTGAGGGATGCTTGAGCGGTGGCTGACCATCAGGTAGGAGTAGCCGTCAGCCTCCAACTGCGATTCGACGCCGCTCAGCAATCCGGCGCTGTAGCCTTCGCTGAACTCGGGCACCAGCACGCCCAGAGAGTAGGTCCGCTTGCCGCGCAGCGAGCGGGCCAGGTAATTGGGGCGGTATCCAAGTTCGGCCGCCGCCTCCGCTACTTTGGCGCGGGTCTCTGCCGTCAACGCCCGAGCCCGCGGCGCTTCGGTCAGCACCAAGGACACGGTTGACGGGGACACGCCGACACGCTCCGCGATGTCCTTCAAAGTCGCGCGTTTTGTGATCTTCGGGGATCGGGGCATTTTTGCTTGTTTCCCTGTTGGCGCCATTCTGCGGCGCTATTTCACGCTTTCAGCGTTCGTTCT
>DATIPO010000333.1:0-8127 GCA_035471925.1 Acidobacteriota bacterium
ATGGCCCCCACCGAGATCCTGGCCGAGCAGCATTTCCGCGGCATTTCGTCGCTCTTGGCCGAACGTACGCGCTTCCGCGTGGGCTACCTGACCTCAGCCGTCAAGGGAAGCGACCGCAAAAGCCTGATGCAGGATCTTAAGGCGGGAAAGATCGACCTGCTGATCGGCACCCACGCATTGATCGAAAAGCCCGTCGATTTCGCCCGTCTGGGCATGATCGTGGTGGACGAACAGCACCGTTTCGGAGTCTTGCAGCGGTCGCGGCTGATGCAGAAGGGTTCTCATCCCGACGTGCTGGTCATGACGGCCACCCCCATTCCCCGTTCCCTGGCCCTGACCCTCTACGGCGACCTCGATCTCTCAGTTCTGGACGAAATGCCGCCTGGGCGCCGCCCGGTGCAGACTGTTCTGGCCGGCGAGAAGAAACGCGCCGAGATCTATCGCGGGCTGCGTCGCCAAGTTCGGCAGGGACGCCAGGCCTACATCGTCTATCCCCTGGTGGAAGAGTCCGAGAAACTGGACTTGAAGGCCGCCGTTGAAATGGCCGCCCATCTGCAGGAGGATGTCTTCCCCGACTTGCACATCGGGCTCCTTCACGGGCGTCTCAAAAGCGACGAGAAGGAAGCCGTCATGAAGGCCTTCGCCCGGGGCCAAAGCGACATCCTGGTGTCCACAACCGTGATCGAAGTCGGGGTTGACGTGTCCAACGCCTCCATCATGGTCGTCGAGCACGCCGAACGGTTTGGACTCTCTCAACTGCATCAACTGCGCGGTCGCATCGGACGAGGGCCTCACGAGTCCTATTGCGTGCTCATGATGGGGCCGCGAGTAGGGGACGAGGCCCGTCAGCGTCTGGAGATCATGAGGCGCAGCAATGACGGATTCAAAATCGCCGAAAAGGACCTCGAACTCAGAGGACCGGGCGAGTTCATCGGTACCCGGCAGTCGGGGCTTCCCGAGTTCAGCTTCGCCAACCTGGCCCGTGACCGTAAGTGGATCGAACGGTCCCACCAAGACGCCCGCCAGTTCATCCAAGAAGAACTTAAGCAAGAAGGAGGCGATCGCAAACGCCTTCTGAACCGCCTTAAGGGCATCTTTAAGGATCGTCTCCCGCTGGCACGAGTAGGCTGACCCTCCGCCATTCCGGGCCCGAATCAGCAGTCCAGGACCTTCCACAGGTCCACTTGGTCTATACAAGTGTCTGTAAATAGCAATGTCCCGCTCCCAGAATTGCTGAAAGTGAGAAGTGTGAGATTACAGTCGATATTCTTAGTTGACTTGATATTGGCTTGAGCAAAATCGATGCCATTCGGGAAGAATAAGCAGGTGAGCGCTTGAGATTCTGTCAGTTGATTCAAAGAATTGATTTCAGATTCAAATGTTTGAATGTGATCCGGCAGTTCCTTGGGCTGACTTTTGCTTGGCTTTTCTGAAAATGTCTGTTTTTGGACCTGAACAGGCGGCTCGCGCGGGGCATGAAGCGGGCACGAGAAGAACAGCTCATGTTTGGCATGAATCGTGCACATTGAATAACCGAGAACGAGAGAAGAATGTCCATCGACAGAGTTCGCAAGGGTCAAGGGAGCTAGTTTCCCTTCACTTTTAATCATTGACGAATCAACTCAACAGGAGAGCAACGAGCATGAGAACATTCGTTTTACGAATCATTTCCGCTTCGCTGGTCATGCTATTGGCGGGTCTTCCGCTGATGGCCCAGACTGGCACGGGAGGCATCCAGGGGGTCGTTCGCGACGCCTCGGGAGGCATCATCCCGGGAGTGGAGATCACCATCACAAACCCGCGCACCGACCGCACCATCAATACCATCACCAACGACAGCGGTTTGTTCACGGTGCGGGCGCTGCCTGCGGGCAGCTATGAGGTCAAGGCGTCCATCGAGGGTTTCAAGACCAAGGTGGTCAACTTGACCATCGAGGTGGGCCAGATGGCCAACGGCGATATTTCCCTTGAAGTGGGAACGCCCGACGAAGTCATCACAGTTTCCAGCGAGGCCATCCGGGTCGACACCGTCGATCACGAAGTCAGCGGCGCCATCACTTCCGAGCAGGTGCGCAACCTGCCCCTCAACGGCCGGAACTTCCTTGACTTGGCGCAGACGCAGCCAGGCGTGCAACTGGTGGACGGAGGGTCGTTTGATCCCACCAAGAACCAGTTCACGGGCATTTCGGTAGCCGGCCGCAGCGGACGCGTCACCCGCATTTCAGTGGACGGCATCGACATCTCGGACGAGACTGTAGGCACTACCACCCAGAACATCTCGGTGGATGCAGTACAGGAGTTCGAGGTGAGCCAGTCGTCCTTTGACGCCTCCACCTCGCTGGGTTCCGCCGGTGCGGTCAACATCATCACCAAGAGCGGCAGCAACGAATTCCACGGCAGCGGATTCATCTTCTACCGTGACGAAGAGGTTGCGGCCTTGCCCACGACCCGCACGGGAAGCCCTCAGACGATCGCCAACCTGGAGTCGGCTGAATTCGACCGCGAGCAAGGCGGATTCGAAGTGGGCGGCCCACTGGTGAAGGACCGAATCTTCTTTTTCCTCAACTATGAGAAGTTGAATCAGGATGGAACGACCTTCACGTCGCTGCCGTCCTTCCCCACCTTTAACGGAGCGGTGACGACGCCCTTCAACGACAATCTGGGCATCGGGCGGCTGGACTTCAACATCAGCGACAGCATGACGGCTTTCGGCCGCTTCAGTCACGAGACCAACGACGCCGCCACGGGATTCGGCGGGACCAACCTGGCCCCCTTCGTCAACCAGAACGTCACTAATGTCACGGCCTTCGGCCTCGATGTGGCCACTTCTGCGTTGACCCATTCCGCGCGTTATGGCTTCACCAGCTTCGACAACGAGATCTCCACCAACAACCTCGGCTTGCCGGAGTTTACTGCGGCCAACGGCACGCCCGTATCGGTGGCGGTCAATAGCCGCCGCGACTTCTTCTCCGGGCCCAACCGCCTGGCTCCCCAAGCGACTTACCAGACTGACCATCAGTTCAAGTATGATGGCGCCTGGATCCGCGGAAACCACACCTTCCGCTTCGGCTCCGAACTGAAGTGGACGAAGACTAATCTCTTCGCCAGCTTCTTCGGCGTTGGACCCGAAGTCCGCCTTGTTCTTGACGACGCGGCCCGCCAGGCCATTATCGACCGCGGAGGCGATCCCAACGATCCTCTGGAGTACCCCATCAGCTTCGCCATCCTCGGCAACGGGCAGGGTTCCTTCACCGAGATCGCCAACAACAATCGTCCTCGGGGCGGAGTCAACAACACCCGCTTTGCCTGGTATGTTGAAGATTCCTGGCGCGTAAGGCCCAATTTCAACCTGAACCTGGCCCTGCGCTGGGACATCAACACCGGTCAGGTCAACGACGACCTGGGACTGCCCTCCCAACTGGGTTTCCTGCTGGGCAACGAGGGTGTTCAGCCTCCTGATCTGGACAAGAACAACTTCGGCCCCCGAGTCGGATTCGCCTGGCAGCCTTTCGGCGACAGCCGCACCGTCATCCGTGCCGGAGCAGGTCTCTACTACGAGACCAACATCTTCAACAACGTGATCTTCGACCGCACCGACCGTTTGGCCGAAGGCTTGGGATTCAACACCGCCGTGCCGCCCCTGGCCAATATCGACGGCCAAGGACGCGTGCTGGTGAGCGGCAATCCCGTCAACGATTTCAACACCAACGCCTGGTCGGGAGCGCCGCTGGGAACCGTAATCGATCAAATCGGGCAGACCCAGCGTGATTTTCAGGCGGCTTCAGCCCAAGTGCCGTTCGATCCCAATGGAACGCCTCTGATTCTGGCCAATGGAACGACTTTCAGTTCCATCTTCGCCCAGGACTTTCAGACCCCATACTCCATTCAGATGAACGTGGGCGTGCAGCATCAGTTGACTGATACTTGGACGGTTTCCGTCGACTATCTCCGCAATAAGAGCCTGCATCACAACCTGGTGCGCGACGTCAACCGCCAGTTCGCCTCGGACACCCTCAACGTGGCCAGCGCCCAAGCCGCCATTCAAGGCACTTTGAACGGAATGGGCGTGGGCAGCATCGATGAGGCCATTGCCGCCGGCGCCAGCATCAGCGACTTCGGTCTGGCCGGTGCGTTCCAGGGAGTCGATCCCAACTTCGCGGCCATCAACGTGCTCGAGTCGAGCGGCCGCTCGACTTACAACGCACTGCAGCTCCGCACTACCGGCCGCTTCACCGAGATGAACGGCTTCATCCGCAGCATGTGGATGAACATCTCCTACAACCTGAGCCGCTTTGAAGTCATGTCGGGCGACCAGGACTTCCTGCCCCAGGTTCAGTTCAACGACAACTTCTTCTCCGACCAGAACCGGGGCCCCGGCGGAACCGACCGCACCCACCAGTTGAGTGCTCAGTTCTTCATGGACCTTCCCTGGAACTTCGAGCTGAACTGGAACCAACGCTGGGCCACGGCCCTGCCCCAGAATCTGCTGCTGGCCGGCGCCGGAGGCGGAAATGCCATTTTCACCTCCGACTTGGACGGCGACGGCACGACGGGCGACTTTGTCGCCGACCGCGGCGTCTTCGGCCGCGACATTCAGGACGTCGATGAACTCAACGCCCTGATCAGCAGCTTCAACAGCGGGACTGCCGGAAACATCACTCCGGCTGGCCGCGCACTGGTCAACGCCGGACTCTTCACCGCCGAGCAGTTGATCGCGCTGGGAGCCGTGGCGCCCGCGCTGCAACTGGCTCCGGCCGGGCAGGTGTTCAACGACTCCTTCATCACCTCGGACGTTCGACTGACCAAGAACTTCGAGATCACCGGGGGCGACCGGGTCATCATCATCGCTCCTTCGGTGGAGGTCTTCAACCTGTTCAACGTTGCCAACTACGGCCGTCTGGGCGGCGGCGCCGCGGGCATCCTCAATGCCCAGCCCGGTGCACCCAACGGGACGGTCCAAGGCAACCGCACCAACCTTATCGGACTGGGATCGGGAAGCTTCTCCCAGGGCATCCCCCGATCGGTCCAGTTCTCGCTGCGCGTAACCTTCTAAGAGGACGCACAGCTCCAATCCAGAGGCCCCTCCGGTCACTCGGCCGGAGGGGCTGTCCGCTTCCCGGGCGGAAGCGTGTGAACGAACCGCTAATGCCTCTTTCGCTTGAAACATTGGCGCCGGATGGAACTCTACGGCAGAGCCCCCGTTGGCGAGAATCCGTTAAAATGATGTCCACAATGAAGCTGAAGACATTCTTGACACTCATGACTGCCTTGATCCTGGCGGGACTTCCCGTCTCGGCTCAGGACGAAGCCGCCCGCCAGGAAGAATCTGAAGACTATTTCCAAAAGTGGCTTGAAGAAGACGTCCTCTACATCATCACCGCCGAAGAACGCGCCGTCTTTGAAGACCTGCGCACCGAAGAAGAAAAGGTCCGCTTCATCGAGGCCTTCTGGAAACGTCGCGATCCCGATCCGCGCACGGCGGAGAACAGCTTCAAGGAAGAGCATTACCGCCGCATCGCCTACGCCAACGAGCGCTTTTCGGCCGGCATTGCAGGCTGGAAGACCGACCGCGGACGGGTCTACATCCGCTTCGGGCCTCCCACTCAGCGCGACGTCAATCCCACCGGGACGACCGTCAGCGACAACCGCGGCGCGCTTGCCAACGCCATGGAAGGGCGCATTGAAGGCGGCGTCACGCCACGGGAGATGGTCACCTTCCCCTTCGAAGTCTGGTACTACAACCGTATCGAGGGCATCGGCAGCGGCATCACCCTAGAATTTGTCGACCGTTCCGGAGCCGGACTGTACGAGTTGGCCCTCGACGAAGACGAGAAGAATGTCTATGGCTACCGAGACCCCTTGGCCGATCCCGCCAGCGTGGCCAAGAGCGACCTCTTCAGGCGTTCCAAGGAGCGCCAATTCTACAAAACCGAGTTGCTGGCCAAGGTCGATATGGCTCCCACTGTGCAATTCGAGCAATTAGCCGGAGTGGTCAGTTCCCGGGTCACTTACGACCAGATTCCCTTTCGGCTCGACGTTTCCCAACTGCGGGTTACCGAGAGTTCGGTCTATGTTCCCGTCACTTTCTCGCTGCCGGTCTCCATCCTCGACTTCAAGCCTCTGGCCGAGGGCGGAGTGTACAAGGCTTCGGTCAACATCTTCATCCAGGCCCGCGACCTCTCCAAGCGCATTACGGCCATGATTGAGGATACCTTGGAGCTCCAGGGCACGGAGGCTCAACTGGAGAAGATGCGGCGCGGTGACGCCCTCTATTCCAAGAAGATTCTGCTGACGCCTGGACGCCATGTGCTGGATATCGTCCTCAAGGACAACAACTCGGGCAAACTCGGCACCAAGCAGCAGTTGGTCCATGTCCAGACTCAGCAGGGGCTGAGCCTGAGCAGCTTGATTCTGGCCGACGTGATGCGTCCGCTGATGGGCCAGGAGAGTCTGGCCGATCCCTTCGTAGTGGCAGATCACAAGGTGGTTCCCAACGTGGGACATGAGTTCCAGTCCGACAAGCGGGTGGGGCTCTTCTTTCAGATCTACGGCCTGCAGGTCGACCAGTCTTCGCAAAAGCCCAGCATCGACCTGGTGGTGCGCTTTAAGAAGGAGGACCGCAGCCTGGTCACGATTGAGGACGACTTAAGAACCTTCGGCAAAGTCAGGGGCGATCAGGCCTCAGTCACCATCAGCCTGCCTCTCTCCAAGTTTCCTTCTGGAAAAGTCGAGGTTGAAGTTGAGGTCAAGGACCGGCTGAGCGGCGAAAGCGCCGATGGCCGGACCTTCTTCAACATCTCCCAAGCCGACAAGCCGGCTTCCTAAACCTCTTCCGTCATTGAGCATTGACGACTTGGCCTCCTTGTCCCACGGCATGGACTTGAGGGGCGGATTGCGGTAAAATCTAGAGCTTTTCCAGCGTCCGACATCTCATCATGCTCAAAGATCTCTTTAACAAACCCAAGTGGCAACATCGCGATCCCTCGGTGCGGCGAGAAGTGATTGGCGAGTTGTCTGACCAGGAATTGCAGCAGGCTCTCCCGGAGGTGCTCAAGGATCCCGACGCTGAGGTGCGCGTCGCCGCCCTCAAGCGGGCTCTCTCGCTGCAGGAGCTGCAGAGGGTTGCGGCCGAGGATCCTGAGGAAGGCGTGCGCCAGACCGCGGGACAGCGCCTGCGCGAGCTCCTGCGCCAGCCGTCGCAAGACTCACATTCGCTGCAGGAGCGGATTGAATTCCTGCGAAACAGCCAAGATCAGAGCCTGCTGGAAGATCTGCTCCATACAGCCCCTCATGCCGACCTGCGCCGCGCCCTCCTCAACCTGAGCCCGCGCGAAAAGGCCCTGGCCGACGTAGCCGTTGACGATACCGATGCCGAGATGCGCCGTTTGGCCCTCAAGAAGCTGGAAGACGAGTCCCTTCTGGAGCGGGTCATGCGCGATACCCGCCGTCACGACAAGCGCATCTACCGGGAGGCCCGGGCCAAGTTGCAGCAGAAGCGTCTGGAACAGGGCGATCCTCGGGCTGTCCGGCGCCGTCGTCAGGAACTTTGCAGCGAGGCCGAGAAGCTGGCCTGGACGGTCGATGCCGACCGCGACGCCAAGTCGCTGGACGAGATCGTGGAAGAATGGAAGAATCTTCCGGTGGCGCCCGAAGAGGAGATGCAGAGGCGCTTCGACGCCATCTGTCATCGGGGCCTCAACAAGGGCAAGGAAGCCTCCGCGGCTGAGGAGGAAGACCGAGACAAGGCAGGGACTTCCGCCACGGCTCAGGCTGCTGCGCAGGAGGAATCCAAGGATGCGACTCCACCACGGGAGTCGGGCGATGCTGATTCCCAACAAGCCGCCGCAGCCAGGAAGTCGGCCTCGGCTCAAGGACTGATCGAAAGGGCCGAGAGGCTGGCCCGCGACAAGAAATCGGGTTTGCAGCAGCGTCTGCTCAGTCGTTTGCGGGAGTCCTGGAAGGAGGCTGGCCGTCAGCAGGAGATCTCTGAAGAGGACCGCCAGCGCTTCAGCCAGGCGCTGGAGCAGCTTGAAGAGCTGCTCCGGGAACAGTCCAAGCGCAATCAGGAGATCCTGGAGGAGATCCGTGGTCACTTGGGTGAAGTGGAACGTCACTTGGCCCAAGGCG
>DATIPO010000334.1:0-30554 GCA_035471925.1 Acidobacteriota bacterium
AGAGGCCGAGGAAGCCCTGCGCAGCCGGCTGATGGCGGCTCGCCGCTTCCTGCAGGAGCACGCCCAGTACGGCTTGCCCGAACTGGAGCCGGTCTCCCGGCACTTCCAGAAGAAAGGATGCAGCGTCCTGCAATTCCCCAATGGATACTTGCCCCATTGGCTGGAAGGCCAAGCCTTGAGCCAACACTACTTCGCACTGGACGACTATGGCTGCAACACCCTCTTCAACCGTCTCCTCAACCGCCTCCGCTACCGCTTTGACTTGCGTGATCCAGCTTATCGCCGCCTGCTGCTGATCTCCAAAGAGCCCTGGCCCGAAGCGCAGCAAAGGCGGCTAGAGGACGCCCTTCGGGGAGAAGCGCAATCCGCGCCGGCTCCGGTCCTGTCCCAAGATCCCGGTTTCCTCAATTTGCAGGAGCAGGTGGTCTCACTTCTGGAGAAGCGCCGAGGACCTCTGGGGGACGCCTTCTTCCTGCTCAACGAGCGGGAGAAGCACATTGGCCTTCTCCTCGATTCGGTGCGCGAACTGGAGCGTCTCAACGCCCAGCCCCTGCACAAAATCGCGCTGAGGCGCTTGAAGGAGAAGCGATGAGCGGGAAGCGGGGACGGGCCCCTCTGGTCTGCGTAACCATCGTCAACTATCGGGGGCGGGAGTTTCTGCCGGAACTCTTGGCCAGCCTGCGGGCCCAGACCTTCAGAGACTTCGAGATCCTCTTCATCGACAACGCCTCAGGCGACGGCAGTTGCGAATATGTGGCCCGCCGCTTTCCCGAGGTGCAAGTGCTGGCTCAGGACAAGAACCTGGGATTCGCTGTCGCCGGCAACCTGGCCGCGCGGCACTGCCGCTCGCGCTATTTCGCCCTCCTCAACACCGATCTCAAGCTGGATCCCACTTGGCTGCTAGAACTGGTCTCGACCGCCGAACGGGAGCAGGCTGCCGCTACGGCCTCCAAAATGCGCCTTTATTCCCGTCCCCACCTTCTTAACGGAGTAGGCGGGGCCATGAACCGCCTGGGCTACACCTGGGACCGCGGCATGTATGAAGAGGACAAGGGCCAATACGACCGCATTCAGGAAGTCCTCTTCGCCTCGGCCGGCGCCGCCCTCTTTCGCCGCTCCACCTTCCTGGAGGCGGGCGGATTCGACGACAGCTTCTTCATGTACCACGAGGACGTCGACCTGTGCTGGCGCCTGTGGATCCAAGGCCATCGGGTCGTGACCGCCCCCTCGGCGGTCGTTTACCATCACTTCGGCGGCGCGACCCAGAAAACCCGGAGCATGCTTTGGCGCGAACTGCTGGGCGAGCGCAACAGCATCCGCTCGCTGCTCAAGAACTATGAGTGGCGCAACGCCCTCAAGGCGCTCCGGGGCATCATCCTGCTGTCTCAGTCCCCCCGGCGCAAATGGGGACAAATCCGCAATTTGTTGTGGAACCTATGGAAGTTGCCCGACACGCTGCGCCGAAGGCACGCAGTGCAGAAAGCACGTCGCCGCCCTGACCGCGAACTGGGCGACCTTATTGTACAATCGCCAGATGTCCCGCTCCGACTCTGAGCTCTCTTCCCCCCATCCCTCCCAAGTCTCGGTGGTGACGGTCAACTGGAACGGCCTCCGTCACTTGGAGGAGCTGATGCCCTCGCTGGAGGAGTGCGGCTGCGGAGAGGTCATCGTGGTCGACAACGGGTCCGAGGACGGCTCCAAGCAGTTCCTCAGACGCCGCTATCCCCGGGTGAAGCTGGTCGAGAACCGCATCAACCGCGGATTCGCACAACCCTGCAACCAAGGAGCCGAAGCCGCGAGCCTACCCTATGTGGCCTTCATCAACAACGACATGCGGGTCGATTCCCAGTGGCTGCAGCAATCTTTGGCCAAGCTGGGTCCCGACACGCCCTGCGCAGCTTGCCGGATTCTAGATTGGGAGGGAGAGCGCATTGACTTCAACGGCTCCTCCCTCCAGTACCTGGGCTTTGCCTTGCAGGAGGACATCGGCCGGCTGGCCGATGAGGTCAGCGCCCAGGACGAAGTGCTCTTTCCCTGCGGCGGAGCCATGCTGGTGCGGCGCAGCGTGTTCCTCGAGCTGGAAGGATTCGATCCCGACTACTTCGCCATTTTCGAGGACGTCGACTTCGGCTGGCGTCTGTGGGTGAGCGGATACCGGGTGGCCTTCGCTCCGCGTTCGCTGGTCTATCACCGCGGACATGGGACCTTCACCCGTCACGCCAACCAACGCATGCGCTACCTCATGCACCGAAACGCGCTGCTGACCGTGCTCAAGAATTACCAGGAGGAAGTCTTCCAACGCGTTCTGCCGCTGGCCGTGCGCCTGGCCATCCGCCGGGCCGTGCTGCTGACAGGAGTAGAAAAGGAGAGCTTTTACCTGTGGGCCCAGTCCCGCCATGAACTGCGCAGCGGGGATCGGGCCGCCCAGGAGCGGTGGATCGACGCCCTCAACCATCTGGTGGCTCTCGACGATGTGCTGGAGAGCCTTCCCAAGTGGATGGAGAAACGCAGGCGCGTGCAGCAGCGCAGGCGCAGGGAGGACGCCGAGATCGTCAAGCTTTTCGGCGATCCTCTGCGGCGCATCGTGGAAGATCCCCGCTACGAGGTTGAAGAGCGCTCCTGGCTGCGCCTGCTGTCCCTGGACCGCTTCCTGCCGCTGGACGAGTCTCCCGATCCCCGCCCCCGAGAGGCCGACCGGCTGTCGCACCAGATTGCGGACCTGCGAGCCCAGATCGACGACCTGCAGCGCCTGGGAGCGCAGGCTCTGAAAACGCCTCCCGCTCCGCGCCGCCCCGGGTTGCGGGCTGCGCTGGCCAGCCTGCGCCGGGAAGGGCTGCGCGTCACCCTGGAGCGGGTGGCCCGGAGGTTGCGCCGTGGATATTAGCGTCGTCATACCCACCTACAACCGGGCTGAGATGCTGGGCAAGACACTCAAGGCCCTGGCCCTCCAGCGGACGCCCGGCGAGCAGCCGCCGGTGTTGGACTATGAAGTCATCATAGTCGACGACGGCTCCAGCGACGGGACGGGCCAACTGTGCCGGGAGGCAGAGCACGACTTTCCGGTCCCCCTCCACTACATCCGCCAGGCCAACCAGAAGCAGGGAGCGGCGCGCAACCGGGGAGCCCAGGCCGCCCGGGGACGCTGCCTGCTGTTCCTGGGCGACGACACCGTTCCCAGCCGCGACTTCCTGGCCCGTCACCGCGAGGCCCACCGCAGCCGGGACGACCCTCAGCGCTTGGCCGTCATCGGCTACACCCCCTGGGCCGAAGAGTATCCCGTGACCCGCTTCATGGAGTACATCGGCGAATACGGCTGGCAGTTCGGCTTCTCCATCATCGAGAATCCCGAGGACGTCCCCTTCAACTTCTTCTACACCAGCAACGTCTCGCTTCCCCGCCGGCTCTTTCTGGACAGCGGGGGATTCGACGAGGATTTTCAGGAATACGGCTGGGAGGACATCGAACTCAGTTGGCGCCTCAAGCAGGAGGGCATGCGCATCATATACGAACCCCGCGCGGTGGCCCGCCACCACCACCCCACTTCCCTCAAGTCGTTCCTGGAGCGCCAGCGCAAGGTAGGCTACTCGGCTTGGACCTTTCACCTCAAACATCCCGAGATGGACGACTTTCTGCATACCCGCCGGCTGCCAGACTACACCCTGGTCCAGCGCCTCAAGATGGCACTCCTCAAGTGGGCCTGCCTGCTTACCGAGAAGCGCTCCTGGCCTGATCTGAGCGGTTACTACCCCGACCTGCTGAGCTACCATTACAACCTGGGACTGGTGGAGGCTTGCGACGAGGAATGAACCAGCCGGCGCCTGCCATCACCGTGGTGATTCCCAATTACAACCAGAGGGAGCTGCTGCGTACCTGCCTGCAGTCGCTGGCGGGCCAAAGCCGTCCCGCCCGTGTCTTGGTGGTGGACGACGGCTCTGAGGACGGCAGCGCCCAAATGGTGGCTAGGGACTTCCCCCATTTCGAATGCCTCGAGCTGGAACGCAACCGGGGATTCGCCGCCGCCGCCAACCAGGGCCTGCGCCGCGTCGAGACACCCTTCAGTGCCCTGCTCAACAACGACGCCGAGGCCCATCCCGACTGGATCGCCGCCGGACTCGAGGCCTTCCAGCGCCTCCCCGAGTGCGGACTGCTGGCCTCCAAGATGGTCGATTTCTACGACCGCACCCGCTTGGACGCGGCGGGTGATCTCTACAACCGGCGCGGACTCCCCCTCAAACGCGGCCACGGCCGCCCCCAAAAGGAGTATCAGGAAGAAACCGAGGTGCTGGGCGCCAGCGCGGGAGCCGCCTTCTACCGCACCTCGATGCTGCGCGAGTTGGGATTCCTGGACGAGTCCTATTATATGTACCTGGAAGACGTCGACCTCAGCCTGCGGGCCCGCTTGGCCGGCTACCGCTGCCGCTTCATCCCCCAGGCCGTAGTCTACCACATGGAGGCCGGCTCCGATCCCCGCCGTTCCCGTCAAAGCGGCCCAGGCGTATACTATTCGCCGTCCCGGGTTTATTGGATCACCCGCAACCGCTGGCGGCTGATGTGGACGTACCAGCCACCGTCCAATGCGCCCTGGCTGCTCTACGGTTGGGTCAAGAGTGCCCTCTTTCACCTGTTGAAGGCGGGTTACTTCGGCTCTTTCCTCAAGGGCTCGGCGCAGGCGGCGGCGGCTTTGCCGGGAGATTTGAAAAAGCGCCGCCGCCTCTTCCGCCACAGCCGCATTCCGAAGTCCGAGTTATGGAAGCAGTTCCGAAGCTGACAGCCGTGTGCGTCAACTACAACGGGGCCGAAGTGTTGCCGGTCCTGCTGGACTGTCTGCGCGCCTGCTCTCCGCCACCCCGCCTTATCGTCGTGGACAGCGCCTCCAAAGACGCTTCCGCAGAGGATCTGGGCCAGGATGTAGAGGTCGTGAGACTGGAGGAAAACCAGGGATACGCCGCGGCCCTCAACGCCGGAATCCGCCAAGCATTGAGCCGCCCCCCACGGGCTGACTACTTCCTCCTCCTCAACAACGACCTTGAGTTCGAACCCTCGGCGGTTGCGGCCCTGGTGGAATGCGCCTGCTCGCGAGAGGCCTGGGTGGCCGGCCCCAAGGTGGTGGACCGGCAGCGGCCCTGGCTGATGGATGCCGCCTGGGGCCGGCTCACCTATTCCCACGTCCTGACCCGTTTTGAAGGAAAGGGCCGGGAAGCTGACGACTACAGGCAGACCAAAAGTGTCGACCTCCTTCTGGGGTGCGCCCTGCTGGTGCGGCGCGAGACCTTCGACAGGGTGGGCCTGTTCGACCCCCGCTACTTCATGTACCACGAGGAGGTGGATTTCCTCTTCCGCTGCAAGCAGGCTGGCCTCGAGAGGCTGTTTTGCCCCCGGGCCCGCTTCCTTCATCGAGGCGCCTACAGCACCCGTCGGTCACCCCTGCGCAAGGTCTATTGGGTGCGCCGTAACGCTCTCTATTTCATGTTCAAGCACCAGCCCGGTCCTGCTGCCTGGGTCCGCTGGGCCGTCACCCTCGCCGCCAGCCTGCTCTTCAACCTGGTCACCCTGCGGGGCAGGCGGCTCAGCGCCATCCTGCGGGGAGTGCGAGACGGATTCAAGGGCGGTGACCGGCCGGGAGGGCAGCAGCGGTCATGAAACAATCCCCCTCCATCGCCGTCATCATTCCCTGTTACCGCTCCCGCGAAACGCTGGGCCATACCCTGGAATCGCTCTCCCGGCAGGACTTCCACGGCTCTTTTCAGACCATCGTCGTGGAGTCGTCTGGCGATGGCACCGGGCAATGGATTGCCCAGACCTTTCCCTGGGTCACGCTCATCCGCTCCTCCCGCCGGCTGCTTCCCGGCGCGGCCCGCAACCGGGGAGTCGAGGAAACCTCGGCTGATCTGGTGGCCTTTCTCGACGCCGACGTCAGCGCCCGTCCCGAGTGGCTTGGCACTTTGGCAGCCCGCTTTGAGGATGACAGCCTGAAAGCCGTGGGCGGCACCGTCGCCAACGCCAATCCTGATTCGCAGGTCTCGCGCATGCTCTACTGGATAGAATTTTCCCAATCGGCTCCCGGCCAGCCTTCGGGACGGCGCTGGGCGCTGCCCTCCTGCAACTTGATGGTGCGCCGCAGCGCGTTCTTGCAGGCGGGGGGATTCGAAGACCAGACCGCCATGAGCGAAGACCAGATCCTCTGCCTGAATCTTGGGGAGGGCATCGGCTTCGAGTCGACGACCGGCGTGCTCCACCGCCAGCGCGAGAATCTGGCCGAGGCTCTGGGTCACCTGGGGCGTCTGGGGTATTGGAGCGGCCGAATGCGTCGGCGGCTCAAGGCGCCGGGGTGGCGCCTGCGCTACTTTCCCCCGGCCTGCTGGCTGCTTCTTCCGCTGCGTTTGTGGCGCATTTGGCGCCGCTCGCTGCGGGGCCCGCGGACGGCTCGATTGGGAACCGGAGATCTTCCCGCGATCGTGAAAGGGCTATTTCACTGGTGTCGAGGGTTCCAGAAAGGCCTGAAAGGTCACACGCCGGCCAGCGGGTAAGTCGGCCTAAGGCAGGATGGTTATGGAACGGCTGCCGCGGAAACTGTAGTCGCCGATGACGCTCAGCGGCCTGTCGAAGGTCAAGTCAAGATTGGCGTAGAGGCGAAAAACCCCTTGAGCTTCGGCCTCCACGATGATGGAACGGAAGTGCGATTCGAAGATCAGGATATCGCGGTTGGGGGACCCTGACTGCTGGGGACGCCAATTGACGCGGGTCACGCGGGGCGTCGGCACTAGGCCCGAATCGACCGGAACTTCTCGCACGAAGTCAAGCTGCAGCGAGGTCATCACGGCAGCCCTCTCGAACTCCTCGTCGTAGATATAGAGGCGACGCTCGGGACGTCCGGTGTGCTCGGCCCTCCAGTCGATGACCAGCCCGGGACGGAAGGTGAGGATCAACTCGCCTGTGGCCTGCAGGCGGCCCTCCTG
This sequence comes from Acidobacteriota bacterium, assembly GCA_035471925.1. Classification (GTDB taxonomy): domain Bacteria; phylum Acidobacteriota; class UBA6911; order RPQK01; family DATIPO01; genus JANQFM01. The sequence continues at coordinate 6,957 of DATIPO010000334.1, forward strand.
CAATTCCAGAATGAGCAGGCTGGGCCGTCCTTCCAGAACCGTGACAACGTCCAAAGACTGGTCGCCGTTGAAGTCGAAAAGCGCCAGGCTGCTAATGGTTTCGCCGGTCAACAGGATCGATCCTTCGGCACGTCCGAAGTCGGCGCCGTCGGCGCTGCGGCGCAGATAGAGCTCCACCAAAGCACCCTGTCCCACGTTGAAGCCCAGCACTGCATCGGAGAGGCCGTCGCCGTTGAAGTCGGTCATCAGGACTTGGGCGTCGCTGCCCACGCTGAGCGAGCTCTGCACCTGGAGCGGAGAAAAAGCGAAGACCTCTTCGTTCTCAAGGAGGTAAAAGCCGTCCTGCCCCCGCTTGGCCCGCATGGTGTAGGGCTGGCCGGGCGCCGCCGGACCTCGCGAAATGATGAAGTCGTAAGGCACCGGCTCCTGGCGGGGCGGACCCGGCTCCTCGGGAGCGGACGGTTCCTCTGGAGGCGGAGGATCTTCGGGCGGAGGCGGGGGATCTTCGGGAGAATTGCCTTCGTCGCCGCCGTCCTGGTCCCCCGGATCGGAATCTCCCGACCCGTCTCCTCCATCGCCTTCGGATCCGGCCGGATCCTCCGGCTGAGGCGATTGAGGGGGATCCTCAGCGGGAGGATTCTCCTTGGCAGGCTGATCGTCCACCGGCGTGGCGTTCTCGCCGCCACCACCGCTATTGGGGCCGTCGTCTGTCCCGTCCTCTTCTCCGGTCGGACCGGTGGGCGATTCACCGGAGTCGCGGAAAGGATTTTGAATGGCGCCGAAAGTGGGACGTCCCAAGCGGTCGAACTGGTCTTCGATGTCCAGCAGCAGATCCTGGTCCTCCACGGAGCGGACGTCAGCCCTGGAAGCCGGAATGCTGAAGAGCCGGTCATTGGTAGAGGACCGGCCCGGGAGCGGCGAGTCGGAAACGCTGGGACGGTTGGGGCGCGAAAAAGAAGGGCGCTGATCAGCCAGCGACGAGCGGGTGGGCCCTTCGGGACGAAATCCTCCTCCCCGGGCTTGAGCCTGAGACTCTTCTCCCGTCCTCAGGGCCAACCTCTTCTCGGCCTCGGGATGCTGGTCGGCCGAAACCGCTTGGCTCGGCTCGACAGACGGCGCAGCGCGGGCCCCGGAAGGCAGCACCTGGGCAGACTTCTCACCTTCCGGCCCTTGCAGCCACTGGCTGGAAGTCTGCTCCAAATAGCTATAGGTCGGCAGCGTCAATAGCAACATCGCGCCGCCGATCCATCTCAGCCACTTCATCAAGTCGAATCCCGTTCTCTTTCAGTCTCGTTGCCCTGTACGGCCGCGCACAGGCACACTCTGCCCGCACTACGCGGACCTTAACCTTATACCTCAAGCCCGCACTCGGCGCAATGGGCAAATCGAGGTCGACGCATTACGCCCGCTAAGCCCTGAGGCCATCCCCAACATTGTAACGGCTGGCGCAGTGTTTAGGCTCACAAATTCAGGAACTGGTAACATACGGATTTGCCCGCGCTCGAAAAAGTCATGAAGGAAATCGGCCCAGATCGCAACTGAGGGGTCGGATTTGCCACCCTGTGGAAAAAGGAGACGTTTTCCTTGCGACTTTGACGCCTCGGCGGCATCTTCTACCTGTGCTTCGGAGACAAGCGCGGGCCTTGAAGCAGCCCGATGCGGCGCTGGCTGAAGGATCACCTTCGCGAATGTCTATTGAGATCAGCCAGCAGGAGTTGACGGAGATCGTCGAACGGGCCCAAGACGGGTCGCTGGACGATTTCCACAGGCTTTACGAAATTTTTTCCAAGCCCATCTTCAACTTCACCCGGCGCTTGATCGGAAGCGGCGTGGAAGCCGAGGATCTGACTCAGGACACCTTCATGAAGGTGCACAGCGAACTCGGCAAACTGCGAGAGCCCAGCCAGTTCAAATACTGGCTGTATCGGATCGCCCGCAACGAGGTCTACCAGAAATTGAGACGCTCGAAGCGGACCCCGGAGGTTTCGATCGATGACGAGGAAACCGAGTACTACAACTTCCTGCCCGACGACTCCGACGGACAGGATCCTGAACGGCACATCCTCTCCCTGGAAATGCAGGAAATCATCGACCGCACTCTGGCTTCGCTCACGCCCAAGTATCGAGATGTTTTCGTCCTGGCCGTCTTTCACAAGATGAGCTACGACGACATAACTAAAGTTGTCGGACGGTCCTTGCTGTCGGTGAAAACCGACATCTACCGGGCAAGGCTGGCTATGAAGGAAGCGCTGAACGAGTACCTCAAACGGAAGACGACATGAGCTGCCAAGACTTCCAGCTTCTGATTTCGGCCGACTTGGACGGGGCTTTGACGCCCTCCGAGTCGACTGCCTTGGAAGGACACTTGGAGAGCTGCTCGTCTTGCCGAGCCGTCAAAGCCCAGTTCCAAGAATGGGACCGACTGCTGCTGGCGGAGGCTCCTGCCGATCAGGAGCCTCCGCAGCACCTGTGGGCCGCCATCGAGGCGGGCATCCGCGAGAAGGAGGCGGCCCCGGCCGTCATCCCGCCTGCCCAGCCTCAGCCCGGCCTGTGGGAGCGCCTGGCCGCCTTGCTGCAGATTCCACAGTTGCGTTTGGCCGGCGCCGCCCTGGCCCTGGTCTTGATCTGCGGACTGGTTGTGGTGCAGATGCAAGATCCCGGCTATGAGCAGATGCTGGCCGAATTGGACGCTATCTCCGGACCGGAGTTGAAGGAGAACCCCTACCGGCCCGAGATGACCGCCGACAACCCTTATATGAATCAGGATTCCCGGCCGCGCAATCCATTCAGCGGCATGTAGGAGGCAGAGATGAAAAGGGTCATCGCTTACTTTGTTTTGGCGGGCATGCTCGGGACAGGAGCGTTTGCCCAGCCAGAGGCCCGATCCCCTCAAGAGGACGGCCCCCAACTGACCTCGCAGGATGCCGACAAGGCCAAGCTGCAATTCGCGGCTGCCACCCACGATTTGATCTTGACTTTTCTGGCCGAAGGCGACTATCAGGCCGTCCTTCCCGAGTTCCGCAAGATCCTCGCCTTGGATCTGGAGAACGGTTTCGAAGACCGCCTCACCCAGGGTGCCTGGCAGATCGTCGAGGAATTGAGGGCCCAAGGCCGTTACGACTTGGCCCACCAAATCATCGGCGAGACCCTGGAGCAGGTAGACGACATCGACAACCGCTTTGATCTGCTCATCCTTCAAGGCAAGACTTTCAAAGACCAGGGACGCTATCAAGACGCCATCCTGTCGTTGCAAAAGGCCCGCCAACTGCGGCCCCAAAGCGAGGACTCCCAGAACAAGGACCCGCGTTAAGAACGTCCTCACGATTCTCATCTCGCCCGATACTTTCAGGCGTGCCGATTCTCCTCGCAGATCGGCACGCCTTTTTTCTTCTGCTATCCTGAGCGTCCATGGGCGATCCACTGCACATCGGAAACGGTTCCACCCTCACCCTGGCCGATCTGGTTCGGGTGGCTCGGAGTCCCCGCCTCAAAGCCCGGCTGAGCGAAGCGGCCCGCCGTGAGATGAAAAAGTCCTCCCGCTGGGTGGACGGCGTGGTGGAGAGACTGGGCCAAGAAGAAAGGCCCTCTTCCTATTACGGCATCAACACCGGCTTCGGGGCCTTGGCCGGACGCACCACCCTCGACAATGCCTACCTGACCCACGTGCTCTCGCGCAACTTGCTGGCCAGCCATGCCGCCGGGGCGGGATCCTTTTTCGAGGAAGAAACGGTGCGCGCCGCCTTGCTGCTGCGGGCTCATTCGCTGGCTCAAGGCCATTCCGGAGTGCGCGTCGAAGTGGTGGAAAAGCTTCTGGACATGCTCAATAGGGGACTCTATCCCGCCGTCCCCTGCATGGGATCGCTGGGAGCCAGCGGCGACCTGGCGCCCCTTTCCCACCTCGCGCTGCTGCTGGCCGCCGTCCCTCAAGCGCCTTCCCCTCAGGCCGATCTTCATCTGCCCGACGACGGCGGCGAAGCTTTCCTGCCGGCGGACGCGGATCTGCCCGCTGCCGACCAAGAGCTCCATCTCACGGTCGAGCGTCCAGGCGGAGTGCAAAAGCGCTGGCGGAGAGTGCCTGGGCGGCAGGCGATGGAGGCTGTGGGAGGACCGCTGGAACTACGGGCCAAAGAAGGACTGGCGCTCAACAACGGCACGGCTTTCTCCACCGCCCTGCTGGCTCTTGCCCTGCACGACGCCCAGAGCCTGGTGGAACAGGCCGACTTGGCCCTGGCCATGACGCTGGAGGCGATCTTGGGCTTCGGCGATCCCTTCTTCTCCCGAGTCCACGAGGTGCGGGGGCATCCGGGGGCGGCCGAAACGGCGGCGGCGGTTCGGCTGTACACCCAAGGCAGCACGCTGATCGACGGATCCCCCGAGCTGCGGCCCCGGCGCATCCCGCCCCAGGATCCCTACTCGCTGCGTTGCGCGCCACAGGTCCACGGGGCCGTGCGCGATACCCTGGCCTTCGTCCGCCGCACGGTGGACATCGAACTCAACGCCACCACCGACAACCCTCTGATCTTTCCCTCCCTCCCACGCGATTACAAAGCTGTCTCGGGTGGCAACTTCCACGGCGAGCCGGTGGCCATGGCGTCCGATTTCCTCTCCATTGCCGTCACCGAACTGGGAAGCATCGCCGAACGCAGGGTCTTCAAGATGACCGACTATCACCCTGAGAAGGAATTCGGGCTGCCTCCCTTCCTCTTCGACGACAAGGCCACCCAAGGCCTCAACAGCGGCCTGATGATCCCCCAGTACACGGCCGCGTCGCTGGTATCGGACTGCAAGACCCTGTCCCATCCTGACTGCGTCGACTCGATTCCCAGTTCGGCCGATCAGGAAGACCACGTCAGCATGAGCCTCAACGCCGCCCGCCACGCGCGCCAGGTGGTCGACAACATCGAGCAAGTCGTGGCCATCGAGTTCTTGTGCGCCGGCCAGGCCTTGGAGTGGCGTCAACGACAGGACTCCTCCATCCGTCTGGGAGCCGGGAGCCGGGCTGCACTCGACCGCTTGCGTCAGGACGTCCCCTACCTCGCCCAGGATCGGGTCCTCTACCCCGACCTGCGCAAGGCGCTCCAATTGGTGCGCGGCGGCCAGCTTCTCGAAGCGGCGCGCCAAGCCACCTGACAGGTCGGGCTCGGCCAAACCTGGAATTCGATATAGTTAAGGTTTTTCGGAACAGCGCCAATGCGCCTCCGGCAGGCAAAAAGCCTTCTGCGACGGCAGCTCGCCGCAGTCGCCCCCGCGGAAAGGCAGGAGCAAGACGCAACATGAGCACCCGGGTTGAAGCCCGCGTTCCTCGCGGGATGAGAGACATTCTGCCTGAGCAGATGATCAGGCGGCAGTACGTGATGGACGTGATCAGCGACGTCTTCGAAGAATTCGGATTCGAGCCCCTGCAGACTCCCGCCATCGAACTCTATGAGACGCTGATGGGCAAGTACGGCCCCGACGCCGAGAAACTCATCTACCAGACCTTCCATGAGGGCGGAAGCGAAGAATTGGCTCTGCGCTACGATCTCTCGGTGCCCCTGTGCCGGCTGGTGGCCATGCATCCCCAACTGCCGACCCCCTTCAAGCGCTATCACATCGCCCCTGTTTGGAGGGCCGAACGTCCCCAGCGGGGACGATACCGCGAGTTCTATCAGTGCGACTGCGACACTGTGGGCTCCGACAGCATGCTGGCCGACGCCGAGACCATCAATGTCATCTACGCCATCTTGACGCGTCTGGGATTCGGCTCCTTCGGCATCCAGATCAACCATCGCAAGGTGCTCAACGGCATCGGGCAGTTTGCGGGAGTGCCGCAAGGGCAACTCGGGGGGCTCTACCGCTCCATCGACAAACTCGACAAGATCGGCTTGGCCGGAGTCAAGAAGGAGCTGGCCGACAACCGCATTCCCGAGGACGCCATCGAGCGCCTGATGGAGTTGCTGCAAACCGAAGGACGAAACCGCCAGTTGCTGGACAATCTGCGTGAGCCCTTGGGTTCTTTTGAGGAAGCCCGCCAGGGGCTGGATGAGCTGAGCCAAATCCTCGATTATCTGGAAGCCCTGCGGGTGCCCGAGAAATTCTTCACCTTCAAATTCGCCATGGTGCGGGGACTGGAGTACTACACCGGCTCCATTTATGAGACCACGGTCAAAGAATCGAAAATCACCAGCAGCGTCACCGGCGGGGGACGCTACGACCGCTTGATCGGGATGTTCCGCAAGGAGAGCCTCCCCGCCGTGGGGACCACCATCGGCATCGAACGCATCATCGACATCATGGAGGAACTTGAGATGTTCCCGCCCCAGGTAGGTGATACGGTGGTCGAGGTGTTGGTGACCCTCTTCGGACCCGAGCAGGCGCGGGCTTCGTTGGCCTTGGCCGACCGGCTGCGCCAAGCCGGAATCAAGACCGAAATGTACCAATTGGAGTCGTCCCTGCGCTCACAGTTCAAGTATGCCAACCGTAAATCCATTCCCTACGTGGTCGTGATCGGGCCCGACGAGGCCGAAAAGCACCAGGCCACGGTCCGCGACTTCGTCAGCGGCGAGCAGAAAACCCTGCCCCAAAGCGAGGCCGCGGCCCAAATCCAGGAATGGATGGAAGAGGATTAAAAGTTATGAGCGACACCGATCTTACAGCTAAAATCAAAAGCGACCTGAAGGCCGCCATGCTGGCCAAAGACGAACTGCGCCGGACCACGTTGCGCTCCGTGCTGACCGCCATCACCAATGCCGAGAAGGGACAGAGCGAACCGCTGACCGAGAGCGACATTCTGCCCCTCATCCAAAAAGAGGCCAAAAAGCGCCGCGAAGCCGTCGAGCAATACCAGAAGGGCGGACGCCAAGACTTGGCTGAGAGGGAAGAAGCTGAGTACGCCGTGCTCCAAGCCTACCTGCCTCAACAGCTCACCCGCGAAGAGATTGTGGCCGTAGTGAAACCCGTCATCGACGAACTGGGAGCCTCCGGTCCTCAGCAAATGGGTCAGGTGATGGGCCAAGTCATGCCCAAACTCAAAGGTAAAGCCGACGGCAAAATGGTCAACGCCGTAGTCCGCGAGCTGCTCGCCAACCGCTAGCATCCCCGGCAGGGGCCTTGGGACTTTTTTTGGCCGGGCTTTGATCCCTTGAAGCTCGATCATGCGCATGTTGGTATGAAAAGAGGAGTTCTGAACTGCCTCCAATCGAAGGAGCATCCAACATGCAATTCAATACAAAGCGATTCTCTATCATCTTCAGCGCGGTCCTGTGGGCGACGGTCTTTGCGGGCATGTCTCTCTATGATCCGGTCCTGAGCACATCGGCCGAGGAAAACGACAAGCCCGTCGCACCCTTGCTTGAGGGTATGGGCGACCTGACCCATCCGGTCACCACATCATCGCCGGCCGCCCAGCGGTTCTTTGACCAGGGACTTGTGCTGGCCTACGGATTCAACCACGCCGAAGCCAGCCGCTCGTTTCAGGAAGCCGCCCGCCTCGATCCCGGGTGCGCCATGTGCTACTGGGGCCAGGCGCTGGTGCTGGGCCCCAACATCAATTCCATGATGGATCCCACAGACATCCCGGCCGCCTGCGATGCCATGGACAAGGCGCTGGCTCTGCTGGATAAGGCCTCCCCCCGCGAACAGGACTATATCCGAGCCCTTTCCGCCCGCTATTCGCGCCAAGCCGAAGAAGACCGTTCGGCTCTCGACTTGGCTTATGCTCAAGCCATGGGCAAGCTGGCCGCCAAGTATCCCGAGGACGTCGATGCCGGAGCCCTCTATGCCGAGTCGCTGATGGACACCTCGCCCTGGGACTACTGGCAAGAGGACGGCTCTCCCAAGCCGGTGACGCGCAAGATCCTGGCCGAGCTGGAGCGGGTGCTTGAAATGGATCCCGATCATCCCGGCGCCCTCCATTACTACATCCACGCCGTGGAAGCCCAGCATCCTGAGAAGGCCGAGAAGGTCGCGGAAAGGCTGGAAGGCCGCGTGCCGGGCGCCGGCCACCTGGTTCATATGCCTTCCCACATCTACATCCGCGTAGGCCGCTACATCGACGCCGCCGAGGCTAACAAACGGGCCATCGAGGCCGACGACGACTACATCACAGCCTGCCGCAAGCAGGGCATCTATCCCTTGGGATACATGCCTCACAACCACCATTTCCTGTGGGCCTCAGCCACCTTGGCCGGGCAAGGTCAGACGGCCCTCGATGCCGCCCGTGAACTGGCCGCGAACCAGGACGCCGAGATGATGGGCAAGCCGGGCATGGGTACGCTGCAGCATTATTGGGTGACGCCTTACTTCGCCCAGGTCCGCTTCGGACGCTGGCAGGATATCCTGGCTCAGCCTGAACCGCCCTTCGAGTATGTCTTTCCCAAGGTGATCCACCGCTACGCGCGCACCCTGGCCCTCACCCGCAGCGGTCGTCTGGAGGAGGCAGCCGGGGAGTTGGAAGTCCTGCGTCGATTGTCGAAGCATCCGGAGCTCAAGACCACCACCATCTGGGACATCAACTCCATGGCACCTTTGGCCGAGATCGCCCTAGAGGTGGCGGAAGGTGAGTTGGCCGCTGCCAAAGGAAATCATGAAGAGGCCATTGCCCACTTGCGCAAGGGCGTCGAGGCTGAGGACTCGTTGCGCTACAACGAACCGGACGACTGGCATCAGCCCGTGCGGCAGGTCTTGGGAGCGGTCCTGCTGGAGGCCGGCAAGCCAGCCCAAGCCGAGCAAGTCTATCGCGAGGACATGAAGCACTATCCTGAAAACGGATGGAGCCTCTATGGCCTGTACCGAGCTCTCAAAGCCCAGGGCAAGGACTCCCAAGCCGCCCAAGTCAAGGAACGCTTTGAGAAAGCCTGGGCCTCGGCCGACGTCAAGCTGACCGCCTCACGCTTCTAACCGCCCTTCCAGCCGACCTCAGCAATCTGTGCCAGGGCGACTCGGGGAAAATCTCCGGGGCTATCTCCAACCTAGGAGGTCAGAGGGTCCGCCGTCCGGCGGGCCCTCTCGCATTCTGTGGCGCATTTTACGGGAGCCGGCGTGGCGCGGTCAGTCTCCGGCCGGTTCAGCGGCCTCTTCTTTCAGCAGGGACTCGATCAGCGATTCGAATTCGCTCACCAGTTGCTGGTGGTGGCGGCCGGTTGCGGGGCCGGCGAAACCGGAATGAATGCGGCGCACTTTTCCATCGCGGCCGATGAAAATGTTGGTGGGATAGGAACGCACCACCGAAAGATCTTCGAGGGCCGCTCCAGCGACGTCCTTGTCGCTGATGCCGGCCAGCAGCAAGGGAAATTCGATGTCGTGGCGCTGGGCGTATTTGCGCACGAACGACTTGTCCCGCTCGGTGTCTCCGGTCAGCTCGAAAGCCAGTCCCACGATCTCCAGTCCGCGGGGACCATAGCGCTGGTGCCAGTCGGCCAGCAGAGGCGCTTCGTCATTGCAGTTGGGGCACCAGGAACCGAAGATGTTGACCAGCATCACCTTGCCTTGGAAGCGCGGATCGCCGCTGCTCACGGTCCGGCCGTCGAGACTGGGGAATCTGAAGGAAAACCGCCCCTCGTCGTTGGTCAGCGAGACTTCCTGGTAGGGGTCGGGAAGCTGGTCCGACTCGCCCTCCTCCAAGCGGCGGGCGGTCCAGGTAGCGTGATAGCTGTCGCGCGACCAGAAATCGCCCTCAAGGGTGCCGTCCTCCTGAAGGCGTGCAAGAAAGAGGAAAGCGTGACCGCCGTCGAAGCAGGACAGGCGCAGCATGCCGTCGCTGAAGTCTCCGGCCAGATAGCGGTAGTCGCCAACGGGGGTCAAAAATGTGCCCAGGAGCTGACCGTCCTCGCGGCGGAACTCGCCCCGGGCAGGGTCCTGGCCGTCCTCATCGCTGAAAACCACTCTCCAGTCGCCCAGAATGGAAGCTGCGTCCTGGTCGGCCAGGATCTGGGTGTCCTGCCCGCCGTCAGCCGAGGCAAAGCGGCGCGGATCGTTGTGCTGAGCCTCAAAATCCAGGCGCGAAAAACCGCCCGAGGTGCGCTTTTCCCACTCCCCCTCCATGCGGGAGCCGTCGGGGCTGAGCTGGGCCCGGATCTCGGAGTCGTAGCCGTCGATGCGCAGGATCACTTCATGGCCGTCCACCTGCACCGAGGTGAAGGGGACGCGCTCGGGTCCGTTGAGGGCATGGGCCGAGTAGTCTCCCGGCTCCCCCTCGATGAGCAGCGAAAAAGGCAGGGGGCCGCCCGGTGAATCCAGGACAGCCCGCCAGGTTCCCGGGGATAGCTGAGGGGGGCCGGCGCAGGAGACCGCCAGCACCATCAGCACGAGAGCCGCCCCCAGGCAAGGGCGTCTCATCGATCCTCCCGCATCTTCAGCTCCTCGTCGACCACTTCGGAAACCTGTTCGACGCTGGCCGCGCCGCGCACCGGACGTCCGTTGATAAAGAGGGCCGGGGTCCCGCTGACGCCCACGATGCGCCCGTCCTGCATGTCGTCTTGGACGCGCCCGGCGAAGCGCCCGGAAGTCAGGCAGGCCTGGAACTCGGTCTCATCCAGCCCAATGTCGTTGGCCTTGGTCAGGATATCCTGAGGGGCCAGTTGGGCCGGACGTTCGAAGAGTCGGCCGTGCATCTCCCAGAACTTGCCCTGCTCGAAGGCGCACAGCGAAGCCTCGGCCGCCCGCTGAGCATTGGGATGGATTCCGTTCAGAGGGAACTGGCGGAAGACCCGCAGCACCTTGTCTCCATATTTGCTGGTGACCTGATTCAGAGTGTCGTTCATGCGGGTGCAGTAGGGGCATTCGAAATCAGAGAATTCAACCAGCACCACGGGAGCGTTATCGGGCCCGCTGGAGGGGTGCCCCTGGGACTCGATGTCGTAGCGGAAAGGCTGGACCTTCTGGACGACCTCATACTTGAGCTTGAGCTCTTCGATGTACTGATCCAGCAGGTTCTCGCGCTGGCGTCCGTTGAGGAAGCTGACGATCTGGCCCTTGACCGCCTCCAGAGGCTGGCGCAGGCGATTCTTGTTGATCTCGTAGATCTGCTGGATCTCTTCCTCGGTGGGTTCGGTGACCTTGCTGAAGACCTGGGCTTCCAGCAGTTCGGGCTGGGTGACTCCTTGGGCCTCGGCTTCAAGATTGAGCACCTTGTCGGCTACCATCTCTTCCAGGTGGCGCAACAGTGCGTCGTGCCGCTTCTGCTCCTGTTCGGCTTCAAATTGCAGGCGCTCAACGCGCAGAGCTTCAAAGTCATCGGCCGCCTTGGCTTCTACCTCGCTGCGGGTCAAATCGACCCCGTCCACGACGGCCAGCACCTCGCTCTCGGAGGTCCCCTGAGAAGCGGGCTCTTCCCGGGCGGTGGAGGCCTGTTGGGCGCAGGCCAAGCCGGTCAGGATGACCAGCGAGGCCGTCAGGCCCAGGCTCGTCCAGATGGAAAAAATAGGTCTCACTCGATTCACGTCATTGTCTCCTGGTTAGATTCGTCTGAACTGTTCATTCTATCGCAAATTGAAAAATGGATAATCGGAACTTCCTTCCGACTTCAAGCGTTTATTAGTCCGACTTTGTCGAGAAAATAACTCCAGGTCCCGCAAGGTCTCGCCGGGAGAAGGATTTTCGAGAGGAAGAGGGAATGAACGCCAAGCCACCGCCCGCAGTACTTCAACGCCGCTGTGCCCAGTTCATCAAGCACGCCTTGTCGCATGGGATCTTGCTTACGGTCCTCGCGCTGTGGACGGCTGCGGGCTGGTTGACAGCGGGCCAGAAAGACTCGCAGGATCCGCTGGCCCGCCGCCTGCAGGCGGCCATGAATGGCGCTTTGAGCGGAAGCGTCGGCTATGCCTTTGTGTGGAAGCAGGATGACGCGGTTTTGCAGCAAGGAGCTTCCGGCTGGGCCCGGGCTCCCTGGGAAGAGGAATCAGCTTCCCAGCCAATGGCCCCGCAGACACGATTCCACATCGCCTCCATCAGCAAAACTGCCACGGCGGCGGCTCTCCTGGTCGCCCTCGAGCGAAACGGGCGGAGCCCCGACGATCCCATTGATGAGATGCTGGGAGACGACTTCTCGGACTTTGCCCCCCGCTCGAAGCAGCTCACGCCCAAGAGGGTCCTCAACCACACTTCCGGCTTTGACTTCAGCCCCGAAACTCTGCGCGAGCCGTTCCGCGAGCACTTGGCTGAACTGCTTCAGACCGGACCTCCGCGAGAGCCCGGAGGCGACCCCTTCCGTCTCCGCCATGCCGGCACCGGGACGCCCCCTGCCGATGAAGACAGGGCCGTCTATTCCAACGTCAACTTCTGGCTGGCCCGCGCCCTTCTGGAGGATGTGACCGGGTTGACCTATGAGCAGGCCGTGACCGAGCTGCTCTTAAAGCCCATGGGCATCAGCGGGTGGAGTCTCAAGCCGGAGCCCCAGCCGCGTCCTTTAGGCTATTCGCGTTGGCGGCCTGGACAGCCGGGTTCCAACCGATCAGAAGAGCCCCTGATCCGGCACATGGCGGGGCCCGCCGGTTGGCACACCGACATCCTGGGTTTGGGCGCCTTCGCCACAGCCTTGGCCGAAGGGCGCGGCATCTCTCCCCAAGTCAGGGATTTGATGTTCCGCCATCACATGGGAGTCCAGTCGGCATCGACTCCGGCCGGCAAGGCCTACTACCACGACGGAGTCTGGCTGGACGGAGGGCAGACCGGCTTTGAGAGCGGGATGGTCGTCTTTCCCAACGGCGTCACGGCGGCGGCCATGGTCAATACCTTCGGCAACTGGTGGATCACCCAGCGCCTGGTCAACGTCTACAAGTCCTTGCTCCCTACCGCTTCCCAATCTCAATCCGGCGGTCGGCGAGTCGTCGAACTGCAGGGAGGCGATAGCGCCTCGATTCTCTACTGGACGACGGATGAAACCCTGCCGCTCGGGGAGTGGACGTCCTACGAGGGCCCAATCGAGGTGGATTCGGGCACCAAGGTCACCTTCGCGGCTCTTGAGGACGGCCGCAAGGCCGGCTTTGTCAACCGCCTGGTCGTCCCCTGAACCAGGTCGGAGCGGCGGGGCTTGGTTTGGGAGATATCACATGGACTACCTCGGGCTTTCGGGCGGATTCACTTGGGTTGAATCTCAGCGACAGCCCGCCAGCGAAATGCCCAGCGCCAGGAGATGGAAGGGCGGCTGAATCCGGCTTGCTCAAGGGCCTTTCTCAGCTCAGGACGGATGAATCCGCGCAGGACGGAGACTGGGCCGTCGTGTCTGACCGCCTGGGAGCGCGAGAAGAGTCCGCTGAGCAGGCGGAAGCCCCAATAAGCCAGGGGATGGCGGTGCAGGTCGTTGACGATCAGCGCCTCCCGGCCGGCCCGGCCCAGCGAGTGCAGCACCTTCACGGCATCCTCTCCCCCGAAATGGTGGAGGAAGGCCGAGCACAGCACGACATCGAAAGCTGAGGGAGGGAAGGGTAAATGGAAGACGTCTCCCGCGACCAGGCTGATCGTACCGGTTTGGGCGTGGACAGCCCTCGGCTCCTGTGCCGAAGCGTGACCGGCGCCCGCCTGCCTATCATGCTCATTCGGCACCCCGTCACCTGAGCGGGCCCTCCCCCGGCGGGGAGTCTCGGGAGAGCGGCTGCCCAGGTAGCGGGCGGCCAGGGTACAGGCGCGAGGGTTGAAATCGACGGCGACGATCCGCAGCGGAATGCCCTGCTCCTCAGCCCAGCGGGCTAGGCGCAGCGCGATGTCGGCCCCGCCTGCGCCCACGTCCAGCACCCGCAGAGGAGGCTGAGCTGATCCGCTCCTGGCGCTCATGGGTCCGCCGCCCGTGCGGGCTCGTTGGAGTCTCAGCAGTTCCCGGCGGGCCGGTCCCAGGGCGGTCTCGGCACCCCCCAACCAGCGGTTGACCAAGCGCAGCTCGCGAAGGGTCTTCTCCATTTCGCCCGGGGGCAGAGTCTCGGGAGAATCGATCAGTTCCTTCTTGTTGCTGCGCCGCGAAAAGTCAAGCATGAATTGCGATGTGACCTCAGTTCAGTATTGCGGTTTCGTGGCCGAGGCGCCACCCTGGCGCAGAACCCCTACGAATAGGATAAGCTAACGCCGTGAAAAAACGCCTCTTGCAGCTAGTGCCGTTCCTCTTGGCCATCTTCTCGGTGGCGGGCTACTACTTGTCCCTCACCCTGCTGGCCCCTTTTCGCTCTCAGACCCAGTCTCACATCGAGTGGGCCTATTTCCTGGGCTCCTGGCAGGGATTTCTGGGAGTGGCCTTTCTGACCCTGGGAGTGATGCTGGTCTTTTATCTCTGGCCCCGCAGCCCCTCCGTGGTCTACCGCATCGGACTGGTCGTTTGCCTGTGCTTCCTGGTGGCTTCGGCCATCCTGTCACTGAACGAGAACCCCACGTCAAGGATGTTCGAGCGCCTCAACGGAGGCCAATACGTCGAGGTCTCCGAGGCCGAGCACGTAGCTGACGAGGAGATGGTTATGGGACTGGCGGTGGACGGGCAGGCGGTGGCCTATCCCGTCAAGATGGTCTCCTACCACCACATCATCAACGAGCGGCTGGGCGACGAACCCTACGTGGTGACTTACTGATCGCTCTGCCACACCGGTCTGGTGTGGGAATCGACAGTCGGCGGAACCATCCTGACCTTCAAGCTGGTGGGGCTCAACAACCAGAATTTCATCATGGAAGACGAGCAAACCGGCACTTGGTGGCAGCAAGTGACGGGAGAGGCCATCCAAGGCCCGCTGAAGGGCAAACGGCTGCAACTGAGGCCCTTCGACGAGGTGTCTTTCGGGATTTGGAAGCGGGAGTATCCTGATACGCGGGTCTTGGCGTTGGACGAAGAGTATGCCGAATTCTATTTCTCTCCTCGCGAAGAGCGCCGCTCCGGGGAAGGCATGCCGTTGCCCGGAGAACCTCAGCCCGATGACCCCCTGGAACGCGGCCAACTGGTTCTGGGGCTGCAATCGGGCGGACGCTCCAAAGCCTATCCGATGGAGGTGCTGCGCCAGCAGAATCCCATCGCCGACAGCCTGGGCGGACGGGCCGTTTTGCTGGTGGTAGCCGCGGACGACCGTTCGGTGCGGGCCTTTGACAGGGAACTGGAGGGGCAGCGCCTTGACCTTTACCGCAAGGCCGACTCCAGTCGTTTGCTGCTGATCGATGCCCAGACCGGCAGCGAGTGGGACTTCACGGGAACGGCGGTCTCCGGCCCCTTGAAAGACAGACAACTCCGGCGGCTGCCCGTCATCAAAGACTTCTGGTTCGACTGGAAGAAATTCAATCCCGACACTCTGGTCTACCAAGCCGGAATCACCGCCAAGCCGTAGCGAGCTGCCTCATACCGCCGAGAGCAGAAAAGCAACCGGTCTTGGTCGCTGAAATTGACTTGTGTGTGAACTTGCTGGCCACCTAGTGGCCCTAGAGCCGCAGCAAGCGAAGCGGTGGGAAGGTGGCTTCGAAGGGCCGCTATTGCACCCTTACCAGGGTTGGTCTTGGCGTTGATGTCGACCCAGGGTGCCGCTCAGCCGCTGCGCGCCTTCGCTCTACCCTGGGCTAGCGTATGGCTCCCCTCCAGGGAGCCCGGACTTCAACACGGTCCCTGGCGGGCTAGTGGAAGTCGTGGGAACGGGTGCGGGGGGTGCGGGGGTCGAGGGGTTGGAATCGGGCGGCTTTGACTGAGATCACGTTGTGCTGGCTTTGCAGGCGGCCCTCCACCATCAGGCAGGGGCTGCGCAGGACTTTGAGACGGTTTTCCTCGAAGAGTTGAGGGGTGACCACGATGTTGCTGATGCCGCTCTCGTCTTCCAGGCTCATGAAGAGGAATCCCTTGGCCGTCATAGGACGCTGGCGCACGATAACGATTCCCGCCACTTTGACCCAGGCGCCGTGACGCAATTTCTTGAGGCGGACGGCCTGCACGATGCCCTGGCGAGAGAGCTCCTGCCGGATCAGCGCCATGGGATGGGGACCGGTGGTGAGTCCGCTGCCCTGGTAGTCGGCTTGCAGCCGCTCAGCGGCGTCCATCTCGTGCAGCGGCGAGGACTCGGGCGCCTCGGCGGCTTCCTGCTTCTTGAAGAGCGGTCCGCCCGGACGGCAGGCCTTCTCCACTTGCCAGAGGGCTTGGCGGCGCTTCATTCCCAGACTGTTGAGGGCGCCGATCTGGGCCAGGACGGCCATCTCCTTGCGTTGCAGCGAGCAGCGCCGGCGCAAGTCGTCGACCGAAGCGAAGAGACGTTCCCGGCGCTCTCCCTCGATGCGCTCTCCGGCTTGGCGGCGCAGACCGGCGGCGTACATCAGTCCCAGCCGCAGCGATCCTTCATCGTCCACCGAGCACAGGTAGTCGGAAACCTGAACGTCCACCGGGCGCACCCGCTGTCCCCGGTGCTGAGCGTCCTTGACCAGGGTGGCGGCATGATAGAAGCCCATGGGCTGGTTGTTGAGCAGCGCGGCGTAGAATTCGGCCGGATGGTGGGCCTTCATGTAGGCGCTGGCGTAGGCCAGCAGGGCGAAGCTGGCCGAGTGCGACTCGGGGAAGCCGTAGAGGGCGAAGGACTTGACGTAGCGCAGGATGTCCTGAGCCGCCTCCCCCCGGATGCCGCGGCGGGCCATGCCTTGCAGCAGGTCGTCCTGCAACTCGTCCATGGCCTCGGTGGAACGCTTGAATCCCATGGCGCGGCGCAGTTGCTCGGCTTGTCCGCCGGTGAAGCCCGCCGCCGTCATGGCGATCTTCATAAGCTGTTCCTGAAAGATGGGGACGCCCAGGGTGCGCTTGAGGATGGGCTCCAGGCTGGGATGAGGATAGCTGACCGGCTCCTCCCCGTTGCGGCGGCGCAAGTAGGGATGCACCATCTGCCCCACCACCGGGCCGGGACGGATCAGTGCTACTTCCACCACCAAATCGTAGAAGCAGCGCGGCTTGAGGCGCGGCAGGGTGGCCATCTGAGCCCGGCTCTCGACCTGGAAGACGCCCACCGTATCGGCCTTTTGCAGCAGGTCGTAGGTCTTGGGGTCGTTTTGGGGCAGGTGGGCCAAATCGATCTCGCCGCCGCGGCTGCGGATGAGTTGGATGGCGTCCTGCAAAGCCGACATCATGCCCAGTCCCAGCAGGTCGACCTTGATGATGCCCAGGTCGGCGCAGTCCTCCTTGTCCCATTGGATGACATGACGGCCCGGCATGGTGGCGTTCTCCAGGGGAACGACGTCGTCGAGGACGCCCTGAGCCAGCACCAGTCCGCCCGAGTGCTGTCCCAAGTGACGGGGCAGGTTCTGGATCTGCTTCCAGAGATGGAAGAAGCACTGGGCGCGGCGCCCGTCCAGCGCGATGCCGGCTTCCTGGAAGCGGCTGCGCCGTTCTCCTTCATCGACTTTCTCATGAAAAACGCTCATCAGGCGCGAGAGGCGTCCCAGCGTCTGGTCGGGAAAGCCCAGCACTTTGCCCACTTGGCGGGCGGCACTTTTGCCGCGGTAAGTGATGACGTTGGCGGTCATGGCGGCGCCGCGGCGTCCGTAGCGCTGGTAAACGTGCTGGATGACCTCTTCGCGGCGGTCTCCGCTAGGCAAGTCGAGATCGATGTCGGGCCACTCGCCCCGCTCCTCGGAGAGGAAGCGCTCAAAGAGCAGGTCCATCCCCACCGGATCGACGGCGGTGATGCCCAGGCTGTAGCAGACGGCGCTGTTGGCGGCTGAGCCGCGTCCTTGCACCAGGATGTTGCGGCTGCGGCAATAGCGCACGATGTCCCAGACGATGAGGAAGTATCCGGCCAAGTCGAGCTTTTCGATGAGGTCGAGTTCGCGGGTGATTTGACGGCGGGCCCGCTGATGATAGGGACGGTAGCGCTTGCGGGCTTCCTGCTCGGTCAGCTTGCGCAGGTAGCTGGTGGGGGTCTCTCCGGCGGGGGCCAGGAAGTCGGGAAAGCGGTAGCCCAGATTGTCGAGGGTGAAGTCGAGGCGCTGACTGAGTTCCTGGACGTTGCGCCAAGCTTGGGGGCAATCGGAGAAGAGCTTTTTCATCTCCTCGGGCGGCTTGAGATAAGCCTCGGCGTTGCGGGCCAGCTTGCGTCCGGCTTCCTCCAGGGTGGTGCGGTGGCGGATGCAGGTCAGCACGTCCAGCAGGGGACGGTCCTGACGGCGGGCACAGCGCACGCCTCCGCCGGCGATCAGCGGCAGCTTGAGGGAATGGGAGAGGCTGATCACCTCCTGGTTGACGATCTCCTGATGGCGGCAGCGGTGGCGTTGCAGCTCCAAGTAGAGGCGTCCGCCGGGGAAGAGGGCCGAGAGACGGTCGAGGAGGCGGCGGGCGGCCTGGCGGCCGCCTTGGGACAGGGCGGCGTGAAGGGGGCCGTCAGCACCTCCCGTCAGGGCCGTGAGTCCGCCCGAGAACTCGGCCACCTCGTGCAGTCCGGCCTCGCCTTGGCCCTTGCCGGCGCGCAGCTTGAGGCGGGTGACGAGGCGGCACAGGTTGCGGTAGCCGCGCTGGTTCTCCACCAATAGGGGGAGGGAGCAGGTGCGCCCGTCCAGTTGATCGAGGCGCACGGTCACTAACGACCCCACCAGCGGACGCACTCCCTGCTGCCGGCAGGCCTTGAAAAAGCGCGGCGCTCCATAGACGCCGTCGCAATCGGCCAAGGCCAGGGTCTCGTACCCCAACCGCGCGGCTTGCCCGGCCAAATCCTCAGGGTTGGAGGAGGCCTGCAAAAAACTGAATGCGCTCTGTGCGTACATGCTTTAGCAACTGCCAACTTCCAACTACACAACTTCCAACTTACACAGGAGGCGGCGGCGGTCAGGAGGCGTCGCAAGCCGCCTCCGCAGCGAGGCGTCTCCGCCTTCGATTTGGGCGCTGACGCTGAATGAGCCGCGGGCCGAGGCTGCTTCCAACTACACAACTCACAAATCGAAGCCTCGCCCCCTGGTCCACTACTCAGGGAAACTCCGCTCCTTGTGAGTTGGTTCTTGGAATTTGGAGGTTGACGAAGTCTCGCGAGACTTCAGTCATAAACACCCTCCAAGAGCCACCCTTCACACGCGGGTTGCCGGAAGAGGCGCAGCAGGGCGCCGTTTTTGAGTTCCACGTCGTATTGCTGGCGGCGATAACCGCGATCATCGCACCACCAATCGCCGCTGGCCTCCCAGGGACCGGCACAGTGAACGATCTCACCGCGTTCGATTTCCACCGGCGCTGGCGGACGGCAACGGCGCAGCACGGGGGCAGGCGCGGCGCATTGGATCGGCTTTTCTCCAGCAGGCGAAGAGGCCGCTTTGGCGGCGGCCGAACCAAGATCAAGCGGCCCTGCCCGATGACCAAGCGCCGCCGCCGGCAGAAAGCGATGATTCTCGTGGCAACCGTTCTTGCTAGAGTGCTCGCCTTTGCGGCGGCTTTTTTTACGGCGGCCTTTCTTGCGGCGGCCTCCGTCCAAGCGCAGCGGGCGCATCTCGAAGGCGTCGGGACGGTGGGTGTCGAGCGGACGGGGGCAGCCCACCTTGTCCTCTCCCACCAGCGCCGTCAGGCGGGCCAGCGTACGCGAGAGTCTTTCGGGATCGGCCGAGGTCTCCTGCAAGAGTGAGAATTGCAGGGTGCGGGCCGGAGTGGGCTTGAGGCGCAGCTCCAGCCAGTGGATGCCCGATTCCAACGGACGCTCCTGCAAGTCCAGCCGCAGCAGGGAATGCATCACCTTGGCCGACTTGAGAGGGAAGGCCAGATGCAGGGTGCGGGTGAAGACTTCTCCCTCGTCCAGCCCCAGTTGCAGGGTCAGCGACTCGGCCGCCAGTCCGCGGCTCTGCAGGCGTCGGCAAAGAGTCTCCATCATGCCGTGGAGGGCGAAGGAGAGGGGTTCCAGCGAGTCCAGCCTCCAGTCCAGGTCGCGCCGCTGGCTGAATTCGTCGGGAGGCGTCCAGGCCTGAAAGGGACGCAGGTCGTCTCCCCGCGCAAGGGCCTGCAAACGCGGTCCGGCGGAGCCCAGGCGGGCGGCCAGTTGTCCCTTGGGCAGGCAGCTCAAATCGTCCAGCGTGCGGATGCCCCAGGTGTGCAGAATTTGCTCTTCCTGCGGTCCCAGCGAGGACTCCAGCAGGCTCAGAGCCTCCACCGGCAATTCTTGCAGGAAGCTCTGCTGCCGTTCTGGATCAAGGCGTCCGCGGACGCCGTTGAGGGCCGCCAGCAAGGCCGCCGTACGGGTCGAGGCGGAAGCCCACAGGCGCAGGGGAAGGGGGTCCTGCGGACTTCCGCTCTCGTCCTCGGGGGCCAGCGAGAGGGAGAGCCGTTGCAGCATCTCCGGCTCGCTGCGCGGGGTGGCTTCCAGAAGGACTCCTTCTCCCCTTCCGTCAGCCAGCTCCAAACGTTCCAGGCGCGGCGTCAGGTCGCGCGCCAGCTCCAGCAACTCGGTGGTGATGGAGAAGACCGGAGCTGGGGCGGAGCCGGCATCGGCGCTCTGGCCGCAGACCGGCTCAGGAGGCGTCACAAAGACCGCGATGTAGCGTCGCGCTGCCATAAGATCTTCCTTTCATCACTTCGATTTCATCGCGTGCGCCGCGCAGGACCCGGGGATGGGGAGGTTCACCGGGGGAGGTGGCGAGTCCCCAGTCGGTCTCTGCGCGCCGCAGCGAGAGGGCCAGCGAAGCGGCGCTCCCCGCCAGCCGGCGGCGGCTCAGCACCAGCATCACCATAGGAGTGCGCCGTACCGCTTGGTGCAGCCGGAAAAAGCTTTTGTAAGGAGCCGTGGGACCGCTTTCGCCCAGCGCCGCCGCGGGAGGGTCCAGATCCAGCACCAGAGCGCCGAAACCGCCTCCACGGGCCACGATGTCGGCGGCTTTGAAGGCCCGGGCCAGGGAACGGGAGGCAGCCGCCGAAGCGCAGCGCACCCACAGCAGTTTGTCCAAGTCGACTCCGCAGTCCAGAGCGGCCTGAACATCGAGGGCGTCGAAGGCGTCCACGTAAGCTGTCAGTTCGTCCTGAGCAGCGGCCCGGGCCAGCACCCGCAAAGCCAGGGCGCTGCGCCCGCTGCAAGGGTCGCCCACCAGTTCCACCAGCGTCCCGCGGGGAAATCCCCCGCGCAGCAACTCGTCCAACCCGGTCAGTCCGCTGCTCAGATACTCTCCCTGAGCGGCCTTCTGGCGATGCCTCAGACGGCTGCCTTTGAAAATCTGGCTGCTCTTGAGCGCCTCAATGCTCTGGCTCTGAGATGCCTTCATCAACCTCTCCCTTAAAACACTCTTTGTTCACCTCCAAGCATAGAGGAGAAGGGCTGCACCTTCAACTAAATTTCACCTAAGCTTGCCAGTGGTGGGTATTGGATGGCGGGAACCGATACCGTGAGGATGGAAGGGCGGGCGGGAAAGCCGGGGCCAGCAGGACTCAAAACAAAAAGGCCGCCGGAATTTTCCGGCGGCCCCTTAAAGTATGATTGCGTTTGGATCCGGTCTCGTGAGACGTCTAGGCGACCTCGATGATCTCTTCTTCTTTCAGGTCCATGCGGGCCAGATCACGCTCCGTCACCTTGACTTGGCGAGCCGTCATTTTGTAGTAGTGCGGGTGAGTGGCTTTGGTGGCCGAATAAACCTTTTCCCAGCATTCCGGACACACGTCCAGATGATCCAGGTACTCGATCTTATCGTCCAATTCCAGTTCGCTTCTCAGGTAGCTGGCAAGCCATCCGCGATCACAGTAGTCAGTCATCGTTTCCATCCTCTCTTGGTCGGCTTCCGACTTACTTAGACCGCCTTTTCGGCGAGAAAGTTTCAAAACTTTATGCCGATCTCTGCACCGCAAGCCCATAAATGTCTGCTAAGCAATACTTTAAGCCGTTATCACCAATTCTTCTATTTTCCTCCTTTCTTTCCCGATGGTGGCTTGGGAAAGGATTTGCTAGAGTAAATTTCCATGAGAAACGCATCTCCGAGAAATGCCGCTCGGCCGCAAGGCCCTCGCCCCGCCCATCCAGCCGCCAGCCATCCTGCTTCAAGCCAGGCCATGCCGGACGGCGCCCGATCCGAAGAACCGGCGCTGCAAACCAGCCGTCGGCGCTTCATGGCCTATTTTGCGGGTGCCGGACTGGCTGGCACCGTGCTCCCCGGCTCGTTGTGGGCCGCTTGGCAGCAGTCGGAGGAGCCCAAGGTCACCACCGCCATGCTGTCCCAAGCCGAGAAACTGGCAGGATTGGAGTTCACCGCTCAAGAGCGCGAGTTGATGATCGAAGACCTCAACGACACTCTTGAAGACATCCAGGGGCTGCGCGAGATCGACTTGCCAAACGCCGTGCCACCCGCCCTCCATTTCGACCCCCGCCTGCCGGGGATGCATTTTGACAAGACCCGGCGCCCCATGCGTCCCTCGGCGGGATCCGCCCGTGCTCTGCCCGCCGACCGGGAGGAGATCGCATTTTGGCCGGTCACCGACTTGGCCCGTCTCATCCGCGACCGGAAGATCAGCTCGGTGGAACTCACCACCCTCTACCTGGACCGCCTCAAGCGCTTCGACCCCAAGCTGCAGTGCGTCATCACCTTGACTGAAGAACTGGCCTTGCGCCAGGCCCGCCGGGCCGATGAGGAACTGGCCCGCGGCGTCTACCGGGGGCCCCTCCACGGCATTCCCTGGGGCGCCAAGGATCTGCTTTCGACCCGCGATTACCCCACAACCTGGGGTGCTATGCCCTACAAGGATCAAGTCATCGACGAGGACGCCACAGTTGTGAGCCGGCTGGAGAACGCCGGTGCCGTGCTGGTGGCCAAGCTGACGCTGGGCGCGTTGGCCTGGGGAGACGTGTGGTACGGCGGCACCACCAAGAATCCCTGGAATCTGGAACAGGGCTCCTCGGGGTCCTCGGCGGGACCGGCTTCGGCCATCGCCGCCGGACTGGTCGGATTCGCCATCGGCAGCGAAACCTTGGGATCGATCGTCTCACCCTCCACCCGTTGCGGAGTAACCGGATTGCGCCCCACCTTCGGACGCGTCAGCCGCCACGGCGCCATGGCCCTGAGCTGGAGCATGGACAAGCTGGGCCCCATGGCCCGTTCGGTGGAAGACTGCGCGCTGGTGCTGGACGCGGTCCTGGGACCCGACGGCCATGACCCCACCGTCTCTGACCTCCCCTTCAATTGGGATGCGGGACTCGACGTCAGCAGGCTGCGGGTAGGCTACCTCAAGAGCGCCTTCGAGAACGGCCGCGGCAGCGAGGCCATGAAGGCCAACGACCAGAAGGCACTTGCAGACCTGCGCGGGTTGGGAATCGACCTCATTCCCATCGATTTGCCCGACTTCCCGGTGGGTTCGCTGAGCTTCATCCTCAACACCGAAGCCGCCGCCGCCTTCGACGATCTGACCCGTTCCAACCGCGACGACGCGATGGTGCGCCAGATTCGCCGCGCCTGGCCCAACGCCTTCCGGGCCTCGCGCCTGGTGCCGGCGGTGGAATACATCCAAGCCAACCGCGCCCGCACCGTACTGATGGGACTGATGGACGAGGCCTTGGCCGACATCGACGTCTACGTGGCCCCCTCCTTCTCCGGCAACTTGCTGGTCACCAACCTGACCGGACACCCGGCCATCGCCCTCCCCAACGGCTTCAGCGATGAAGGCTCTCCCACCAGCATCACTTTCAGTGCTCCCCTCTATGCCGAAGACAAACTCTGCGCCCTGGCCAAAGCCTACCAGGACGCCACCGACCACCA
>DATIPO010000335.1:0-1632 GCA_035471925.1 Acidobacteriota bacterium
CAGCCCCTTCATTCATGAGTTCGGCACCGGCACAGCGACGCTGCTGCAGCCCGCCGCCTAAGTCTTCCATCCCTTTTTCCCACAGGAGCAGAAATCAAAATGCTTGACGTCAACGAGGTTGTTGAAGAAATGCGCTTCCGCGTCACCGAGCGGACGAAGTCTCCCCACGGCGGGACCGACGAAGCGGAAGCCTTCCACATTGTCCGCAGGCCGACTCACCGCGAGATCGCCCAATACCGGAAGAAGGCGGCCAGCCTTAAAGGGACCAAAATCAAGGAGACGGTCTGGAAGGCTCAGCGCTGGCTCTGGGGTCAGATCATCCTTAAGGTGGAAGGCTACAAGGGCATCCCCGAGAAGGACTGGAAGAAGTGGTTTCTGACCAACGACTTGGGCATGTCTCACGTCGAGAGGGTCATCAACGGGGTTGTCGAACAGGTCACCGAAGACACCGACTGGGTCGACGAGGAAAAGTAACGAGGGCAGTCCTGGCCTTTCTCGTCTGGCGCTGGGAGAAGGTCAAGGGCCTGTACAAGGCGGGCGGTGACCTTCTCCATTGCGGCGCCCGCTGCCCGATCCTCAGGCGCCAGCGCCGCCGTACGGGCTGGAAAGGCGACCAGTGCAGCTTTTGCCCATCCAATCTGCAGCAGTTCTTCGAAGAGCGCCGGAAGGAGTTCCGGCTGCCTCCCTTTGAGCGGTTCGCGCCTCTGCTCAGCCATCTCCTTCGGCTGCACAACGAACACGAGCACTTTCCCGCGACTGAGATGACTCCAGCCGAACGCGGCGGCGTACTGGCCGTGGCGCGGGGAGTTTCGGCCTTTGAAGAACACCAAGCCTGGGTCACCGAAGAGCGCACCCGGACAATGAACGCCAAGATGCGGGCCGACTATGAAGCGGCCAAGCGCAAGGCTTTTGGAAAGCGGTAAGAATGCCAGAAGAATCCGTCGGCATCGACGTCAACATGGTGGTGGATCGTGCCGAGGCCGGAATGGACCGTCTCGGCCGCAAGACCAACCAGGCGACTGAGAATGTCGAAAAGCTGGAGAAGCGCGGCGGCCGCGCCGGCAGGGCGCTGAACCGGGCCTTCAACACCGGCGTGCGCGGCGTCGTCGGAATCAACCGGGGCATCCTGCGCACCATCAACTTTCTGGCCAGCATGCGCACGCTTGTACTAGGCGTCTTCGGCTTTCTGGCGGGCCGGCTCCTGCTGGGCCTCATCCAGCGCTTTGAGGAGCTGGAGAAGTCTCAAATCCGCGCGATCGCCGCCCTCAGGGCGGCCCAGAAACGGTTCGGAGCCCAGGCGGGGACCATCGCGGGGCTGATCCGGTTCATCCGCGATCTGCGGAGCGAGTACCGCACCCTGTCCCGCATCGAAATCAACAACGCCGTCGCCCAGACCGTCGAACTCCAGCGCAACTTCGGCCTGGCCGCCGACCAACAGCAGGTCCTGGCCCGAAGGATCATCGACACCGCCGCCGCAACGGGCCGCACGGTCGAAGACGTCACTGAGCGAATCCGGTCGGGCTTTCTGGGCTCGACGGAGGCCATTGAGGATCTGGGCGTCAACTTCCTCAAGACCCGCCTTTCCGCCCTGGCGGCCGCCGAGGGCTATGGCAAGAACTTCACGGCCCTGGA
>DATIPO010000336.1:0-2625 GCA_035471925.1 Acidobacteriota bacterium
CGAGCCCAACTACACCGGTCCCCAGCCGCCCTACGAGCACCTGGAAGTCGAGAACAAGTACTCCTGGCTCAAGGCGCCGCGCTGGAAAGGCAACAGCATGGAAGTGGGTCCGCTGGCCCGCATGCTGGTCTCTTACGCCAGCGGACACGAGTCGGTACGGGCCAAGGTCGACCAGGCCCTGAGCGCCCTGGACGCGCCGGCGGAAGCCCTCTTCTCGACCCTGGGACGCACCGCGGCCCGCGGGATCGAGGCCTGGGTGCTGTCGGAATACCTGGGCGACCTCTACCAGCGCATCATCGGCCGCGTCCGCTCGGGAGACACCTCGACCTTCAACGCCACCAAGTGGGACCCGGCCAACTGGCCCCAACGTGCCCAGGGATTCGGACCCATGGAGGCCCCGCGGGGGGCGCTGGGACACTGGGTCGAGATCGAGGACGGCAAAATCGCCCACTACCAATGCGTGGTGCCCTCCACCTGGAACGGCGGGCCGCGCGACGAATCGGGGCAGCCGGGACCCTACGAGGCCGCCTTGGCGGGAACGCCTATAGCCGATCCCGAACGGCCCCTCGAAATCCTGCGCACCGTCCATTCCTTCGACCCCTGCATGGCCTGCGCGGCCCATATCTACGACGCCAAGGGACAGGAGATTCTGCGCGTCAAGGTGCAGTAGCGAGGCCACAGCGAAAGGATAGGGCTGCCATGAACGGCCAAGACAAGTACGAAGAGCATATCGTCACCCAGGACGTCATCTCCATCAAGGTGTGGGAACATCCGGTTGTCATCAACCACTGGATCATGGTGGTTTCGGTGCTGGTGCTTTGCACTACCGGATACATGATCTCCTACCCGCCCTTCTCCCAGCCGGGCGAGGCCTCGGCCTCCTTCTCGCTGGGCACCATCCGCTTTCTCCACATTACAGCGGGATACTTCTTGCTGGCCGGCTTCCTGATGCGCCTCTATTGGGGATTCGCCGGCAACAAGTTCGCCCGATGGAGCACCATGCTGCCGCTCACCAGGAAGCGCTGGCAGGGCATGTGGGAAGAGATCGAAGACCTGGCCAAACCCCACAAGCGCCTCAACCGCTTCAAGGGACACACGCCGCTGGCCAACCTCTCCTACATCTTCCTCTACATCGGCGTGCTCTTCGCGCTGGTGACGGGCTTCTCGCTGCACGCGCAAGCCCACTACACGCCCGTCTGGCGCTTTTTCGCCGAATGGAGCCTGGTGATTTTCGGAGGCAACCTCAACCTGCTGCACCTGCTGCACCACTTCGCCATCTGGATCTTCCCGGCCTTCGTCCTCACCCATCTCTACCTGGTGGCCTACACGGTGCGGGTGTGCCGCTCGACCGAGATCGACGCCATGATCTCGGGACGCAAGCTGATCCTGCAGAAGTCGCTCTCCAAGTATCAGGAGTAGGCCCAAGGAGGACACGATGAACAACCCCATCGCCGTGATCGGACTGGGCAACAGCCTGATGCAGGACGAGGGCGCCGGAGTTCACCTGCTGCATGAGCTGCGGCGGCGCTACGGGGACCATCCCCGCATCGGCTTCTACGACGGCGGCACCAAGGGACTCTCGCTGCTGCCTTACATGGAATCCTGCCGGCGGCTGCTGCTCATCGACGCCGTCGAAGCCGACGCCCCCGGCGGAAGCGTCCACGAGTTCAACCGCCAACAACTGCTGAGCGGACGCATCCCGGTCAAGCTCTCGGTCCACGACATCGCCCTCTCCGACCTGCTGGCACTGCTGGCCTTGCGGCGCGGCCACAGCATGGCTGACCTGAGGCTGATCGGCGTGGTGCCGGAGTCTCTGCAGCTATCGACCGAGCTGTCGCCCACCGTCAGGGCCGCCCTTCCCGAGATGCGCAGGAGGGCTGAAAAGCTGCTCAACCAATGGCTGGAAGACCTCTCCAGCCCGACCGAGGAGGAAACGGCATGTGCTTAGGCATCCCCGGCGAGATTCTCTCCATTGAAGAAGGGCCCATGGGCCTGCGCGGCGGCAAGGTCAGCTTCGGGGGAACGGTGCGCCAGGTCAACCTCTCCTACACTCCCCAAGCCGGACCCGGCGACTTCGTCATCGTCCACGTGGGCTTCGCCATATCCCAGGTGGACGCCAAGGAGGCCCGCAAGGTCTTCGACTACCTGCAGGAGATGGGCGAGTTGGAAGAGCTGGGCCCTGAGGCCGCGCCGTCCGCCCAGGGGAGGCGGTCATGAAATACCTGGACGAATACCGCGACCCTGAGGCCGCCCGCCGGCTCATCGCCGCTATCCGCCGCCAGGCCAAGCGCACCTGGAGGGTGATGGAAGTGTGCGGCGGCCAGACCCACACCCTGATCCGTTCGGGCATCGACCAGATCCTGGTAGAGCAGGTGGACCCCATCCACGGCCCCGGCTGTCCGGTCTGCGTCACTCCGTTGGAGAAGATCGACCGGGCCCGCGAAATCGCGCTGCGTCGCGAGGTCATCCTGGCTACCTTCGGCGACATGATGCGCGTCCCCGGTTCCCGGGGCGACCTGCTCAGAGCCCGCGCCCAGGGAGCCGACGTGCGCATGGTCTACTCGCCTACCGACGCCCTGCAGATGGCCGTCGACAATCCCGAGCGGCAGGTGGTCTTCTTCGCCG
>DATIPO010000337.1:0-1616 GCA_035471925.1 Acidobacteriota bacterium
GGACCGCTGTTGTTGTTTTGTCCATCAGATAGTGAGAATCCTGCAGCATTGTAGCTTGCTGTAAAGTCAAATACTTGTGGTGAACCTGCTGGGTCTGTAACCTTCTGTACTATGATTGTGCCTGCAGCTTCGTTGTTGAATGTACATGTGATTGTCTCACCTACATCCACTTGTATACCAGTTACTGTCTTATCACCAGGAGTTCCATGGGGAGTGGCAGATGCGTCTTCACATGATGCATCAACAAAGTTGAAGTTTGGCGATGGATCATCTTCTGTTACATCATGAGTACCTGCAATCACTTGTACGGTA
The DNA here is from genome assembly GCA_035471925.1 of Acidobacteriota bacterium. GTDB lineage: Bacteria > Acidobacteriota > UBA6911 > RPQK01 > DATIPO01 > JANQFM01. The sequence continues at coordinate 313 of DATIPO010000337.1, forward strand.
TCCATTCCAGTGTTTCCTGAAGTTGGAATATCTGTATGAATTGGTGATGCTGGTCCTAATGGATCAGTTACATCAAATCCAAATGTTCCATCGTCACCAACTGTGTTCTTTATGATCTTGATATTACCACGTGCTGTGTTTTCAAAGATACATTTGATCTGCTCTCCTGTGTTGACATCAAGGTCTATTACTCCACGGGATGGGTCTAGAGCATCATCAGGTAGTGCACCTAGGATGTATGTTCCTCTGTTTGGTCCAATTGGATTGCTAAATTGATCAACTGGGAAGCAGTTTAGATCTTCTAGTGTCCAACCTGGTTGTAGTGGACCAAATGTTGTGATTAGTGCGTCCTCTGTAATGTCATACTGTCCCGTTAGAACGAATATCTTGAAACTGTCATCAGCTGCTGGCGAGGTCTGTATTCCTTCATCTCGTACTCCCTCTGGTCCAAAGAACATGTACTTGAAGAATCCTTCAGAGCCGGTGACTATCTTTTCTATCTCAATTGTTGCTTCTGCTCTGTTGACAAATGTACACTCTGTGGTTTTACCAGGTTCAACTTGAACTCCTGACAAGGTGGTAATAGGACCAAGTGTACCAGTGGCGGTACCGTCTGCTAGTTTACAAACTGGTAATATGTTGCCATCAATCTTCCATGATAATGATGGTAGTGCAGTTTCAGCTACAGTGTATGTTCCTGATGAAAGTGGGATTGTGGTCATTCCCTCAGAGTGGAACATTCCTGGTCCTGCAGGTGTTGTTGCAGAGATTGTTTCAATGACTGGACTTGCGCCACCAGTTACTGTAAATTCAAAGTCTCCAGAATCACCCTTTGTCTTCTTGATTATCTTGATTGCTCCAACTCCGTCATTGACAAATGTACAGGTTACAGTTTCTCCTGCTGCAAGATCAATTGTTGCAGTTCTTGTGTTATCATCAACTGTGGTGTTTCCTGTTTGATCATCACATGTTACGCTAACAAAGACAAAATCAGGTGAAGGATCAGATTCTGTGAAATCATAAATTCCAGGATCTAATGATGCTGTAGAATCACTTGCAGTTCCACCACCAGCTGGGGTAGTAACAGTAATTGTTGGAAGTGTGGTTGATGTAAACTCAAATGTTCCATCAGAACCAATTGAAGTCTTTTCAATTACAATGAAAGAATCCTGTTCGTTGTTGAATGTACATGTGACTACATCTCCAGCTCCTAGTGTAATTGCTGATGGGTCATCTCCGTTGTCACAAGTTGCACTTGTTTGCTCCCATCCTGGTGGGACATCTTCTGTTACAGAGTAGTCACC
>DATIPO010000338.1:0-32448 GCA_035471925.1 Acidobacteriota bacterium
CCGGGAGAAGACCGCAGCCAAGCGCCGGAAAAAGCCGTCTGCCGCCTCTTTGGCGGTCGACAAGAGGCGGTTTGCCTCCGCCGCGCCGGGTGCGGTCAGGACCAGGTAGCGCCCGAGGTTGTAGGCCAGCGCATGCAGAGCCCACTCCAGGCACACCTTGGCCAGGCCTCTGCGCCGGAAGCGCCGCAGGCCCTGGCGGTCCTTGAGCACCGAGTAGACCGGCTCGACCATCCCGGCCCGGGGCCGGTAGCGCTTCTTGCCCTGGTGGCTGCCCATCAGCTGGCGCAGCCTCTGCTTCTCTTCGTCCCCCTCGTAGTGGATGATCTCCCGGCCTTTTTTGTTTTCCGTGCACAGTTTGCGAAAGCCGCATTCGGCGCAGGGAGCTTTGCCGTAGACCACCATGGGCCGCTTCCTGCGGCGGGTGCGGTTGACCGGGACCATCTCGTGTCCGCCCGGGCACAGGTAGACGTCCTTGAGCCAGTGGTAGCAGAACATGCTGCGGGGGAACTTGCCCGTCTTCTTGTCCTTGCGCACCGGGCACAGCAGCAGCTTGTCCCTCTCCCTGCAGACTTCCATCACCTGGCGGTCGTAGAAGAGGCCGTCGCCCAGAACCCCGCCGATTTCAGCCCCGCTTCTCTGGGCCTGGTCGAGCAGATCCCCCACCAGGCGGGTCTCGGAGGTGGGATGCACGGCGTGGCCCAGGATGATGCGCTTGCCGTCGGCCAAGACCGTAGGCTTGTAGCAAGGGGCCACCGAGCGGTTTTTCTGCCGCTGCACGGCCGCCTCCGGCTCGCTGGGGCTGACGCAGGTATGAGCGGTGCTCTTGCGGCGCCTGCGCCGGGCTTCGGCCCGCTCAAAGACGGCCGCAGCCACCCGCTCGGCCTGATCGGCCTTCTGCTGCGCCTTCTCGTCCTCAGGGTTGTTCTCGGCCTCCTGCCGGGCCTGTTCAGCCTTCTGCCGGGCCGCCTCCTCGCGGATGGTGCGGTAGGCCGAAGCGGCCGCCTGAACCACCGTCCCGTCCACGGCCGCGTCCCCCTTGCCGCCTCCCGAACAAGCCAGGATCCGGCCCGTGACCGACTCGAAAAACTCCAGGCTGAGCGTCTCGCCGTGCAGGTTGATGAAGCGTCCGATCTTGGAGTGATCCGGGCACAGGCCTCCGGTCAGCCACCAGACCCGCACGTCGAAGCGGGCCAGATCCTCCAACTCGCGCAAAGAGCTCTTGCCCTCCATGATCCCGAACACGATCAGCCCCGTCATCAGCGCCGGATCATAGGGCGGGCGGCCCCCGGCCCTGTAGCGCCGGGTGAACTGCGACCAGTCCTGCTGTTCGAGGAATCGACGCAGGCGGAACACTTCATCATGCCCGCGTTCTCTCAAAAACTCCTCCAGAGTCCGGCTGCCGATCACCACCCCTTCCGGGCGCCCCGAGCAGAACTTCACCTGCCGCTCCCGAGCGCTGCGGCTGATCCTGCCCTGACCCTTCAGCGCTTGCTTGTCGGCGAACAGCGAGATCTGGCCGTCGCTACGCATGCGCAGGCTGCGGTTGCCCTTCTTGGGCTTGTTTCTCTTCTTGCCTTGGCTGCTCATGGACCATCTTTTACTATACGGGGGTGACTCCATTGTCTAATAGAATGATCAAGCTGCTTTCTGTTGAAAACAGAAAATCTTATTTAGCGACACCCTCTTCAGGGTTCCTTCAGAGGTGTTTGCCTTACCCAGGGTGCCGCCGCGCCGCATTCGCGGCTCGCTCTACCCTGGGCTGGATTATGGCTCGCCTTCAGCGAGCCCGGACCTGACTTTCAACACAGTCCCTAGTCTGCCTGCCCTCCGTGGCCTCTGGCGAAGGAGGGGCCTCCGACAGGCGCCTTGACTTTGAGCCAAGAAGACGGAGGGGGCCGGTCGTCGTGAGGCCGCGATCTGTAAGCTCATTCCCGGATGCGGCCCGAGGCCCGCCCCGCGGTTGGCTCCCAGGCAACCTCGCACTCACTCCCGGATGCGGCGGGTGAGGCGGCGGGTGTCGGACATGAAATCGAAGCGGCGTTCGGTTTCAACCTCGTTGAGGGGCGAATAGTAGTAACTCAGCGTGGCTGTCACGCTGATGTTGCCTTGCGCGGTGAGGTCGAGGTCGAATTCTTCCAGGCGTTCTTCCATAGGCGCCAGGCGGGTGTCGAGGGTTTCCTCCACGGCCTCCAGAAAAACCCGCGAGTCGCGCAGGATCTCTTCTCCCTGGGCGTCGACCATGATGCGCTCGAAGACCCGTTCTTCCCGCACTTCGCTGTTGTCGTCCTCGCTGACCGCCCGCAGGGAAAGGATGACTTTGCGGGTCGGGATGCCGGTGGGTACGGCGTGACCGGCACCGCTGTTGTGGACTCTGACCACGGCCCGGAGTCCCTGGCCGGTGGACTCCAGCTCCACGATGCGCAGGCGGATGGAGCGGTTAAGCTGGTCCATGGAATGTCCGCCGGGCATGGCGTGCAAGTTGACGAATCCGCCTTCCACCCGGTGGATCTTGGGATCCACGATCTGGGCCGCCACTTGGGGCATGTGGCACTGCTGGCAGCTCTTGTCGCCGCCTCTCTCGGCGTAGGTTTCCCATTCGCTGTAGGTTTGCAGCAGGGCTACTCCGTTGGGGTTGGTGTATTCATGGCATCCGGCGCAGTGTTCGGAGGTTTCGAAAAACTCCGAGAAGGCCACCGGATGTCCCAGCGTGGCGGCATCTCTTACGGGTCCGTGCTGGGTAGGGCTCGGATCGATCACGAAGGGATGGTCGGGCTGGGAGAAGTCGTTGCCGGTCAGGGAATGACAGAAGTCGCAAGAGACCCCGTCGCGGGTTGCGGCTTGCTCCATTTGCCAATCGTCGCTGAGCAGGGCGGTGGGAGCGTGACAGCGCAGGCAGGTCTGCCGCGCGGCGCCGTCGGTTATTTCAAGGGCTTCCTCAAATGAGGCCTGAAAGAGCGGATCGGTGACGGCTGCCGCATGCAGGGACTGCTTCCAGGCGGCGTGGATCGACTTGTGGCAACGTCCGCAGTCGGAGGCACTGTGAACCTTGTTCTCGGGCAGTTGAGCAAGAGGTTCGGGCGGAGGCTCGGAGGGAGAGCAGGCCCATCCCAGGGCCGCCGTGGCGAGCAGCAGATGCCATTTCGAACGTGTGAGCGGAAACATGGCGCGACCTCCGTTCGTCCGGGACGGCGGTGTGGTGTTGAAGTCCGCCTCCCCGCACAGCAGTGTGGCAACACTTTGGTGTCCGCAAGATTCTTCGGACCGGATCCCTCAGAGCGTGAAGTTGAGCGTCAAACGGCGGCTCGACCGTCGTTCGCCCCTTTTCAGGGTCGAACGTGAAACTGCCGTGAGGGTCCGCTATGAAACCTGATTATAGAGCCTGCGAAATGGAGAGGCAAACCGGAAGCGGCGAGTGTTGTTTTGGCCTCGCGAGAAATTTCCGGGCCCTGCTTGACTCGCTCTGGCGGCTGCTTCATGATGTGGAGCAGCGGCGGCAGCCTTTCCGCCAAATGGCTACCGATATTAGCTGAATTGGAAGACCTGCAGGTACGCCCGATGCTCAAGCTCCTGCAGCTTGTTCAAGTTCCGCTCCTGAAGACGCGGACGGCCACCGCCCTTGAAACCGCACAGATGTGTTGCCAGAACGGAGGTCCTCATGCCCAAGCGTCGAAGCCTGCTCAAGGCCTTTCTCTCGGGGTCCATCGCAGCGTCCCTCTTGAGCATCTTCTACCCCATCGTCCGCTTCCTCATTCCGCCCGACAAACCCGAGGCCAGCGCTCTGAGCGTTTCGGCTGGATTGTCTGAAGACTTGGCCCCCAACAGCGGCCGCATCTTCCGCTTCGGATCGCAGCCGGGACTTGTGCTTCGCCGCCCCGACGGTTCGCTCAGGGCCTATTCGGCCATGTGCACTCATCTGGACTGCACGGTCCAGTACAGAGCTGACTTGCAGCACATCTACTGCGCCTGCCACGAGGGTCACTACGACCTCAACGGCGTCCCCATTTCGGGCCCGCCGCCTCGTCCGCTGGAGGAGTACAGCGTCAAAGAGGTGGGAGGCGAGATCATCGTCTCCAAGGTGTCCTAGGTTCACGAAAGGGGAGACGCCATGATAGCCAAGATTCTGACTTGGATGGACGACCGCCTGGACATCAGCGCCATGCGCCATCTGGCGGTCAACAAAACGGTTCCTGTCCACCGCTTTTCCTGGGCCTATTTCCTGGGAGGAGCGGTGTTGTTCTTGCTGATGATTCAGTTGGCGACGGGCATTCTGCTGCTGCTCTACTACCGTCCCAGCGCCGAGGAAGCCTACGAGAGCGTCCAGTTCATCGTGGCCGAGGTGGAATTCGGATGGCTCATCCGCTCCATGCACAGTTGGTCGGCCAACTTGCTGGTGGGGGTGGCCTTCCTGCACCTGTTCACGACCTTTTTTATGAAGGCCTACCGCAAACCGCGCGAACTCACCTGGACGAGCGGCGTCCTCCTGCTCTTCCTGATGCTGGGCTTCGGCTTCAGCGGCTACCTTCTGCCCTGGAACGAACTGGCCTATTTCGCCACCCAGGTGGGGACCGACATCGTCGGCGCCGTTCCGCTGATCGGCCATCCGCTGATGGTCTTTCTCAGGGGCGGCGAACAGGTGACAGGGGCGACGCTGACCCGCTTTTTCGGCTTTCACGTTGCGGTTCTGCCCGCCTTGACCACGGTGCTGATACTGCTCCACCTGGGGCTGGTGCAGAAACATGGCATCAGCGTGCCGCCCAAGCTGGAAAACAAAGCCTACAAGACCTTGCCCTTCTTGCCCAACGTCCTGTTGCGGGACGTGCTGGCCTGGTACGTGCTGCTGGCCGTGCTGGTCACCTTGTGCGCCTTCTTTCCCTGGGAACTGGGTACCAAGGCTGATCCATTCGTTTCCGCGCCTCAGGGGATCCGTCCCGAGTGGTATTTCCTGTTCATGTTCGAGACGCTCAAGATCATTCCATCCAGCGTCCTCGGAATGGAGGGCGAGACTCTGGGTGTGTTGGGCTTCGGACTGGCCGCGCTGGCCCTGATCCTGGTTCCGTTCTGGGATTACCTGGCTCAGCGCATGGGACGTCCGGCCCTGTTGACCTGGCTGGGCGTGTTGGCCGTGATCTACATGGCGGCCATGACCATGGTCGGATATCTGTAAGGAGGCGCGCCATGAGAAAGACGATTTTTGGACGACATTATCCAGTATGGGGTTGGGCAGGCTTGGCCGCGGTCTTGCTGCTCATGTTTCTGGTTCAGCCGCAGGCTTATCGGGGACTCGCTTCCGTGGTCCATGCGGCCGAGCAGGAGGCTGCCGAAGGGGCCCAGAGCGAGGCGCAGGGGGATGGCGCCGCTGAGGAAAGCCACCAAGACAGCTCCTGCATCACCTGCCATGACGTTTTTAAGGAAACGCCCATCGGCGACATGGTGGAGCCCTTCCTCAAGGGCGTCCATGCCCGGGCCGGGCTGGGCTGCGAGTCTTGTCACGGGGGCGATCCTTCGACCTCGGACAAGGAACTCTCGATGAGTCCTGATCGGGGCTACAAAGGCGTGCCCGCGCGCGGCGACATGCCTCAGTTTTGCGGCTCCTGCCACTCTTCGGCGGAGTACATGCGGCGCTTCGATCCCTCCTTGCGCATCGACCAGGTGGCCGAATACCGTACCAGCGTCCACGGCCAAAAGCTGGCCGAGGGAGACGCCAACGTGGCCACCTGCATCAGTTGTCACGGCGTTCACGGCATGCTCCCCGCCTCCAATCCGCTGGCTTCAGTGCATCCAGCCAATGTGGCCGACACCTGCGCCACCTGCCACGCGGATGCAGAGCTGATGGCGCAATACGACCTGCCTGCTGACCAACCCCAGCTCTTCAAAGCCTCGGTGCACGGAGCTGCCATCTACGAGCGCAACGATTTCGGGGCCGCCACCTGCAACGACTGCCATGGCAACCATGGCGCCACGCCTCCGGGAGTGGAGTCGGTGGCCCACGTGTGCGGCAACTGCCACGGCGTGCAGGGCGAGTTGTTTTCGGAAAGCAGTCATGAGGATATCTTCCAAATGTTCGAAATGAGCGCCTGCGTAACCTGCCATAGCAACCACGAGATCGCTAAGCCCGGCGAGTTCATGCTGGCGGGCGAGGACTCTCCCTGCCTGCAATGCCACGAAGACGGCGATGTGGGCATGGAAGCCGCCCATGCCATGGCGGCGGACATTTCGAGGCTGGCGGCCCACGTTCAGGAGGCTCGGGATCTGCTGACCCGCGCCGAGCAGGCCGGCATGGAAGTCAGTTCGGCCCAGTTCGACCTGCACAGCGCCCACGAGAAAGTCATCTTGGCCCGAAACTTGGTGCACACCATCGTGCCGGAGCGGGTTAAAGAGACGGTTGCTGAGGGGACCGCGATCGCCCAGTCGGCGGAACAATCCGGAAATGAGGCTTTCGAGGAGCTTCGCTACCGCCGCACCGGACTCTTCGTGGCCCTCTTCGTCATCGCCTTGGCCATCGTGGGCCTGTGGATGTGGATCCGCCGCGCCGACGAGCAACTGGAGGAAAGCCGCCAGTCGGCCTGAAGGGTCCGCTCCAGGATCTTGGCCGACATGCAAGGATTGCCCCTGGAGGCCGGACGGATGGACCCTCTGGCTCCTCTAGAGCAACCCTGGCACCAACTCGATGCTGGCCGAGGAGTTGACGTAGGCCGGAACATGGGGGAAGCCCTCGGGAGGGTGCGGGACCACGTAGTAGGTGCCGCCGGTGCCGTCGTCTCCGCCGTTGAAGGTCTGTCCGCTGTCGAGGTCGAGCCAGTCCACGGCCACTGCCCAGGCTTCCACCTGGCCGCCTCTGCCATCGGGAAAGCTGCGCCGTCCGGCGACGCGGGCGGTGATCGTGTACTCGGAAGCTGAAGCAATCCACAGCGCCGGTAATTCGGTCTGGAAACCCTCCTCAAGCGGCAGAGCCGCCAGCACCAACCCCAAGACGGCGCCGTCGAATGCGGCGGCTTTGGCCTTGCGGTCAATCGCCTGCGGCGGATTGCCCGGCTTGAGTCGGGCCCGACCCACCACCTGCGTGAGGCCTTCCTCGATGGAGAGACGCAAGTCCCAGGCCGTCTCTCCGCCCCGTTTCATTTGAGAGGTCAGGGGCTCCAAATGCCGGGCGGAAAATGTGACCTCGGCCAGGGAAGTATTGACCCCATCGGCTCCGCTGGTGACCTGCAGTCGATGGTAAACGTCCTGCCCCTCGCCTTCGCGGATGCTTAGAGTTTCGCTGATAAGGCCCTGGATCTGGCCCGCCTGATCGCCTTTGCCGACGATTTTCCAGGTGGCCTGGTAAGGCTGCAGAGCCGCTGGGCGGACCTGTTCATCCCCAACCTCGATCCGCCCGTCCCCCGCCAACATGAGGCTTGCGGACATAACCGCAACGAATACGAATAAACGCATGATGAGTCTCCTTTCGGCTCATCACGCTAGCCAGCAAGGTTCGTCAAGTCGATGGCCTGGCGCTGAACGGGCCCTGATTTCTCCCTGATCGGCGCTTCAAATGCCGAGTTCGGCCATTTCCCGGCTGGTCCAAGTCACTCATAGCGCAGGGTTTGCATGGGGTCGGTGCGAATGGCGCGCAGGGCGGGACGCAGGCAGGCCGCCAAAGCCGCCGCAGCCAGGACGGCCATGCCCATGGCCAGCGTGAGCGGATCGGTGGGGCTGACCTGGAACAGCAGGCTCGACATTAGACGGGTCAGGGCCAGTGTTCCGCCCAGTCCCAAGGCCAGTCCGGCAGCGGTCAGGAACAGGCCCTGAACCAGCACAAGGCGCAGAAGCTCGCCACGGCGGGCTCCCAAGGCCAGGCGCACGGCGAACTCGCGGGTGCGTCCTGAGACGGCGTAGGCCAGGACTCCGTAAACGCCCACGGCGGCCAGGCAGAGCGCCAACAGGGCGAAGGTCCCCAGCAGGACGGTGCTGAAGCGGGTGGAGGCGGCGTCATCAGCGATATGCTGTTGCATGCTGCGGACGTCCCAGATGGGGAGGTCGGGATCCATCTCCCGCACGAGGGCGCGCACGGCTCCCGCCACTCCCGCAGCCTCTCCGGCGCTGTGCAGGATGAGGTAGTTGGAGCGGTAGCTGATCTGGCGGAAGCTGAGGTAGACGCCGGGTTGGGGAGGCGAAGCCAGGCCGCTGTCCTTGACGTCGGCCACGATGCCCACCACTTCGGCGAACTCGCCTTCAGGCAGTCCGATCGCGGGACGGATGCGCTTGCCGATGGGATCCTGGCCGGTCCAGAAAGTGCGGGCGGCCGTTTCATTCACCAGGGCCGCGAAAGGGGCTCCCCGGCGGTCGGCGGATTCCAAGCCGCGTCCAGCCTGAAGGCCGATGCCCAGGGTTTGCAGGTAGTTTTCGTCCACCATCTGCACCCACACTGTCCGTCGTTGTTGGGCTTCCTCTTCCGAAAGTCCTTGGATGCGCAGGGAGGTCTGGTCGCAGCCTCCGCGGACGGGAAGGCAGTTGCCCAACGCCGCCGAGCGGACTTGAGGCAGGGCGGACGCTTGCTCCAGCAGGCGCTGGAAGAAATCGGCGGCGGCCTCGGCCGAGTAGGCTTGCGAAGGCAGGCTGATTTGCACGGCCAAGCGTCCCTGGGGCTCGAATCCCAGAGGCTGGGCGTGGAGGCGGTCTAGGCTGCGCACCAGAAGTCCGGCCCCCGCCAGCAGCACCATGGCCAGGGCCAGCTCGCCGACCACCAGAAGCGATCCCCAAGCCGAGCGTCCGCCGGTCAGGGACCAGCCGGTCCGGCTCGTCTTGAGTTCTCCGGCCACCTCGGTGCGGGAGGAGCGCAGCGCCGGCAGGAGTCCGAAGAGCAAGGCCGCGGCCAGCGCCAGCAGGAAATTGAAGGCCAGCACCGCGGGATCGAGTCCCACCGCCTGGGAATCGAGGGCGCGGGTGCCTTCCAGGACGGGCGGACGCAGGGCCGTCAGCAGGGCCATTCCACCCTGGGCGAAGAACAAGGCCAATACTCCGCCCGCCAGGGAGAGCAGCAGATTTTCGGTCAGCAGTTGCCGCACCAGCCGCGGACGTCCGGCGCCCAGCGCCTTGCGCAGTCCGATTTCCCGGCGGCGGCGGGCCGAGCGGGCCATGAGCAGATGTGCCAGGTTGGCGCAGGCGATAAGCAGCACGAATCCCACCGCCGCGCTCAAGATCAGCAGGGGCGCCCGCAGCGCGGGATCGGTCTGAGCCTGGGCCAGCGACACCGGCTTGACCTCCAAGGACTGGCCCTCGAAGACTTGTTCGAAGCGGAACTGCTCGTCCGTCCCGGCGGCGGCGGCGTCCAGGGCCGATTGCAGGCGCTGGGGCGTCCAGCCGTGGGGGACGCGGGCCACCACGTCGTGCCAGAAGGCAAAGGGGACGGTTAGCCGCCGGGCGAACATCAGGCGCGGCGCCATCATCATGGGCGTCCACACCTCAGCCGTGCCCGAGAGTCCGCGGAAGCCCTCGGGCATGACGCCCACAACCGTCAGTGCCACGCTGTTGAGAGTGATGGTGCGGCCCACCGCATCCTCCTCGGTACCGAAGATGCGCTGCCGCAGTCCCCGGCTGATGAGGGCCACGGGATGGCTTCCGGGCGTCCGGTCTTCGTCGTCGGCAAAGGTGCGGCCCTCGGCTGCCTCCACTCCCAGGACGGGGAAGTATCCGGCAGAGACGAATTCGACCTCCACCTTCTGAGGAATCTCGCCGCCGGAGAGGCTGTAGGCCCGAGTCGAGCGGGTATAGGCGGCCATGGAGGGCAGGGTCTGGCCGGCACGCTCGCGGAAGTCCTCGAAAAGGGGGTAGGACCAGCGTTGCAGATCCTGGGTGTCCACCTGCAGGACTACGAGGCGGTCCGGGTCAGGGTAGGGCGGATCGCTCAGCAAGATGGCGTTGACGGCGCTGAAAATGGCAGTGTTGGCGCCAATGCCCAGCGCCAGCGTCAGCACGGCGACGGCGGTGAATCCTGGATTGCGCCTTAACAACCGCCAGGCGTAGTGGATGTCCTGCTTGATGCTCTGCATTTCGGCCCCTTTTCTAGTTGGCGTCCTTGGTCTGCCGGGCAAGCCCTGAAATCCGCTGCCGGACGGTCGTCCGCGCCGGGCGGGACGACGCCGGGTTGATCGGCCCGGCGCAGCTTCAGCCCCGCCCTTGACCTCGATCTCGAAGAGTTCCTCGAAGTCCAGGTCCAGTGTCTCCAGCAGCTTCTTGCGCGTGGAGGCTCCGGGATAGGGACGGTTGCCGTTGACCAGATTAGACAGATGTCCCCGGCTCAGGCCCAGTTTGCGGGCCCACCCGTTCTGGCTCAGCCGGCTGCGGGCCAATTCCCGCGCCAGACGGCGGTGTTTCAGTTTGACTCTCACGTCCGTTCGCCCCTAGGACGCCCACGGGGCCATCAGGGTTGCCCATGCGGCCAACAAAGTGATTCCAGGTGTTTCCACTTTAGCCGAAGTTCCGCGACATGGGGAGGGAAGGACGATACCGGATCAGCCGGTGCAGACGCACAACCGGTAGACGGCGCAGAAGCCCAGCGGCTGGCAGTCGGCGTCGGACGTACAGGGTGCGTTGTGGACGCACTGCTGGGGACCGCAGTCCGGATCCGACAGGCAAAAGGAATTGCAGAACCCGTCCGCCTGACATCCGATAGGCCCGAAGAAAGTATCCGCATTGACGCTCGAAAGGACGGGAACAGCCAAGACCGCGACGCTCAGGAACACGATAAAGCCCAATCTCGACAGATGACGCATAAGTCACTCTCCTCAAATGATTTTCCTGCCTCGCCAGCCAAAACCATACACAACTATACCATCATGTTCTTGCAAAAAGCAGCACGTTCGCCTCTGGGAATACTCTGGGAATACAGGGAGGATTGGCGGAGAGGGAGGGATTCGAACCCTCGGTGAGGTTGCCTTTGGGTTCTTAGAAGCTCCGTTCGTAGGCGGCACTGACTCGGACCAGCATGGCTCCATAGTCCCGGACTGTTTGCTCTTGATTGACCCATTCGAAGGGATAAGGAGCGATATTGGTGGCCTTGAATCGGAGCACTAGGAAATGTTCCAACTGGGGCTGAACCTTTTCTCTGAGATGAACTTCAGCTTTGGCGGCTTCCTGAATAGGGTGCAGGAAGCCTGATCGCCCGGTCGTGGGAAAACTGCGGTTCCCTTCGAAGCTTACGTACTCGGCCGCATGGTTGATTCCCGCGATGGCTACGGCAATCGGCTGTCCGCCTGCTCGTCCAAACTCCTTGGCTTGCCGCAGCAAGTCGCCGCAGACCCGATCAATCTGTTTAAGCATGGCCTTGGCGACAATCTTGACTTCCACGCCGATTTCCACGGTGGCGATGGGTGCTCTTTGTACCTTGTATCCACGGTCAGAAACGGGAATCTGTCCAGGAAGACGCTCGCCGAAAGTGCCGTCGCCTCGTCTAGCCTTCACACCCTGAACCGTGTTATTTCCTTGCAGAACCCGATGACCCGATTCGACCCGCTCCACGAACTTCTTGGAGCGGTTTAGTGTCACTAGGTCTTCGTATAAATGGAGAGCCACCCAATCGCCAAGGGTCGACTTCCTGTGAAGGTATCTCTTACCTTCGAACAGGCCGCGGAATTCTTCAAGGAGACGATATCTCATCTTGAACCAATTCGGACTTGGTCGACCCGAGAAGATGAGTCTGCTGAAACTCCCGTTCGAGTCGTTTGCAAGCGAGGGAAAGATACGTGGGATCGACCTCGTTACCGATGGAGTTTCGTCCAGCCCGCGCTGCCGCCAAGCTTGTGCTTGCAGTGCCGAGGAAGGGATCCAAAATGGTATCTCCTGCGAAAGAGAAGAGACGGACAAGTCTCTCTGCTAATTCTACGGGGTAAGGAGCGGGGTGGCCATTGCGTGTCGAAACCCCTGGAAGGTCAGTCCAGATCGACCGCATCCACGCCTGAAGTTCCTCACGCTGCAGCATCGAGAGCGCCTTCTGCGTGGGGGAGGCAGAACGGTATTGGCCTCCTTTGCGGAAGAATAGAACGTGCTCGGTGTCGTTTTTAATAATGGCACCCGGTTGATAGGGCTTGCCATAGAAGCCCGTCCCATTCCCTTTTGCCTCGGTAACGCCGTTGGCAATTTTGTGCCAGATGATCGGGGTCAGGCAGTCCAACCCTAGCTTGCGGACCCTCACCTGGATATCGGAGTGCAAAGGCATGATCCGATGCCGGCCATCGACCCGACGCGGGATGCATACGTCGCCGACAACACAGCAAACCCGCCCCCCAGGCACCAGAACTCGCATGCATTCTCGCCAAACCGCATCCAGCTCGTCGAGAAACTGCTCATAGTCGCCGATGTCCCCCAACTGGCCCTCGACCTTCCGGTACTGTTTGAGTGTCCAGTAGGGGGGACTAGTTACGATGAGGTGCACGCTGGCATCTTCAATCCAACTCAAGTCCCTAGCATCGCCTAGATGGAGCCGATGCGAGGTCGAATCAAAGGGCGGGGGCCAAGGCGAATTCCTGTAGTACCGGTTTGCCTCAAGCAACGCCTCCAACGACTCGGGCGTATTGTCTTCTCTCGGTAGGACTGGTGAGACAGCGATTGACATCTGTTTTTCCTGTTTCTCCTCCTGATCAACCTAAAGAAAATAGCAGCCAGCCATGACAGACTTTCAAGCGTCGGATCCCCACGAGATGCTTTGCGAAGTCAGGATGACCGCGTCGGACGCACCGGTAAGGTCTTCGCAAGAGCCTACAAACAAGGAATACCGGGAGGATTGGCGGAGAGGGAGGGATTCGAACCCTCGGTGAGGTTGCCCCCACACACGCTTTCCAAGCGTGCTCCTTCGGCCACTCGGACACCTCTCCGTTCGTCTCGGATGGCGGAGGAGGTGGGATTCGAACCCACGTGCCAAGCTCATCACCTGACAACCCGATTTCGAGTCGGGCGCGTTACGTCCACTTCGCTACTCCTCCGCTATGGAGCCTGTCATTAGACCCAATCCCACCCCCTCTCGTCAAGTACGGGTGTCCACTCTCATAGGAGCGGCGGGCAAGGCCTGGATCTCGATTACGACCATGCCGCGCCGTCTCGGCGACCCGCGCCAAGGACTTCGAGCTCTCCCGCAGAGCCGGGCACCCGCAAGGGACCACATGCGCTCGGCGGGGACCTGCCCGAGCTTGGAGTTTTCGGCTGGCCTGACCGGTCGCCGAGGATTCGTGACAAGTGCAGGCCGAAGCCGGAGTTCAAGCCCCCCATGCCAGGGGACGGTCGGGCCGCATGCTAGAATTCCTCTCTTGATGAAACGGGCGGCCAAAGTCTGGAGGACGGCCTGGAAGGTGGCGCTGGCGGGATTGGCGACCTTTCTGCTTCTAGAGGCGGTTTTGACCCTCTTCCCCGATGTCTTCTTTCCCCAGCGTTTTTACGTCTACGACCCGGACATGGGCTTCCGGGTCAAGCCCCACGGGCGCTACGGGACCGTCCAGGCCAATGAGTTCGGATTCAATGACCGCGACTATCCTCATCAACCAGCTTCCGGCGTGTACCGCATCCTGGTCTTGGGTGATTCCTTCAATTGGGCGGGAGGGCCCCTGGGCAATTACACCAACCAGTTGGAGGAGCGTTTCGGCGAGCTCCTCGGTCCAGGACGGGTCGAGGTCATCGCTGCCGGGTATCCCATGACCCACACGGTCGAGCAGTTGGAACTGCTTAAGAAGTTCGGCTTGCAGTACCATCCCGACCTGGTAGTGCTGGGCTTCTTTGCCGGAAACGACTTCCTCGACGCGCACCCGCAGCGTCGCCGCATCGGCTTTGGCGGCACCTTTGTCGACTACAACACCGAAAAGGACTGGTTTTTTGAAGTTCTCGGGCATCCGGTAGTCCTTCAAAGCCGGCTCTTTGCCTTTCTGGACGAGAAATGGGTGTTGTGGCGGACCCAGCGGAGGGTTGAGCAAGAACGGCGGTCGGCTGAGCAAGCTCGATCCGGTGAAGCCCGGTCTAACCGCCAGGCCCAATCCGATGGACAGGTGCCATCTGCCGACCGAGAGTCTTCACAGGCACCGCTACATTCCGCTCTTCAGGAGCGGGAAGAGCATTCAATTATCAACAAGAAGCCGCAGGCGTCGGGGCCGCCTGAAGTCCGGCGTGTTGAGAAGGCAGAGGCGACGCAGCAACAGCCCGAACTGGGGGCGGCCAGGTCTGAAACCCGCAGCGAGGGCCGAGCCAACCATCAAGAGCGGGATGGGGGGGAGAACCAGCCTCCTCCCATCATGACCCGCGGCGAATATGTCGACTTGACCAGGGCCTGGGCCGAGTTCGCACGCCTGGAGGAGGCCTCCAAGTTCGATTCGCATGTCGAATACATCTTCAGTGCCCTCCAGGAAATGAAGAGCTTGCTCGATGAGCGGGGCATTCCCCTGCTGGTGGCGGCCCTGCCGGCGGAATGGCAGGTGGACGAAAGCCTGCGGAGAGAAATGCTGGACAAGTTCGGCTTATCCGACTCCCAATTTCACTGGACGCGAGCCCAAGATCTTCTGTCGGAGTTCTGCCAACGCCGCAATATCGAGTTTCACGATCTGACTCCCGCCTTTGGTGACTCGGTTGGCCAAGGAGCGGTTCTCTACCAGCCCAACGACACCCACTGGAATGACCAAGGCAACCGTCTCGCAGCCCGGGTTCTGCTCGAGATTCTCCAACCCCGGGCGGTGGCCTACGTGTCAGATCAGAAGGTGCAATCCGACCGTCCGCAGCCGCCAGACCGGTAAGTCCCACTCCCTCATCTCTGCCGCGGCTGACCATGATAAGCAGCCTCTTGTTGTCCGACAGCAGGCGAGACCGGCTGTAAGCAAAAGTCTGATTTGTCCGTGGCCTTTCGACTGCCAAGTGCGGGCTAGCTAGCTGCTCTGGCCGGGTCCGTAATCGATGTTGAGCTGCTTCATCTTATTGAAGAGAGTCTTGCGGCTGATCCCCAGGCTTTCGGCAGTCGCGTTGCGGTTTCCCCCGTGGGATGCCAGTCGGCTCATAATCATCCTGCGCTCAACCGACTCGGTGGCCGCTGCCACCGCTTCGGCCAGGTTGATGTTTCGAAAGTCCCTCTCCGGGTCGTCGTCCCTCTCCTCCAGGCCCCGTACCCTGGGCGGCAGATCCTGGGGCCGCAGACGCGTATCGTCGCAAAGAATCATCGACTGGCAAAGAGCGTTTTCCAGCTCGCGCACGTTGCCGGGCCAGGCGTAGTCGAGCATGATCTGCCGGGCCTCGGGGGTCAGGCCTTCGATGGGAGAATCCAACTCCCGCCGGAAACGCCCCATCAGGAAGTCGATGAGCAGTGGAAGGTCTTCCCGGCGGTCTCTCAAGGTGGGGAGAGGAAGCTTGACGACGTTCAGCCTCCAATAGAGGTCTTTCCTGAAGGAACCTTCCGAGGCCATCTTCTCCAGGTCGCGGTTGGTGGCCGAGATGACTCTGACGTTAATATCGCGTGTGCCGCTGGCTCCCAGGCGGGTGACGGTACGCTCTTGCAGGACGCGGAGCAGCTTGGCCTGGGCCTCCATGGGCAGATCGCCGACTTCGTCCAGAAAGAGCGTTCCGCCGTGGGCCTCTTCAAACTTGCCGGGACGGGCCTTTTGGGCGTCCGTGAAGGCGCCTCTCTCGTGTCCGAAGAACTCGGCTTCGATCAGGGTGTCGGGGATGGCACTGCAATTGACGGCTACGAAGGGTCCGGCCGAGCGCTTGGAGTGGCGATGGATGGCCCGCGAGATAAGTTCTTTGCCGGTGCCCGACTCCCCGGTGACCATCACTGTGGCATCCAGATCCTTGACCCGCGACATGACCCGGAACACCCGCTGCATCGGGGGACTGATGCCGATGATTTCGCTGAAACCGTAGCGCATCTCCAGTTCTTCGCGCAGCGACTCCACCTCGGCGCTCAACTGGCGCATCTCCAGACCGCGCCGGACGAGCATCAGCAACTCCTCGTTGTCGAAGGGCTTGGTCAAGTAGTCGAAGGCGCCGGCCTTCATGGCCTCCACGGCTGAGCGGATGCTGCCGTGGGCCGTCATCATCACCACGCTGAGGTCAGGATCGGCTTGCAGAAACCGGGGCAATGCTTCGAGTCCGCTGGAGCCCGGCAGCTTGAGGTCCAAAAGAAGCATGTCGGGATTCTGCTCTTTCTGGACTTGAAGGCCTTCCTCGGCCGATGAGGCTTCATGAACGAGATAGCCGTTGTCGATGAGCAGGAGCTTGATGATCCGGCGGATGCGTGTTTCGTCGTCGACGATCAGTACTTTGGGCATGCGACTACTCTTCCGTTGACTCATGGCGGACGGGAAGCCGTACAACGGCACAAGCCCCCCATCCAGACAGTTCCTGGAACTCGATTTCTCCCTCGTGGAGCTGGACGATGCTGTGACAGATGGCCAGACCCAACCCGGTTCCGCCCGACTTCGTCGTATAGAAGGGATCGAACACCACATTGAGGTCTTCCGAGGGGATACCTTCGCCGGTGTCCAGAATCCGGATCTCAGCCCAGCCCCTGTGAAGGCCGCCGTTGGAGCGGATTTCTCTGGCTTCGATGCGCAGAAGACCTCCCTTTTCCATGGCTTGAAGGGCGTTGAGCCCCAAGTTGAGGAAGACTTCCTTGAGTTTGTTCTCGTCTCCCAGCAGCAGCAGGGGTTGCCCGGCGAGGCGCCGTTCAATCTTTACTCCGCGCTTGTTGGCCTGGACGGTGACTAAAGTGGCAACCTGATCCAGCAGGCCGATGACATCCATTTCCTGAGGATCGAATTCCCTGGGTTTGGACAGATCCAGCAGATCGCTGACCGTCTGGTCGATGCGGTCAATTTCCTCCAACAGCCCCGCGATCATCTCTTTCTTCATCTGATCTTCCTCAAGTCGGCCTTGCAGGTACTGGATCGTGGAGCGGATGGACGTCAGCGGATTGCGGATCTCGTGAGCCACTCCAGCCGCCAGTTTGCCGGCTGTGGCCAATCGCTCAGCTCGGTGCAGGCGGGCCAAGCGGTCCCTCTGCTGAGCATAGAGGGCGGCGTTCTCCAGTGCCAGCGCGGCTTGACCCGCCAGCAGGAGGAGAAGGTCGAGGCGTTGCTGGTCGGGCGGTCCCAAACCCGATGTGCCCAGCAGCACGAAGCCCGTCAGCCGGTTGAGCGAGATGAGCGGCACGCAGATGCGAATGTCTAACCGGCGCAGCAGATCACGCTCGCTTTCTCGAAGAAAGGAGACGACTCCCGAGGCCTCGTCAATGAGCAGGCATTTCTCATTAACCCTCAGCCAGCGGGTCAAGCGTCCCCGGCTCGAAATCTCCATTCGGTGGAAGCCTTCTCCCAAGTCGTCGAATCCGGTCCAATAGGTTGGGCGCAGGGCGGTCGAATGGTCAGGATGTTGGAAAATGGCGGCCCGGCTGCAGGGGTGGATCTCCCGCATGCGCGTAACGATGCCGGCATGCAGGCTTTCGGGTTCGACAATCAACAACAGGGCCCGGTTGAAATCAGAAAGAACCTGGGTAGGATCTGAATGGGAGGCACGCAGCCGATTCACCCAACGCGACCACCAGTTTGGAGCCATCTTCCGCCAACCCTGGATTCGACTGCGAGCAGGCACACCCTCCCCCTCTCAGTCAATTCTTGCCAGAAATCATCTCCGCTGTCTCAGAAAGGAAAGTATAGGGCATTCGGTCAGACAATTCCAGGGAATTGCCGCGAAACATCTTGGGCGAGACTTCAGGGAGCGGGAGTTCAGAGAGGGCAAGCTTCCTGCCTGCGGGCCAGGTATCCGGGAAAAGTCTTACCCGTCACGGGTAATGCATTACCCAAGTGAGACCCGCACTCTCAGCGGCTTGGATGGTTCTCAAGCCTGTGGGCCCATTGGCAGCGGACTGGAATCCGGCGCTCTGGCACCTGATTTGCGGCGCGCCTGCGCCTGCGGCTCGCGAGAAGGATTTTTTGGAATCGAAGTTGCGAGCGAAATGGCGTTACGGCTGTTGCTTTTTGGGCAACTTCCTTTGGAGGATCCTTGAATATGATCGAGACACGCAATCTGACGATCCGCTACCCAAACGGTGCCTTGGCGGTGGATTCTCTGAATCTTCTTGTCGAACCGGGTGAGATCTATTGCCTTCTGGGTGCCAATGGGGCCGGAAAGACATCGACCGTCAACTCGCTTTTGGGATTCGTCACTCCCCTGGTCGGTGAGGCTCTCATCAACGGAATTCCGGTGGCCGAAAGGCCGCTTGAAGCGAAAAAGCATGTGGCTTACCTGGATGAAAAGATCAGCTTTTACGAGAGCTTTACGGCCCGTGAAAATCTCCGGTTTTTTGCCACCCTGGCTGAACGCGAGCGGCTGACCGACAACCAGCTCGATCACGCCATGCGCTTGGTGGGATTGCCGGAAGATTGCTTCTCCCGCCGGGTGGCCGATCTGCGGCAGGGGATTCGCCAGAAACTCGGTTTGGCTGCTTGCATACTCAGACAGTCACCGGCCATGGTGCTGGACGAACCCCTTTCTGATCTCGATCCCCGCGACCTCGACGACTTGGCCGAATTGTTGCTGGAATTACGCGATCAGGGAAAAGCCATCCTGCTCTCCACCCAGGACATTTTTCAAGCCAAACAGATGGCCGACCGCGTGGGAATCCTCAAGGAGGGCCGGAAAGTGCTGGAACGTACCCGCAGAGACCTGCAGTTTGAGAGCCTGGAGCGCATCTATCTGGGGTACATGCGCGGGGAGTCGGGCCTGTTCGCGGACTCCAATGCTGCGGCTGCCCGCCAGGCCGCTGGAGAAGGAAGAATTTCATGAAGCTCCGTCTCCGGATGGGATGGGCCGTTGCCTGGAGGGAGTGGCGGGAGCTTATCCGCAGCCCCCAGTTCTTTGTGGTGCTCTGCCTAGTGTTGATCCTCTCTCCTCTCAGCCTGCTGGTGGGGACGCGCGATTATCAGGCCCGGCTGGAAGAGCATCAGACTCTCAGGGAAGAGAAGCAAGAACTCCTGGAGGATCCCAGGTACAGGGAAACCTTCGGATTCAACACTCCTTTCAGGCAACGAGAGCTGGAGACTCTGCGGGTGCTTCGGCCTCCCCGCGCGCTCAGCGTCCTCTGCCGGGGGCTGGACGCCCATCTTCCCAAATACTGGGACTTCTCGGTTGCCGGAATCTCTCCCGGACCGGCGCCCTTCACCGTCGACCGATTGGCTGATACATTCCACCATTTTGATTTCGACTATTTGGTCTTCACCGGCTTCGGCTTGCTGGCCGTTCTGCTGGGATACGGTTCGGTGGTCGGCGAAAGCCGGGCCGGCACCTTGCGGTCCGCCCTCAGTCACCCCTTGCCCCGTTGGCTCTTTCTTTTGGGGAAGCTAGCCGGAGGGACCGGAGTTCTCGTCATCTCGCTTCTGCTTTCGCTGGCGGTGGTGGTTAGCGTGGGCGTGATGTGGGAGCTGCCTTTGATGCAGCCGCAGGCCTTGGCCCGGCTTCCCTGGTTGGCGGCGGTGTGGATGCTCTATCTGCTGTGTGTCTATGCCGGGGCCTTGATGATCTCATCCTTGGCCGGCCTGCGGCGTACGGCCCTTCTGGCCTCACTGGTGGGATGGCTCGTCTTGGTCTTTGTGATGCCCTCGGCCGCTACCTTGATTGCCCGCTCGCTCTCGCCCGCCGCCTCGCCCCATAGCGTGCTCCTCAGGGTGGAGAAGATGCAGAAGGAACTAGCCGACCGAATGGAGCCGGAACTGGGCCGCATCTATCGTCAAGTCACCGGCTTGGGCGAAGGAGTCGTGCGGAGTTCCGCCGAAGAGCCGGTCGAAGCGGAACTCAGAGCGGCATTCACGCCTGTGGCAGAAGATTACCTGCGCCAGAGAGGCGCGCTGGCTCAGGATGTCTATGGCGAGTATCAGCGGCGCCTGCAAAGACAGAGACGGATTGCCGACGGGCTGCTTTGGTTTAGTCCCGCGGCTTTGGCCAGCAAGCTCTCGGCCGACTTGGCGGGCACGGGAGACACGACTCTGGCCTCGGCCTATGAAGCTCAAGTCGAGGCCTATCAGGCCCGACTGCGGGAAGCTCTCTTCGATGATCCTCCGTTGGTGCCTTTCAGGAACACCACCGCCTCAGCCCACCTGAGATTCCGCCAGGCGCCGCCCTATGCCGACCTGCCCCGATTCCAAGCACCCCCGTCTAATCCTTCCATCGCTTCGGGGACGCTGCTTACCCTGATTTCCGTCCTGGCCTACTGGGTGGCCTTCATGACGGCGGCCTTCTACTCTTTCTCACGCCGCGACGTCTCCTGAAGTCCGTCAGCGAGTAAGCGGTTACCCGTTACGGGAACCTCGATACCCCGAGGGTTCGCTTCTAAGGCGTTTAAGGGGGTTTTCCTTCTGGCACAAGACGTGCTTAACCATAAACACAATCGTTTCAGCGAACAAAGCTTCCACATTAAGTCTTGGTTAAGGCTTAAGCGTCTCGTCTTCGGAGGTGATAGGTCAATGTTGGGCAAAAAGTCTGTCTACAAAGTCTTTCTCGGCCTTTTCGTGCTCTCTTGCGTTGGAACCAACGTCATGCTCTTGCGCCAGAATCAGGAGCTGCGTGAGTACATCTTCCCCGACTATTCGCGGCTGGACCTGCCCGAGGAAGGTTCGAGGCTGACTCCTTTCAGCGCTTCTGCGCTGGATGGCGGAAGGATCGTGTTCTCCTTCGAAGAGCCCGCTGCCGATCATATTTTCCTCTATTTTAGTCCCAGTTGCCGCTTCTCTCAGGAACAGCTCCCATTCTGGCGGAGGTTGGTGGAAGACAATCAGCATTTTCAAATCGTCGGCTTGGTTCCCGACGACCAAGACCCCGCGGAAGTCGAGGCACTGCTGCAAGAGCATGGCATCAGCGGTCTGCGGACCGTTTTGATTTCCGACTCCTGGCGTGACCGGTTCAAGCTCAATTTAAGCCCCATGACGCTGGCCGTCACTCCCGACGGAGTCGTGCGCAAGAGATGGCTGGGCCGATGGGGCTTCCGTTCGATGCAGGAAGCCTACGACTTGGCCCGGGAGGGTTGGCCGCTTTTTTAGCGCCGGCCCAGTTCCCGATAAGCCCCCTTCGCTTAATCCCTTTTTTCAGATCAGAAAGGAAGACTTGAAATGAAAGCCTCTCACCTCGTCATGTTTGGCCTCTTGGCAGCTTTGACGCTGGTCAACGCAGTTGTTCTCGTGCAGCCGGTCTACGCCATGAGCTGCACGGTATCCTGCCCCAATGGTGAAGAGATCACCTGCCCGGGCAGCAGTTGCCAGCGCTATGAAGGCTACGGCTGTACCTACGTCGACGGCGGAATCACCGTCCTCATCGAGTGCGACCCCGTTTAGAATGCGACCCCGTTTAGTAACCCTTGTTTAGATCATCCTCGTTGTGCTGTCTCTGAGAGGGCCCGCGGCTGCCGGTTCCATCGGCTGATTGAAGGCAGAGCGGCGTGATCAAGGGGTGAATTGGTCTGGCTCAGCCAGTTTCGGGGGGCTGCGGACGGTGTGCTATGATGGATTTTTGCTGGAAGCAAGTGACAGGCTCCGGGTCCTGTGCAACGTGCCCCCCGAACCATGTCAGGTCCGGAAGGAAGCAGCATTAAGGGGTCCAGCGCGTGTGCCGCGGGTCCCCCGGAGCCTGACCCGCCCCGGGAATTCTCCGGCCGCTAGCCGGACGGCCCCGGCGCTCCTCAGCAGAAGCGATCATGACTAGCCGTTGGGGGATCAGCCGCTCACATGTCCTATCAGGTCATTGCCCGCAAGTACCGTCCCCAGACTTTCGACGAAGTTATCGGACAACGCCTCGTCACCCAGACCCTCAAAAATGCCATTGAAAGCGAGCGCATCGCTCACGCCTTTCTCTTTTCGGGAGTTCGGGGCGTGGGCAAGACCACCACGGCCCGCATCTTGGCCAAGGCTCTCAACTGCCATGAGGGACTGTCCTCCGCTCCTTGCGGGAAGTGCCCTTCCTGCCAGGAGATCGCCGCTTCCAATTCGACCGACGTCCAGGAGATCGACGCGGCCTCAAACACCGGCGTCGATTCCATTCGGGAACTGCGCGAGAGCGTCCGCTACGGGACGGCCCGGGACCGCTTCAAGATCTTCATCATCGACGAAGTGCATATGCTCTCCAACGCTGCCTTCAACGCCCTCCTGAAGACGCTGGAAGAACCCCCGGAGCACGTCAAGTTCATCATGGCCACCACCGAGGCCCACAAGATTCCGGTGACCATTACTTCGCGCTGCCAGCATTTCGAGTTCAAGCCCATCCAATTCGCCGAGATCCTGCAGCGTCTTAAGGACGTCGTTAAGTCGGAGGGCATCGAGATCTCCGAGTACGCCCTGAGGGCCATCGCCAACGAAGGGCAGGGAAGCATGCGAGACGCCCAGTCGGCGCTCGATCAGATTCTCTCCTACGGAGGCAAGGAGATCTCCGACGAGGACGTCAAGAGCCTCTTGGGCGTGGTCGATGAAGGACTGATCGCCCAGGTTTCTGAAGCCGTCCTCAGCCAGGACCGGCGGGGTCTGCTGGAGCATATGCAGGCTCTGGTGGAAGGCGGATCCGACCCCCAGAATTTCTGTCGCGAACTGGTGCAGCATGTGCGCAACCTGATGGTGTGCCGGGCGGCGGGATGGGACGAACGGCTGCTGCATCTGCCCGACACCCAGCGCCAGCGGGTGGAAGAGCAGGCTGAGCGCTTTTCGGGGCTGGACCTGATCAGGTTTTATGACTTGCTTTCCAAGACCCAGAACGAACTGCGCTGGCACAGCCGGCCCTACATCCACCTGGAGATCGCACTCATGAAGCTGGTGGAATTGTCGCGCCTTCCCGATATCGAAGAGGTCATCGGCCAGTTGCGTTCGGGACAGACGCCGCCGGTCAGCGGAGGCAGTTCGGCTTCGGCGGTGCAAGGCGGCTCCAAGTTTCCGCGAGGGGGCCCGCCGCCGGGTGGCGCGGCCGGCGCATCGAACCAGCGCCGTTCATCGCATCCGCAAGCGGCCAAGAGGCCCGCGAGGAGGCAAAAAGGAAGGGCGCAAGTCCTGAACCAGGGGATGCCCGACTCTGACGCGCCTTCGTCGGCTCCGCCCGAGCCGTCTTCCTCCCAGGTCGGCGGCTCCGCTCGGAGGGCCCGGCCAGCCGAGACCGGTCAATCCGCGGCCCAAGGCGGTCAGCCGCCCGTTGAGGACGGCCCGGCCCCGCCCAAAGCCGAAGAAGACGGCGCCGTGGTCGGCCACTTGTTGGAGGCGGTCCGCCACCGCAAGCCGGACTTGGCGGGGATGCTGCCCGAGGCTGACAAGATCCACTATCAGGAGGGCGTCCTGACTCTCTATTTCTCAAAGAACGCCGCGTTCAAAAAAAGAGTGTTGGCACGCAAAGAGAACCTCAGTGTGATCAAGGAGCTTTGTGCTAAGATCGCGGGTTCGCGCCCAAGGGTGCAGATGAAGGAAGATGTAGGAAGCGATGACTCGTCCGGGGCCAAAAAGGATCCGACCCAGGATCCCAAGGTAAAGGCCTTCCTGGAAGCTTTTCCGGGAAAGATCAGCATCGAGAAGGAGTAGATCGACATTATGAATATGAAGAGCTTTCAGAAGATGATGAAGCAGGCCCAGCAGATGCAGGCCAAGCTTGAAAAAGAAATGGGCGAGATGCAGATGGAGGCCACCGCGGGCGGCGGCATGGTCACTGTCGTCATGGACGGCGGCAAGCAGCTTCAATCCATCAAGATCGATCCCGAAGCCGTCGATCCCGAAGACACTGAAATGCTGCAGGACCTCATTCTGGCCGCGGTCAACGAAGCAGCCCGCAAGGTCGACGAAGCCGTCTCCGAGCAAATGGGCGGAATGTCCGACATGTTGGGAGGCCTGGGCCTGCGTTAAGTGTCCCGTTCAGGGCGGTGCGCCGGGAGAATTGGGGAGTCGCGTCCGAGAGGACGCACCTCTCGGCGGACCGTCCTCTGCGGGCTTGGCCGCTGCGACAGACCCGCCTCCTACAATCACGCCATGGATCCACGCCGCGACCCGGTCCAGAATCTCATCGAAGAACTCAAGAAGCTGCCCGGCATCGGAAGCAAGACGGCCCAGAGGCTGACCTTTTTTCTCATCCGTCAGCCGCGCGAGACGGCCCAGAGGCTGGCCGACGCTCTGATCCGACTCAAGGACGATCTCGTCCTGTGTTCGCTGTGCCACAATATTGCAGGCAGCGATCCTTGCCGCTTCTGCTCCGACCCCAACCGCGACGCCTCCACCATTTGCGTCGTTGAAGAGCCTTTCAACATCGTCTCCATCGAAGCCAGCGGCTACCACGGCCGCTACCACGTCCTGCACGGGGCCATCAAGCCGCTGGAAGGCATCGGTCCCGAGGAACTCAAGGTCAGGAGCCTGCTCGAGCGTCTGCGCGATGATGAGGTCAAGGAGATCATCATCGCCACCAACGCCACTTCCGACGGTGAGGCAACCGCCCTCTACCTCAACAAGCTGATCAAGCCGCTGGGCGTCCGCGTCACCCGCATCGCCCAGGGCATTCCGGTCGGCAGCGACCTGGAATTCGCCGACCAGGTCACCATCTCGCGGGCTTTTTCAGGTCGCCGGGAAATGTGAGAGATGTCCGCGGCACTGTGGTCAAAGGCGCTTGTCACGTGGCCGCAGCGGCCATCCGTCACTCAGTGCTGGGTGCGGCCTTGGGCCAGGTCGACGGCGTGGGGGAGGATTTTCTGCACGGCCTGCAGCGATTCCACGGCACCTTTGGGACTGCCGGGAAGGCAGAGGACGACCTTGCCTTGAAGGATGCCCGCCAGAGAGCGGGAAAGCGCGGCGAAAGGGGTCTTCTTCAGGCCTTCCGAGCGCATGAGTTCTGCCAAGCCGTCAGCGGTCTTCTCCAGCAGAGGCGAGACGGCCTCGGGGGTGACGTCGCGGGGGCCGAGTCCGGTGCCGCCGGTTGTGAGGAGCAGGTCGATATCGTCGCGTCCGGTCCAGGACGCCACCTTCTCCCGGATCTGGTCCGTTTCATCGGGGACCAGTCCGCGCTCGGCCACTTCCCAGCCCAGCGACTCAGTCCGCTCGGCCAAGGCTTGCCCCGAGAGATCCTCTCGTTGGCCGTGAAAGCAGCCGTCGCTAACGGTCAGAATGGCGGTTCGAAGCTTCTTCATGGCAGTGTTTCGTGTGGTTGACCTCAGCCGTGGCGCAGCGGGGCGCTGATGGCGCAGGCGCAGCGTGTTTGATGAGAGGCTTGTTGTCTATCCCCCCGACTCTTCGATCCAGGTCTGGCCGTCCTGGTAGTGTTCTTTCTTCCAGATGGGGACGCTGGTCTTGAGGGTGTCGATGATCCAGCGGCAGGCCTCGAACGCCTCTCCGCGGTGAGACGAGGAAACGGCGATGAAGACGCTGCTTTCTCCGATCTGCAGATGTCCCACGCGGTGGACGACCGAGGCCGCCAGCAGGGGCCACTTGTCCAGAGCCTGCAGCCGCAGCCGCTCAAGCTGCTTGCGGGCCATGCTTTCGTAGCAATCATACTCCAGCCAGGTCACGGTCTTGCCTCGAGCATGGTCGCGTACCACGCCGTCGAAAGTGGCCACCGCGCCGGCGGCCGTATGGGCAACTGAGTTCATGACCGAGAGACGGTCGATGGGGTCGCGTGTGAGAGCCGACAGTCCCTTGGCCGAGCCGGCGGTGTCCTGGGGGCAGCCTCCGCTGACGGGCGGAAAAAAGGCGATTTCGTCGCCGTCCGAGACCGGCTCCTGCCATTGGGCGTACTCTTCGTTGACGGCCACCAGCAGGTTGGGCTTGTAGGCGCCCAGGCCGGGATAGCGTTTGAGCAGGCGCGAAAAAACGTCTTCGGCCGTTTGCAGGCCGCTGGGCTCCAGTTCGACATTGGATGTCCCGGCCAAGTCGCGGAGGGAGGCGAAGAAGAGCACGCGTATCATCGGCTGCGATTATAGCGGTCCTGGAAGCAGGGAGTGGGAGGGCCGCGGTTCGAGAGGCATTATTACACCCTTACACAGCGTTTGTTTGGCACCTTTTCCTGACCCAGGGTGCCGCTCGGCCGCTGCGCGTCCTCGCTCTACCCTGGGCTGGCTTATGGCTCGCCTTCAGCGAGCCCGGACTCGACGTTTAACACAACCGCCGCGCGGGGTCGGGCCAGCGCCTAAGGCTGGCTCTAGGCAGCCCGGAGTGGGGGTTCGACACAGTGGTTGGGCGGCGTCGGTGCCAGGCACCTAAGGCTGGCCTTCAGCGAGCCCGGAATGAGGGTCAACACAACCTTTGGGCACCATCGGTGCCAGCGCCTATGGCTGGTCTTCAACCAGCCTGGAGTGGGGGTCCACCACAAGCGCCGCGCGCTGTTGGCGTCTAGCGCCTAATGGCTGGTCTACGGTGAGCCCTGACGGGACCTGCGAGAACGGAGCCGCTTAGCTGGGCGGTCTAGGTGCGGAGGAGGGCTGGTGCCAACTGTCGAGGGGCGGCTCGTTCCTTGCGGGCTGCTGAGTTTGCTAGACTACGGGTATGAAGCGCATCGCTCGCTTGGCTTTGGTGCTCGCAGTCGGGATGTGGCTGGCCGTGCCGTTGACGGCGGGAATCGTCAAAGTGCGGGTGGACGGTGTGATCGATCCGATCACGGCCGAGTTCATCCGCGGAGCGGTTGAAACGGCCGAGAGCGAGCAGGCCGAGTTCCTGCTGATCGAGCTGTCCACTCCCGGCGGCCTGGGGGTTTCCATGCAGGAGATCGTGCAGGAGATCCTCACCTCGGAAGTGCCGGTGGTGTGTTACGTGACGCCGCAGGGAACTCACGCGGCCTCGGCCGGGTTCTTCATCTTGCTGGCCGCCGACGTGGCGGTTATGGCTCCCGGGACCAATACCGGAGCCGCCACGCCCATCTTTCCCTTCGGAATCGACAATGAAGTGCTGCTCAAGAAAGTCAAGAACGACGCTTTGGCTTCGTTGCGCAGCATCGTGGAACGGCGCAGCCGCAACTATGAGTTGGCTGCCAAGGCGGTGGAGGAGGCGGCCTCTTTCACCGAACAGGAAGCCTTGGACGGAAACCTGATCGACCTGATTGCCGAAGATCAGGACGACCTGCTCAACCAGTTGGAGGGCCGCGAAGTCTCGCGCTTCAACGGACAGGTGGAACGCCTGCGCGCCCAAGGACAGTCCATCACTCAGGTGCAGAAGTCCTACCGCCAGCAGTTGCTGTCAACGGTGGCCAATCCTAATGTGGCGCTGGTGCTGGTCGTGATCGGAATCCTGGGCCTCTACTTCGAGATCACCAGTCCGGGACTCATTTTTCCCGGCGTGCTGGGAGCCATTTCGCTTTTGCTGGGGCTGATGGGATTCTCTTTCCTGCCTGTCAACATCATCGGCGTGGCTTTGATCCTGCTGGCGATCGGATTGCTGGTGGCGGAGGTCAAGGTTCAGGGATTCGGCGTCCTGGGCATCGGCGGCGCGATATCGATGTTTTTGGGGCTGTTGCTGTTAATCGACAGTCCTTTTCCGGCTTTGAGGATCGACATGGGGCTTGCGGCGGGAGTGGTCATCGGGTTCTCTCTCATCTTCATTTTCCTGGTCCGGCTGGCCTTCAAGGCCTTCCGCGAGCCCTCGGCCATGGGCGACGAATCGCTGGCGGGGATGGCCGGCGAGGCCCGCAGCGAGATCACGGCCCGCGGCGGCAAAGTCTTCGTCAACGGAGAGTGGTGGGACGCCGTCTCTACCGAGCCCATTCCCAAGGGCAGCCGGGTCCGCGTGGTGGGCAGCGAGCGGCAGAAGCTGGTGGTGGAATACGAAGGCGAGGCTTAACGTAGAGTCTTTGGGCTCAGAGTTCCGGCGCCCAAGCCTTGACAGCTCGAAGTCTTCGGCTTCCAAGCTCGGGCAGCGGGCCCGCCGCGTCAGCGTCGAATGTTAATCTCCAGCTTGGAGACCAGAAAGGGAGGCCACGTTATGTTGGGCATTTTAGCGGTTCCTTTACTCTTCATCGTTCTCTACCTGCTTTCCGCCATTAAAATCCTGCGCGAGTACGAGCGGGGCGTCATCTTCAGGCTGGGACGCATCTTGCCCAATCCCAAGGGACCGGGCATTTGTTTTGTCTTCTATCCTCTGGACCGAATGGAAAGGATCAGCTTGCGCACGGTGACCATGGACGTGCCGCCTCAGGACGTCATCACCCGCGACAACGTGTCGGTCAAAGTCAACGCCATCGTCTACCTGCGGGTGCGCGACGCCAACGCCGCCGTGGTGACGGTTGAGAACTACCTCTATGCTTGCTCCCAGTTGGCCCAGACCACCCTGCGTTCGGTGCTGGGCGAAGTGGAGCTGGACGACCTGCTGAGCCAGCGCGAAGACCTCAACGAGAGGCTTCAGTCGATTCTCGACCAGCATACCGATCCTTGGGGCATCAAGGTCTCGATGGTGGAAGTCAAGACCGTCGACCTTCCCGAAACCATGCAGCGCGCCATGGCCCGCCAAGCCGAGGCCGAGCGCGAAAAGCGCGCCAAGATCATTCACGCCGACGGCGAGTACCAAGCCGCCAAGCAGTTGCTGGACGCCGCCCGCACCATGGCTAAAGAGCCCATTACAGTGCAGTTGCGCTACCTGTCCACCCTGACCGAGATCGGCGCCGAGCAGAATTCAACCATCGTCTTTCCGTTGCCGCTGGACATGGTGGGTCCCATGATCAAGGGCTTCCAGCAAGTGGCCAAGTCCTCTGAAGACTCCTCCACCAGCGCCGGAGATCGAGACAACAGCGAGGACCGGTTCGATGGGTAATCTCCAGCCCCGGGAAACACTGTATCTCTACCTCTTCATGGTGGCCTTCTCCTTCGCCCTCTTCGCCGCCGGCGTGTGGGTGGGCAAGACCTACTACGTGGATGCCCAGGCACAGGACACCCCCGGTCTGCAGGCGCCGGCTGATGAAGGCGCCACCGATGAAGACGAGCCCGACCTGGATTTCTACGAGAATCTGGTCGGCGAAGACAAAGCCGGGGAAGGGGACTCGGAGAGCGCCCAGAAGGCTTCGGACCCAGGTGAAGAGGACTCCCCGGGCGAGTCCGCCTCCCAGCCCGCTTCCTCGCCTCCTCCCAGCCAGGAGACTGCGTCGTCGGGCAGCGGCGCGCAGGATGCCCGGAGAGAACCGGCCAGCACGGGTGACCCCCTCTTGCAGCAGGGCTACACCGTGCAGATCGGCGCCGTGGCCACTCAGGGGGACGCCGATCAGTTGATCCGCGACCTGAGCGCCAAGGGTTACCAGGGCTTCATCGTCAGTCCGGATTTCTCCCAGGACAGCCTTTACCGCGTGTGGGTGGGACGCTACGTCCAACGCTCCGAGGCTCTGGCCATGGAAGGGCAGCTCAAGGACGCCGGGTTCGCCACCTACGTCAAGGCCGCCCGCTTCCCCGACGACGAGTGAACGTGGAGGAGGCCGTCCCCAAAGCGTCTGATTTGAGAATCCGCCTGGGCCAGTTCTGGCGTCAGGTCTCCCCCATGTTGGTGCAGGTGCCTCGGTGGACTTGGCTGCCCCTGGGCGGGTTGGCTCTGGCCCTGGCCTTTCCCAGCTTCAACTGGATTCCGCTGGCTTGGGCAGCGCTGATTCCTCTGTTGAGCTTCCTCATCCAAGCGCCCTCCTGGAAGCGTACTGCCGCTGGACACCTGCTCTTCAGCATGCCCTTTCTTGGACTGCTGCTCTACTGGATTCCCACCGTTCTGGTCACCTTCGGCGGATTCCCTTGGGTCGGAGCCTTGGGAGCCTTCCTGGCCCTTTTGCTGCTGCTTTCGTTGCTGATGGCCCCCTTCACGGTGCTCACCCGCTGGTGTGCGGGACGCTCGCCTGATCTTGCCCTGCTATGCGCGCCGGCCTTGTGGATGCTCAACGAGATCTGGCGCAATTACTTCGTGGCGGGAGGTTTCCCCTGGGGACTGCTGGGCTATACCCAGGTGTCCTTGCCCTGGATCCCCATGGTTGCCGACATCGGAGGGGTCTTTCTCGTCTCCTTCATGGTCGTGGCCGTCAACGCCGCCCTGCTGGCTTGGATGCGGGGGAGTCCGCGGCCCCTGCCCATGCTGAGCGTCGGACTCGTGGCCGCATGCCTCCTCTACGGCGCCTACCGCACCCATGTGGGGACTCCTCAGCCCAGCAGTTCCTTGACGGCCGCCTTGGTGCAGCCCGACATCGGATTGGCTGAGTCCCGCCAGCACTACGCCCACAAGTACTTCGAAGTCCTGCCCGCCTTTTACGCCGAGGCTCTGCAGAAGGACGCCGACTGGTTCATCGTCTCCGAGGCCCAGAACCCCTACTTCTTCGGACGCGACTTCTACTACACCACCTTCTGGCAGCGCCAGGTGCGCGACTACGGCCTGCCTGTCCTCTTCAACAGCACCTATCTCGATCCCCAGCGGCCGGGCGTTTACTACAACAGCGCCCATCTCATCGGACCTGGCGGAGGGGCCGTCTATCGCTACGACAAGATCAAGCTGGTGCCCTTCGGAGAATACGTGCCCTGGCAGGGCGTCATGCAGTTTTTCTTCAGCCCCCTGGTGCAGGAAGTGGGCAGCTTCAGTCCCGGAAGCGAGATGAAGGTGGGCGAGGTCGAGGGCCAGGACGGATCATTGTCGTTCGCCACCCTGATCTGCTTCGAGGGCATCTTTCCCCAAGCCGGACGCTGGGCCGTGCAGAAGGGGGCCGAAGTGCTGGTGAACATCAGCAATGATTCCTGGTACGGAGACAGCTCCGCGCCCGAGCAGCTTTTGCAGATGGCCCGCATGAGAAGCATCGAAACCCGGCGTCCCATGCTGCGCGCCACCAACACCGGAATCACGGCCCGCATCGATCCCCTTGGACGCGTCACCGAGCGCCTCCCGTCCTTTCAAGAGGGAATGCTGGTGACCCGCGTGCAAGGCACTCAGGCGCCGTCGCCTTACTCCCAAGTGGGTGAATGGCTTAATATAGTCATAGTCGCTCTGGCTTTGGGAGCGGCGTTTTTTTGGAAAGCCAAGGAGTAGACGCCCGTGCAAGAGTATCAGGACCGATATCAAGACATGGAAGAGCGAGTCGGACACTTGTGGGAGTATCTTTGACGTCGTCGGCAAAGAGAAGCAACTGGCCGAAATCGAGAAGACCATCGCCGATCCCGACTTCTGGAACAATCCCGATGAACACGAAGCCGTGATGCGCAAGCGCAGCGTCCTGGAGAGCGCCGTCAAGAAGGCCCGAAGCTGCAAGAGCGCCTTGGAGGATCTGGAAGCTTGGTTGGAGCTGGCCGAAGAAGGCGAGGACGTCGAGGACGAGATCGCCAGCGGCCTCAAATCCCTGGAAGCCAAGGTCGAAGCCACCGAACTGGAGGCCCTGCTTTCGGGTCCCCACGACCATTCCAACGCCTTCGTCACCATCCACTCCGGGGCCGGCGGAACCGAGAGCCAGGACTGGGCCGAGATGCTTTCGCGCATGTACCTGCGTTGGTGCGAGCAGTCGGGCTACAAAACCGAGGTCATCGACTACCAGCCCGGCGAAGAAGCCGGCATCAAGTCCATCACCTTTCTGGCCAAGGGCGACCTGGCTTACGGCTATCTCTCGGCTGAAATCGGCGTCCACCGGCTGGTGCGCATTTCGCCCTTTGATGCGGGAGCGCGCCGCCACACCTCCTTCGCCTCGGTCTTCGTCTCTCCTGAGATTGAGGAGGACATCGAGATCGACATCGACGAAAAAGACCTGCGCATCGACACCTACCGTTCCTCGGGCGCGGGAGGCCAGCACGTCAACGTCACCGATTCGGCCGTCCGCATCACCCATGAGCCCTCGGGAATCGTGGTCCAGTGCCAGAACGAACGCTCCCAGCACCGCAACAAGGATATGGCCATGAAGATGCTCAAGTCCAAGCTCTTTGAACTGGAGATGGAGAAAAAGCGTCAAGAACTGGACAAGCTGGAACAGAGCAAGTCGGACATCGCCTGGGGCAGTCAGATTCGTTCTTACGTGCTGCATCCCTACCGCATGGTCAAGGATCACCGCACCAAGGTCGAGATCGGCAATGTCGACGCGGTGCTGGACGGCGATTTGGACCGCCTGATCCAGCCCTATCTCAAGCAGCGGGGACGCGAACGGGCCAAGAAAGAGGTAACGAACTAAGATGGCTGACCTGGAAGATCCCAGAATCCCGCAATCGAACCGGCCGCAGGACGACGGGGATGAACCCGGTCGCCATGACGGGTCCGAGGAAGGCGCTCCTCCAGAGGCGGACGGGTCGCAGCAGGCCACCCGCCAGCGCCGTCTCGATCCCCTGTTGTTGCAGAGCCAGGCCCGCAGTCTGCGCCAGCGTTCCAGCGGTTCGATCCGCGGTACTGAGACCTTCGAAGCCCCGATGTGGAAGAAGTTGCTGACTCTGGCCGTCCTCTTGCTGGTGCTGGGCAGCGTCATGTATCTGCTCACTTTCTCCCAGCCCCGCCGGCAAGTGGCCGCTCAAATCGGAGGTGCCGTCAACCAGGTGCGCGGACTGGGCGA
>DATIPO010000339.1:0-8670 GCA_035471925.1 Acidobacteriota bacterium
GCATCGGCGCCCAGTGTGAACTCGCTGCGCACCAAGCTCCTGGCACCCTTCTTGCTCATGATGAAGAGCACCACGTCGGAGCTCTGGCCTCCGATCTGGAGTCCGAAGCTGCCGCCGCTGATGGTCAGGAAGCTGAGGGGACTCCAGGTGCCCGAGTCGTTGCGGCAGGAAACCACGCCCTTGCCGTGCTTTCCGCCGAAGATGAAGGCGCCCTTCTTGAGGGCCGGGATGACGGCCACGCACTCGGCGTCCTTGAGAAGGCGCTCGGGGAGGACCTGATCAGGGGCTTCGATCAGTTGCTGATAAACCTCGCCCGAGTTTTCGACCCGCTCGATCAGCTTCTTGTCGATGGCCAAAGCCAGGGCCGAGGTCAGAAGGAGTACAACCGCTGCAACTGCCACTATCTTGCATGTTCTCATTGAAGTTCCTCTCTACGCGTTGTCGATCCAAGCTCGCTCGCTGAGTCGCTCATGTCGGCAGAGAACTCCGTTAAAGGTGTTAGGCCGCCAGCGACCCAATTCGACGCTACTCAGCGTCCTACCCTGGGCGATCCCCGCCAACCTAAGGCGGCGGAGGCACGCTTCGCTAGGTTGGTGGATGCGTCCTCTCCAAGGACGTTGCAAACCTCCTAGCCTCAAAGCCTATGACCGATTGCACCAGCATACTGCAATCGTCAGCGGAAAGCATCGGCTGGGCAACTCCGACAGCCTGCCCGGGGTGGCTTCGAGCGCCGCTTTCCAGTATTCTACTTGCGCATTCCGGGATTGGCGGCTCGGCGTCCAAGGCGCTAGCAAGCACCCTTCGCCAGCCAATCCTCAAAAGGACCGCAGAGGATCTAAAAAGACAAGGATTTGGAGGAAACCAGATTGGACCTTTTCAAGGAATTCGGTGCCCGAGGTCATGAACAAGTGACCTTCGTGCACAAGCCGGAGTTCGGCCTCAAGGCCATTATCGCTATCCACGACACCACCCTGGGACCCGCTCTGGGCGGCTGTCGCATGTGGCAATACGATTCGGAGCGGGACGCCATCATCGACGCCCTGCGCCTCTCGCGTGGCATGACCTACAAGGCGGCCGTGACAGGATTGGAGTTAGGTGGAGGAAAATCGGTCATCATCGGCGACCCGAAAAAAGATAAAAGCACTGAAATGTGGAGAGCCTTCGGACGATTCGTAGAAGGCCTGGGCGGACGCTACATCACCGCCGAAGATGTCGGAACCTCGGTTCAGGACATGGAGATCGTGCGCCACGAAACCCGCCACGTCACCGGCATTTCCCGCATGTTTGGCGGCAGCGGAGACCCCTCTCCGGTTACCGCGCGCGGCGTCTTTGTGGGCATCAAAGCGGCCGTCAAATTTCAGCTCGACCGCGACACGCTGGAAGGCCTCAAGGTGGCCATCCAGGGACTGGGTCATGTGGGCGTCCACCTAGCCGGGTTGCTGCACGCGGAGGGCGCCCGGCTGATCGTCAGCGACCTCAGTCCAGACGCGGTGCAAGAAGCCAAGGAGCGCTTCGACGCAGAAGGCGTGGATGTCGACGACATCTACTCCCAAGAAGTGGACGTGTTTTCGCCTTGCGCCCTCGGTGCCGTAGTCAATGACGAGACGCTCCCCAAGCTGAGGTGTTCGATCATCGCCGGAGCTGCCAACAACCAACTCGCCATCGAGAAGGTCCACGGCCCCAAGCTGGCCAAGCGCGGCATCCTCTACGCCCCCGACTATGTCATCAATGCTGGAGGGCTGATCAACGTCTTTCACGAGATCAAGGGCTATGACGAAGAAGCCGCTCTCAAGCAGGCCGACGGCATCTACGACAGCCTGCTCAGCATTTTCCAGGTCTCCAAGGAGCGCGACGTCCCGCCTCACGAGGCCTCCAACCACGTGGCCGAGGAACGGATGCATCGGGCCCACGAACGCCGCCGCGACCGCCTGCAGAACATCTATCTGCACGGGGCCAACTGACCTTTGAGCCGGCCTATGACGCTATTGCACGCTCACAGCGTTGGGAGATTTCGGCGCTGAACCCAGGGTGGCGCCTTTGTCTCGCTGCGCTCGACGACGGCTGACCCTGGGCTGGCCTATGGCTCGCCTACAGCGAGCTCGGAGCCGCTGTCGAGCGCAGCGAAACAAAGGCGCAAGCCCGGGTACGAGCGGGCAAAGTCCCGAACGCCGAAAGCGTGCAATAGCGCCTGGGGCTGGGTCGAAACCTCGCCGAGCCGCACCAGCGGTCCTAGTCGGGACGCGAGGGCGGGGGCAGGAGGCGGGCGAAGAGCAGGCAGACGGTCAAGGCTCCGGCTCCGGCCGCCATATAAGTGAAGCGGGTGCCGAAGTTCTCGATCAATTGGCCGGTCAGGGCGTTGGACGCGATGGTCCCGGCACCCGTCCCCGCCATGGCGGCCCAGGCCTGTCCCGTGGAGCGCAGCCTTTGAGGCGCCGCGGATTCGACGTAGACGGGTCCGCCCAGCAGGATGCCCACCACCCCGATTCCATGCAGGCCCTGCACGGCAATGAGCAGGGGCAGGCTCTCGATCCAGGCCGAGAGGGTCCAGCGCAAGCCCTCCGAGAGGGCACCCAGGATCAGCAGCCCGCGGGGGTTGAAGCGCTCCAGCAGGCGACCGAAACGCAGCACCAAGGGGACTTCCAGGCTCAGGCTCAAGACCCACATCAGGGACACGTCGGTGGTCCCGCCGCCCTTGGCCTTGACCAGCAGGGGCAGCAGGTAGACGGGTCCCTGCACGCACAGGTGGACCAGGAAGAGCAGCACAAGCGCCCGCACGACCGGACGGTGACGCAGCAGCTTGCGGATGTCTCCGGGAAGCGAACGCAGGCTCAGGGCCCCCACCGAAGGCAGCAGGAAAGCCAGCACTGCGGCTGCGGCGAAGAGCACGGCCGCCCAGGGGAACATGGCCCCCAGTGCCGGTGAGCCGGGATCCGTCCACCAACGGGCCAGTGCCGGCTCGATCCAGGGAAAGCTGCCCGCCACTACGAGGACGCCCACCGTCCCCCACACCCTGACCTCGCCGAAAGAATCGCGTCCGGCACCGCTGAGAGCCCCCAAGCTGACGGCGAAGCTCATGGGCACCAGTTGACGCTCAAAAGTCGAAAGCAGCACGGTGGCCATCAAGATGGCCGCGAATCCCTCCATCCGTCCCAGCAACAGGCTGCAAGCCGCGGCCCCCAGACAGCAAAAAGCCAGCAGTCCGCGGCGCAGTCCCGTGCGGTCGGCCAACACGCCCCACAAGGGCTGGGACAGCAATCCGGCCAAGGCCAGCATGGAGAGGATCCAGCCCACCTGTCCAGCCCGCAGCCCGACTTGGTCGAGGTAAAGGCTGAAGTAGGGCAGGAAGAGTCCCTTGGTGCCCAATTGCAGGAACCAGAAGGCCGACAAAAGCACCATCACGCGCCGCATCGCGAGAGCATACCACTGATGCCGCAGCCACTCCTCGCCTTGCAGCATGGATTTCTGGTGAAAGTAGATCTATTGGCTTGACTTTCAAGTTTACAGTGAAATAATTGCGACGTTTTGCAAATAACAGACCGGGGTCGATACCGAATTCGTCATCCGCTGGAAAAGGGGCCCGAGCTGCGCCTTTTCGCCTTGCAGGAAGGGGAGTACGAAGGAGACCCTCACGATCCTCGGGACGCTCCCGAGTCCGCCAAAATGCAGGACGCCGAGAGCAACAGGGCAGGTGAGTGGAAGGCCTTGGCGCTCCACCTGCTTGAGGAGGACCTGAGCCGTCCGTCGCACCGCCGCCGCATCGAACGACTCTGGGACCTGCGCGGACGCCTCGACCATCCGGCCCTGCCGCCCCTGATCGACCTCTACTGGCGAGGACGGCGGGCGGGCCTGGTGGTCCCCGACCTGCAACAGCAGGACGGCTTCATCCCCTATCCTTTCGACGCTCCGCTCGAGCAGCGCCTGAGTGACGCTCTCCAATTGGCCCAACTGTCCGTCTACCTGCACAGGCGCGGCTTCCTGTGCGGGCTCTTTCCCGCGGTCAAGCTGTGGCGCAGCCGGGAGGGCGTTCTGCTCAATGTGATCGAATTGCAGCGTCCGCGAGACGAAGACGAGTTGCCAGCCGCCAAAGTCCGCTACGCCGCGCCCGAGTTCTTGCAGGGACGGGAGCCGGATGTGCCGTCTGACCTCTATTCGCTGGGATTGCTGCTTTACCATGTCCTGACGGGGTCGCCGCCCTTTCTCGAGGACGACCTCGACTCCCTGCGCCAGAAGCAGATGATGGCGGTGCCTGCCGATCCCCGCCAGATCGAGCCGTCCTTGCCTCAGGAAGCCCTCCAAATGCTGGCCGCCCTGACTCAAAAAGACCGCTCTCTACGTCCTTCGTCGGCTGACTTCGCGGTGACGGCCTTGCGTTCGGCCTGCTCCTCTCGAGGACTCTCCTCCTGCGGCGAGATGCGGACTCCTGCCGTCCGCTCCGGCTTGGTGGGACGAAAAAAGGAGCGCCAGCGCCTGGAGCAATGCCTCGACCGTTACCTGAAGGATGGCCAGCCGCGCGTCCTGGTGGTGCGCGGTGCCGCGGGAATCGGCAAGTCCCGCCTGCTCGAACGCTTGCGGCTGCTGGGCCGCCTGCGGCGCATCGAATGCCTGAGCGTGGCCGGAGGAGCAGGGAAGAACCAGGACGCCTCCGCCTTGCCCTTACAGCCCCCAGCCAGGGACGCCGCCCAACCGTCCCCAGCCCCTCAGGACGCCGAGGCTGACGCCCCATCCGACGGCCTAGGCAACCGGGTTCCCCGGCTCTGGCGTTTTCTTCTCGACCTGCCGCATCCCCAAGTCGTGCTGTGCGGCTCCCCGCCTCCGGCAGAGGTCATCGAGGCCTTGCTCTCCGAGGAAGGCGAAGCTCACGGTCCTTTGCTGGCCTTCGAGATGCGATTGGGCCAGGGCCAGTCATTTCCTCGGCCGCGGAAGGGTGTGGAAGTCCTCGACGTGGGTCCGCTCAGCAGCG
This sequence comes from Acidobacteriota bacterium, assembly GCA_035471925.1. Taxonomy (GTDB): domain Bacteria; phylum Acidobacteriota; class UBA6911; order RPQK01; family DATIPO01; genus JANQFM01. The sequence continues at coordinate 4,961 of DATIPO010000339.1, forward strand.
CCGAAAGCGAGACTCTGGTACGCCAAGCCCTGGGGCGTCCCCTGCAGCCTCGTCCCCTGCGGCGGGTGCTCTCGCAGGGAGGCGGCACTCCTCTTTTCCTCATCGAGTCGCTGCGTCAGATGGTGAGCAGCGGGGAACTCCGCTTTCAGGGAGGACGTTGGCGCCGCGACCCTTCAGTCCCGCCTTCCGATGTTCCGCCCGCCAGCCTGAAGCAGAGCCTGCTGCATCAGTATCGGCAACTCGACCCCTTCCCGGCACGTGTGATGCAAGCGCTGGCTGTGGCCGGGGAACCCCTAACGCTTTCCGTCCTCAGCCAGGTTGTGGACGCCTCTATCCAGCGTTGCGAGGATGCCCTGCGGCTCCTGCGGGCCTGCCAGTTAGCCCGTCCCAGCGGATCGCTCTCCCAAGCCCGGGCTTCGCTGCACCATTCCTGGGGCGGTCCGGTCGTAGCGGCGGCGCTGAAGGACGAGACGCGCCGTGAGATCCACGACAAGTTGGCGCAAAGTTATCGAGCCCGCCTCTGCCCCCACTCCCCAGCCTGCGAGCGTGCGGAAGCCCTCAAACATAGCCTGCGCGCCGGGGACTCCCGCCAAGTGGACCGCCTGCTGTGGCCTGCCGTGGAGGCCCTGCAAGAGGAGTCCCTCCTCTCCCAAGCCGCCCGGCTGCTGGAGGAGGCGGTTTCCAGCGGACTGCTGCAAGAGCCCCGCTGGAAGCTGCGGCTGCGTCTGGCCCAACTGCATTTCCGCTGCGGCGAGTTGGAGCAGTGTCTGGAGATCGGCCAAGGTCTGTTGGAACATCCCCAGTTGGCTCGACCCGTCCGGCGCGCCCGTTTGCAGGCGCTGCTGGCCCGGGCCGGACTTCTGCGCGGGGAAGGATCGACGGCCATCCAACGTCTCGAGGACGCTCTGCAACGTCTGGACGGCGGCGGCCCCGTCGGCCTCGACAACGAGGTGCGGGGCGAACTGCTGGCGGCCTTGGCCTACCGCGGACGCCGCCGCGAGGCGCGTCCCCTGGCCCGCCACCTGATGCGCGAAATCAAGGAGCGCCGCCGCCACGCCGCTTTCGACAAGGTCTGTCACGCCCTCTTCCTCTACTTCCACATGTTGCGCGGAGAAAGCCGCAAGGGCGTGACCTGGGAGGTGCGCTCCATCCGGCTGGCCTTTGAGGCAGGACTGGAGGAGCGAGCCCTGGGACGCCTCCTCAGCCTGGCCCTGTTGCAGGCCGAGCAAGGACGCACCAGCCGGTCCCAAGCCATTCTGCGCTACGTCCGCCCGCTGCCGGCGCTGCGCCGACACGCCGAAGCCGAACTCTTCGCCCGTCTGGCGGAATGCCTCATTCTGCGCCGCCAGGGACGCTACCGCGAGGCTCTCGTGCGCCTCAGCGAACTCAAGGCCCAAAACCGCCGCGCCAACCGCAGCCGCAACTTGGGATCTGCCCTCTACATCGAGTTGGCGCGCAACTTCAACAGGCTTCTCCAACCACAGAAGGCGCTTGAGAACTTGGCCCGCAGTCGGCGCCTCCTACAGCGCGAAGACAAATTCGAGGACGTCCTCGACACCCTGGCCGAAGAGGCCCGAGCCTGGCTGGTATTGGGACGTCCCCAACGCGCTGCCCTGGTCTTGGAGCGTCCCGAGTGCTCGCTGCCTTCTCCCCGCCGGATCGACTTTCAGCTTCTGCAGGCCCGCGTCGCCCTGCTTGAGGGCCGTCCGCAGGACGCCGCGCCCCGGGCCCAGTCGGTGCTTGAGGAGGCAGCCTCCGACGACTCGCCTTGGGGCGTTGAAGCCGCCATGATCGCAGCGCGGACCTGCCTGCTGAGCGACGATCCGGCAGGCGCCCGGGAGCTGGCCCGCCAAGCCTTGGAGATGGCACGCAACCTTGCTGACGATCCCCTGCAAGCCGAGTCGCTGCAGCTCTTGTCGCGCTGCCAACTGGCTGATGGTGACGCCCGCATGGCCGTCCTGCTGGCCCGCCGCGGACTGCAAATCTGTGACCGCCTCCAGTCTCCCGCCCTGCGAGCCGGACTGCTGCGCCGCCTGGGACGGGCCTTGGCCCGCCAGGCAAGCACCGACCAGGCTCTGCGCTGCTTCTCGCAGGCCCTGCAGGTGCTCAAGGAGGCCCTCTTTCACCTCTCCACCGCTCAACGCCGAGCCTTCTCCCGCTTTCACCTGGAGCCGCTGGAGGAGGAACGCTCCCAGGTGCTGCAAAGCCACAACCGGCCTGAGGAAGGCCGCCATCTGGTTCAGATGCGTCGCTGGATGGCCGCCCTCGACACCGCCTCTGAACCCCGGAGCTGGGCCGACCTGCTTCTCCAGTCGGTGTGCACCTGCATTCCCGCCGCCGGACGCGTTTACCTAAGCCCCCAGGCGGGCGGCGAGCCCATCCCCATCGCCTCCCGCGGGGAGTGCCGCCACGACGGGCGGGCCCTGCTTGGCGATCCCTCGTCGCCGGCCTTCGACACCCTGCGCTGGCGCGATCAGGGCGTCCTCAGCCGCCTGGGCATCCCCCTCTCTCACCCCGCCCGCGGCGAAGGACTCCTCTACCTGGAATGTCCCCGCCAAGCCGTCTCGGAAACCGAAATCGACTACCTCCTCTGCCTCACCTCCTGCCTGGAACTGCACTGGGAGCGGGAGACCGCCGGCCCGCCGCCGGATCAGAGAGCAAGCAGGACCCTTGCGCCAGGCGGCGCGGCCGAGATCATCGGACGCCACCCTTCCATGGCCAAGCTGATGGAGCAGGTCAGGCGTATTGCTCCCACCTCGGCGACCGTCCTCATCTCAGGGGAAAGCGGAACCGGAAAAGAACTTGTGGCCCGCGCCCTCCATCACGGCAGCCGCCGCTCGGGAGCCTTCGTGGCCGTCAACTGCTCGGGATTGCCTGAGAGCCTCATCGAAAGCGAACTCTTCGGTCACGCCAAGGGGGCCTTTACGGGAGCTTCCCAAGACAAGCGCGGACTCTTTGAAGCCGCCTCGGGCGGGACGCTTTTCCTGGACGAAATCGCCTCCATGCCCGCGGGACTCCAGCAGTCGCTGCTGCGCGCCCTGCAAGAGGGACGCATCCGCCGGGTGGGCGAAACGCGCGAGAGGGGCGTTAACGTGCGCATCCTTTCAGCCAGCAACCAGCCCTTGCGGCAATTGGTCTCGGAAGGGAAATTCCGTTCCGATCTCTACCACCGCCTCAATGTGTGCCACCTGCAGATCCCGCCGCTGCGCGACCGGCGCGGAGACATTCCGCTGCTGGCCAAGCACCGGCTCAACCGCCTGCGCCAGGAAGAGGGCCGCAACGTCCGCTTTTCGCCCCAGGCCCTGCAGCTTCTGTCCTCCTACCACTTTCCGGGAAACGTGCGCGAACTGCACAACTTGGTGGAGAGCGCCTTCTTTCTGGCTCAAAAGCGCATCATCCAGGCCGACGACCTGCGTCCCCGGATGGAGCAGCCAAGTTCCAGCCGGCCTTTCGGACGCCACCGCCAGATCCTGGAGCAGATGCTGTCGGGGGATCGAGACTTCTGGCAGGCTGTCCGCGGGCCCTTCCTCGAACGCGACCTCTCCCGCCACGACGTCCGCCGGGTCATCAGCCTGGGGCTGGGCGAAAGCCAGGGCTCCTACCGCAAACTGACCGCGCTCTTCAATCTGCCCGCCGAAGACTACAAGCGCTTTATGAGCTTCCTGGCCCACCACGACTGCAAAGTCGACTTCCGCCCCTATCGCAGGACG
>DATIPO010000340.1:0-67946 GCA_035471925.1 Acidobacteriota bacterium
GTTCGCAGAGTCTGCGTCACTTTTCCAGAGTGGTCATCTGCCTTCGCTTCTACCCTTATGACCTGAGGGACGGGCAGAAGGAGCGAGACATCGCCGTCAAACTTGAATGTGTCGGACGGATCAAGTTGTATCTCAACGCGGGCGCAATACGGTCGTCGTTCGGGTTGTTCGCGCACCACACTACGCTCGTCCGTCATGAACTGTCCCCTGTGAAGTCACTTCCGCAAGAGCCCTTGCGGGTGCCGTGAATCGGCTGGTGGTTGCAACCATTCCATAAGTAGCCTGATACTCCTCATTTACCCAATACACCAGTTGTCTGACGACAGCCACACCTACAGGGTTGTCAGGATCATGGCGTTTGCACTCGACGATCAGCTTCTCTTGCCTGTTTAGTCTGGAATGGGTCGCGCACGCAACAACGTCTGGCCCTGGCGCGTTTGTCCTTGTGACTCAACATCCCACCCGTCCGCTGCCAAGAGGTCTGCAATCAAACGCTCAAAGAGGCGAGGGTCACATTTCTGAAGCTCCACAGGGTTCTCAGTAAGGGAGCGTAACAGGTGGGGAGAAGCCTCAGGACCGGTTTGTATCCAGCCTCGCAAATAGCATCACGAGCAATGCGCCGATAGTCGCGCGTCTCAGCAAGCACGGAACTCACAAAGACGCTGCCTAAGAAACTGGAGACGTCTTCAGCTACGCTCATTCTGTTTTACGACTCACCTCTTCGCGGTAAGCGGCGCGGGCAAGAGACCCTTGGCCGCTTCACCGAACGGTTCTGAACCCGCTCAAGCAAACTGCAGTCTTCTGCCTTTTGGCTCTGGGATCTCCCGACCGAACTCCTTGGCAGTGTTGATCCACAAGCCCATCGCCTGTTCGCAGTTGGCGAGTGCTGTGTCCGTGGTTTCCCCGTGGGCCGAGCAACCGGGAAGCTCCGGCACCTCGGCGATGAAGGCTCCGTCCTCTTCACTCCAGTAGATGATGATTTCGTACTTATACATTAGTCATCGCTCCCGAGTCCATATCGCAGCAGGATCTTGCGGACCTGACGAACCTGGTACGGCTTGGCCTTGTTGCCTTGGCGCTGCAAATTGATGAGTTCCTCGACTCCCGGCCTGATGAAGACGTGGTGACTGCCGCTGGTCCTCTCCTCAAACCCTAGGCTTCGTAAGAGGTTACAGAGGTCTCCGAACCGGATGTTGGCATCCGAGCGTCCCCGAAGAATCCGCCAGAGGAGCTTTCCTTCTTTGCTCACGTAGGCATTTTACCAGTGACCGTTCGAACCTCGCCACGATGGCTCGCTGCTGCCCCTTCACGATAAAGGATAGAGCGAAGCGGGCTCAAGGATGTTGAGTTCAAGAGCGACGTTGCCTCGCGCTCGGCTTGCGGATGATTAAACCGGAGTGACATCCTCGAGGAGTTCCTCATCGGAGCCTTCGCTGATTCCTTCGAAAAGGGGCGTTGTCAGGTAGCGTTCGCCGGTATCGGGGAGCATGGCCAGCAATGTTGAACCCGCCGGTGCCTTCTCCGCCACTTGGAGTGCGGCCGCCAGGGTCCCTCCAGCCGAGATTCCGCAGAAGATCCCCTCTTGAGTGGACAGCCGGCGCGAGGTGGCGATGGCCTCGTCATCACTGACGGGGACGGTTTCATCGACGACCGAGGGATCCATGACTTCCGGAATGAAGTCGGGGGTCCAGCCCTGGATCTTGTGGGACTGCCACTCCCGCCCCGACAGCATGGCGGCGACTTCGGGCTCGGCGCCGATGATCCTGATCTCGGGTCGGGCCACCTTGAGCACGTCCGCTACACCGGTGAGGGTCCCGCCGGTGCCCCAGCCGGAGACGAAATAGTCCAGCCTTTTCCCGGCGAAGTCGCGGAGAATCTCGGGTGCCGTAGTGTTGCGATGATAAGCCGGGTTGGCCTGGTTTTCGAACTGACGAGCCAGGAACCAGCCGTTCTTGGCCGCTAGAGCTTCCGCTGCATCAACCATGCCGCTGCCGCGCTCGGCGGCCGGTGTCAGCACGACCTTGGCGCCCAGAAAACGCATCAGTTTGCGGCGCTCGACTGAGAATGAGTCGGCCATGACAGCCACGAAGGGGTATCCCTTGGCGGCGCAGACCATCGCCAGAGCGATCCCGGTGTTGCCCGAAGTCGCCTCGATGACGGTTTGTCCGGGCTTCAGGGCCCCGCTCTGTTCGGCATCTTCGATGATTGCGATGGCGAGGCGGTCCTTGACCGAAGCCATCGGGTTGAAGGCCTCAACCTTCACGTACACGTCGACGTGATCGGGAGCGAGGCGATTGATGCGGACGATGGGAGTGTTCCCGATGGTGCCAAGTATGTTCTCGTAAATCAACTGTTCCTCCAGTCTTTGCCGGCATGATTTCGGGCCGGATAATTTCCTTCTACTCCTCCGTGCGCATTTCGGGCTGGAAAGGGCTCAAGCGGCCATGTCCAAGATTACGATTATGGACTTTTTCCACGGGCCTCGGGTCCGGAGTTCCCCGTGAAGCCGATTTCAATCGGAAGGCCGATGGCCTGGGCCGCGCGTTACTGATCGCCTTCCTCGAGCCGGGCTTGGAGGGCTTGCCGGCGGGCTCGGAAAGTTTCCAGGAGGCGCTCGCCTTCTGGGCTGTCCTTGAACTTCTCAATGGCCCTATCGTAGAGGGCCGCAGCGTCTTCGAGACGACTGGCTTCCTCGAGTTTTTGTCCGCGTATGCGATAGATCAGAGGGTCTTCTGGGAAGCGTTCGCTGGCCACCGCGTAGATGTCCAAGGCGGCCTCCGTCTCGCCCCTTTCTTCCAGGCCGCGAGCCAGTGATACGAAACTGAACGGTGTCCGCGGCATTTCAATGCCGTAGAGCCGGTCCAGCGCTTGGTAGCGTTCGTCGAGTTCCTCTACGGTTAAAATTCCTTCGGCTACCTCGGTAAAGGGGGCGGCGTATTGGCGAAGCCCGGCCCGGAGCGACGTCAAGGCCATCTCCCAATGGTTGTCGCCGGGGAAGTGCCTGGCCGTCCAGCGGGAAGGCAAAGGCGATTTCTCTCCGAGGATCTTGAGCAGCTCCTCGAAGGGTCCGTTCATCCTCGGCCCCTCGTCGCCGATGGCGAAAAAGACGAAGCGGCCGAACATGGGGTGTTGGGGCGGAGCCGACCGCAACTGATCGAGATGTGCCTTGCCGTTGAACCAGAGGCTTGGGCTTAGGACCAGAAAGCCCTGGAAGGCTTCGGGTCGCTTGATAAGCGTGTCCAGCACAAAAAGGCCTCCAAAGGAGTGACCTGCAAGAATGCGGACCCCATTAGTCCGATAGGTGGCGTCGATGAAGGGCTGGAGTTCCTCCACCAGAAATCGCTGGAATGCCTCGCTGCCGCCGGCTTCGGGAAAGTCGATGCGTGCGTCCTCGGCCGGCGCCGGGGTCAGGTCCCTGTTGCGCTGGACGGTGTCGATCCCAACCAAGATAAGCGAAGGAAAGCCGCTTGCATCGAGGTTGCGAACGCTGACAGCGCCCTGGAGGAAGAGGTAGTGAGCATCGACCATGTAGACGACGCCGTGGCGCTCATCGCCTTCCTCGTAGCCCGGAGGCGTCGAGATCCGCAGGGTGTACGTTTCCCCGATCACCTCCGATTCGATCGTGCGCATTTCGCCCATGACGACAGGCTCAGTGGCCGCTGCCGCGGGGGGATCTTGGCCATAGGCGGGGACTGCGAGAAACACGAAACAGACTAGCGACCGGCAAAATCTGAGTTTGAGCATAGGGAGTCCTCGGCTCGTGCTAGAGAGCGTGCTGGCAGACAAAGAATGAGTCCATCAGCAGGCCGCCCTGGCGGATCCTCGAAAAGATAGGGGGTGTGCTCAAGTTGAGCCCTGGTAGTCTAGCAGCGTACCCATGACGTCCACAAGACCGCGCTTCTCCCGGCCCGGCTCTTTCCAGCGAAGCTTGCGGAGGCCGCTTGTGTTCGAATCAAAGTTCGCCTCGTTAGTCGTCTCCATCTGCTGCTGTTTCGGCTTCAGCCAGCAATCGGGCGATCCGTTGCATTCCGTCCGCGAGAGTCGGACCGAAGGCCTGGCGGACGGCTTCGGCGTGGGCAGCCGCGCCCGGTCCCGCGACTCCAATCCGTTGACGGAGATCCGTGCCTCCCTCCGTCCGCGGCTCGAAAGACCACTCGCAGACCAGGCGGGCCTCTTCGGGCATCGCTGACACGATTTGGTACGAATCCCCCTCCCGGACGTTGCGGAGGACCCATTGCAGGCGCTCCTGTCCCGGAAGAGTCGTGGTCCCTCGGGAACCGGACTGGAATGGCCCCTCAAGCGCAAAGGAGGCGGGTGGATCATCCCAATGCCTGACGTCGGTCCAGTAGGTCCACACGAAGGCTGGGCTCGCGCTGGTACCTTCTGAATGATCAAGCAACCAATCCACTTCACTTGTCGACACTTTTTCGCCTCCGATTCTGCACAGCTAAAACCCCGCTCGATTCGTCAGGAGCGTAACTAGGGCTTCGACGTCGGGTTTGCTAATCACGGCTTGTTCCCAATCGGTCCCCACGAAGAATCAGGGTCCTACAAGTTTCTATCAAGATCTCCTGAACGATGTCGACGGTCTGCGGGCGATCCAGATGAGGAGGGCGGCGGAGCCGGCTGATGTTGCGGCGCTGCTGGCGGCGGCGCCGAGCATCCCGTAGGAGGGAATCAGCGCGACGTTGAGCAGGGAATCAACGACCAGCGTGGCGATGGTAATGCGCATGACCGTCAGGCCGCGTTTTTGGTATTGCAGCCACAGAGCGCTGAGGGCCGCCATGGCCCACACGCCGTTGCCGATAGCCAGCCAGCGCAGCGCGGGAGCCGCATTCTGAAATTCTGTTCCGAACACGTTCATGATGGGGACGGCTCCTACCACGAAGGCCAAGACGACCGGCGCCAGAGCCAGCGCTATCACTCGGTGTCCCTTAGACAAGGCCGCGCCGGTGGCTACCGACGAATCTGACCTGATGTCCCGCGCCACTAGAGGCGCGTAGACGGCAACGATGGAGACCTGTATCAGGATGATGAAATGTGCCGTGGTGACGGCAGCGGCATAGTGACCCACTTCGCGCTCGACGCCAAACCATTCCAGGAAAAAGAGATCGGACTGGGCCAAGCCGACCGTCACGAGGAAGACGCCCATCATGGGAATGGAAACGACGAGCCACTCGCGGCCCGCCCGCAGCCCGGACGCGAATTCGACTCTCTTGAGCGCGTTGTGCCGGACCAGGGCCCATTGGGCGAGCGCGATTACGGCAATCGTCAAACAGGCCAACCACAACACCGCGTGGAGTCCGACTTGCCCCGTCGCCAACTGGACCAGGAGGAGCGCCAACAGGAACAAGAGGGGTGCGCCGACCTTCCAGGGCATGGCGGCCTGAAAGGTGCGCCCGACAGTCTGCAGGATGCGTCCCGCCAGTGCCCCGGCGGCCATGAGCGGGATGGCCAGCGCCATGATCGCAACCGCATGGTGGGTCCCGATATGCCACGAGTCATGATAGAGGTAGCCGGACCACCAGACGACGCCGATGATGAGGACTGAGAAGCCCAAGCCAACCAGTCCATAGAAGCGCAGATACTCCCAGGCGACGCCGAACTCCGCCCGGTCGAGAGGTTTGGCCAACATCCGCGGGGCGGCGCGGTCACCTCCCAGCAAGACCAGGGAGGCGCAAAAGAATGCGAAGGCTTGGGCCACCCTGAAGTCGCCAAATTCATGGGCCTGCAACATTCTCGAGAGAGCCACGTTGAGCAGATAGTCAGCCGCAAATCCAAGGATGGCGGCTGAAACGGCAAGGAACTCGTCGCGCTTGAGAAGAGCCGAAACACTCCGCATGAGAGGGGATGGTAGCACGGGGATTCGGAGGTTGCCTCGCTCGTCGCCACCGGCTACCTCTGAGCGTCCTACCGGGCGGGAGGCGGATATGTTCTAATCTGTGGGATTCTTGAGTTTTGGGCGAGGCAGCGGACCCTTTGGGGCTGGCCGTTTCGTCCTCAACCGCGAAGGAGCCATGGGTAAAGACACCAGCGCCGTGCCGTCGTGGCATCCGAAGGCCTTGTTTGCCAAGCCGGACGCCAAGCTGGGAACTTTCCTGGGCGTCTTCACGCCTTCGGTGCTGACCATCCTGGGCGTGATTCTCTTCCTGCGGACGGGCTGGGTGGTCGGCCAGGTAGGATTGGCTCCAGCGCTGCTGATCGTGCTGCTGTGCCACGCCATCACCTTCGCCACCGCCCTCTCGACTTCGGCCGTGGCCACCAACATGCGGGTGGGGACGGGCGGGGCCTACTACATGATCTCGCGCTCGCTGGGGTTGGAGATCGGCGGAGCCATCGGTATTCCGCTCTTTTTAGCTCAAGTCTTTTCAGTCACCCTCTACGCCTTCGGACTGGCGGAAAGCATCCAGCTTTTCCGTCCCGACATCCCGCAGCAGCCGGTGGCGGCTGTGACCGTCGTGGTCGTGGCTGTGCTGGCCGGACGAGGGGCGAACTTCGCATTGCGCCTGCAAGTCCCCATCCTGGCCCTGATCGGACTGGCCTTGATCTCCTTCGCCTCGGGCGCCGCCGGACGCTCCTCCGACAGCCTGCCGTTATGGGAAGGCGCCGGAGCCGAGGTGTCCTTCTGGGCCGTGTTCGCCGTGTTTTTCCCCGCCGTCACCGGCATCATGGCCGGCATCAGCCTTTCCGGGGACCTCAAGAATCCCCGCCGCAGCCTCCCCGCCGGGACGCTTTGGGCGGTCCTTACGGGGTTCGTGATCTACATGGCCGTCCCCATCGTGCTGGCGCTGACCAGCGACCCCGAGACGCTTTCCCAGGACAACCTGATCTGGTTCTCAATCGCCGCTGTGCCTTGGCTGGTCATTCCGGCCCTGTGGGGAGCTATCTTCTCGTCGGCTGTGGGCAGCATTCTGGGTGCCCCGCGGACCTTTGAGATGCTTCAGGAGGACCGGGTCATCCCTTTCCTGCCCAAGAAGATCTGGGGACTCAGCATGCCTCACTTCTTCTCCACCGCGCTGGCTCTGGCTGCGGTGGGGCTGGGCGACCTCAACGCCGTGGCGCCCGTCCTGACCATGTTCTTTCTGACCACCTACGGCATGGTCAACCTGGTGGCCGGATTGGAGCAGTTGAGCGGAGCGCCCTCCTACCGCCCCACCATCCGCGTCCCCTGGATCGTCTCGCTGGCTGGAGCCGCAGGCTGCATCTGGGTGATGTGGCTGATTCAGCCGGCCGCGGCCATCGCCGCCGCCTTCGTGGAACTGCTCATTTACGCCGGACTGCGCCGCCGCTCGCTCAGCACCTCGTGGGGGGACGCCCGCCACGGAGCCCTCATTTCGCTGGTCCGGGCCACCCTCTTGAAGCTGCGCGAGATGCCGGTCGATTCCAAGAACTGGCGTCCCCACATCCTGGTCTTTGCCGGGGACGTCGAAAAGCGCATCGACCTCATTCATTTTGCAGCTTGGCTCAATCAAGACCGGGGAATCGTCACCGTCTGCCATTTGCTGGTGGGCGACCTGAAGAAGCTCACCTCTGAAGTCCAAGGGCAAACCGAGTGGGCCAATGAGCGCCTGAGAGAGGCCGACCTGGTGGCTTTTGCCGAAACCGACATCGTCCAGGATTTCGAAGCCGGCGCCGTACAGGTGCTGCAGGCCAACGGCATCGCCGGCATTGCCTCCAACACCATCATGTTCGGATGGAGCGAGAAGGCCGAGCGGCTGCCCAGCATCCTGCGCATCAGCCACAAAGCCGCGCTGCTGGGCAAATCGACCCTCCTGTGCCGCATCAGCTCGCGGCGCTGGGTCAACTCCATGCGCCAGATCGACGTCTGGTGGGGCGGACTGGAGCGCAACGGCGACATGATGCTGCTCTTCGCCTACCTGCTCTCGGCCAATCCCGAATGGGCCGGATCGCGTATCTCCGTCAAAGTCATCACCACCAACGAGATGACCTTCGAGCGGGCCGAGTCGACGTTGCAGGATCTCATCGAGCGCAACCGCATCAAGGCCGATACTGAAATCATCGAGATGCCCGAAAACCAGACCGTGCAGGAGGTCATCGCCCAAAAGTCGCGTAACGCCGACCTGGTTTTCTTGGGCCTGCGCAAATCTCCGCCCGGCACTGAAGAGGAGTACGCCAAGCGGCTGGCCAACCTGGTGGAAAGCCTTCCCACCGTCATTCTGGTGCGGGCTGCCGGCCCCTTTGCCGGCCAGCTCCTGGACCGGCCTGATTCAGCCGAAAACGGCAACGCCGAACCTGCCGAGAATCTGCCCGAGTAAAAACGCCGGCGCAAGGCGGCGGGCCTTTTGTCGGCACCCGTCTCTCATGCTAGGCTTGGCCGCTTATGAGCATCACGCGCATCAACATCTTCCAGGCCCAAGAAGGCAAGGAGCGGGAACTCCGTCAACTGATCAAGTCGTTTCTTCCCCTCATAGAGTCCTCGCAGGGCTGCCTGTCCTGCGCTCTCTTGCAGCGTCAGGACGACCCGGCCCGTCTGCTGGTCATCGAGGAGTGGGAAAATGCCGAGGCCCATCGCGCCGCCGCCAGCCAGATTCCCGCCGACACCTTGGAGAAGGCCCGGGAGATTCTGGCAGCGCCTCCCTCAGGTGCCTTCTACCGGCAGCTTTAGCGGAAGATGAAGCTGGCTCAGCGCGCGACTTCGGCTTCGGATGCGATGTATCCGAAAGCAGCCCAGCCCGGCTGTTCGACGATCTGGCGAAAGATCTCCATCGCCTCCTGGCGGCGCCCGTTGTACAAGTGCCAGTTGCCGATGCCGTAGCCTACGGTGGCCGACTGGAGTCCGTCGGCTTCGGGATCGATCAGATCCTCGGGCTTCTTCACTCCCTTGTACATCAGCAGCAGGTCATAGTAGGCGTGGTTTTCGATGATGTCCATGCCCGTCTCGACGGGGTCGAGGATCTTGTCCGCCTCATCGTCGCGTCCCAGGCGGCGCAGGGTCATGTAGAGCCAGTGGCGGGTGGCCACTTGCATGTCGTTGTTCTTGGACCGCTCCAGGCACTGGCGGTAGGCCTCCAGAGCCTTTTCAAAGTTTCCTTGCAGGTAGTGGGCCAGTCCCAAGTGGTAGTAAATGTTGGTCTGCAGGGTGCTTGTGGGGATGTTGCGGGCGTTGGGCAGCCCGTCCGGCTCGACCTCGTCCGGCTGGCCCTGGGTCAGGGCCGCCGCCTTGTCAAAGTCGCGGACGGCTTGCTCGAAGCGCCGCAAGGTAATGAACCGGTGTCCCCGGTGACGCAGCAGGTGGGGGCTGTCGGGATGCTCCTCCAGGCCCTGGGTGTAGATCTGGACGGCCTCCTGGTAGCGTCCCAGGTAGGCCAAGCGGCGTCCCACCCAGATCAGGTTCTCTTCCCTGGGCTTTTCTTGATAGCGGGTCCGGGCCTCTTGCAGCTTGGCCTCCAAGTCAGCCCGCGTCTCAGGATTCAGCGGCGGCGTGCGCAGGGGCTTGCCCAGCAGCGAGCGGGTCTGGACGGTCCGCTCCTCGTCCTGTCCCTCTTGGCTGGTTCCCGCAGCGAGAGCACTCCACAAGGACAGCAGCACTGCGGCTGCGATGGCCAGGGAGCAGCGTCTGGAAGCCGAGTGCAGACGAGTCCGCTGACCCCGTTGGCAAAGTCTGACTGCGTGAAGTGGTTGGCCATTTGATGGCTTCGACAGGTGATTCAGACCGGTGGATTCTTTCAACATTCTCTCCCTCCCGGCACTTCCCAAATGGTTGATTTACGATCGGTTGCGACGCCATTTGAGGATACCTGAGCCGGGCCTCGGCTCAAACCGGGCGGTTGTCGGCTCAGAACTTGACCGCCAGCGCCAGCCAAGAGATCTCTCATACCAGCACGGTCCCAGCGGCGGGCTGGGAGCGTTACACGAGCCTGTCGCTGCTGCGGTCGCAGACGAGGAAGATCGTCTCCACGCCACGCTCGCCGCTAAGGTGGCGGCGGAAAGATAGTCGGTGAGGCGGGCTGCCGATTGCGGTGGTCCCGCAACCAAAGAGGTCGACTTGATAAAGAGTATGATGGTATCGCCATGTTCAAGGATTGCCCGACGGCGCTTTTGTTTCTGAGTCTGATCATGATGCCAGCTTTCTGCCAAGCCGCGCCTCCAGAGGACGGAGACATCCTGCGGACGCCCTTGCGCCATGAGACTGGCCGCGGTCCTTCGGCGGTTGCCGTGGGCGATCTCAATGGCGACGGACATCTCGATGTTCTGGTAGCCAATCAGCCCGACGGCGATTTGTCGCTCTTTGCCGGGGACGGACGCGGCGGGCTGACTCCGCTGGGACGCGTGGCCTGTGGCGAGAGTCCGACCGGTTTGGCTGTCGCCGACCTGGACGGCGACGGACCTCTCGACGTCGTGGTCGCCAACCACGAGACCGACTACCTGACGATCCTCAAGGGAGACGGCTCGGGCGGATTGAGTCCGGCACCGAATTCGCCTCTCAAGATCGAGGTCGATCCCCATCCTCACGAAGTGCGCATCGCCGACCTCAACCAGGACGGCCATCTCGACCTCATCGTCGATCATCGCAATGGCGAAGGGCTCCTGATTCTCGCCGGCCAAGGTGGCGGCAGGTTTGACGCGGGACGTTTGGTCGCCACCGGAGGGGATCCCTACCGGGGCATGGAGGCGGTCGACGTCGACAACGACGGCAAGCTCGACCTGCTTACGCCCAACCCCGGCGACGTGGGAGTCGTGCTTGGAGAAGATCCCGCACAGTTCAGCTTCCAGCCCGTCCGCAGGGTCGAGGCCGGCAGGCCCTTCGCCCTGGCGCTGGGCGACCTCAACGGCGATGGACGTTTAGACCTGGGCACCGCCTCCGAACCGGCGGGTTCGCCCGAGCTATTCCGGTCCGAGGGCGGCGGGCGGTTCACCAAGATGGACGTCTCTTTGCCGCAACTCTCCAGCGGTGCCAAGAACATCGTCTCGGGCGATTTCAACGGCGACGGCTTCGGCGACATGGCGGTTGCCAACTGGTCCTCTTCCCAAGTGCTCCTGCTGGTGGGCGGCGCCGATGGAGTGACCCATCAGAGGCTGGAGGCGGCGGTCAACCCCTTCGGCATGGCGTCCGCCGACTTGAATGAAGACGGGCGGGACGACCTGCTCGTCACCGGCTACACCGATTCGAAACTCGTCCTGCTCCTGAGCCGCGGCCCGCACCGCTGAGGATCGAGTCGACCGTACCCGTCTGCTCTCAAGCTTTTATTCCAAGCTTTCAGCGTTGGTTCTGAGCAATCGCTCACACCCAGGGTTACACCTCGTCTCGCTTCGCTCGCCTTCGGTTCGCCCTGGGCTAGCTTGGGCCAGCCTATGACTCGCGTTCCATCGCGCCCGGACTTTTGCCTGTCGACATCGGTTGCCCGCGTCATCACCTTAGACGAATCAGGGGCTTCAGAACTCAAGGCTATTCGAGGAAAAGGGCCTGTGACACTCGGTCGAAAAATGCCACTAATAGTCATGGATAACCTGAGAAACGCCAGTCAGGCCAGGGTGGAAATCGGTTGACCAGCACTTCCTAATGCGCTTCGAATCCATCAAGTGCAGGCCAACGGCATCGACGAGAGTGAGGTCTTGATCTGAGAAGCGTCTGAGGATGGCGGTTGCCGCCGACTGCTGCTCGAGGCCCACAGACGAGATTTCCAGTGGTGTCATGTCCTCGATCAGAGCCAGGAACTCAAGGGCCCGTGTGCGGTCATAGCGCCGCAAAAACCAAGCATGGCCTTCGGCGATGACCAGTGTCGTGGTCAGCAGAGGGGGAGGGTCGGCGAAAAGGCGGCGGAACAGCGGGTGATGGCTGTCTGAGCGGTCAAGAAAGGCGATTAGAGCAGAGGTGTCGACGTAGGCCTTAGTCTTTGCGGCCATAAACGACCTCGTCGATCCGTATGCTGGAATCCCGGTCACCCGACTCCACCATTCCGGCATAGCGCATCCAAGGCTTAGATTCGTCCTGTGGCAGCAAGGGACGCAATGAGCGGCGCAGCAATTCGGCTAACGAAATACCCAGCCGTTCTGCCTCGCGCTTCGCCGCCTCATACTCCTCTTCGCTCAAGCTAACCTGTGTTCGGACCATGATAACAGTCTAGCATGAGCTGTTATCGCCCTGGGGCAGATTCGCACGCCGGGGCGTCGGGCGCGTGTAGGCTCAATCCTGACTCGAAGGAGAGATCAACGCGCCCCCGGATTGCGTGTCGCGACCGTCGACGGCACCGTCTGCGGTTTCGCCTTACCTCTCTTCGCCTTCGAGAATCCCGGCGTACGCCTCCAGCCAGCCGGACCTTGGCAGCGGGGCGTCGGAGAGGGCCTGCAGGACAGCGTGTTTGGCCAGCAGGCGGGTGGAGTCGAGGATGGGCAGCGGCGAGTTGGCGTCGGTGATGATGAGAGGGATCTCGGTGCAGCCTAGAATGACGCAGTCGGCACCTTCTGAGCGCAGGTTCTCAATGGAGTTGACGAAGAGCTGGATGGTCTCGGACAGGAAGAGGGCTTGGCAGAGGTCGTCGAAAATGGCGGCGTTGAGACGCTCCCGCATCACCTCGTCGGGGATCAGACGTTGCAGTCCGCGCGACTTGAGGGCCTTGCCGTAGACGGGACCGGTCATGGTCCACTTGGTGCCCAGCAGTCCGACCTTGCGCCAGCCCTTGGAGGCGATTTCCCGGCACACAACGTCGGCGATGTGCAGTCCGGGAATAGGGAGATCGTCGATGATCTCCTCGAGGACCAGATGGGCCGTGTTGTCGGGGCAGACGAAGAAGTCCGCGCCGGCTTGGGCCACTTGCTCGACGCCGCGGCCCAGATGCTTGGCCACGGCGGCATGGTCGCCGGACTCCCAGCCCTCCATCGACAGCCCCATGGGAATCGCGCTGAGCACGATTTCAGGATGCATGTGCGGCCCCATCGTAGCCGCGCCCTCGCGGCAGGCGGTGATGAAGCAGAGCGCCCCTCCTTCGGCGCTGTGTGCGACGATTCCCAGTCTCTTCATAGGGCAATTCCCTTCAGGCGTTCTCGGTTTGCCATTTCTTAAGGGCTTCCAGCGGCCACAGGAGCATGATGATGTTCAAAAGCAGGTTGTCTCGGATGAAGAACAGCAGCAGTCCCTCGATCACGATGAAGAGGACGACGGTAGCCCAAACCGGCAGTTTGGCGGCCAGTGCCAGGCCGGCGGCGCAGGCCAGGATGTCGCCGATCGAGTTGGTCACGCTGTCGCCGTAATAGCCGAGCGCCATCGTCTCCTCGCGATAGCGCTCGATTATAAAACTGGTGTTTTCTATGATCTCCCAAAGCGCTTCCAGGCCGATGGCGATCGTCAGCCGGTCGGCCAGGGTGGTGTGATGGCGCAGCAGCAGCCACAGCAGGGCATAGAATCCGAATCCGTGGAGGACATGGGTGAAGCTGTAGGGATCGAAAAGATGCTGAGAGTTGTGGAAGCTGTTGACAGCGCTGGTCCACAGATTCGCCTCTCCTCCCTTGCACCACCAGGGCCGCCCCATCAGGCTCAGCGTCCCCACCGCCACCACTACAGTGATCGCAATTCCCAGGACGTGGCGGCGGTTGAAGGACGGGTAAGATGCAGGCATGTGCGGCACAGTATAGCCGATGGGAGGTGCCAAGAACCTTTCTTGCCGGGTGAAGCAAGAAAGCCATGCCTCAAGGATTGCCACCGGCGGCCAGCCATGCCGAAGCGATCTCGCCGAGGGCCCAGACGGCTTGTTCGCGGCCGGGCAGATGGGGAACGTTGAAGGTGGCCATCAAGGCGTCGACGGCGGAAGGTTTCCCGATGCGTCCTGGGGTTGTGGCGGCGGCTTGGCGGACTTCGGCTTGTGGGGCGGGTCTGGCCAGCGGGCGGATCGTCGCTTCGGCGGCGGCATCGCGTTGGACGGAGAAATGCGGGCAAGTCGGGGAATGGAAGTCAATCGCAGGAGTCGCATCCGCAGTCGCGGGGGTGGTAGGAGAGGACGTTTCCACGGCGGTCGAGTTGGAAGCGGCAGCAGTCGTCCAGCACCTGCTTGAGCTTTTGGCGTCCGCGCTGGATGCGCGACTTGGCTCCCGAGAGGCTGAGTCCCAGGCGGTCGGCGATCTCCTGCTGGGAGAGTCCTTCGACTTCATAGAGGCGGACGGCTTCGGCGTATTCCGGTGGCAGCGATTCCAAAGCCGCGGGCAGCCAGGACGCCACCTCCACATTGAGATTGGACGAGAAGCGGCCCTGCCGGGGCCCTTCGTTCTCGGCGGCCTCTTGGGCGGGATCAGCGGGCAGCGTGCGTCCGCTGGCGCGGAAGTGGTCGACGACCAAGTTGCGGGCGATCTGGAAGACCCAGCCGTTGAGGCGCTGCCCCTCGCGCAGCGAATCGAGCTTCTCGTGGACGCGCAGAAAAGTCTCCTGCAGCAGATCGTCGGCAAGCTGCGCATCACGGGTGCGGGAGAGGAGAAAGCTCCTCAGCCGGGCACTCAGGAGTTGGTAGACGTCGGCAGTAGTGACTTGCTGGCTCATGCTCGTCCTCCTGGCCCGCGCGGCCTCCGCTCCCCGGACGTTCGGCGCCTGGCCGAGCCGGTCCGGGGGAGCAGAGAAGCCTTGGGCAGCGCTCAGCAACAACTGGCGGCTTTTTCGCGCTCCTGCCTATCGGATTCGCAGGCCGCCGCGGTGCCCGTCGGCGGCTCATCCTGGCAGCACTCGCGGGCCTTCTGTATCGCTTCCGACTCCTCGCAGCACTCGGAATCGGCTTCGCAACAGGCGTCCTCGGAGTGTAGCTTCGGCGAGTCCTTTTGGGTCACGACGAAGACTTCCCACTCATTGCCGTCGGGGTCCTCGGCCCAGACCTTGTCCTGTATAGCGTAGCAGCAACTGGTCTGCTCTTCCGTCCTGACGGGGACGCCGGCCTGTTGCAGCCGGCCGGAAGCCTTTTCGACCGCTTCGGAGGACTTGACCTGAATCCCATAGTGGGTGGGACGGTTGCTCAGGCTCTTGGCACCCCGCGCCTGGATCAGGCTCAAGTTAAGAGACGGCTCAGTGGGCTCGAACTTGGCGTAGTCGGTCCTCTGCTTGCAGGGCTCGACGCCCAGAAGGGTGCGGTAGAAATCAACCGAACGCTCGATATCGGCCACCGCCAGTCCGATGTGGACGCGGGCGCGGCCCGGAAAATCAACTGCGGAAATCGCATTTTGCTTCATTTTCAAAACTCCTTTCGTCATGGAGACGGAGAAGCCAGAAAAAAGACGCAGCCGGTTGCGCCGTCAAGCGGCCGAAGACTCCAACTGCGAGGTACAGGCAGGGCAGCGGGTGGCCTTGTAGGGAACCGTCGAAAGGCAGAAGGGGCACTTCTTCTCGGTGGGATCGCCCGGTTCGGGTTTTTGAGCCCCGAAACGCTCCTCAAGCTGATCGTGGATCCGGTTAATAGAGCGCACCACCAAGAACATTGCCGCCGTCACCAAGAGAAAGGTCACGGCGTTGTTGATGAAGACCCCGTAGTTCAAAGTCACCGCGCCCGAGGCTTGGGCGTCGGCTAAGGTAGCGTAGGGTCCGGCGTTCTCGCCGCCAGCCCTCAGCAACATGAAGAGGTCACTAAAATCGGAGTGGCCCAGCAGCAGTCCGATGGGCGGCATGAGAATGTCGCTGACCAATGAACGAGCCACGGTAGTGAAGGCGGCGCCCACCGTGAAGCCGATGGCCAAGTCGATCAGGTTGCCGCGCATGGCGAACTTGCGGAATTCAGAACTCATTTTTATACCTCGAGGCGTTCGCCATCCATAAAATGCCGGTTTGATGAGCCCTGGCCGCCCCGTTCGACGCATGGAGTAATGAAGGCCATGCTGTTTCGCCGGAGCGGACACGGATCCGGCCCTATGGAGGCTGGATTTGAGAGGGTCTGGACAAGCTTGGGGCCGATTGCATCATCCATGCTGTCCGTCCGTCAAGTTTCCCCTGGGCCGCGGCCTTGGCCTGATCAGTGGCAAATGACCTATGCTATGGACGAATCCTGTCCTGGAGAGAATACGATGAGACTCAAGACTGCTTTTTTGACTATTTGGCTGGGGTTGCTGGCAGCAACCGGACTCTTGGCCCAAGACGACGAGCGTTGGAAGACCGATCCGCGGCTGGAAGAAGGGCAGATCGCCCCCTATCTGGATGGATTGGGCGATCATTCCCATGCCGTCACCGCCTCCGGCGAGGACGTGCAGAAGTTCTTTGACCAGGGGTTGGCTCTGACCTACGGCTTCAACCACGCCGAAGCCATCCGCGCCTTTCGCGAGGGAGCCCGGCGTGATCCGGGCTGTGCCATGTGCTATTGGGGACAGGCCTTGGCCCTGGGCCCAAACATCAATTCGCGCATGTCGAGCGAGAACGCCGAGAAGGCTTACATCGCCATTCAGAAGGCTATGGAGCTGCGCGATTCGGTCACGGACAAGGAAAAGGCGCTTATCGAGGCCTTGGCTCAGCGCTACGCTGAGGATCCTGAAGCCGAAAGGCTGCCCCTGGACGAGGCCTACCGCGACGCCATGCGTCAGGTGGCCCTGCAGTATCCCGACGACCCCGATGTCCAGACCCTTTTCGCAGCCTCCATCATGAACGTCAATCCCTGGTCCGGACACGAGTACTGGAACAAAGACGGCACGCCGCGTCCCGGGACGGTGGAGTTTACCCGGGTGCTGGAGGACACGATGCAGAAGCATCCCGACCACGCGGGAGCCCACCATTACTACATCCATGCCGTGGAGGCCTCGCCCGAGCCAGATCTTGCCGTCCCCAGCGCCGAGAAGCTGGGCAAGCTCATGCCGGGAGCCGGACACATCGTCCACATGCCCTCCCACGTCTACATCCGGGTGGGACGCTACGCTGACGCCACCAAGAGCAACGAAATGGCCGTGGAAGCCGACGAGGGGTACATCACCCAGTGCTCCGCTCAGGGACTCTATCCCGAGGGCTACTACCCCCACAACATCCACTTCCTGTGGGCTGCCGCCTCGCGCGAGGGGCACAGCGAAAAGGCCATCGCCGCCGCTCACAAGACGGCCAGCAAGGTGCCCGACGAGATGGCTCATCATGTTGCCAACTTCCGCGTCGCGCCTTATTTCGCGTTGGTGCGCTTCGGCAAGTGGGACCAGATGCTGGCCCAGCCCGAACCGCCCCAGAAGGCTCTCCTGGTGCGCGGCGTCTGGCATTACGGTCGCGGGATGGCCTTCCGCGCCCAGGGACACCTCTACCAGGCAGCCGCCGAACTCGACCGCCTCAACGCCCTCCTCAACGACCCCGCCATGGAGGATCAGCAGGCCCAGTCCAATCCCGGCGAACTGGTCTTGCAGGTGGCCCGCCACGTGCTGGCAGGCGAGATCCTGGCCAAGAAGGGACGCTACGACGATGCCGTGGCCGAACTGTCGACGGCCGTCCGCTATGAGGACGGCATGACCTACACCGAGCCGGCCGATTGGGACTTCCCGGCCCGCCTCAACCTGGGCGCGGTGCTGCTGGAAGCGGGACGCGACTTTGAAGCCGAAGTGGTCTACTGGGAAGACCTCAAGCGCAACCCCGAGAACGGCTGGGCCCTTTTCGGCCTCCACCAGGCGCTGACCCGCCAGGGCAAGGACCAACACGCTCAACTGGTGTGGAAGCGCTTTGAAAGCGCCTGGTCCGGCGCCGACATCCAACTCCAGGCCTCACGCTTCTAATCGAGGAGGCCAAACAGGTATTCTGGCCCCTTGCCCGCGTTTCCTCCGGGGTGGTCTGCTGTGGTGCCGCGTCCATCCGCACTGACTGGGTTGCAGTCCGTCGCCTGCTCAATGTACCGCACAAGTACGTTTATGCGGGTCCTCGGTCGCGACGTCTTGTCATCATGGCGCCGGCCTTCCCTGGCGACGACAACCCGTGAAATGCGGGCTGGGAGTCTCCCTTTCGGGGCACCAGCCTCAACCCAAGAGCGGATGCCACAGGGAAAGTGTCAGGAGGCCCTGAGCGAGCAGGGCGGTGATCAACGCCTTGCCCATCGGGGTCCCCTGCCCGGTCCGCCGCAAGCGGTGGATGGTGAAGACCGCCAGCGGGACCCACAGCAGGACTCCCGACAGCGAGCCAGGAGAATAGGCGGCGGTCAGGACCCACTCGGCCAGGTGGGCGCAAGCGTTTGCGAGGTAAAAGAAGGCCAGCGTCATCAACGGCCACTGGAAACGCTCGTCTTGTCGAAAACGGGCCACCACCGCGGCCATCACCAGCAGACCTGCGCCTGTGGAACCGAGAAAGAAGACCTGCGACATCGATGTGCCTCCCCGGCTGGCCAACCACTCGGCATATCCCCCTTGCGCGGCCCATTCCTCCACGATGTGGACGGCCAAGAAGAAGGGGTAGAGCCACACCCACTTTCCCATCCCAATCACCTCCGATGCGTCGAAACGAACTGTGAGACCGGCACGCGACGATTGGACAACCTGCCGCATGAGGGGGCTGGATCCGCGCCGTCCTCGAGTCTCGCCAAGAGTTCATCTTGCCGTAAATGATCACTTTTGTTGAGCCAGGTTCTCGACTCGCCGCCTTCCGCAAGATAGGATAGCGTGCAATCAGTCAACTCTACGACCACGAGGACGAGATGAAGATGATGAAAGCGAAGGCGACAGGGTATGGGGGACCGTGGCTGGTCCTCCTGATGATTTGGGTAGTGGCTTCTTGCGCGGTGCTGAGCGCGGGTCCGGCCTTTGGGCCCTTTCAGGGTCAAGAGCAAGGTCAGGAGGAACAAGAAGGCCAGGAAGGCGAAGAGAAGAAGGAGGAGACGCCTCCCCTTTACAAGGTCAAGACTCCCGGACTCAAGTTCCGCAGCATTGGTCCGGCCTTGACCGCGGGACGCATTGCCGATTTCGCCGTCAATCCCGACAATCCCGCCCAGTACTACGTGGCCGTGGCGTCGGGCGGTGTATGGAAGACCGACAACAAAGGCATCACCTTCGAGCCCATCTTCGACGGCCAGGGCTCCTATTCCATCGGCTGCGTCAGCCTCGATCCTAACAACCACCACGTGGTCTGGGTGGGGACGGGCGAGAACAACAACCAGCGCAGCGTCCCCTACGGCGACGGCGTCTACAAGTCGCTGGACGGCGGCAAGTCCTGGAAGCATATGGGGCTCAAGGAGTCGGAACACATCGGGATGATCGCCATCGATCCCCGCGACTCCAGCGTGGTCTACGTGGCCGCTTACGGTCCGCTGTGGTCGGCTGGCGGCGACCGCGGACTCTACAAGTCCACCGACGGAGGCCAGAACTGGGAGAAGGTGCTGGAAATCAGCGAGAATACGGGCGTCAGCGAAGTTCATCTCGATCCCCGCAATCCTGACCTCATCTACGCCGTGGCCCACCAACGCCGCCGCCACGTCTTCACCCTCATCGACGGCGGACCCGAGTCGGCCGTCTACAAGTCCGAGGACGCAGGGACCAACTGGCGCAAGATCATGAAGGGCCTGCCGGGCGGCCACGTGGGACGCATCGGCATGGACATTTCGCCCGCCAATCCCGACGTGCTCTACGCCATCGTCGAGGCCCAGGGACGCCGGGGCGGATTCTTCCGTTCCACCAACCGCGGCGAGACCTGGAGCCGGCGAAGCTCCTACACCTCGCGGGGCAACTACTACCAGGAAATCTTCGCCGATCCCGCCGATGTCGACCGGGTCTACTCGATGGACACCTTCGGACAGGTCACTGATGACGGCGGTGCCACCTGGGAGCGCTACGGCGGACGCAACCGCCACGTCGACGACCACGCTCTGTGGATCGATCCCGACAATCCCGACTACCTGCTCAACGGCAACGACGGAGGCATCTACGAGTCCTACGACCGGGGACGCAATTGGCGCTTCATGACCCAGCTTCCCATCACCCAGTTCTACAAGGTGGAGGTCGACAACGCCGAGCCCTTCTACAACGTCTACGGCGGAACCCAGGACAACTACAGCCTGGGCGGACCGTCCCGTACCACCAGCCGCAACGGCATTGAAAACGCCGACTGGTTCGTGACCAAGGGCGGCGACGGATTCGAGACCCAGGTCGATCCTGAGGACCCCAACATCATCTACGCTCAGTCGCAGTACGGGAGTCTGGCCCGCTTCGACCGGCGCAGCGGAGAGAGCATCGCCATCCAGCCCCAGGAAGGTGAGGGCGAGAACGCCTACATCTGGAATTGGGACTCGCCGCTGCTCATCAGTCCCCATTCCAAGACCCGCCTCTACTTCGCCGCCGACAAGGTCTTCCGCAGCGACGACCAGGGCGAGAGCTGGACGGCGGTGAGCGGCGACCTGACCCGCCAGATCGACCGCAACACCCTGGACGTGATGGGGCAGACTTGGCCCATGGACGCGGTCGCCAAGCATGCATCAACGTCCACCTACGGCAACATCGTGGCCCTCGAGGAATCGGCCCGGATTGAAGGCCTGCTCTACGCCGGCACCGATGACGGGCTGATTCACGTGACCGGCGACGGCGGCGGCGAGTGGACGCGCCATGAGACGTTTCCCGGCGTCCCCGACATGACCTACGTCAACGAGGTGCTGCCCTCGCGTCACGACGACGACACTGTCTACGCCGCTTTCAACAATCACAAGCGGGGCGACTTCAAGCCCTACGTCCTCAAGAGCACCGACCGGGGAGCGTCCTGGACATCCATCGCCTCCAACCTGCCCGAGAGGGGATCGGTCTACGCGCTGGCCGAGGATCCCGTCAATCCCGACCTGCTCTTCGCGGGGACGGAATTCGGCGTCTTCTACACCCTCGACGGGGGCCAGTACTGGAAGCAGTTCAAAGCCGGACTGCCCACCATCGCCGTGCGCGACATCGCCATCCAGGAGCGTGAGGACGACCTGGTGCTGGGCACCTTTGGACGCAGCTTCTATGTCCTCGACAATTACAGCGCCCTGCGCGACCTGAGCCAGGACGTGATCGACCAGGAAGGCCATCTCTTCGAGGTGTCCGACGCCCTCATGTTCATCCCTTACAGCCGCGTGGGGGGAGGCGGCAAGGGGTTTCAGGGCGAGAACTTCTTCGTCACTCCCAATCCCGATGTGGGAGCCAAGATCACCTTCTACTTCAAGGAAACCATCAAGACTCTGGAGCAGAAACGGGAGGAAGAAGAGTCCAAGAAGTTCAAGGAAAAGGAAGTCATCGAATACCCCAGCTACGAGGAAATGCGGGCTGAGGAAGAAGAGGAAGAGCCTTTCCTGCTCTTGACCATCACCGACGCTCAGGGCAATGAGGTGCGCCGTCTGCGTCATGCCGCCCGCGAAGGCGTCCAGCGCATCAACTGGGACCTGCGCTTTCCCGATACCAGCGAGGCCGACAGCGATGCCGCCGATCCCGGCGAGGACGTCGATTCCGGCATTCTGGTGCTGCCGGGGACCTACAACGTGACCCTCTCCAAGAGCGTCAACGGCGAGGTTACCCAGGTGGCGGGTCCGCAGAGCTTCGAGGTCAGACTGCTGGGCGACCGAACCTTCCCGCCCAGCGATCCGGAGGCCATGCTGGCCTTCAACCAGCGGCTGCTGGAACTCAACCGGGCCATCACCGGCGCCCGCCGGGCCGTAGGCGACTTGGGCAACAAGCTGGAACTGATGCGCGGCGCCCTCAAGGCCGTCGAACCCTACCCGCAGGGCGTCGACGACCAACTCGACGACCTGGAAGACCGCTTGGACAGCGTCCGGCGCACGCTCTTCGGCGACTCCACCCGGCGCCGTCTCGACCAGGATCAGCCGCCCTCGCTCTTCTCGCGCGTCAACAGCACCCTCTTCGCGGGCTTCCGCTCCATCTCCGATCCGACCGGAACCCAGGAGAGGGTCTACCAGATCATCGAGCAGGAGTTTGATCCCGTCATCACTGAGATCAACGACATGCTCACCAACGCGGTTCCGGCCCTGGAACAGCGCCTCTCCGACCTGGGCGCCCCCTGGACCCCCGGCCGCACCATCGACTGGAGGAAGTAAGAGCCCGCTCCAACACCGCGACTCTGGGGCCGGGCCAGGCGGCAGAGTCGCGGTGCAACGTCGCTGCAACGCGAATATTGATCGGCGGCGGCTCCCCCCGGGCCTACTCGACCGGTCGTTGCAGTTGGCCGATCAGCTTGGGAAGGGCGGCCAGGGGAATTGCCGTGATGGTGTCGTCGACATCATATTCTTTGCTGCCGGGGTAGATGGTCCAGATGTGCTCCAAGTCGAGGTCTTGGCGGGCGCTGACCATCGAGCGGGTCCGCCCCGGAGCGTCGGCGTACTTGAACTCAAAGCCATAGCGCTTCCCTCTCACGGTGAGCATCAGGGCGAGTTCTGCGCCTCCGTGGGTGGCCCAGAAGTAGGCGTCGCGCGTCCCCAGCAGACCAACCGCCTGCTCGAGGGCGAATCCTTCCCAGGACGCGCCCAGCTTAGGGTGTCCCTCAAGCTCACCGAGGGTGCCGATCTGGAGAAGGGCGTGCAGTATGCCGGAATCGCGCAGATAGACTTTGGGAGACTTGACCTGGCGTTTGGCGAGATTCTCAAACCAGGGCGGCAGAATCCGCACCATGAAGGCTCCAGAGAGGATGTCTAGGTAGCTGCGCGCTGTGTTTTCCGAGGTCCCCAGCGAACGCGCGAACTGGGCAGCGTTCCAGATCTGCCCGTGATAGTGGGCTACCATGCTCCAAAAGCGCCTCAAGGTTTCGGCCGGAACCGAGATGCCGAGCTGGGGGATGTCGCGCTCGAGAAAAGTGCGGATGAAGTCCTGACGCCAGAGAAGGCTGGCCTCGTCATCCGGCGAAAGGAACGACCGGGGGAATCCCCCCCGCACCCAGAGCCGGCGCAGGTTCTCCGAGCCTGCCTCGCGGACATCGAATCCGGCTAGATCGACGAATCCGATGCGCCCCGCCAGCGATTCCGATACCCCGCGCACCATCTGCGGGGACGCCGAGCCGAGCAGCAAGAAGCGGGCCGGATTCTGGGGCCGGTCAACTAGAACTCGAAGCAGTTCAAAAAGCTTGGGCTGGCGTTGAACTTCGTCGATGATCACCAGCCCCGAGAGTCTCTCAAGGGTCGTCATAGGAGCCGACAAGCGCCGGACATCGACCGGATTCTCCAAGTCGAAAAACTCGCACGTCTCTTCCTCACGGTCCGCTACCATCCTGGCCAAAGTCGTCTTGCCGCATTGCCTCGGTCCCAGCAGCCCCGCAACCGGATTCAGCTCAAGGGCCCTTTCCACCCGCTTCAAAGCATTAGGACGTGGAACGATCATTCATCCATCATAACCTTGAAATTCCTCATGTCAACTGAGGATTTTCAAGGCAGTAGAGAAAGTGGGCACCCCCCTCCGACCCGCGCTCCCTGGACCCCCGCTCCTCTTGGGTCAGAATGCCAAGGGGAGTATCATGAAAGAAAAGGAGGTGTCGTATGGATACCGCTTTTCGCAAGGCCACGCTCTGGATCGCCAAGGGCATCGGACTCGCCTATCTGCTCCTGCTGATGATCTTGAGCCTGGATGCCTTTTCCTTGCCCGGTCCCTGGTGGCAAGACCTGATCGGATTCGCCATCCACCTGATCCCGGCAGCCATTTTCGGCGCCGCTCTGTGGTTGGCCTGGAAACACCCGATGGCAGGCGCCTTGACACTCATCGCTTTGGGGCTGCTGTTTACCTTCTACTTCTCCACCTTCCGCGCCTGGCCCCCCTTCCTCTCCGTCTCCATGCCCCTTTTCCTGACCGCCTTCCTGTTCGCAGTAGCCGGCTGGCCGACTCACAAGCCGGCCCACTGAGCCCAGGAGCCCTTCCCATTTTCATCAGCGCGGCCACGGGCGCCAGCGGCCTTCGGCTTGGCGGCCGGGGGATTGGACTATGGGCTGGGGAAGGGAGGAGGCATCCAGAGGCACCATGTAGAGATTGAGGTCGTCCAGGTTGTCGGGGTCGGGGGCGGCGGTGAAGAGGAGCCATCGGCCGTCCGGGGACCAAGTAGGGTACCAGTTCTTGCCCTCGCCGACGATGACGCGCCGGCCGCTGCCGTCGGGACGGATGACTTCGATGCGCGACGTGTCGCCATCGTCGGAGTAGAAGGCGATCAGCGATCCGTCGGGGGAAAAGCGGGACGCCGAGTTGGAGCGTTCTTCGTCGGTTAGTCGTCGCAGGATGGTGCCTTCTGCATCGGCCAGAAAGAGGTCGCTGGGTCGCTCTCCCATCTTGCGGGAAAAGACGATGAGCGATCCGTCGGGTGAGAAATTCGCTCCTGCGGATGTCCCGAGCGGCTCTTTCAGGAGCCGGCGCTGACCGCTTCCGTCGGCATTCATGATGTAGATGTGGGGGCTGCGCTCCTCCTCCGCCTGCTTCGGCGGCATCTTCCCCGCGGGCTCTCCGGCTTCTCTCGATTCCTTGTCAAGCTCGTCTGTATCGGAGTCCTCAGAACCGGATTCCACTGGCTCGGCGCGCCAGGAGGTGAAGGCGATGCGTGCTCCGTCGGGCGTCCAGGCGGGGAGGTAGTCATGGTCGGGATGATCGGTCAGGCGGCGCTGGTTGGACCCGTCGGCGTCCATGACCCAGATGTCGAGCTTGCCGTCGCGTCCGCTTTGGAAGGCGATGCGTGAGCCGTCAGGGGACCACTCCGCCCAATTGTCGCCCCCCGGGTTGCGGCTCAGGTTGATCCACTCGTCGTCGCCCGGACGCAGCAAATAGATCTCGCCGTTGCCCTCCCGGTTGGACATGAAGAGCAGGTCGGCTTGCTGAGGCGACCAGTCGATAGCGCTCACGTCTGTTGGCTCGTGTGAGCAAGCCGCCAGATGCAGTGCCAGGAGGCACCAAGAAAACTGCTGAAGAAACTGCTTTAACCTTCTTGGTAGCATGTGATTCCCTTCCATCCTTCTCTTTGCCATCACCGTCCTCAGGACCTGCGGGCACAAACCGCCGCGGCTGACCAAGGCCTGTCAGGAACTTGATCCTGGCATCGCGACCCTGCTCGATCATGGCATAAAGAGCACCTCCCATTATTGGAAAAATCTGAGTTGATCCAGCAGGGACGGGAGGCGTCAGGAGGCTGCGACCGCGCGGTTGAGGCGCACACACTCGAAGTGCATTGTCGTCTCTTTCGTCAAATAGCGGCAAACGGCTGCTTTCCCCGGCTCGCGCTCTTTGATGATGGCGAGAACTGGTCGCGGGCGATACTGACCTTTTCATTGGACGCCGTGAAAATACTGGCCTAGAATCGGGAATTCATGGCTGAGCCTTCTAAATCGGTTGGCGGCAAGAACGGCGAAGATGTCTCATTTGCGCGCACGCTGGGCCTTTTCGATGCGTCCATGATCGGCATCGGGGCCATGATCGGGGCGGGCATCTTCGTGCTCACCGGGATCGCCGCCGGGGTGGCGGGGCCGGGAGCCTTGCTGGCCTTCTTCCTCAACGGTCTGGTCACGCTCCTGACGGCCCTGGCCTACGCCGAGCTGGCCTCCACCTATCCCAAGTCGGGCGGCGGTTACGTCTTTATCAAGACGGCCTTTCCAGGACCCGTGGGGTTCGCTTCGGGCTGGATGCTGTGGTTCTGCTACATCGTGGCCTGCGCCCTCTACGCCTTGGGGTTCGGCAGCTATTTTTGGGAGAGCCTCGATTCCAGCCTTCCGGCTTTGACCGAATGGGCGGCTGGTGCTTTGGGCGAGCATTCGGTCGTCGTGGTGGTGACTCTGCTGATCGTCCTGGCCTTCAGCCTCATCAACATCCACGGCACGGCTGTCAGCGGATCGGTGGAGAATGTCCTGACGGTGGCCAAGATCATTATTCTGGCGATTTTCATCTTCTTTGGAGTGCGCCAGATGTCGGCTGAGCCGAGCCAGGCGATGGCCAGCTTCGAGCCTTTTTTGCCTTTGGGGTTCAGCGGCGTCCTGATGGCCATGGGACTGACCTTCATCGCCTTCGAAGGCTACGATCTGATCGCCACCGTGTCCGAGGAAATCAAGCATCCCGAGCGCAACATACCGCGGGCCACGATGATCTCGCTGATCGTGACGGTAGTGATCTACCTGCTCATCGTCATTGTCTGCATCGGTGCGATCCAGCCGGCCGAGGGAGCGTCCTGGGAATTCCTGGGGGTCTACCAGGAAACGGCCATTGTGCGGGCGGCCGAGCAGTTCATGCCCTCTTTCGGCGTGGGACTGATTATCTTCGGCGGACTGCTTTCCACCCTTTCGGCGTTGAATGCCTCAGTCTTGGCCTCCTCCCGGGTGGCTTTTTCCATGAGCCGCGACAAGATGCTGCTTCGCGCCCTGAGCCGAATCCATCCCAAGCGCCTGACGCCTCACATGGCCGTGGCCGCGACCGGGCTGGTGACGGCCGTCTTGGCGGTGGCCTTTCCCATCCAGGTGCTGGGATCGGCGGCCAGCCTCATGTTCCTGCTGACCTTCGCCTTGGTCAACTTGGCCCTCATTGCCCTGCGCCGCAAGTTTCCCGGAGAGAAGCAGTCCACCTTCCGGGTGCCTCTTTATCCCCTGCCGCCCATTTTGGCCATCGTGCTCAACCTGGGGCTGGCCTTTTACCAGTATGAATTCGATCCCCGGGCCTGGTACATCGCCGTCGCCTGGCTGCTGATGGGACTCTTCGTCTACTTTGCCTACTTCGAGAAGAAGGCCGCCGCCGAGATTCCCCAGGTCTTGGAGGTGGGGCGTCCGGCGGCTGAGGCGGTCAAGACCTACCGCATCCTGATTCCGCTGGCTCATCCCGATCACGTGGAGCCGCTGATGAAGCTGGCTATTCCCATCGCCCAGGCCAACGAGGGCGAGATCGTGGCCTTGTCGGTCGTGACCATCCCGCAGAATCTGCCCATTCACGAGGGCATGCGCTTCATCAAGCAGAAACAGCCGCTGCTCAAGTCGGCCCGCCGCCTGGGACGCGAGGCCAAGGTCCATACCCGCTCGGCCCTGCGCATCGCCCATCAGGCCCACGACGGTATTCTGCAGGCGGCCGAGAGCGAGGGAGCTTCACTGATTCTGATGGGATGGAAGGGCTACACCACCACGCGCGACCGTATCCTGGGCGAGGTAGCCGATCGGGTCGTGCATCACGCACCCTGCGACCTCATCACCATCAAGCTGGTGGAACCCTTCAAGTTCGACCGCATCCTGCTGCCCACGGCGGGCGGTCCTCACGCCACCCTGGCCGCCGAGTACGTCTCCAATCTGCGCAAAGCTTACGGCAGCAAGGTGACCTGCTGTTACGTGCTGGCGAAGGGCGCCACGGACCGCGACCGGCAGATCGCCGATGAGTGGATTTCCAAGACCGTCCAGCGCACGGCCCTGGAAAGGGTGTCGGAGCACAAGCTGATCGAATCGGACCGCATCGCCACGTCGCTGATCAAGGCGGCCTCGGAGTTTGATCTGCTGGTGATGGGCGCATCCCGCGAAGGCATCTTCTCCAGCGTCCTCTTCGGTGAAATCCCCGAAAAGGTGGCCCGTTTCTCCGAGTCCTCAGTGATGATCGTGCGCCGTTTCGAGGGCAAGACCAAGACGCTGATCAGGAAAATCTTGGGCTGATCCCCGCCTGGCGTTGATTTTTCCTCCACCCTTGCTCGCTATCGGCTTGCCCACCTGTTAAGATGCACGCGAAAAATGGAACACAATCGCAAGACAAGGGGTTACCAGTTCGATGAAGATCGGCATTCCTAAAGAAACACATCCCGGCGAAAAGCGGGTCCCGATGCTGCCCCCGGAAGTCAAGAAGCTGGTCTCCGCCGGAGCGGAGATCGAGATCGAGTCCGGCTTGGGTCAGAGCATCGGAATCGGCGACGGGGAGTACAAAGAGGCCGGCGCCGCTGTCGCATCCGACCGCAAGGCTCTGGTCTCCTCCTCCGACATCATTCTGCGCTTGCGCAAGCCTCCGGCCGATGAAGTGGCCTGGCTCAAAGAAGGCGCCATCCACGTCTCCTTTCTCGATCCCTTCAAGGAGGGCAGGTTAGTGGACGATTTGGCCCGGGCCGGCGTCAGCGCCGTCAGCATGGAGATGGTCCCGCGCTCCACCTACGCCCAGAAGATGGACGCCCTCAGCTCTCAGGCTTCCCTGGGAGGCTACATGGCCGTCATCGTGGCCGCCCGCGAACTCAACCGGGGACTCCCCATGATGACCACGCCGGCAGGGACCTTGGCTCCCGCCCGCGTCTTCGTCATTGGGGCCGGTGTAGCCGGCTTGCAGGCCATCGCCACGGCCAAGCGTCTGGGTGCCCGCGTTGAGGCCTTCGACACCCGTCCCGTGGTGGAGGAGCAGGTCCGCTCGCTGGGCGCCAAGTTCGTCAAGATCGACCTGGGCGAGACCGGACAGACCGAGCAAGGCTATGCCAAGGAACTGACGCCCGAGCAGATCGAGCTGCAGAAGAAAGGCCAAGCCAAGATCATCGCCCAATCTGACGTGGTCATCACCACTGCCCAGCTCTTCGGACGTCCGGCGCCCCGCATCGTCGACGCCTCCATGCTGGAAGGCATGAAACCGGGCAGCGTGGTGGTGGACATGGCCGTGGAGAGCGGAGGCAACGTGGAAGGCTCCGAAGTGGGCAAAATTGTGGAGAAAAACGGCATCAAGCTGGTGGGGCTGGTCAATCTCCCCGGCGAGCTTTCCGCCGACGCCAGCCAAATGTATTCCAGCAACCTCACCCACCTGCTCACCGACCTTTGGGACGAGGAAAGCAAGAAGCTGGATCTCGATTTGGAGAACGACATCGTCCAGGGCTGCCTCATCACCCACGGCGGCAAAGTCGTCAATCAAATGCTGCTGGACATCCGCGCCAAGCAAAAGGAGGGCAACTAATGGGAGCTGAAGTCGCAATCTACCTGGCCTTCATCCTGATGCTTTCGATCTTTCTGGGATTCGAGTTGAT
This sequence comes from Acidobacteriota bacterium, assembly GCA_035471925.1. Taxonomy (GTDB): domain Bacteria; phylum Acidobacteriota; class UBA6911; order RPQK01; family DATIPO01; genus JANQFM01. The sequence continues at coordinate 28,802 of DATIPO010000340.1, forward strand.
CTCCAAGGTCCCCTCGACCTTGCACACGCCTCTCATGTCGGGCGCCAACGCCATCTCGGGGATCACCCTGGTGGGTGCGCTGCTGGCCTCGGGTTCGGGTGTCGCCGGACTGAGCGTCATCCTGGGAACCCTGGCCGTGGTATTCGCCACCATCAACGTGGTGGGCGGATACATGGTCACCAACCGCATGCTGGCCATGTTCAAGAAGAAAGGGCAACAATGAATATCGGCATCCAACTCGCCTATATCGTCTCCGCCCTGCTGTTCGCTGTCGGACTCAAGCTGCTCAGTTCACCGGCTACCGCCAGGCGCGGCAACATGGTGTCGGCCCTGGGAATGCTTCTGGCCGTCGTCGTGACGCTCTTCAGCCAAGGCATCCTCGACTTCCAGTACATTGCCATCGGCATCGTCATCGGAACCGTCATCGGCGCCGTGGCCGCGCAACGGGTGGCCATGACCGCCATGCCCGAAATGGTGGCCCTCTTCAACGGATCGGGGGGAGCGGCCTCGCTGCTGGTGGGCTGGAGCGAGTACGTCAGAGATCCCCAAGGGATGACGCTCTTCCTTTCCATCACCATTCTCTTAGCCGTGCTGATCGGAGGCGTCACGTTCTTCGGCAGCCTTGTGGCCTGGGCCAAGCTGCAAGACCTCAAGCTGGGACCCTTGAAGATCGGTCCGGCCTTTCTTTATCCAGGGCAGCAGGTGGTCAATTCGCTTCTGCTGCTGGCCATGCTGGCCGCTGGCGTGCTCTTCTCGATGGAGCCAAGCGGCGCCATGGCTGAAAACTACTTTTATGCCGTCATCGCGATTTCCCTTCTGTTGGGCATCCTCAGCGTCATGCCCATCGGAGGCGCCGACATGCCGGTTGTCATCTCGCTGCTCAACTCCTACTCGGGACTGGCCGCCTGTGCCGCAGGCTTCGTGATTCAGAACAACATCCTGATCGTTGCCGGCTCTCTGGTGGGCGCCAGCGGCATCATCCTCACGCAGATCATGTGCAAGGCCATGAACCGGTCGCTGGGCAACGTGCTCTTCAGCGGATTCGGGGCCGTCACCACGGGCGGAACCAAGGGAAGCGGGGAGCAGGGCGAGGCTAAGCCCATCTCTCCCGAGGACACCTATTACATCCTGGAAGCTGCTTCCTCGGTCTGCATCGTTCCGGGCTACGGTTTGGCCGTGGCCCAGGCCCAGCACGTGGTCAAGGAACTGGGCGACTTGCTGGAAGCCAACGGGACCGAGGTCAAGTACGCCATCCATCCGGTGGCGGGGCGCATGCCAGGCCACATGAACGTGCTCCTAGCCGAAGCCGATGTGCCCTATGACAACCTGGTGGAGATGGATGACATCAATCCCATCATCGAGACGATCGATGTGTGCCTGGTGATCGGAGCTAACGACGTGGTCAATCCCTCGGCCCGCGAAGATGAGTCGAGCGCCATCTACGGCATGCCCATCATCGACGTCGACAAGGCCAAGACGGTGATCGTTTCCAAGCGTTCCCTGGCCACCGGCTTCGCCGGAATCCAGAACCCGCTCTTCTTCAAGGACAATACCCGCATGCTCTTCGGCGACGCCAAAGCCTCGGTGCAGGCGGTGGTTTCAGAGTTCAAGGGACACTAGGGAAGTTCGAGGTGCGGGGTTCGAAGTTCGAAGGGGTGCCGCGAGGGATCCCGGGGAACGCCTCGATCACTTCCAACGCCTGGATTATTGCTGGTCCATGAAGGCTTTTACTTTGGCCAGGACTTCGCGCACGCTTTCGGCTCGCGAGCCTTCAGATTCCATTTCCAGGAACTGCTCGAAGCGGCGGATGGCTTCCTGGTAGTCGCCGGTGCGCAGGTTGCAGTTGCCGGCAAAGACAAAGAATTCAGGAGAGTTTCCTGACTCTCTTTCCGATTTTTCGAACCATTTCAGGGCTTGGGCGAAGTCTTGCTGCTGATAGTAGACTTCGCCCAGAAACATGGCCGTTTGTTTGTCCTCAGGATCCAGATCGGCGGCTTTCGCTAGATAGTCCCGGGCTTCCTGGGGCTGATTGAGATCGAGATGGATGGCCCCCAGATTGCGGTACACCATGGGCTGCCCGGGAGCCAGCTCAGCGCTCTTATGCAGGGCCTCGACAGCTTTCTCGGTCTGGCCTAGCGCCAGGTATTCCACCGACAGGTTGTTGTAGACGTGGAAGATGTCGCTCTTCATCTCAAGAGCCTTTTCATAGTGTTCGACGGCTTTTTCGTGCTTCTCCTTGGCGGCCGCTTCGTCGCCCTTTTTGATTTCCTTGCGTACGTCCTTGGGCAGTTCCAGCCAAGCCGCGCTGACTTCCGACTGCTCTGAAGGAGGCAGGTCGGCTTCCGGGTTTGGGGGACCTATCCGCATGGTCACGGTCTTTCTTCCACCCAGGCTGAAGCCGCTGTCGATGCGCACGGTCTGCTCCACCGTCTGATGTCCCGGACACTCCAATCGAAGGGTATAGCTGCCGGTCTTGAGTCCGTCGAGGTAGACGTTTCCCCGGGTGGGGTGGACGATTTCCTGAGCATAGTAGCCCGTGTTGGCAAAGACCGTTAGCAACATGCCTCGAGGCAACCTGTTCTGGTCGGCTGCCTTCAACACCTTGACCTGCAGGGAGCTGGTTGCGTTGCGACTGGGTCCTTGAGCCAAAAGGGTGGCGGGCAGCAAAGCCAGAAGGAGGAAAAAAGCCGTTCTCTTCACACCGGCCTCCAAGAATCGTCTCCGAAAGTTGTGATGAACCGACCAAACAACTTTAGTTCATTAAGCGAAGGATTTCAACGCGGAGGACAGGCCCTTAGGGCGTCGGGGTTGAGGAAATCGGCTCTTTTTGCTAAATTCTTCATCTCTCATACTGGACCGGCTCCGGTCCAAAACGGTTACCACGACCACGATCCAGTATTGAAACGGAGATTGTTGATATGGACGGTTCCCAATCGCAGTCGATGATCGAGGCTCAAGGGTTGTGCAAGTACTATGGCCCTTTTGTGGCCATCGAAGACATCACCTTTTCGATCCCTAAGGGGCAGATTGTGGCCTTCTTAGGACCCAACGGCGCCGGCAAGACCACCACCATGAAGATCTTGTCCGGCTATCTGAGCGCCACCAAGGGGCAGGCCAAGATCGCGGGCTTGGACGTCCGGTCCCAGCGCATCGAGGCCGCCAAGCAGTTGGGCTATCTGCCTGAAAACGGTCCCCTTTATGAAGACCTGACGCCGCTGGAGCTGCTGGAATTCTTCGGCGAAGCGCGCGGCCTGCAAGGGCCGGACTTCGAGGAGCGGCGGGACGCCGTGATCGAGCAGTGCGCCTTGCAGCAGGTGCTGGAAAAGCCCATCAGCAAGCTCTCGCGCGGTTACCGCCAGCGCGTGGGACTCGCTCAGGCGCTGCTCCATGACCCTGAGGTGCTGATCATGGACGAGCCCACTTCGGGACTCGATCCCAACCAGATCCGCGACTTCCGAGAAAACATCCAACGGCTGGGACGCACCAAGACGGTGCTCATCTCCACCCACATCCTGCAGGAAGTGGACGCCGTGGCCGACCGCGTCCTGCTGGTGCACAACGGACGGCTGGTCTACGACGGCGCGCCCGGCGAACTCAAGGAAGACGGTTCGTTGGAGCAGCCTTTCTATCGTCTCACCGACTTCGGACGCATGGCGGATTCGGCGCCCTCAAGTTCGACCGCTTCCAACGGCGGAGGGGAGGCAAGCTAACATGGACTTCAGAATCAACTGGGACATTGTGTGGGCCTTGATCAAGCGCGATCTGCGGCGCTACTTCTCGAGTCCCTCCGGTTATGTCTTCATCACCCTGTTCATTTTCTTGAGCGCCGCAGCGGGATTCTGGCAGGAAGACTTCTTCCGCAACAACTTGGCCAATCTCGACCAGCTCAATGAGTTCTTCCCTTATCTCCTGCTCTTCTTCGTCCCCGCCTTGACCATGGCGGTGTGGTCGGAGGAGCGCAAGCAGGGGACTGACGAGTTGCTGCTGACCCTGCCCGCCACCGATCTTGAGGTTGTGCTGGGCAAGTACGTCGCCACCTTGGGCGTCTACACCGCCTCGCTGCTGCTTTCCTTCAGCCACGTGCTGGTCTTGTTCTGGCTGGGGAGTCCTGACTTGGGACTGATGTTCGGCAACTACCTGGGATTCTGGCTCATCGGAGCCGGCTTCATCGCCGTAGGCATGCTGGCTTCGCTGCTGACTGACAATGCCACCATTGCCTTCATCCTGGGAGCCGCCTTCTGTTCGGTTTTCGTCTTCGTGGGACCCGTGGCTGACGCTGCCTGGGGATGGCTGAGCGGAATACTCTCGCCCTTGGGGGTCTTCGATCCCTTTTCCGACTTCGCCCGCGGCGTCATCAGCATCTCGGGACTCTTCTATTTCCTCTCCATGACGGCCGTCTTGCTTTACGCCAACGTGCTCTTGATCGGCCGCCGCCACTGGCCCCGCCAAGCGGACGGCTATCCCATGTGGACGCATTACCTGGTGCGGGTGGCGGCCATCGCGGTGGCAGTGCTCTCCCTCAACGTGATGCTGGGGCGGGCGGGACTGCGCATCGACGTCACCGCCGAGCAGCTTCATTCCCTCACCGGGCAAACCCAGCGCATCCTGCGCGACTTGCCTGACGAGCGGCCCGTGCTTATCCAGGCCTACATCTCGCCCGAAGTGCCGGAAAGCTATGTGCAGGCCCGCGCCAATCTGGTCAGCACCCTGCGTGAAGTGGATGAAATCGCCGGAGGCGCAGTCGAGGTCTATATCCAGTCCACTGAGCCCTTCAGCCAGGAAGCCAGGGAAGCCCGCGAGAAATTCGGCATCGCTCCCCGCCAGGTGGCGGCCCTGGAAGGCGGACGCACCAGCGTTTCGGAAATCTTCATGGGAGTGGCTTTCACGAGCGGGCCCCGCGAGCAGGTCATCTCCTTTTTCGACCGGGGACTGCCGGCCGAGTACGAGATCATGCGCAGCATCCGCGTGGTGGCCGATGCCGAGCGCAAGCGGGTCGGCGTGGTCACCACAGCCGTCCGCCTTTTCGGCGGCATGGACTTCCAGACCATGCGCAGCCAGCCGCCCTGGTCGGTGGTGGAGGAACTTAAGAAGCAGTACGACGTGGTGGAAATCTCAGCCGCCAGCCCCATCACCCAAGAATTGGACGGGCTGCTGGTGATTCTGCCCTCTTCGCTGCCTCAGAATGAGATGGACAATCTGCTGGCCTACATCGAGACGGGCGTCCCCACTCTGCTGCTGGTCGACCCGCTGCCGGTCAGCGACATCAGCTTGGCGCCCAGCGAGCAAGCGGGGGCCAACCGCAATCCCTTCATGCAGAACCAGCCGCCGCCCCAGCCCAAGGGAAACATCACGGCCTTCCTGTCGGCGCTGGGAGTCAACTGGCAGAAGTCGCTCATCGCCTGGGACACCTACAATCCCCACCCCGACCTCTCAACCCTTCCCCCCGAAGTGGTCTTCGTCGGACGGGGCAACGGCAATCCGCAGGCCTTCAATCCTGATAACGCCGTCACCTCGCGCCTGCAGGAAGTGGTGTTGCTCTACCCCGGGTTCGTGTCGGGAGGGAGCGATGATTATCAATTCACGCCCCTGCTGCAGACCGGTCAGCAATCGGGAATGGTGCCTTACCAGGAGATGGTGCAGCGGAGTTTCTTAGGTGCCCAAATCAATCCGCGCCCCATGCGCCGCCGCGGCCCCGGCGCCTTTACCGCGGCTGCCCGCGTCCGCTCGCGCTCGCTGGTCCCCGACGAGACCAATGGCGAAGATGAGGCGGGCGAGGACGAGGGCTCGGTTTCGGCCGACGACTCAGCCGAGGAATCGCGGTCGGAGGGTACCGACGTCATCGTGGTGGCAGACCTTGACTTTGTCTCCGAGCAGTTCTTCCGCATCCGCCAGGCGGGACCGGAGAATCTCAATTTCGACAACGTGACTTTCTTTCTCAATGCTATGGACAGCCTGCTGGCCGACGAGTCCTTCATCGGATTGCGCAGCCGCCGGGTAGAGCACCGCACCCTGACCGCGGTGGAAGAGCAGATCAGACAGTTCAACGACCAGCGTCTGGCCGAGGAAGAAGCAGCCCAGCAGGAAGCCGACCAGGCTCTAGCTGAGGCCCAGCAGCGGCTCAACGAGAAGGTGGCCGAGGTGCGCAACCGCAGCGATCTCGACCAGCAGGCCAAGGAATTCATGGCCCGCAATCTGCAAGAAGTGGAAAGCCGCAAGCTGGAAGTCACCGAAGCCAACATCGAAGCCCGGCGCGAAGCTCAGGTGAGGGCGGCGGAAGAGGAAATGGAAGCCAAGATCCGCCGTATCCAGAGCAACATCCGCACCTTCGCGGTGCTGCTGCCCCCCATCCCCGTGCTGGTGCTGGGCGTCCTGATATTCCTTCGCCGGCGGCGCCGTGAGAACGTGGGCGCCGTGGAAAGCCGGCGCCTCAAGGAGGAGCAATGAACGAATTGACCAAGACCACGGCCTTCGCCGCCGCAGCCGTCCTGCTGGTCCTCTTGGCAGTGGTGACGGCTCCCGCCGGCTATACTCCCGACGCATTTCTCGACCAGGGACGGCCCTTCTTCCCCGAGTTCCAGGACCCCAATCAAGCCGTCACCCTGGAAGTCGTGACTTGGGACGATGAGACCGCCTCCGCCGATGCTTTCAAGGTCACTTCTCAGGGCGGCGTCTGGACCATCCCCTCCCATCACGACTATCCGGCGGACGGAGAAGAACAGTTGGCCGCGACAGCCGCCGGCATGATTCAATTGACCCGGGAAGACTTCCGCAGCGACAATGCCGCCGACCACGAGGTGATGGGAGTGGGAGATCCACTCGACGAAACGGCCGCTTCGCTGGAAGGACGCGGCCGCCGCGTCACCATTCGGGGTGAAAACGACCAGGTCCTGGCCGACATCATCATCGGCAAAGAACTGGAGGACCGTCCCGGCTACCGCTTCGTGCGGATTCCCGGCGAGAAGCGGGTGTATGCAGCCAAGGTCGACTTCGACATCTCCACCCGCTTCCAGGACTGGATCAAGCAAGACCTGCTGGAGGTCGACAAGTCCAAGATCGACAAACTCACGCTGCTCGACTACTCCATCGACGAACGCAGCGGACGGATACGCAACCAGGGCTCGCTGACCGTCCTGCAGGAGGAGGGGGAGTGGAAGATCGAAGACTCCAGCGAGGAGGTAGACAGCAACAAGGTCGACGAAGTTCTGACGGCCGTCGACGAACTCTCCATCGTGGGCGTGCGTCCCAAACCTCAAGGGCTTTCTGAAGGCCTCAACAGGCTCGACGAGGAGGGCCTGCGGCTGACCCGCCAAGACCAGATCGACCTGCAGGACAAGGGCTATTTCTTCTCGGTCGACGGCAGCCTGCTTTCCAACGAAGGCGAACTGCAGGTGCGGACCAGCGACGGTGTCCTCTACACCCTGCGCTTCGGCGAAATCGTCTACGGCAGCGGAGAAACGGTGAGCGCCGGCGGCGAAGCGGAGCAGGACGAGTCGCAGGGACCCGGTGAAAACCGCTACCTCTTCGTCACCAGCGAGTTTCTGCCCGACTACTTTCCCGAGCCGCCTCAGCCCTCCAACCTCGATTTTCAGGACAAGGAAGAGTCCGACTGGACGGCGGCTGACCAGGAGAACAAGCGCCTCCATGATGAGCATGAGCGCTGGAAGGAAAAGGTCGACAAGGGACGCCAACTGTCGCAAGAACTCAATTCCCGCTTCGCCGACTGGTACTATGTCATTTCTGATGAGAACTTCCGCAAGATCCGCGTTCAACGCTCCGATCTGATCGCGGACGAAAGCTGAGGAACTCCGAATGAAGAAGATGTGGTGGCTGTTTTTCTTGTTCTCGCCGCTCTTGCTGGCGGCGGTGCTTCAGGCGCAGGAATTGGGATTTGAACGGCTGGCCGTTCTGGATGTCGGGAAGAATCCCCACCAGATCGCCTTTTCGCGCGACGGCCGCCAAGCCTATATCGCCACCTCGGGCTCGGACAGCGTCGCCGTAGTCAACGTCCCGACTCTGGAGGTGAGCGGGCGCTACCCGGTCGACGGCACGCCCTTGGGGGTGGCCGTTCTGCCTGGAGGAAAAGGCTTGGCCGTAACGCGCTTCGGGCAGGGCGGGGTCGCCCGCTACAGCCTTCCCGACTTCGAATTTGTGGACGAGATCGAAACGGCACCCGGCCCCTCCCTGCTGGTCCCCCTTCCCGAGGGACGCTTTCTTTTTTCCACCGAGCAGGCCGACCAAGTCAGCATTCTCAACGGCAAGACCTTCGAGGTGGAAAAGGTCATGTCCACCGGCGGCCGTCCTTTCCCGCCTTCAGCCACGTCCGACGGCAAGCTGGCTTTCGTCCCCAACTACGATGACGGCACTGTCTTCGTCTACGACCTTGAGTTGGGTGAAAAAGTGGCTGAGGTCGCGGTTGGAGAAAAGCCCAGCGGCGGGGCGGTGATGCGCAACGACACCGTTTACGGAGTGGCCGTGAGAGGCGAGAACAAGCTGGCCCTCATCAATATCGCCGAGCGCAAGCTGACCACCGCCTACGACCAAGGCATCGGGGACTCGCCCTTCTCGATCGTCCCGACGCCGGACGGCCTGATGGCTTTCGTCAACAACACTGCCAGCCACGACATCTCGGTTCTCTCCATTCCAGGAGCCCGCACGCTGGCCCGCTTCGGCGTGGGCGAGATTCCCATCACGATGGCCGTGCATCCTTCGGGAGAGACCTTGTGGGTGGCTTCCGAGGGCAGCCATGAAGTGGCTGTCTTCAAGCTCAGATCGCTGGATGAACTGGTGGAGCAAATGCAGTCGATGGCGCCCCAAGCGTCACCATCATCCTCGACTTCTCAGTCCAGCTCAGGACCCCTCTTGATCGCCCAGTGCAGGCGTGAAGTGGAAGAGCTGCACAAGTTCTTCGAGGGCTGGGCCAATTCCACCCTGGAGAACAACGACGAGGCTTTTTCCCGTTTCTCCTCGGTGCTGGACGAGAACTTCCACATCATCAATCCCTCGGGCCAAGTCATTTCCCGCCAAGTCCTGGTCGACAGCTTGCGCCAATCGTACGGTTCAGTGCCCACTGGGCAAGCCCGCTATTGGATCGAAGATTTTCAGGGTTGGCAGGTGGCTCCGGGTGTCTTCCTGGCCCTCTACGAGGAATGGCAGAATCTGGACGGCAAGAAGAGCGGCGGACGCGTCTCAAGCGCCCTTTTCCGTCGGGCTGAAGGGACCCCCAACGGAGTCAAGTGGCTGCACCTCCACGAGACCTACCTGACCCAGCGTTAGGGGAGCGCCGAGGCGCTCCCCCATGCGGCTTCTTCAAGGCACGAAGAACAGGCTCTGGGAAGCCATGTCGAAGACATTGAAGAAGGTGAACAGCTCATAGGCCGTACCGTTTGCGGACAGTGATCCGGCCGCCGACAGGTCGGTTTCTCCCGGATCGGCGGCTCCGCCTCCCTGGCTAATGCCCGCCAGTCCGAAGGACGCGTCCACTTCACCGTATTCGACGGAAATGTTGCCGTCGTCGCTGAGGGTGACGGCGAAGTTGTTGTTGTCGGCTTGGTTGAACTGAGGCACGCCCTGGAAGGCGATCGTGGTTGAACCAGCCGTCCTCTGGGTGATGATCAGTCCTCCCTGATTGGGCGAGAGATCCACCCACAGCGGGGCGATCCGCGGCTGCTCGTTGAGGAACTCGGAGACGCTGGGAGAGAAATCGGGATCCCCGGCTCCGAAGGTCAGACTGCCGTTGGAGTTGACCCAGACGCTGTCGTAGCTGCTTCCTTGAAAGGGAAAGCTGAAGCCCAAGTCGACCTCCACGAAGTCATCGTCTCCCAAGCTGAGCAGAAAGCCGTTGATGGTGTCGATGCTCAGCACATAGCGGCCGCTGCTGTCTCCTCCTCCGTTGAAGTCGAAGTCGGGAAAGGTGCTGACCGCCAAGGCGTAGTCGCCGCCGGTTTCCACCTCGAAGTCGAGCCGCGAGAGGAGTCCCACGCCGCCGTCGTCATTGACGGCAACCAGCGTCCACTGCGTATTGCTGCCCGTGCCGCTGAGTCGGTAGAGCCCCAGCACCGTGTCGAGATCCCCCGAAATGACCTCGGCCAGAATGGTGGAGCCGGCAGCAGCGGCGAAGCGGTAGTAGTCGACGTCGTCCGAGTCGTGGATGTCGCTGAATCGGCTACGGGTGTCGGCGGTGTCGAAGGGCTGGGAAACCGAGGTGGCGTCGAGGACCGAATCGTTCTTTTCGAAGCTGTCTTTGAACTGGGTCTTGGCGTCGAACAGGATCGTCTCATGGTCGAGATCGTTGTCGAATGAGAACTGTTCATAAACGGCCGCGTTCTGCTTGAGGTCGATATAGGTTCCGCTGCTGGAGGTGAGGTTGATCTCCGGCTCCAGCCCCGACGCCAGCTCGCCGCCGCAAGTGACGCCAGCCAGTCCGTCGAAGGCGGTCAGAAAGCCGTATTCGACCGTCACCTTGTTGTTGTTCTGCAGGGCGATGGAAAAGGTGTTGGACCCGCCCAGGAAGAACTCGGGTACGTCGTCCCAAGTCACGACCACGCTCTCGGCTCCTCCCGTGTTGCGGATGTCGAAGGTGACGGTTCCTCCGCTGGAAGGATCGAGGTCGTCCCACAGTCCCGCCACGCGGGGCGGACCGCTGGTCATTTCCTCGGCCGACTCGGTGACGTCCAGGCTGGGCGTGCCGAAGGTGATATTGCCGTTGGCGTTGACGAACACCGACCGGAAGCTCGACTCGCAGATAGTGAAGGGGAAGGGCAGGAAGATTTCCACCGTATCGTCATCTCCCACGGGCAAAATGTCGCCCGGTCCGGGCGCGTTGAAGAAGATATCGAAACCGGTTTCCAGTCCGCCGGCGGGGACCACCGCCACGAAGTCCAACGGATCGTCAACCGTCAGGATGTTGTCCGATTCGGAGGCACCGTTGTAGAATTCCTCCCTGCCCGGCAGAGTCTCGACAGGGGGGATGGTGAAGCCGCCGTCGTCGATCAGGTCGACGAAGATGACGTATTGGGCGCCCGGCGTCAGGCCCCGCAAGGTATAAACGCCCGGCTCGCCTTGGTCCCCTGAGATGGAGGAGAAGGCGTCCGCGAAGGGATCGGCCAGATTGCGGGCGATGACGTTGACTCCCGTCACCGGTCCGGCGTCGTCGGGCAGTTCGATGCGTCCGCGGATGAAACCCGCGGCCTCCAGGTAGCCTGGTTCGGGATAGAGATACGACATCATGGCGATGTCGTCGGCATGCAGGGTGTCGCGTTCGCTGCCCACGATGGCGATGGGATACATGGTGGTTACCGTATCGACGGGGGCGGGGCCGAAGGTGTCCTGCGGAGAAGGGCCCGATTCGTCCCCGAACAGAACCGACTCGCCGTTGACCACGCTATGAGCCAGTCCCGAGTAGTGGCCGAACTCGTGCACGGCGACCCCGAAGTACTCGTCGAGGGGGAATCCGTCGAGCAGGGAACCGCCGTTCAAGAAGGCCACGCCCTCGATGGGTACGCCGTTGGCGTCAAAGGTGTCAGGGCTGGCGAATCCTAAAATGGAAGAGTTCTGTCCGAAGAGGAAGGTGAAAATGGAGCCGTCGACGTCGAACACCACGGGGCTCAGCCCGTCGGAGTTGTTCTGATCCAGGAAAAGGTTGATGACGAAGGGCGTGAAGTTGGTGATGTCGACGTCGACGGCCAAGTCGCCGGCGTCGGAGTAGGTCTGGCTGGCAGTGGGTATGTCTTGCAGGATCTGCAGGGCGTCCAGCACCATCTGCCGGGCTTGGGCATTGCTCAAGGGGCCCAGCCCGCTCAAGTCCATGTTGTAGGGGATGTCGACTCCTCCGTTGGCCCACCGGCTGACGCCGTCGGGATCGTTGGGATTCAGATTGAGGGCGCCTCCGGCCCACAAGGGCACGGATAGGGCCAGAAAAGAGAGCGCCAGAGTCAGCGAGCGGAGTGTCCGGTTCATTGGCCACCTCCTACGATGCTCTTGATCTGCTGGCGCAGTTGGTCATAGGTCAAAGGACCGCTTGCGGTGGGCGAACTCATGCCCCGGAACAGGCCGAAGTTGTTGAAGAGGTTGACCGCTACTTTGCCGTCCAGTTCGAAACAGCCCTGTCCCAGGCCGACGGTGGAGGTCAATCCCGTTGCAACGGATTTCGGCGCTACCATCAGCAGGTATTCCTGTCCCTCTTTGAGCACGGGAAAACCCGGAATCGGAGACCGTCCGCTCTGCTGCTGCTTGAGGGTTCCGATGGTGCGCAGAATGGCCACTTGGTGGCCCTTGACGTTGTCGAATGTGCCTTTGAAGCTCTCATCCACGCGGATGGTGTAGGACAAGGAGGGCAGGCTGCCGCCTCCCACTTCGATGCTCTTCTCTTCTACCGAAACAACGGTTCCGCGGTAGATCTGACCAGACTGCCGGCAGAGCTGCTCCAGATTCAAGGGGGCCAGCTTGGTGGCCCAAACGATCGATCCCCCCAGGAGCATCACCAGGCAAAAGGCTAGACGTCGCTTCCAGATGTTCATGCGTCACTCTCCCTTTCGATGCTAATTTTTCATGCAAAGGTTGGCTTGGATTAGGTTTTCCGGCTGATTTCGAGCGATAGATCCCCCTGTAGGGTCATTCGTTTCGACATAAAATCAGTGGAATCAACCTGGAAATTCTCGCCTGGCCGAGAATATGATTACCGACAATAGCTAAAAGCCTAGCATTGCAGAGACAGAAAGGCAAGATAAATTGCCAAACGTCAAACGAGATCAATTCTTGGAAGAAGCGCAAAACCTATTTCAGGCTTGCCTCTAACAAATAAGTGTTTCTGAGCGCTTCTCATAGATTGCTAAATGCAGCATTAAGTCTTTCTGTGCCGACCGGCAGCCGTCAGGGGCAAGGGTGCCGGCTGGTGGCGGTCCCAGTCGGTTTGGAGCGGACCGCCCCTTGGTGTGAAGGGCTTTCAAGGCTGCCGGCTTGTTGCCGTCGGACACGACTCTTGGCGGTCGTCCCCAGTGGGCGAGTTGTCTCTGCCCGCGGGGTCAGGAGTCGGGGAGACGGGAGGTTGGAAGGAAGGGCAGGGGAGCGTCCGACGCTCCCCTGTTTGGGCTGCTGCTCAAGGCAGGAAGGTCAGGCTTTGCATAGCCAGATCGAAAGTGCCGATGGTGAACAGCTCGTAGGTAGTTCCGGTAGCCGAAAGCGGTCCGGCTGCCGAGAGGTCGGTTTCTCCAGGATCGGCTGCTCCGCCGCCTTCCGTCACACCCACTAGTCCGTCGCTGGCGTTGACCGCCCCGTAGTCGATGGCGATGCTGCCGTCGTCGTTGAGGGTGACCGAGAAGTTGTTGGAGTCGCCGGTCAGGAACTGGGGCACGCCCTGGAAGCTGACGGTCGCCGAAGTGGCGGCTGAGTCAACCAGGACCAAACCGCCCTGGTTGGGCGAAAGGTCGTCCCACAGCATGGCGATGCGGGGGAGTTCGTTGAGGAACTCGGAGACGCTTTCCGAGAAGTCGTTGTCGCCTCCGCCGAAGGTCAGGCTTCCGTTGGAGTTGACGAAAACGCTGGGGAAGCTGCCTCCCTGGAAGGGGAAGTTGAAGTTCAGCGTGACTTCCTCGGAGTCATCGTCTCCCAAGTCGAGCAGGAAGCCGTTGATGGCGAAGGCGTCCAACACGTAGCGTCCAGAGCTGGAACCGTCCCCGTTGAAATCCAAGTCGGGGAAGGTGCTGACAGCCAGGGCGAAGTCGCCCGAAGCGGCCACCGGGAAGATGATGCGCGAGAGCAGTCCCGCACCTCCGTCGTCATCGCTGTCCACCAGCGTGGCGACGCCTCCGCTGAGGCTGAAGAGTCCCAGCGTGGAGTCGAGGTTGCCGGCGATGACCTCGGCGATGATCGTGGTTCCGGCTTGGGCGCTGAATCTGTAGAAGTCGACGTCGCCGCCAGCAGCAATATCGCTGAAGCGCGTACGCGCGTCAAGGGTGTTGAAAGGCAGCGAGGAGTTGGTGGCCAGGAAGGGCACGTTGTTGGGCTCGAAGCTGTCCTTGAACTGGGTCTTGGCGTCGTAGTGCAGGGTGTCGCCCGACAGGTCGTTGGGATTGCCGGCATTGAAGAGTTCGAAGACGGCGGCTTCCTGCTTGAGTTTGATGAAGCCGCCGGCAGCGCTGACGTCGATCTGGGGTTCCAGGCCCGAAGCCAATTCGCTGCCGCAACTGATGCCGGCCAAGCCGTCCGTGGCCGTCAACGAACCGTACTCCGCCGTCGCCTTGTCGTCGTTGGCGACGGTGATGGAGAAGGTGTTGGAGCCTGTGGAGATGAACTCGGGCACGTCGTCCCACATGACGATGACGCGCTGGGCGCCACCCGTATCCTGGATGTCGAAGGTGACGGTTCCACCTGCTGAGGGGTTGAGGTCGTCCCACAGTCCCGCGATGCGGGGCGGTCCGCCCGTCATGTCGGCGGCCGATTCGCTGAAGTCTCCGCTGGGAACGCCGAAGGTCAGGTTGCCGTTGGCGTTGACGAAGACCGAATTGAACTGCGAATCGCAAATGGTGAAGGGGAATGGCAGGAAGATCTCCACGTTGCCGTCATCGCCCACGGGCAGAATGTCACCCGGCGTGAAGGCATTGAAGATAACGTCGAAACCAGTTTCCAGGCCGCCCGAGGGGCTGACCAAGACCGAATCCAGAGGATTGTCGGGCGAGGTGATGTTGTCGGACTCGTCCGCACCGTTGTAGAACTCCTCCGGACCCGGGAAGTTGATCAAGGGCGGTGTGCTGAACCCGCCAGCCTGGATGTCGTCGATGAAGATGACATAGTCGGCGCCGGGCGTCAGTCCGCGCAGAGTAAAGACTCCGGTGTCGCCTTGGTCTCCCGAAATCGAAGAGACGGCGTCATTGAAGGGATCAGCCACATTGCGGGCGATGATGTTGACGCCGGTCACGGGACCCGCGTTGGCGGGCAGCTCCATGCTTCCTCTCAGGAATCCGGCCGTGCTCAAGTAGCCAGCCTCGGGATAGAGGTAGGAGATCATGCCGATATCGTCGGCATGCAGGCTGGCTGCGTCCTGGCCCACCAGGGCGAAGGGATACATGGTCTCCACCGAGGTCAGCGGCGCGGGGCCGAAGGTGTCCTGGGGGGAAGGACCCGTGTCGTCGCCCAGAAGAACCGATTCACCGTTGACGACGGTGTGGGCCAGTCCGGAATAGTGGCCGAACTCGTGCACCGTAACGCCGAAGAAGTCAACCAAGGGGAATCCGTCCAACACGGCTCCGCCGTTGAGGAAGCAAACCGCTTCCAAGGGCGTGCCGTCGGGGGCGAAGGTGTCGGCGCTGGCGAAGCCCAGCACGCCGGTTCCGATGCCGAAAATAGCGTCGAAGATGGCCCCGTCTTCATCGAAGACGACCGGACTCAACCCGTCGGGTGTGGCGTTGATGCCGAACAGGATGGGGATGGCGAAGGGGGCGAAGTTGTTTTCGTCGACGTCGAACGGCATGTTGCCGTTGTTGGAGTAGGTCTGGGTAGCCGTCGGAACGTCCTCCCAGATCTGAAGGGCGTCGAGAATAAACTGCTGGGCGTCGGCGTCGTTCAAGGGGCCCAAGCCGCCCAGGTCCATATTGAAGGGGATGTCCAGGCCGCCGTTGGGCCAGCGCGAGACACCGTCAGGATCGTTGGGGTTGAGGTCGAGCGGTCCGCCCGCAAAGAGCGAAGCCGCCAACAGGGCGATGCTCAGCAAAGCTGTCGTGGTGCGAAATGAACGTCTCATTGGCCACCTCCCAGAATGCCCTGAATTTGGTTGCGGAGATCGTCATAGGACATGGCGCCCGAGGTCTGGGGAGCGCTCATGCCTCTGAAGAGTCCGACGTTGTCAAAGCCATTGACGGCCACTTTGCCGTCCACCTCAAAACAGCCTTGTCCCAGTCCGACCGTGGCGGTCAGGCCGGTGGCCGGCGAGGCGGGGGCCACCATCAGCAGGTACTCCTGGCCTTCTTTGAGCAAGGGGAATCCGGGAATCGGAGGCTGCCCGCTCTGCTGTTGCTTGAGAGTCCCGATGGTACGGAGGGTCGTGACCTGTTGGCCCTTGACCGTCTCAAAGGCGCCCTTCAGCGCTTCATCCACGCGGATGGTGTAGACCAAAGAGGGCAAGGTGCCTCCTCCCAGTTCGACACTCTCCTCGTGGACCGAGACCACGGTTCCCAAGTAAATTTGACCCGATCTTTGGCACATTTGTTCTAAGTTAAGCGGCACTAGCTTGGTAGCCCAAACTATGGATGCCGTAACGAGTATCATCAACGATACAATTAGACATCGTCTCCAGGTACTCATACGCAGTCCTCCCTTTCGTGTGTGGATTGTCAGCAACATTTAGCTAGTGTTAGATGACTTGAGGCTTATTGCGACCCGGTGTCACCTACACGGGTAGACGATCTCCAGAGGTGGAAGATCACTGGACATTCCGACTAGCGAGATAGTCTATCCTAATAACGGTTGGCTAGAGGTTAGCATCCAGGCCTATGGATATCAAGAAAAATCTTGCGGAATATTTAAACAAGAAGGCATTCGCCGGACAGCAGCTTAATGCCTACTTTCAGAGAGACTTAGAATTCTAATAAAAGGCTCTATTTCAGGCCACGACGCTAAGAGTCGGGAGGAAGGCGGCGCCTGCGTAGACCAAGGTAAGCCAAGCCTCCGCTCTTTTGCCAGGTGGGCGTGAAATATTGGCTCCTGCTCAACGAGGACTGACAACGGCCCAAGAGGCGCGCTCGCTCGGCAGGTATCGGGCCGCCAGAGGATTCAGGTCAGAGGCCCGCAGAGCTCTGTAGAACTCATCCAGATGGCGCATTTCCTCCAGAACCTGCGGACGTCTTTGGCTTTCGTCGATGGCCTGAAGCCAATAGGAGTTGGAGCGTCTGAGGTCGCGGATCTGCTTGAGGACCGGCTGCTTGAGTCGGTCGACCTCTTCGTCGTTGGTGCCTTCGCGGGCCAACTCCGAGGTGACTTCCAGGCAGGCTTGGCGCAGTTCCCCGACCTTCTCTGGATCGGACATGGACTGAACGGTCATCAGCCCGATTCCGGGGAAGACGCTGTTGGTGCGGGAGGAGGCTGAGGGGCTGTAGGCGGCGCCCAGCTTCTCGCGGACGTCCTTGCGCAGCCGGTCGTCGATGATCTGCCCCAGGAAGAAGAGCCTGCGCCGGATTTCGACGTCCCGTCCGTCGGTGGTGGGGAAGGCCATGAAAAGCAGGGACTTGGGCACGTTGGTTTCGATTGTGTACTCCTCGTGCAGCCCCGGCTTAGGTGAGGGGACCTTGCGCCGCTCCTCGTAGGCCCTGCTCTGGCGGCGCCGCGGCAGTTTGCCCAGAGTCCGGGCAGCAGCTTCGACCACGGCCTCCACCTCCAGATCGCCGACGAAGGTCACCTCCAGAGGAGCCTCTTGCAGGTGGGGCTGCAGCCAGGAGCGGATGTCGTCCATCGTGACCTGGGTGATGGCCTCTTGAGCCGGCAGGCCGAAGCGGGGATCGTCGCCGTAAAGGCGGGGGATGAACTCCATCTGAAGGGGACCCTGATGCTGGTGCTTGAACCCTTCATAGAGCCGCGGAATCACGGCTTGGAACTGGTTCATGCCTTCCGGCCGCCAGCCCGGATGCTGCAAATAGGCCGCAATCAGTTCGCACTGCAGCACAAGATCTTCGGCCGTCGTGGAGGCGCCGATCTGGAAGGCGCCCTGACCGACCGTAAAGCTGAAATTGGCTTGTTTCCCGGCCAGGATGCGGCGCAACTGGTCCGAACTGTGGGCCTCCAAGCCTCCGGCCGCGAAGACTTGGGTAGCCGCCAAGCTGAGTTCGGGCCGTTTAGGATCGAGGGTCAGGAGTCCCTCGCCCAGCCGTCCTCGGACGAGGATCTGCTTCTCCTTGAAGTCGGTCCTCTTGACGTTGACCATCACGCCGTTGGCAAAGACGACTTGGTGGATTCCCAGGTCTTCGACGTGGTTGCGTTGCTCGATCTGGCCTGCGGAGTCCTCATCGGAGGGATAGGCGAAGTCCTCGACGGTGATGGCGTCGGGCGCCGAAACATCCGCTTTGCGGCTGTCTTCAAGGGCCTCACGCAGCACCTGTTCGGCATCATCGCCCAGGTCGACCGAGCCCACCAGGCTGAGTTGCTGGACGCCTTTGGCCCAGGCCTGGGCAAAGGCTTGGTTGCAGGCCTCCAGGGTCAGGGACTCCACGGCCGGCTTGATGATGGCGCGGTTGGTTTCAGCGTCCGAAGCCACGATGTCGCTGCCGGCCGCCGACAGGAGCTGCCTGACGAAGCCGCCGCTGGAGCGGGTCTCCTCGCGTTCCACAGCTTCGTCCAAGCTGCGCAGGACGTTGGCCTTGACCTCGTCGAGTTCGGCCTGCTGGAAGCCGAACTGCAGGGCCCGCCGCAATTCCAGCTCGGCCTGCGCCAATCCCGCCTTCCAGCCCTCGGGAGCGGTGACCACGGTCAGGTTTTCACCCTCGATCACTTGGAAGGCCGAGGTGCCTCCAACACTGGCGCTGAGGAAGGGAGCGCCGGCTTTCTTGGCCAACTCGGAGTAGCGCAGATTGAGCATTCCACGGGCCAGGGAGAGAGGGACATCCTCCTGGCGCCGGGCCTTGGTATCGGGTTCGTCCTCATAAGGACGCAACCGTTCCAGGCTGATCTGGGCCGTGGGGATCTCATTCTCGTAGATGTTGTAGTAGCGTTCCTGGAAACGTGGCGACTTGACTTCGGGCACTTGGGCGGGCGGCTCTTGGGGAGCCTCCCAATCGGCGAAAGCCTGGCGCATCAAGGGCTCTGGATCGGTGTCCTGGAGATCGCCCACCAAGACCACGGTGACGTTTTCGGGACGGTACCATTTCTGGTAGAAGGCGCGCGTCATGTCGGCGGTGAAGCGGGCCCGTGCTTCCTGCACGCCGATGGGAAGGCGCTGGGGAATGCGGGTTCCAGCCAGTTCAATTTCGATCTGCCTGATGAAGGTGCGCAGGCTGGCCGAATCACGCTCTCTCTGTTCAGCGTCGATGACGCCTTTCTCGGCCTCGACCTCCTCGGAACTGAGGGTGATCCCGTCGGCGAAATCGCGCAGCACTTTGAGTCCTTCTTTGAGGCTTTCCGCATCGGAGTCGGGCAGATCGATCTGGTAGATGGTGGCTTCAAAGCCGGTGGAGGCGTTGGAATCGGCGCCGTAGGACATTCCGTGCTCCTGAAACCATTCGATCAGGGTGCCGGGGGGAAAATTGCGGGTGCCGTTGAAAGCCATGTGTTCCAGGAAGTGGGCCATGCCCCGCTCATCCTCCTCTTCAGCCAGCGAACCGACGGCCACGTGCATGCGCAAAAAGCTGCGCTTGTTGGGTTCGGGATTGGCCATCCAGGCCAGTCGAAGGCCGTTGTCGAGGTTGACGAAGCGGATGCGGGAATTGGCTGGGATGTCGGAGCTCTCATGTTCCCAGCCGCGGGCTTCGCCTGAACGGCGCTCGGCCTGGGCCGCGGGCAAAGAGAGAAGAAGGGCGAAGATGCAGGTTAAGAGGCGCTTCATAACAAAAGTCCTTCAAGGCCGGGCCTTCTACAGGCCCCTATAGAATTCCAGATCCCTGTCGCGCAGGGCCTTGGTGATGTAGATGACTTGCCCGACGTGGTGTGAGAAATGCTCCACGACGTGAAAGACGGCGCTGAGGACGCTCACGTCGTAGACCTGGATGCGGCGGGTTTCCAGAAGATCAGCAGCCGTCAAGGAGTCCAGAACCTGGCAAGCTTCGTCCACGGTTGCCTGCAGCTTTTCCATCAGTTGGGAGGCTTGGCCGCTTTGGCGGGCGGCGAATTCTTCGTCGCGCTGGCGCGTGTCGGGTTGACCACCGACGCCCGCGATGATCCACTGGCGGACGTTCCCCGAAAGATGGAGGAGCAGATTGCCCACGCTGTTGCAGTTCTCGTTGGGACGCCACCAGAGCTGCTCGTGGGTCAGTTGGTCCACGCATTTGCCCAAGCGGGGCATGAAATCGTCGCGCAGATGCTTCTGGGCTTGGGTGATGAAGGCTTGCGACAGGTCCTCATTCATGGTGATGTCTCGGCTTATTGTTGCGGCTGCTGGTCGGCAGGAGCAGTCCCCATCGACGGACGGGTTGGCGAATCGGCTGCTTCCCACAAACAAAGATAGACCAATTGGGTGATTTGTTCCAACTTGGGGTAGTTGAGCTTTTCGGGCGTGTCGTCGGGGCGGTGGTAGTCGGGATGCAGTCCCGTCGTGAAGAGCAGGGAGGGGACTCCGTGCTGCAGAAAGGGCCACTGATCGGAGCGGTGGAGGAGTCCGATGGGATGGTTGTCGTAGCGGAACCGGATCAGGAGCAGGACCCTGCGGTTGTTGCGGTTGACCAACTGGCGCAAATCGTCGCTCCGGCTGTAGCCCAGCACGTTCAGGGCCTTGGCGTTCTCGGCGGCTTCCTGAAGGTCGAGGCCCGTGAACCGATAGTCGTCGGCGTCCGGGACCTCTTCATTTCGTCCGATCATGTCCATCTGGAACATGGCCGCGGTGTCCTCCAAGGGAACGCTGGGATGGCGCACGTAATGGCGTGAGCCCAGGAGTCCTTTCTCCTCGGCGTTGAAGGCCGCGAAGAGGACGCTGCGGCGGGGCGCACGGCCTCCTTGGGTCAGGGCTTGAGCGATCTCCAGAAGGGCGGCCACGCCGCTGGCGTTGTCGTCGGCTCCGTTGTAAACGGTGGCCCCCCGGCGTCCCAGGTGGTCGAAGTGGGCTCCCAGGACCACGGCTTCGTGGGCCAGCTCCGGATCGCGTCCCGGGAGTCTGGCCAGGACGTTCCTGACCTTGAACGCCTCGCGCTCAAGGCTCACCTCGATCTCGGCTCCGAGTCCCGCCAGCGCCCGGCTGAGGGGTTCTCCGCCGTCCTCGATCTGCTGCACCACGTCCTCCACATCCAGTCCCGCCTCCAACAGCGGCTGCTCCAGGACTTGCAGCGAGGCTCGAACCGCCGGAATCTTGACCCGCGCGACATCTTCGCTATGCAGGTAGCGCTGAGTGGAAAGGTCCTTGGGCCAAGCCAATCCCGCCGTCAGGGACAGATTGTTGGAGAAGTCGAGGACGATCACTCCCGCCGCCCCCTGCTCCTGAGCGGTGAGCAGCTTTTCCAACTCCAGGTCTTCGGGACGCTCCTCTCCGCTGGGACTTCCGGGCGCAAGCACCACGATCTTGCCCTGAGCCTCCACTCCGCGGTAGTCGTCGTATCCGATCTCGAGCGCCTGCACCCCGTATCCGGCGAAAAGCAGGGGCCCCGAGGCTTCGCCAGAGGACGAGTAACGCTCGGGAGTAAAGGTCTCCTGAACTTGCAGCTTGATTTCCCGGACGCCCTGGCGGATGACCAGCCGGTTCGACTCCAGCAGGCGGGAGCGCACCAGCGGTACGTACTGGAAGTATCCTCCCGCGTCGCCGGCCGGCTGCAAGCCCAGTTCCTCCATACGGCGGGCCAGGAAATAGGCGCTCTCACGGTTGCCGGGACTGTCCGCCGCCCGTCCTTGCAGGCGGTTCGAGGAGAGAAACTCCACGTCGCGGCGCAGTTCCTCGGCGGTGATGCTGTCGAGGGCTTGGCGGCGCAGGCGGTCGGAAGAAGAAGGCCCCTCCGGCAATGCGGAGCCCGCGCCGAGGGCCGACGAGAGCAGGAGAAGCACCCACATAAAAGAAAAACGGCGTAGCATCTTGAGTATTGTAGGACAAATTCAAGTCGTTTCGGGCTTCGTCCTCGTAGACGAACGCCCTGGAGGAAAGTTCGGGTCGTCCCTACAACTTTTTCGACCAAGAGCAAGCCGCTCATGTCTAAAGAGAACGAAACGCGAGATCGGACCGAGGAGAACGGTTGAGGCCGCAAGACATGGAAGAGGCTTTGAGAATCGGAACCAGCGAAGAGACGAGACCGCCTTCAGCCCTGAGCGAGGCGGACCAGGAACTGCAATGGGTCATCGAGGCTCAAAAGGGCGACCGGGTGGCCTTCAACCGCTTGGTAGTGCGCTGGCAGCAGGCCATTTACAACCTGTCTCTGCGCATGCTGCGCAACCCTGATGATGCCTCGGAGGCCACCCAGGAGACGTTCTTGGCGGCCTATCGCCACATCAGTAGGTTCCGTTTAGAGTCGAAGTTCTCAACCTGGATCTACAGGATCGCCTCCAACCAGTGCCTGACCCGTCTGCGCAAGAAGCCCGACCGGCCTCCTCACTCCCTTGACCAGGAAGGCCGGGCCGGACCGCTCTCCGAACAGCTAGCTGGAGGCGACTCGCAGCAGGAGAAGAGCCTTCTGCGCCGCGAGCGCAGCCAGTGGGTCCGGCGGGCCTTGGGCGGACTGCCGCCCGATCAGCGCATGGCCATCGAATTGAAGGTCTACCAAGACCTGACCTTCGAAGAGATTTCCGCGGTGACCGAGATTCCTCTCAGCACGGTCAAGTCGCGTTTTTACGCGGGACTGCATGGACTCAAACAACGGTTGCAGGCCTGCGGGATGGGAGATTAGCGTTATGGATTGCCGCTATAGCCAAGATATTGCACCTTACCTGATGGATGATTTGCCCGATGCCCAACGCCGGAAACTGAGCCGGCATTTGCAGCAGTGCGACATCTGCCGCCGCGAGAAGGCTGCTTTAGAGCAAACCTTCGCCGCCCTGGGCGAGGTGCAGGACGTCCCCATACCCCATCACTTCTTCGTAGCGCGCGACGACTCGCGTCTGGGCCTGCTGCAAGCCTGGAGGCGCCTCTCGGCTCTCTGGAAAGCGGGATTGGCCGGTGCGCTGGCCATGCTGCTGACCGTGGCCGGCCTCTCGGCTTCGGGCTTCCAGATAGAAGTCGACCAAGGCATCGTGAGGGCCGGCTTCGGACCATTCCCTTCCCTTTCGCCAGCGGTTTCAGAGGGACAGTTGCGGGTCTTGTCGGACCAGGTGCTGGTGCAGGTCCGCGACAAGCTGGCGACACGCGACGAGGCCATGGCGGGACTGATCCGAGAGGTCAGACTGCTCGACCAACGCCTGCAGGGCCTGGACCAGACTCAGCTGCGGCGTCTGCATGCCGTGGCCGCCGATTTGGAAAGTCAGTTGAGCCAAGCCTGGAGGCAGGATGACCAGCAGGCCCTGCAAGAGGTGGAACAGTGGATGGCCCAGACCTATGCCGACCTGCGCCTCGACTATTTGCGGCGTCTTTCCGTGGTGGACGCCAATCTCGAGCAGTTCGCTCAACGCGACAGCGCTCTCAATCAACAAGTGTCCTTTCTGGGTGAGGCCCTGGTCTACACCCTGGATCAACGACAACCCGAGAAAATCAGTCAATGACCAGTCCTCACGGCCTTCTAGGCCGCGGGCGGACTCGATAAAAAAGCATGGGGGGAAACATGCAGTATCATCGACAGACCATTTGCTCTTGCTTCCGTTACTTTGTTCATCTGGCCTTGGCCTTGACTCTGGCCGCCTTGCCGGCCGCAGCTCAACAGCGCCCTGACCTGGATGCCGATCTAGTCGCGCGGGAACTGAGAACCCTGGAAGGCCTGCTGGAGACCACCGTCAAAGTCGTGGCCCAGGCCGACAGGCCGGCCCATATCGTGATGGCTTCTTCGGTTTCCGTCCACAGCTATTATCTGCCCCGCCAGGGAGCGGTCTTCGAGATGGCCATTCCCGTCAAGGGCAAGGTCGAAGTGTCCGATAAACCCCACTTGAATCTCAGGGCCTTCTACGAACAGGGGATAAGGGTGCCCGAGACCGCCCAACCGGCCGGCGAGCCTCAAGACCAGCCGACCGAGATGAGCCTGCGGGAACGGCTTCAAGAGGCCCAGCAGGTGCACTTGGACCGGCAGAAAGATCTGGAGGAACTGCAAAACCGCAGCCTTGAGCAGTTGGAAAAGATGCGGGGCTTTCTGGTGGAGACAGTTGCCGACTACGCCGACCAATTGACTCATTTGCAGGAAGGCGAGTACGTGAACCTTGTGCTCAAGACCACCTCCGGCGGTCTGCGCATGTTGAACAGCCTGGGCGACGTTGGGGTTTTTGCCCCGAGCCAATCGCGCAGTACGCGCCAAATCGTATCGATTCCCGTGAGTTTGATCCAAGACTACAAGGCCGAACGCCTGAGCTTGGAGGAACTGAAGGCTCAAGTCCTGGTCTATTGAGAGCCCTGGGCGTCCGCGAGTGGGTTCAGGCCGACTCTGCTTCCATCAGTGATTTCACCGTCTTGAAGAGCTTTTCGAGTTCGAAGGGCTTTTGCAGAGTGGCCTGGGCCCCCAGCTTGCCGGCGGCATCGAGGAAGTTGAGCTTGCCCGCCGAACCTCCGCCCGACATGGCGATGATCTTCAGGTCGGGACATTCGCTGCGCAATTCCACGATCGTCTCCAGCCCTTCCTTCTCGGGCATGAGGATATCGGTGATGACGAGGGAACAGGGCGTTTCCCGCTGAAGTCTCAGGGCCTCCAACCCATTGGAGGCCTCATGCACCTCATAGCCCTTTAATTCCAGCGCCTGCCGCAGCATGTTGCGCGTCATATCCTCATCGTCGATCAGTAGAATGCGTGACAAAGTTCCTCCTGCCCCTGCCGATTGAGCGGGTCTTCGACTCCCTCAAGGCCCGCTCCCTGTCATATCGGTTCTCCGAAAAAAAGTATTATAGAGCATTGAAAGCTGCTCTTAATCGTCGGCGCTGGCTGCGCTCGCCTGAAGGAACAACCGATTTCATGTCTGGCAACCGTTCTTCCGCCAAGTCAAGTTCATTCGAAAAAGTCCACCGATGGGTTCGCCGCATTCCGCCCGGCAAGGTCATGAACTACGGTCAAATCGCCTCTCTGCTCGATCCTCCATTGTCGGCCCGGGCGGTGGGATGGGCCATGCGAAACTGTCCCGACGACGTGCCCTGGCACCGTGTCGTAAACGCCTCCGGAGGTTGCTCAACCGACCGCCTGTCTCATCTCCCTCAAGGCACCCAGAAGGCTTTGCTCAAGGCCGAGGGCGTCCGCTTCGATGCCGACGGCAATGTGGACATGGAGTGCTGCCGCTGGCGGCCTGAGGCTTGACTATCACACACCCTCGACCGTCAGGATCCCCAGGCCTCCGTTGACGGCGGGGACTGTGCGGGGCAAGATCTGAAGGCGAGATGGGCAACAAGAGCATATGGGGCGTCCTGGTTTTGGCCTTGTTGGCCGGATTGTTCCTGATCAGGGCCTTGGCCACCCCGCAGACGCTGGTTCCTGCCGATATCGTCGGGCAGATGCCTCCCTGGAGCCAGCTCGCCGAGATCAAGTCGGTTAAGAATCCCATCATCAGCGACATCACCGACCAGGTCTTTCCTTACCAGGTTTTCCTACGCGATGAGCTTTCTCAAGGCCGACTACCGCTGTGGAATCCCTACGTACAGACCGGTGTGCCCTTCTTGGCCAACTCGGTGTCGGCCGCCCTCAATCCTTTTCAGATGGTTTTCTTGCTCTTGCCCCAAGCGGCCGCCATGGAGTGGAGCGCCTGGTTCAAGCTGTTGTTGGCGGGGGTGGGGATTTATCTTCTCGCGATCCGCTTGGGCCTGCGTCCACAATCGGCGCTGGTGGCCGCTGCCGCCTACCAGTTGGCGGCCTATCAGATCTTCTACCTGGGGTTCTCAAATACCTGGGTCTCGGGCCTGCTGGGATGGCAGCTTTGGACTTTGGAAGGCTACTTGAAAAAGGGCAGGCACCGCGACCTGGCGGCCACCGGCGCGGTGTTGGCGCTGGGATACCTGGGGGGCCAGATGGAGAACGCCCTGCTTCTCCACCTGAGCACCGGCCTCTATGCTCTGGTGAGGGCTCCTCGCCGCGTCCCGGCCGTGTTCGGCGGACTGCTGCTGGGGTTTATCGCCGCCGCCGCGGCCGTGCTTCCTTTCGCCGACCTGGTCACCAAGAGCGCCAACTTCGCGACCCGGCTTTCCGTCCAGGGCGGACATCTGACCTGGGACCAGACTCCCGTCTTCATCCTGCCCCACTTCGTGGCCTCCTCAAGCCTGTTTCGCGCGCCGCCCTTCGGGACTTATTACTTCGCTCATCTGGGTGTGCCCATGATGTTGCTGGCTCTGGCTTCGTTGCCCTGGGCCACGGGCAAAACGAGGAGCAAGAACTGGTTCTTAGGTCTCAAGCGATGGGAG
Source organism: Acidobacteriota bacterium (assembly GCA_035471925.1). Lineage (GTDB taxonomy): Bacteria > Acidobacteriota > UBA6911 > RPQK01 > DATIPO01 > JANQFM01. The sequence goes on from DATIPO010000340.1 coordinate 54,918, forward strand.
TGGGCGTTGTGGGCCTTGGTGGCCTGGTCAGGGGTGATCCTGCTGGCCGTCTGGCCTTTCTGGGAGCTTTTCAACAGCCTGCCTCTAGTCGGCGCCGGCAACCATCATCACATCGCCTTCGTCCTGCAGGGAGCGCTGGCCCTGCTGGCCGGCTTAGGGGTGGAGCGCATCGTCGAGTCGCGCGGGGTGCGGCTGCTGCCTTGGGCGGCCGCGCTTTTGGGATTGGCGGCCGGCATCCTCTTCATCCTGCAGGCTTCGGCGCTGTGGAGCGAACCCCAAAGCCGCTTCTTCTTTGTATCCCGTCTCTTGCCGCTGCCGCTCTACCCTCTCCTTGCCGTCGCGCTGGTTGGCGGCTTGTGGTGGTTTCAGGGCAAGCCCGGCTTTGCCTACTACGCCCTGGGGGCTGTCATTTTGCAGTCTTTCTCGGCGGGTTTCTTCTTCAACACGGTCTGTGATCCTTCTCCGTTTCTGACGGCCCGTCCCGAGATCATCCGCCAACTGCAAACCTATCCGCACCAGCGTTACGCGGCCCTGGGGACGCCGGTCATGGTCCCCAACGTCAACATGATCTATCCGCTGAGGGACGTGCGCGGATACGAGTCGCTCAGTCTGCAGCGCTATGCCCGCTACATGCAGCCTTTGGTCCAGGGCGATCTTCATTATTGGATTCCCGATCTGGAGGCCCAGCAGATCCGCGTCCTGAAACGGGCCGGATGCCGCTTCCTGGTTTCGGCCAAGCCGCTGGATCTCACCGACTTGGAGCCGCTGGAAACCGACTCGGAGCTTTTGCTGTACCGAATCCCGGGGGGACAGCGGGCCCGAGTGGCCAGCGAGGTCGTGTTGACCGACGATCCTGAGGAGGCCCTCAAGCGCACCCAGGGTCCGGCCTTTTTCGGGGCGGCGGTGATCGAGAACGCCGATTCTTCCATGAGGGAAAGCGCCTCGGGCCAGGTGCGCTGGATTACCGACAACCCCGACGAAATCGTCCTCGACGTCAGCATGCAGGGTCCTGGCTGGCTGATTCTCCACGACGCCTGGGAGGAGGGCTGGCGTGTGGAGGTCGACGGCCGCCCAGACCGGATCTACCGGGCCGACTACCTCTTCCGGGGCGTGCACTTGCCCGAAGGACGATCGCGGGTGCGCTTCGTTTACCGTCCCTGGGCCTTCACCTGGGGGGTGGTCCTGTCTCTGGTTGGCCTGCTGGGATTAGGACTGCTGGTGTTCCCCCCGCGTCCGCTGATCAGGGCCCTGCGCCGCCGCCCCTAAAGGCTCGTCAACCTTGAGGAGCACGAACCGCTTGATCGAATGGCGGCCCAACTTTGGCGACCTTGGTGAGAACCGGCGCAGGGGCGGTCACATGTTGCGACGGTATTCGCCGCCGACTTGGTAGAGGGCGTGCGTGATCTGTCCCAGGCTGCAGTGCTGGGCGGCTTCCATCAGTTGGGCGAAGACGTTGCCGCCCGAGAGAGCCGTCTGCCTGAGGGACTGCAGGGCTTGCTCGGCTTGGTCGTGGTGGCGCTGCTGGAATTCCTGCAGGCGCCTGATGCATTCTTCTTTCTCGTCCTGAGTGGCGCGGGTCAGTTCCACTTCCTTCTCCTCGGACGCTTCCCCGGAGTCCTCGGGCAGAAAGGTGTTGACGCCTACGATGGGCAATTGGCCCGAGTGCTTGAGCTGTTCGTACTTAAGCGAATCTTCCTGAATCTGGCCCCGCTGGTACTGAAGTTCCATGGCGCCCAGCACGCCTCCGCGCTCGGTCAGCCGGTCAAATTCCTTGAGCACCTCGTCCTCCACCAGATCGGTGAGCTCTTCCACGATGAAGCTGCCCTGGGTGGCGTTCTCGCACTTGGTGAGGCCGAATTCGCGGTTGATGATCAACTGAATGGCCATGGCGCGGCGCACCGATTGGCGGGTGGGAGTGGTGATGGCTTCGTCGTAGGCGTTGGTGTGCAAGCTCTGGGCGTTGTCGTAGATGGCCAGAAGGGCTTGCAGGGTGGTGCGGATGTCGTTGAACTCGATCTCCTGGGCGTGCAGGCTGCGTCCGCTGGTCTGGATGTGGTACTTGAGCTTCTGGCTGCGCTCGTTGCCTTGGTAGAGGCGCTTCATGGCTACCGACCAGACCCTTCGCGCCACGCGCCCGATGACGGTGTATTCGGCGTCCATGCCGTTGCTGAAGAAGAAGCTCAGGTTGGGGGCGAAGTCGTCGATCTTCATGCCTCTTGAGAGGTAGTACTCGACATAGGTGAAGCCATTGGCCAAGGTGTAGGCCAACTGGTGAATGGGATTGGCGCCCGCCTCGGCGATGTGGTAGCCGCTGATGGAGACGCTGTAGAAGTTGCGTACCTTGTTGTCGATGAAGTACTGCTGCACGTCGCCCATCATGCGCAGGGCGAATTCGGTGGAGAAGATGCAGGTATTCTGGCCCTGATCCTCCTTGAGGATGTCGGCTTGCACCGTCCCCCGCACCTGAGAGAGGGCTTGGGCGCTGATCTGACGGTATTCCTCGTCGCTCAGCAAGGCCCGCACCTCATCCCAAGTGGATCCGCGCTGGGCATCGGGCTGCAGGCATTCCTCCTGGCTGATCTCAAGCCGTCCCTCTTGGCGAAGGAAGAGCCGGCACTGCTGGCGAACGGCCGTGTTCATGAAGAAAGCCAAGATGGTGGGAGCGGGACCGTTGATGGTCATCGAAACCGAAGTCTTGGGATCGCACAAGTCGAAACCGGCATAGAGGCGCTCGGCCTCTTCTACCGTGAAGACGCTGACCCCGCTCTCTCCGATCTTGCCGTAGATATCGGGACGCCGGTCGGGATCTTCGCCGTAGAGAGTGATGGAATCGAAGGCCGTCGAAAGTCTCTTGGCGGGTTGCTCGTCGGCCAGCATATGGAAGCGCAGGTTGGTGCGTTCGGCGGGTCCTTCGCCGGCGAACATGCGGGTGGGATCCTCGGCCTTGCGCTTAAAGGGGAAGACTCCCGCCGTATAGGGGAATTCTCCCGCTGCGTTCTCAGTGAGCCGCCAGAAAAGCCGCTCTCCCAGGCCCCGGAAGCGCGGCAGCGCCACCTTGGGCACCTTGCTTTCCGAGAGCGTTTCATGGAAGTTCTCGACCCGCACCTCGCGTCCCCGAACGTGGTAGACGAATTCCTGGCGGCGGTAACGCTCGCTCCAGTCGTCCCATTGGTTGAGCAGGTCGCGGCAGAATGGGTCGAGCCGTTCGAGTTGGCGGTTGAAGGCCTCCATCAGGTCCGATTGAGCCGGAGTGGCGTCTTCAAGCTCCTGCTCCCGGTAGGGCTCCAAACCCTCTTTCTCGGGTCCGCCCAAGATGGCTGAGGCGTGGGTCAGGGCTTGCAGGTCGGCGGCTACGTCGGCTTGTTCCCGTGCCCACTTGCGGTGTTCGCGGCAGTGGTCGGCGATCTCGCTCAGGTAGCGCTCGCGCTGAGGAGGGATGACGTGCTGTGAGGAGTCGGTCTGGCGGGTGTCGTCGGCCGCGTATCCGCTCTGCCAGTCCAACTCGAAGCGCTGTTTGAGGTTGTCGATCAAGTGGGCGTAGAGGGCGTTGACGCCCAGGTCGTTGAAATGGGCGGCACTGGTCCCGAAGATGGGCAGCGATTCGGGATCGGTGTCGAAGAGCCGGCGGTTGCGCTGCACCTGCTTGCGGACTTCGCGCAGGGCGTCCTGGCTGCCGCGGCGGGTGAATTTGTTAATGACTACGAAGTCGGCGTAGTCCAGCATTTCGATCTTTTCCAACTGGCTGGGCGCGCCGTATTCGGCGGTCATTACGTAGACTGAGAGGTCGCTGGTCTCGGCGATGGCGCTGTCGCCCTGTCCGATTCCGGCGCTTTCCAGCAAGATCAAGTCGAAGCCCGAGCGGCGGACTTCCTTGAGCACGGGACGGATGGCGTCCGACAGTTCTCCGCGGGCTCCCCGGGTGGCCAGCGAGCGCATGTAGACCCGCCGGCTCTTGAGGCTGTTGAAGCGGATGCGGTCACCCAGCAGGGCGCCTCCGGTGCGCCTGCGGGTCGGATCCACCGACAGCACGGCCACCCGTTTGTCGGGGAAATCATTGATGAAGCGACGCACCAGTTCGTCGGTCAGGGAACTCTTGCCGGCTCCTCCGGTACCTGTCAGTCCGATGACGGGGACGCGAGCCGCCTCGTCTTGGGCGGCCTCATCCTCCGGGGACTCCAGTTCCACGGTCGTGATGCGCCGGGCCAAAGGCTGGTAGAAGCCGTTGCGTTCGGGCTTGAATTCGCGGGGATCGAAGTCGCAGCCTTTGAGGACCTCGTTGATCATCCCCTGCAATCCCAGGCGGCGTCCGTCCTCGGGCGAGAAGATGCGCTCGATGCCGGCCTCTTGCAGAGCCTTGATCTCTGAGGGGACGATGACGCCTCCCCCGCCCCCGTAAATGCGGACGTGCTGAGCGCCCCTTTCGTCCAGCATCTGGCGCAGGTACCTGAAGAACTCCATGTGGCCGCCCTGGTAGCTGGTGATGGCCACGCCCTGGGCGTCCTCTTGAATGGCGGCGTTGACGATTTCTTCCACGCTGCGGTTATGGCCCAGGTGGATAACCTCGGCTCCGCTAGCCTGCATGATGCGGCGCATGACGTTGATGGCTGCGTCATGACCGTCAAAGAGTGCCGCGGCGGTGACGATCCGCACCGGATGATGGGGGTGATAAAGGTCGCTTTCAGGCATTGGTTGCAAACTCCTAAGCTCAATATTTTAGCGCTTTTGCCCGCGCTTCGGCAATCGCTTGGCGGCTCCCCGCTGATCGTCCCGCAAGGCTTTCTAAGATGGAAAGCAGCGTGTTACCATCAAGATGCTTTTCGTTATTTGGACCCTCTCGGCGGCCGTGGGCCGCTCTGCGGCCATCAGTTCGCCCGCGAGTCACGCTATGCGAAACGGGTCAGGACTCTCTGATGCCCCGCGGCAAGAGGCTGTTCGTGATCACGTGAATAAGCGCGGCTCCGGGAGCGTAGGTCGGACAAGGCTATGAAGAACCGCGGCAGTCTGAGCGGCGAAATGATCCGGTTGGCGGTGGTGTCCATCTGGGCCCACAAGCTGAGGGCTTTCCTGACCTTGCTGGGAGTCATCATCGGCGTCAGTTCGGTGGTGGTGGTGGGAGCCAGCATCGAAGGGGCCGAGCAGTACGTGGTCGATTCGATTTCAGGCGCCTTGGGAGGCGACACCTTCAACCTCACCCGATTCGCTCCCAATCTTGACCAGGAATCGGTGCGCAGGGCCCAGAGGCGCAATCCGCGCCTGACAATAGACGACTACGAATTCGTGCGCGGGCGTTGTTCCGCCTGCGACGAGATAGCGGCCTTTCTGGGCACCGCCCAGACCGTCCGCCGGGGAGCCGAAGAGCAGCGGGCGGTCACCATCAACGGCACCACTTCGAACGCCATTCTGGTTTCGACTTTCGACATCGCCGCCGGACGCTTCCTGACACCTGACGACGTCCGCCGTTCCCACTACGTGACGGTGATCGGCAAGGACGTTGAGGAGGAGCTCTTTCCCTCCCGCGACCCCATGGGGCAGAGGGTCAAGGTCAGCGGATACAACCTGACGGTGGTGGGTGTGATGGCCGAACAGGGTTCGACCTTCGGCCAGTCCCTGGACAACCAGATGTACATCCCCATCTCGACCTTCCAGAAGATCTACGGGACGCGGTCCAGCATCAACATCCGCGGAAACTCCTTGCCGGGACGCTTTCAGGAGGCCATGGACGAGGTGCGGGTGGCCATGCGCGTCCGCCACAAGCTGAGTCCGCGCGAGGACGACGACTTCGGGCTCATCTCCACCGAGGAGATCAACACCCTGGTGCAGGACGTGGGCGGCTACGTGCAGTTGGCGGTGGCGCCCATCACCCTGATCTCGCTCCTGATCGGCGGCATCGTGGTCATGAACATCATGCTGGTTTCGGTGACCGAGCGGACCTTCGAGATCGGCTTGCGCAAGTCGCTGGGAGCCCGCAAGCGCGACATCCTGCTTCAGTTTCTGGTGGAATCAATACTGCTGGGCAGCTTGGGCGGCTTGATCGGAATGCTGGTCTCCTGGCAGGTCACCACCCTGATCGAACTTATCTTCGAATTCCCCATGGAGATCAGCGCGTTCTACGTCATCTCCTCCATCGCCGTTTCGGGAGGCATCGGCTTGGCGGCCGGCCTCTACCCGGCTTTCAAGGCCGCTTCGCTGGATCCGATTCTGGCCCTTTCCGCCGACCGCTGAGGAGCGCACAATGACCATCCACCAGTACTTGGAGAACGTCAAGATGGGGCTGGAAAACCTGCGCGCCTACAAGCTGCGCAGCGCCCTCACGGTGGTGGGCGTGGTACTGGGCGTGGCGGTTGTGATCGTGGTGGCCTCTATCCTCACCGGCTTGCGCACCCAGGTCCTCTCCCAGATCGAGCAGTTCGGGACCGACAACATCTACGTGACCCAATTCGCTATTGGCTCGGGAGGAGGCCCCAACCGCCAGGAGATCCAGAATCCGCCCTTGGAACCTGAGTACGTCGACGACCTCAAGGAGCGCTCCATCCATGTCCGCGACGTGGCCTACCAGTCCTACGGCGCCCAACCCGTGATCAAGACCCGCGAGAAGGAATTTCACAGTCCCAATTTCGGCGGCGTCTCTCCCAACTTGGCCGGGATCACCACGCTTCTGCTGCGCGATGGGCGCTTCCTGAGCGATGTCGACGAACAGGGCCGCCGCCAAGTGGCCGTCATCGGGCCAGCCGTGGTGGAAGCCCTTTTCCCCCGCCAGACGGACGTCCTGGGCCAGACCGTGTTCATTCAGGGACGCGAGTTCTACATCATCGGCATACTGGAAAGGGGCAAGGAGGGACTGGGAGGCGTCAGCCGCCTCGACAGTTCGGTCTTCATCCCCTACCGCACTTTCAAGAAGCTCTATCCCCGCAACGAGCTGCTCCAGTTGGTGGTCCGGGCCCGTCCCAACCAGTTGGCCGAGGCCTTGGACGAGACCGAAGAAATCCTGCGCAGACTGCGCGGACTCAAGGTCACCGACGACAACAACTTCGGACTGCTGACTTACGACACCATCGTCGACACCTACGACCAGTTGACCTATTTCCTGACCCTGCTGACGCTGGGCATCGCCGGCATCTCGCTGCTCGTGGGCGGCATCGGAGTCATGAACATCATGCTGGTCTCGGTCACCGAGCGGACGCGCGAGATCGGCGTGCGCAAAGCTTTGGGGGCGCGCCGCGCCGACATCGTCTTTCAGTTTCTCTTCGAGGCCATGACATTGACTGTCGTGGGAGGGCTGGCTGGCGTCCTCTTGGCCGTGCCTTTGGGCTTCCTGCTGGTACTGCTGCTCTTCAGCGCGACCACCCTGGTTCCGATGTGGGCCTTGGCCACCGCCTTGGGCGTCTCGGCCGCGGTTGGACTGGTTTTCGGCGTCTTCCCAGCCTTTAAGGCCGCCCTGCTCGACCCCATCGAATGCCTGCGCTACGAGTGAGGTCGCCGACGCGATTCTGATAAGATGGCGCGGTGAATTACGAAGACACCCAAGAACAACAGATCCTGCGCGAAACGGTCCGGGATTTCGCCCGGGCTGAGATCGCACCCCACTCGCTGGAATGGGACGAGGAACAGATCTTTCCTGTCGATACCATGAAAGATCTGGGCCGGCTGGGCCTTTTAGGCGTGCTGGTGGAGGAGGAGTACGGGGGCGCCGGAATGGGCTATCCGGAGTACGTCACCGTCATCGAAGAAATCGCCCGGGTGGACGGATCCATCGCCCTCTCTGTGGCCGCCCACAACTCGCTTTGCAGCGGCCACATCAACCTTGAAGGTTCCCAAGAGCAGAAGAAGAAGTATCTTTCCCGCCTGGCTTCCGGAGAGCATCTGGGTGCCTGGGCCCTGACTGAGCCGGGATCGGGAAGCGATGCCGCCGCCTGCTCCACCGCCGCCAAGAAAACTGACGACGGTTGGGTCATCAACGGCAACAAGAACTTCTGCACCCACGCTACCTACGCCGACACCTACGTCATCATGGCTGTGACTGATCCCGAGGCAGGGACGCACGGCATTTCGGCCTTCATCGTGGAGGGCGGCAATCCGGGGCTGATTCCAGCCAAGAAAGAAAACAAGCTGGGCTGCCGCTCCTCGGATACGGCCAGCCTCACCCTGGAGAACTGCCAGGTGCCCGAAGACGCCTTGCTGGGCTCCCTCAATGAAGGATTTGTCTCGGCTCTCAAGGTGCTCGACGGCGGACGTATCTCCATCGCCGCCATGGCGCTGGGAATCGCCCGGGGAGCGCTGGATGCCAGCATCAAATACTCTCAGGAACGGGAGCAGTTCGGGCGTCCCATCGCCAAGTTCCAGGGCATTCAGTGGTACCTGTCGGAGATGGCTACGCGAATCGAGGCAGCCCGTTTGCTGACTTACAACGCGGCTCACGTCAAGCAGCGCAAAGGGGCCTGTCCGATGGAATCGTCGATGGCCAAGCTCTACGCCAGCGAAACCTCGGTGTGGGCCTCCGACAAGGCCATTCAGATCCACGGGGGCTACGGCTACATCAAGGACTATCCGCCGGAAAAATGCTGGCGCGACGCCAAGCTGACCACCATTGGCGAGGGCACAAGCGAGATTCAGCGGCTGGTCATCGCCCGGGAGTTGCTCAAGTAAGGGAGTCCTGTGCGCGAGGCCATCCTTGCGGCGGCTCCTGGGAGTGGGTCGCTGCCAGCCGCACGATGCAACATGACTGTCGAGGACGCCATTCAAGACCAAGCCCAGGACGCCCAGATCGAGCGCATCCTGCAAGGGGACGCCCGCACTCTGGCCCGCACCCTGAGCCAAGTCGAAAACCGTCCTGGAGCCGCCACCACCGAACTGCTGCGCCGCCTCTATCCCCACTGCGGCAAAGCCTTCATCATCGGCGTCACCGGGTCGCCCGGAGCCGGCAAAAGCACGCTTGTGGACGGGTTGGCACAGCTCTACCGCCGCCAGGAACTCAAGGTGGCCATCCTGGCTGTCGATCCCACCTCGCCCTTCAGCGGGGGGGCCATCTTGGGCGATCGGGTGCGCATGCAGCGGCTGTCCCGCGACTCCGGCGTGTTCATCCGCAGCATGGCTACTCGGGGACGCATGGGCGGCCTCTCCTCGGCAGTCGAAGAGGCCCTGGTGGTCCTCGACGCGGCGGGCTTTGATATCCTGATCGTGGAAACGGTGGGAGTGGGTCAGGACGAAGTGGACATCGCCAAGGCCGCCCACGCCACCCTGGTGGTGCTGGTGCCCGGCATGGGAGATGACATCCAGGCCGTCAAGGCCGGCATCATGGAAATCGCCGATGTCTTCGCCGTCAACAAGGCCGACCGCGAGGAGGCGGGCAAGACCGAAGCTGAGCTGAAAGCTTTGCTTTCGATGAGCGAACGTCCCGACGGCTGGACGCCTCCCGTCGTCATGACGGTGGCCACTAGCCGCTCGGGCATCGAGGAACTGGCGCAGGCTCTGCAGGACTACCGCCGTCACTTGCAGCAGCGCCAGGAAACTTCGCCCCGGACGCGCCATCTCTACCGCGAGCGTCTGCTGGAGATGCTGCGCGACCGGCTGCTGCACGAGGTCTTGGACAAGATTCCCGCCAGCCGCCTGGACGAAGCGGTTGAGGACTGGATGCAGGCTAAGGCCGATCCTTATACGATATTGGACCGCCTGCTGGCCTCGCCCACCGTAAAAGAGGAGAACGATGATTAAGAAAATCGCCCATGTCGGCATCGCCACCGAATCGATCGGCGTGGTGTCGGAGTTCTACAAGCTGCTGGGTCTGGAAATGGACGCCGTGGAGGTGGTCAAGGACCAGAACGTCAAAGTCGCCATGATGAAGGTGGGCGAATCGGCAGTGGAACTGATCGAGCCCTTGGGCGAGGAATCGCCGGTGGCCCGTTTCATCGACAAGCGCGGCGAAGGCATCCACCACATGACCTTCGAGGTTGAAGACATCGAAGCCGTGCTGAACCGCCTCAAGGACAGCAACATCCGCTTAGTGGATGAGACGCCCCGCCAAGGCGCCGAAGGCAACCTCATCGCCTTCATCCATCCTGACTCCACCGGCGGCGTGCTCATCGAGTTGTGCCAGACGCAGAGCTCCCACGAGGACGAATCTTGATGCGCTGGGGCGACTTCAATCTGGAGCTGGTCTCCGACGGCTGCCTGTGGCTGGACGGCGGCGCCATGTTCGGAGTGGTTCCCAAACCGCTGTGGAGCCGCACCACCCCCTGCGACGACGCCAACCGCATCCGCCTGGGCATGAACTGCCTGCTGGTGCAGTCGGCTCAGATCAACCTGCTCATCGACACCGGCTGCGGAGACCTCTTCAGCGATAAGGAAAAGAAGATCTACCGCATTGAACGCGAAAAACGCCTGTCCGAGCAACTTGCCGACCGAGCCGGACTCCAGCCCCGGGACATCGATATCGTGGTCAACACCCACCTTCACTTTGACCACGCCGGCGGAAACACCTCACGTGACGCCGAAAAGGGCTTGCAGCCCACCTTCCCCAAGGCCCGCTACATCGTCCAAAGGCGCGAGCTGCACGAGGCCGAGCACACCACCGAGCGCAATCAAGCCAGCTACAATCCCGACAACTGGCGTCCGCTGGAGGAAAGCGGACAGTTGGAGACGGTGGAGGGCCAAAGCGAGATCATCCCCGGCGTGACGGTCATTCCCACCCCTGGCCACACCCTGGGACATCAGTCTGTGCTGATCGAATCGGGAGACCGCCAGCTTTTCTACATCGCCGACCTTTGTCCCACTCAGGCCCACGTCCCCCTGCCCTGGATTATGGGCTACGACCTCTTTCCCCTCACCACCTTGGAAACCCGCAAGAAAATCTACCCCCGCGCCCTGGCCGAGCAATGGGTCGTGTTTTTCGAGCACGACCCCGACCGTCCCTGCGGATGGCTGACCCGCGATCAGGGGCGCTACGGGGTGGAAAACCTCGACCTGTTCCAGTAAGGATAAACGCATGCAAGCAGAAATAGGAATCATCGGCGGCAGTGGACTCTACGACATGGAGGGCTTGGAGGAAAAAGGCGAAGCCCATGTTGAAACGCCCTTCGGCAAGCCCAGCGACGCCTACGTCCTGGGAGAGCTGGAAGGCCGCAAGGTTGCTTTCCTGGCCCGCCACGGGCGCGGGCATGTCATCACTCCCAGCGAACTCAACTTCCGCGCCAACATCTACGGCTTCAAGAAGCTGGGCGTGACCAAGATCCTCTCAGCCAGCGCCGTGGGCTCGCTCAAGAAAGAGCACAAGCCCATGGATTTCCTGCTGCCCGACCAGTTCATCGACCGCACCCGCTTGCGAGCCTCCACCTTCTTCGGTCAAGGCGTGGTGGCCCACATCAGCTTCGCCGATCCACTTTGCCAGTCGCTGACCGACGAACTCGTGGCGGCATCGGGCACTTTGGGACTGCCCTTGCATCGGGGCGGCACCTACGTATGCATGGAAGGCCCGGCCTTTTCCACCCGCGCCGAGTCAAATCTCTACCGAAGCTGGGGCGCTTCCATCATCGGCATGACCAACTTGCAGGAGGCCAAGCTGGCCCGCGAGGCCGAGATCTGCTACGTCACCATCGCCATGGTCACCGATTACGACTGTTGGCACGAAGATCATGACGCGGTCACCGTGGAGGACATCATCCGCTACCTGACCAGCAACAGCGAGAACGCCCAAAAGCTGATCAGGGCCGCCGTCAAGCGCATCGACCCCACCACCGACTGCGCCTGCCGCCATGCCCTCAAAGACGCCATCATCACCTCGCCCGACGCCATCAGCGGCGAGGCCAAGAAGCGCCTTAGCTTGATCATCGGCGACTACATCGAATAAACTCCGCCCCTTATGCCGGAAATACTCGCAGTCGGATCCGTGGCCTATGACTCGGTAGAGACTCCGTTCGGCAAAGTCGACCGGGCTTTGGGCGGGTCCGCCACCTATTTCAGCGTCTCAGCCAGCTTTTTCACCAAAGTCCTCTTGGTGGGATGCGTGGGCCAGGACTTCGAAGAGGAACACATAGAGATGCTGGAGTCCAAGGACATCGACCTGGAAGGGCTGCAAGTCGTAGACGGCGACACCTTCTTCTGGGCCGGCCAGTACGGTTACGACCTCAACGAAGCCCACACCCTCGATACCCAGCTCAACGTCTTTGCCGACTTCCATCCCGAGCTTCCCGAGTCGTACCGTGACGCCCAGTACATTTTTCTGGGCAACATCGATCCTGTCCTGCAGCGTGAGGTGCTTTCCCAGGTCAAAGAGCCCAAGCTGGTGGCCTGCGACACCATGAACTACTGGATCAAGGACCACCTTGACTCTCTGCGCCAGACCGTCTCCCAGATCAATGTCCTCATCATCAACGACGCCGAGACCCGCCAGTTGGCCAACGAATCCAACATCGTGCGCGCGGCCCGCCGCATCCTGGAGTGGGGCCCCCATACTTTGGTCATCAAGCGGGGCGAGTACGGCGTTTTGATGTTCCGCCGCGACCCCGAGGCCGACAACGGCGTCAGCGCCTTCGCCGTCCCCGGCTATCCGCTGGAGGAGATCTTCGACCCAACCGGCGCCGGAGACAGCTTCGCCGGCGGATTCCTGGGCTACCTGGCAGGCAGTGACCGCATCGACACAGGGGCCTTGCGCCAAGCCATCATCTTCGGCTCGGTGATGGCCAGCTTCAACGTCGAGCGCTTCTCCCTGGAGCGCCTCAGCCAACTCACCTTCACGGAGGTCGGCCTGCGCTACAAAGAATTCCGCCGCCTCACCCACTTCGAAGACGTCGACTAGCTCGCTGCGCGAGAGCAGTGGCCGGCTCCGCCGGGTGAGGCGGCATGTCGGGCATCCCAGCGGGAATGGTCAAGGCTGCCGTCCCGGGCCCAAGCGCGTCGAGGTGGCGGACGGCTGCTGAAGATGGATGACGCCTCGGTACGCTCAAAGGCCGACCGGGCGACGCAGTCAGCGCGGATGGATGCGGCCCGCAGCAGACCGGTGAAAAATGCATCTAGGCGGGCAGCGAGGCGCCTCATGCG
>DATIPO010000341.1:0-4322 GCA_035471925.1 Acidobacteriota bacterium
TCGAGTACCTGTTGGCGGAAATCGAACGCAATCCCTTCGTCTGGCTCGACCCGCGCTCATTGCCCGACCGCTCGGGCATGGGCCTGCCGGAAGAAGACAAATAGCCGGCCCTGCGGCCATCCAACGGGCGGGGTGCAAGAACCCCGCCCACTCCCTCCTTCCCCCGGCCCCACCCCAATAGCACCCTCAGACAATTTCCGAACGCTCGGCCTGTTTCCACGTGGGAATGGATGTCCCTTCCCCCGCCTATCGACAGCGAGCTCTTCCGGATCGACTCTCGCCCCTCCCCCGGTTGCTCCGAGCAGCGATCACATCAATTGGGGCCAAGTTCACAGCCTCGGACACAACCACAGCCCTCAGCCATTGGTTGCTTTCCGGCGGCTGATTTCGACCTCTTAAGAGGGAAGCTTGGGCCGTACCGTCATGAGCACGCGAGATTAGTCTGAACCTTTTACCGCCTCTGTCAGTAACTCCTATAATGAACTGAGATGATTACGTTGCCGGCGCTTTCCCTGTTTCTCTCGCTGGCCGTCGCTCCGGCGGTTGTAACGGCCCAGGAGGCCGAGGTGCGCAGCTTCGAGATCTCCAACAAAGTGCGCTACCTGCGCGTGCGCCACAACGAAGGGCTGCTGCGCGTCCGTTCCTGGGACAAAAGTGACGAGGTGGAAGTGCGCTTCCTTCCTCGCCTGCCTGAAGGTGTCGAGTCCGACCAAGTCAAGTTCTTCGCCTGGAAGTCTGGGGGGAGCGTCTACGTCCACTCCTACCTCTACGCCCATCTGGGCGAGCACGTCGACATCGAGGTGCGGATCCCGCGCGACCTGGGCCTGATCGTCAAGGGCATTGCGCCGCGGGTGGAGCTGAGCGGCCTGGAGGGCTACGTGAGGGTGGACGCCCTCAGGGCCCAAGTGATTCTGGAAGAGGTCAGCGGACGCTTCCGCATCACCAATCGTGAAGGCGATACGTTGCTGCGCCTGAGTGGTGGACTGCGGCGCAGTTCCTACCTGCGCAGCAATTCCGGCAACATCCGCTGCCAACTGGGTTCGGGACTCGATATGAGCGTCCCGGCCTCTGCTGGCGGCCGCCTGCTGTGGAATGGCGAGGACCAGTTTCAGAAAGCCCATAAGCTGCTGGGACGCGGCAGTCCGCGGCTGGCCCTGCAGACCGACGAAGGCAGCATCCGAGTGGACTCCAAGACGCCCGCCGTGCCGGCGGATTCGGAGGCCGAGCGCAGCGTGCCCCGCAGCCAGGACGCTGAGTCCGACGAGGATGACCCGGAAGCGGCCGAGGCCTCGCCTGAGGAAGCGTCTAAGAGTCCGCCCCTGTTGGCGCCCCCGCCTGACACCGCCGCCAGCTTTAAGGTCGAGGTGGACTGGGTGCATCTCAACGTCTCCGTCCAGAACCGCCGCACTGGAGACTACATCACCGACCTTACCCAAGATGATTTTGAAGTCTGGGAAGAAGGCCTGCTGCAGGAGATTGCCCGCTTCAACAGCACCGAAGCTCCATTTCATCTGCTTTTGCTGCTGGATGTCAGCGGGAGCACGCAAGACTACTTCGACTTGCTCAAGAAGGCCGCCATGGCCTTCACCGAGCATCTCAACGATGACGACCGCATTGCCCTGATGGCCTTTAACACCCGGGCTCATCTGGTCCAGGGATTCACCAACGACCGCCTCACCATGCACAAGGCTATCCAGGGACTGCGATCGGGGGGCGGAACGTCTCTTTACTACTCGCTTAACGAAGCCCTCACCCGCCAACTCGAGCAAGTGCCGGGACGCAAGGCCGTCGTGGTTTTCACCGACGGCGTCGATGACACGCTGCAGGGCACTTACAACACCTCGCGCGGAATCACCTTCCACGAAGCCCTGAGCGCTGCCCAGGAGTCGGATTCGCTGGTCTACACGATCTTTCTCGACACCGAGGACTATTACCGCGAAAACCGCCGCGGGAGCCGGGCTTTTGACGTCCTGCCCGACCGCGTCTTCGAGGAGGCCCGGGGCCAACTGGAGCGCATCGCCAGCCAGACTGGAGGCCAGATCTACACCCCCAAGGGAATCGACGACCTGCTCCCCGCCTTTGTCGAGATCGCCCGCCAGATGCGCTTTCAGTACACCCTCGGCTACATCCGCGCCGACCAGGGAGAGCCCGGTGAATGGCGTTCCCTGCGCGTCACTCTCAAGGACCGCTCCGACCTCTACGCCCGCCACCGACAAGGCTTTCTCATCAAGGGCCAATGAAGCGCCTCCCTGGAGCGAAGCATATCCCGCCGTGACGGTTCCTACGTCCTGCTTCACCAGCCCGAGGGGCCGTTCACCGCATCAAGTGGAATAATGAGAAGGGCCGATGATGAGTGAGGACGGCGCCCACATCCGCTACTCGGGGGTGTCCAAGTCCAACATCGGGTTTAAGGCCGCTGCCCTGAATGAGTCTCAAACACAGCAGATTGTTGACAAATGCTTCTCTGAGGAGCGGAACCAGGGAGAATCAGATGCACTGGCTTGTACTTTTGTCGTTTGCGGCACTGCTGGCTGGAGAAGAGCCTCAGGATCCTCCTTCGGCCCGAATAGCCGCGTGGCCGATTGGGATCTTCGGAACCGTCGTTGACGTCAACTTCGATCCTCTCCCCGGCGTCAGCGTTGAGCTGCGATCCGTCGATTCTGGCCACACCCACACCAAGGTGACAGATAGCTTGGGGCGTTATCGTTTCGAATGCCTGGCTGATGGCGAGTACACATTGCGGTTCCATCTAGAAGGCTTGCTCGAAGCCGAAACTCGCCTTCAATATCGCTACCCTGAGGCCCTTCGGTTCAGTCAAGTCCTGAATCTTAAGGGCGGCGGTGACCTGATCGGTGAGGATCTGTTGATCGTGGGAGTCTTTGATCGGGTCACAGGCGCGCCCGTTCCCGGAGCTGCGGTCAAAATCGGCCAGGCCGAGGGTGTCACGGATAAGTGCGGCCGAACGTGGGGCGCCTCATCAGCTAGCCGAGTGCAAATCCGCATATCGGCTTCAGGCTATGAGGCCATGGAACTGACGGTCGATAGACAATCTGACAGACGCCAATTCGTGCGGATCGAGCTGGAGTGGGAGTACTAGGCGGGCTGATGGAGATCGACGGACAAGCGGGCCTCCCCGTGCTGCGCTCTTCTTTCGGCGAGGATTGGAGAAATCCCACTGAGCTCCCAATCGGTCGTGATGGCGAGTCAGGCTTCTCTTTCGGAGGGGAAAGGGAAGCGGGCGTCTTGCATGAGGGTCTGGTAGGAGCCGAAGCGGGAGGCGGCTTGGCCATCAAGGCTGTCAAGGGGATCCTGGGGGTCTTGAGCGGGGTCGGGGAAGCGGCGCAGGGTTTGATAGAGGGTGCTGCGCTCGACTGGCGTGCGGTCCTCCTGCCGGATGAGCCGGCGCAGGCGCGAGGGAGTGGCAAGTTGGCCGTGATCGGCGCCCGCCGAGGTGGAGATGCTCTCGTTGATCAGGGTACCGCCCAGATCGTTGGCTCCCGCTGTCAGCAGTTGGCGGGCCCGCGTGAACCCTTCCTTGACCCAGGAGGCCTGGATGTTGCGGATGTCCCGGCCCAGAACCAGCCGGGCCGCGGCGTGCATGTTGAAGACCTCCTCGCGGGTGGCTCCGCGGCGCGACTCGGGGATGAGCCCCCGGCGCACCATGGGGGCTTCGCGGGCCACGAAACTGAGGGGGACGAATTCCGTGAAGCCGCCCGTTCGGCGTTGGATGTCGCGCAGCAGCAGCAGGTGGCGGGCCGACTGCAAAGGCGTCTCGATGTGGCCGTACATGATGGTGGAAGTGGTCGGAATGCCCAAATCGTGGGCGGTGGTGATGATTTCTGTCCACTGCTCGACGCTGATGCGTCCGGGAGCCATGCGGTCGCGCACCTCCTGCACCAGGATCTCGGCCGAAGTCCCCGGCAGGCTGCCCACGCCGGCCGATTTCAAGTCGGCCAAGTAATCGCGCACCGGACGTCCTGAGCGCTGCGATCCGTAGAGGACCTCTTCCGGCGAAAAAGCGTGGATGTGGATCTCTGGCAGGGTCTCCTTGAGAGCTTCGCACAGCCGGATGTAGAAGTCGCCCGGCATGTCCGGCGGCAGTCCTGCCTGGACGCAAACTTCGGTGCAGCCGAACTCGGCCGCTTCGCGGGCCCGGCGCACGATCTCTTCGGTGGGCAGCCAGTAGCCTTCACGGTTGCGGAATCCCCGCGAAAAGGCGCAGAAGCGGCAGCCCTTCACGCATACGTTGGTGAAGTTGATGTTGCGGTTGACCACGTAGGTGACGTCGTCTCCGCATTGAGCGCGGCGCAGCCGGTCGGCCG
>DATIPO010000342.1:0-4828 GCA_035471925.1 Acidobacteriota bacterium
AGTAGAACTTGTAGACCTCCGGTTCGGGCACCAAATCGACGTTGAACTCAAGTCCGCCGACGACCTCGCCGCTCTTGTCGTCGAACTGCAGCACTTCGACCGGATGGCGATCGCCGATCTGGCCTTCGCGCGGCCTTGCAATGACGAGAAAGAGCGTGTGGTGCGACGCGGGCGCCATGACGATGCGTCCGATCGAGGCCTGCTTGCTGTTGCTGATCCTAAGCGATGTCGGGTTCTCGAGGACGGCTTCGATGTCGGCAAGCCGTTGAAAGGCGAAGTCTCGATTGTAGGGGCGTCGGCTCTGCTGATTGGCCTGCACGAACTCGACATGCTTCTCGGCCCACTCCTTGAAAAGTTCGAGGCCCTGCTGGTCCTCGCGCAGGCCCTGCAAGGCGTCCTCGATGTCCCCGTCGAAGCGCATTGAAGGCAGCATCAACCACATCCGGCCCGGATACCCGCCCAGGCCCAGCAGAAGGCGCGTCAGCAGACGGTCGTCGACCCAGGCGTTGTTCACGCGCAGGGGCAGGACGATGGGCGGAGGCGAGGGTACGATTCCGGTAAACTGCACGACCTTGAGGTTCTTGTGGCAGGACTTGCGCTCCTGCCTGCTGTTGAGGTCGGTGTTGGTCTGCGTGGAGGTGTAGGCATCGCTGGCGTGATGGATCAGCGCCAACACGCAATGGTGGTCGTTTCCGGCCAGGTTGGCGGGGGGCGGCAGCATGTTCGAGGAAAGGCTGAAGGCGGCGATCTTGGGTGCGCCCACCCTGACGTCGTTGAGCGTGGTAATCCCCACGGTCTTCCAATCGGCCGTGTTGATGGGAGTCCCGCTTTGCACATTGAGCCAATAGTTGGCCGGCAGGGCCGGGAGCCCCGCCGAGGCGTTAGCCAGCAAGAGCATGACCCTGACGTTGTCGGCCGGGGTCACGCCCCGGTTGTGCACCTGGACGTAGACGCGGCTGGTAATGGCCGAAGTAGCGTGGGTGGCCACGTTTTGGAAGTCGTCACTGAGCGTGTCGACGAATTCGAGAAAATCGATGGTGCCGGTCAGCGGGAACTGGTAGTTGCCCAGGGCGTCTGGCGTATCGATTTTGATGTCGGGCCCGCTCCAATGGCGCACAGTGCCTCCTGGAGCGGTCGGGTCGTCGAGCCAGTTGACGGTTGTAAAGCGGCCTTGATCGAGTTGGGTGTCGCGGACGTAGAGCTCGATTCCCTGGGCCGTTGCCGAATCGATGGTGCGTTCCCAGACTCCCCGTCCGTGCGTCGAAGCGCGCAGCAAGCGGCGCGGTCGGTGAAGGCGAAGGTCCATCACCGCCGCGTCGGGAAGGCCTTCGGAATAGGTCTGCCAGGTGGTTCCGGAATCGGTGGAGCGCCAGATGCCGATGTCGGCCCCGGCGTAAACGTGGGTGGGGTGGTCGGGATCGGTAACGATGGCATTGTGCTGCACGTCGAGCAGCGCCGAAGGGTGACCGGCCGAAGGTCCGCTGCGCTGGGTCCAGTCGGTTCCGTCGAAGTGCCATACATGGCGGTAGTCTCCAGTACCTCCAAAGGTGATGTAGATGGAGTTGCCGGAGGCATCGGCGTAATCGACGGCGATGTCGGTGACGGGGCCTTCCAGGGGCAAGTCGGTCCCCACGCCCGTATCGATACGGGTACGCGTCCAGCCGCCGTTGTTGTCGAAGCGGTAAACAGCCCCGTCGGTGTAGTTGACCCAACCGACTCCGCCGCCCACGAAGACCCATCCCACGAATGTCCCGGCGTAGAGCTTGTCGGCCGAGGCGAAGGTCATGGAGCGGATCGGCCCCGCTAAATTGTCGCTGGCATTGTTGTTGGGAATCGACTGCCACCCTCCGCCGAAAGTGGTGCTGATCCAGGGCCTGATTGAACCAAAGGCCACGATTTCGGCTTCAGCGGGCGTGCCCGGGTTTCGGGGAGTGCCCACAAGAGGCGAGTAGAAGAGAACCGGCTCGCTGGCGCCCAGGGGGACGTTGACGTTGGTGTAGCTATAACGCTGCCCTCCGTTGCTGGAACGGCGGACGGAGCCGTAGACGTAAGTGTTGAGGACGCGGTAGGGGTCGTTCCAGTTGACGACGAAGTAACCGCAGTCGCCTCCGGCGGAGTAGAGCCAGGCCTCCTCGCCGGTAAAGCGGTCTCCCCCGTTGTCCTGACTGCCGCAGAAGAGCACGGCGTCCTCGGTGGGATGCTGGTCCAGGTGCTCCATGGTCAGCGTCTGAAGTCCGGTGTTCTTGGCCGTGAAAAGATTGGTTCCCATGCCGGTCGGGTTGGTAGTGTAAAAAACACCCCCGTCGCAGCCCACCCACATCTTTCCCGCATCGCCGGGGGCGAAGACGATGGTGTGGATGTCGGCGTGGCAGGAGCCCCCGATATAGGTGTTGGCGCTGCTGACTCCGGTAATGTTTCCGCCAGCCGTTGTGACGGTGAGCTGGCAGCGGTAGATGGCGCCCGACCAGTCTCCTCCGGAGAGAACGGTCGACCCTCCCAAATAGATGCGGTTGACGTCGTTGGGAGCGACGGCGATCGCCAGATCGTACCAGCCCTGGCTGCTTACCAGGTTTCCCGCCGCGGGCAGCCCCGTGATCTGGATCCAGTTGCCGTCCGCCGTATCGAGGCGCCACACCTGGCCCGCCTGCAGAAAAGCATAGACCACTTGGGGATTGTCGGGTTGCACGGCCAGCGAGATGCGGTTCCCGCCCGTCGGAAAACCGGCGCCCACAGTGGCCCAGGTATGGCCGTCCGCGGAGCTGTAGACGAGGCCGCTGGAGACGACGGCATAGAAAGTGGTGGCGCCTCCGCTGTCGGCCGCCACTGCGCTGGTGACGCGATTCGAAGCGGCGCCGGGCAAGGTTTTCCTGGCCCATTCAAAGCCGCCAACGCCGTCGGGTTGGCGGCGGTAGACGCCTACCCGAGTGGCCGCCACAACCCGCTGGGTGTTGTTGGGATCGACGGCCAAGGCATAAAAGCCCGTCCCCGCAAGGGATGGACTTCCGGCCGCGACTGGTTCGGTGGCCCAATTCTGTCCTCCGTCCGAGGTGACGATGGGCCCGACCCCGAAAAGCGCAGCGCCGCTCCCCTCCCCGCTGCCTACGTAGATGCGGTCGGTGGCGGCAGTCGCGCCGGCCACCAGGGCGATTGCACCGCAGGCCAACGAATCTGAGGCAGCCTGGGTGGGGTTGAGGTCAAAGGCGTTCATCAAGGGGACCCAAGAGCCGCCGGTGTCCTCCGATCTCCACACGCCTCCGTTGGCGGCTGCCGCGTAAACGCGCGTGCCCCCGGGCGCCACGGCGATGCCGGGGGTGCGTCCGCTGGTGGGCGGCTTGGTACCCGCCTGCCCCTGTCTGAGGACGGACGGCCCGATGGGAATCCAGTTGTTCCCCGGGGGAGGCACGGGGGGCTCGGGCCGTTCGCCGCCGAAAGCAGCCATTGCGCCCGGTTCCATAGCCTCTGGGGCAAAGCCCCTTTTCATTAATCGATGCCGCTGGCAGCGGCGATACTGTTCAATGCAGTGTTTACGGAAACCGGGTTCCGCCGCGGGGGGGCCGGTAACCGGCACTGCCTCCTCCCCCGCGAGGGGCTCCGAAAGCGCCGCTTCAGCCATTTCCAATCCCGGTCGGATCATTGCCGGGGGCAGCTCTACGGTCGATTCCCTCCTCTGTTTGAGGGGGGCGAACCGCTCGGAAAGGAAGGCAGCTTGACGCGCGCTGGGCCCCCCTTCAGGCTCGGCGGGGCGGGAAGCATCACCACCGGATCCTCCGTTGCCAGGGCCGTTTCCTCCGGCGTCCTGGTCGCCCCTGGCTTGCTTGGAGGCCTTTTTCTTGGAAGGTTTCTTCTTAGCCATCATCCTCCTCCTCATCTACCTGCGGGTGCTCCCGCGGGTGCAGTTTGCCTTCCTGGCGCCGCCGATATTCGCGAAGCCCTTCCAGACGCTTCCCCGCCTGCTCCTCATCGGACTCGAGATCCGGCTCATCGCCCGGCGTGCCCTTGTCGCGCGGTCGGAGGGTGGCAAGGCGTTCGCTCACGAACTGCTCCCGTCGCCTTCTCACATAGTCGGCGGACTCCTTCTCGGGCGGACGCTCGCGCTCATGCTGATCCTCTTCGGCTTGCTCTTCGCCGGGCTCCTTGGGACCCTCTGGTTCTTGGGGCATGACACTCCTCCTTTAGGAATTCGATCATCTCGCGGGAGGCGGACCCGCATCCATCCCGCCGGGGTTCTTTCGCTCAGACCCTGGCCAAGTAGCGGCGATGAAGCTGGCGGAGGGCTTCGAATACCCAATCGATAGCGTAGGCGGTCGCCAGGAAGGCCGCCAACTCGAGGGTGAAGCTGTGCAGTTTGAAAAACAGCTCGGTCAGGATCAACGCAAGCACAATCGGTCCGGCTCGACGTGTCAGCTCTTGACGCGCGGCAAAACTACGCATAGACACATCCTTCCTGATAATTCAAGGGAAATGAGGAACAAGTCGCCATGGGAGCAAGAACTTTAGAGACTGACGGGGCGGCTTTCCGCAATTGTGGAAAGTTTACCATAAGTACTGCGTCCTGCAAAGTTCAAAAATAGAGTTGGCAACTTGAGCTTAGTGAAGGCTTTCAAACCGCGGGCTGCCTCTATAACGGCCTCTTCCTTTCTTGTAAATTCTCAGACTTGTCCTTGGGATCTACTTGAAATATCCCTGTTCCGCACAGTCCGGTACTCGACGTTTCCGCCTTTGAGATCCTCCCGCGTCAACGGCTTTCCGACCCCATTCGGGGGACCGACATTCATCGCGGCTGGCGCCTCCGGCGGGGGCAGATCCACAAACACGGCACCCGTCCCGC
>DATIPO010000343.1:0-3219 GCA_035471925.1 Acidobacteriota bacterium
TCGAGATCGCCGTCGCCGTCGTAGTCGAAAAGGGCTCCGCCCGACCCGATGATCTGAGGCATGAAGTAGTCGTCCTCAAGGGCCACCTGGTGGCGGAAGGTGAGTCCGGTGTCTTTGGTGATTTCTTTGAAGATTGCGTCCCGCGCCTCGTCTGAGGCGGGGCTGTCGGCTGCCGCCGGATTCTCATCCGCAGCGGGGTTGTCGGTGGTCGCGGGCCGGGTGCAGTTGAGGCCGCCCGCCAGGACGGCGAGGGCCAGGAGTTGAGGCCAAGGATTGGCGCTCAAGCCCCCTCTGCGGCCTCGGGTTTGCCGACGGCTCGCACCTAATTGCCTTGCTGGGGTGGACATCTCGTCGACTCGGAATCTATTCCTTTGATCGATAGTAACACTAAGTAACTCCCAGTGCGTGCGCGGGAGAACAGGCCGGGAATCCTGGGCGATACCCTCGCCCCGGCACGCGCTGAGAAGGGAGCGCCATACCGGCACAATCAAAGCGGCTCTTCTACAGAAGGCGTCGTTTCACGAGTCATTCATCCAGGCCCGACGCGTGCAGCACCGCACTTCTCAGCTTCCCCTGCAGTTCCTTCTTCACCGCCTCCTGGGCCGGGTCGGCGAAGAGGTTGCGGACTTCATAGGGGTCTTCCTGCAGGTCGTACAGCTCGTTTTCGTCCGGGTGCTGCATCCAGTGAATGTACTTGTATCGGCCCGTCCGTAGGGCCCGATAGTCCATGTCGAGCAGCCAGGGGAAAGGGTTTTCGTAGGTGTAGAACTCGATCAGGATCGAATCCCTCCACCCTTGAGAATCCCCTCGCAGCAGAGGGAGCAGCGAGCGGCCCTGGATGTGCTCGCCGATGGGCGCGCCGGCCAGATCCAGCGCGGTGGGGGCCAAGTCGACCGAGGCCACCAGGCTGTCGATGCGGGTGCCGGCCGCGATCAGAGGCGGATAACGGATCAGCAGCGGGGTGCGAATGGATTCCTCGTAGGGCAGCCGGCGCTCGACGGTCAAGGCGTGTTCCCCCCCAAGCGACGGCGATGGCCGTCTCACAAAACCGCATCCTGGCCCAGCAAGAACAACTGCCGCTTAGGGTCTCCTACTACCTCTTTCCTCAGAGGCCGGGCCAGGAGCTGGAGGACTTCCAGCATTGGATCTCCTCTTATCAGCCGGGACGGGACGGTGATCCGGCCCGCGTCAACGGCTATGTGCTGGAGGGCGGAGGAAGGAGACATTCATGTTGTTCGCAACCGCTTCTGTCGGAGCAGGAATCGAATCCAGTACCTCTCAGCTCGCACATCGCCTGAGGACTCGACGCCTGGCCCATGTCATGCGCATCTCGATCATCTTGTTGGCCGCCAGCCTCATCTGCCCTGCCGCTCTGGCCCAGGCGTCTGAAAGCGGCGGCAGGACGAAGTCCAGCGTCCTCAGCACCGGCGGGGGACAGGCCTTGCTGGATCCCTCGGATACGGTCATCTTGTTCCTCGACCACCAGTCCGGCCTCTTCCAGACGGTCAAGGACATTGCTGTGGGCTCGCTCCCTTGTAAGAGCCGGCGAGGCAGGGCCTCGCACGGAACGCACGGGCGAGCGGCGAACGGAGGCGGCGGGACGAGCCCGCTGCCTGCGTCCCGCCTCGAAGCCATGCGGCAGACGGCGATCTTCTTTATTCAGAGTGGGCACAGCGGGCAGCTTGATGCCAGGGCTTCCTCCATCAAGGATTGATCTCAAACCAAAGTTTCCATCACTCCAGTCACTCCAGTACCGGCCATCAGAATTAAAAGCTCCCCACCGGCAGCGAAAGTCATTTCCTCCAAATACCTCCTCGCCGGAGACAAGCTTAGTGCGGGTTTGCCGGGCTACGGCGTGATCTGCAGGTAGGGGTGGCCGGAAAGCAGTTCACTAAGGTGCCGGTGACGGGGCGTGCTGGCAGTTGCTGATGCTGCTTCCGGGGGTCAGCACGACTCCCGAGGATGCCCAGGCGTCGCCTCCCTGCTCACAGGTCAGGTTGCCGTCCACCACGGTTTCGCTGGAAAGGATCGCCCGGCAGAAGGTGCTTATCAGGAAGTCCCCCTTGATCAGGCTCTCGTGGAACTGGAGGCCGTCGTTATAGGGAACGGTCCGCAAGGTCGCGAAGTCTGTGAGGAAGTTCAAGCGGGGATCTCCCCCTGGAGTAAGCCCCGTCGACAACTGCCTGGACCCGATGAGAAAGAGATGGGCCCGGTCGGACGCACTCAGTTGGCCCGTGAAATCATCGATCACCCAAAGGGCGGCGGTGGCCGTTCCTGCCGCCCTGGCCGCCTGATTTGCCGTCAGGCTGCAGGGATGGCCGGTGCCGGCCGTCAAACAGTCGATGTCGATGTAGGAGTGTCCTGCGACGCCCGCGCTCACGAGTCCGCGTTCGCCCGAGATGACGCTGTCGCGCAGAGTCAGCAGAGCCCCTGTCCCCGAAAAGCCCGCCCAGCCCGCGTTGTCTTCCAGTTCGCAGGCGTCGCAGAAGACCAGGGAAGTGCGCTGGGCGTGGAGTCCGTGGCTGGCGTTATTGGAGATGGTCAGGCCCAGGCCGAAGAGAAAGCTGCCGGAGGAAACGTGAAGCCCGATCAAGCCGTTGGATTCGATGCGCAGATTCTCCATTTCGGCGTGCGTAAACCAGAGGCCGATCCCGATGGCGGGGCCGTTGCTGACCGAGAGATTCTCGATTCGCACCCCGTCGGCGAAGAAGATCTCGATTGCCGGCGAAGACGGGTCTGCGGGAACACCCTCAATTCCGTCGCTTGCCGGATCTTGCCCGCGCAGGGTCACCTGTTTGCCCTCGATTCGGACGTTCTCGCGGCAGATGCCTCTCACTTCGATCACCACGGGACCCTTGCTCTTGTCGACCGCCTCCTGAATGCTGTCCCCTTTGGTACAGTCGACGGTTGCGCGTTCGGGCGGCCTGCCTTCCTCTGTCCTTGCACTCAAGATCCCGCTGCGCCCGGCCAAGGCCGAACGGTCGGCTTTGAGCGCCCACACTCGGTCGAGCATCGATCCCGGATATTGCTCTAAGGCAGCCTGCAAAGGCAGAGCCGCCATAGAGTCGCCGGAGGATTCGAGGCGGGCGATTCGGCTCTGTGGGTGCGGGTTGTCCTGAGGGAAGGGCACTTGAGCCCGTCCGGGAACAGCAATCGCCAGGATCGTGACACCGATAAGCGCAACCATGACCAACTTGTTGTATAGCCTGTTCAGCATGT
>DATIPO010000344.1:0-1696 GCA_035471925.1 Acidobacteriota bacterium
AAGACGCCCACCTCTTACACGGAGGAGCACCTGGAGGCGGCCCGGGTGCCCCTTGACTGGGCCCAGAAGGTCACGTTCTACAAGGGCGAGGGGTGCAGCGCCTGCGGCGAGAGCGGGTACAAGGGCCGGCAGGGCCTCTACGAGGTCATGGCGGTGAACAGCAGGGTACGGAAGGCGATCATGACCGAGGCGAGCACCGACGAGCTCCGGGATATCGCCCTGGACGAAGGCATGCTCACGCTCCGGATGGACGGCCTGAAGAAGGTGGAGCGGGGCATCACCTCGCTGGAAGAGGTGATCAAGGAGACGGCCGCCCAGACGTAGGTCCCGAACCGAAACACACCCGAACACCGGGGTAGAGCATAGACATGCCAGAGACGCAGCAGGCCCGAGCGAAGCAGCAGACCGAGGTGAACCTCCGGACTCTCCTCCAGGAGATGATCCAGAAGGGCGCCTCGGACCTCCACATCACCGTGGGAGAGAAGCCGAAGCTCCGGATCGACGGGGATCTCTTCGACTCGTCCGTGAACAAGGTCCTGACCCCGAAGGACACCCTGCAGGTCGCCTACTCGATCCTCACCGAGAACCAGAAGAAGCGCTTCGAGACCGAGGACGAGCTGGACTTCTCCTTCGGGGTCCAGAACCTTTCGCGCTTCCGGGGCAACGTCTTCAAGCAGCGGGGCTGCGTCGCCATGGCGATCCGCCAGATTCCGTACGAGATTCGGGGGATCGAGGAGCTGGGGCTGCCGGGCTCGGTGGCGAAGCTGGCGGACCGGCCCCGGGGCCTGGTCCTGGTGACCGGTCCGACGGGGGCGGGGAAGTCCACCACCCTGGCGGCGATGCTGGACAAGGTGAACCGGGAGCGGCGGGGCCACATCATCACGATCGAGGACCCCATCGAGTTCGTTCACCGGCACAAGAATTGCACCGTGAACCAGCGGGAGGTCGGGGCGGACACCCAGTCGTTCAAGGCGGCCCTGAAGTACGCCTTGCGCCAGGACCCCGACGTGATCCTGGTGGGCGAGATGCGGGATCTGGAGACGATCTCCTCGGCCCTGACGATCGCCGAGACGGGACACCTGGTCCTGGCCACCCTCCACACGAACTCCTCGGCGGAGTCGATCAACCGGATCATCGACGCCTTCCCGTCCCATCAGCAGTCCCAGGTCCGGGCGCAGCTCGCCTTCGTCCTCGAGGGCGTGGTGACCCAGACCCTGCTGCCCAGGGCGAAGGGCTCGGGCCGGGTCGTGGCCTCCGAGGTCATGATCTGCACGCCCGCGATCCGGGCGGTGATCCGGGACGAGAAGATCCACCAGATCTATTCGCTCATGCAGGCCGGAAAGAAGCACGGCATGCAGACGATGAACGACTCGCTCCAGCAGCTGGTCATGCAGGGCGAGGTCAACCTGGAAGAGGCGCTCAAGCGGTCCGCCGATCCCAACGAGCTGCTGAAGGCGTTGGGTGAGCCGGTCCCCAGCTGAGGATCTGAGAAGCCATGCCTACATTCACGTACAGCGCCAGGCCCGCGACCGGGGGCGAGATCCAGACCGGGGAGCTCGAGGTCAAATCCAAGGAGGACGTCCTCTCCTACCTCCACCGGCAGAAGCTCATCCCCGTCGCGGTCCGGGAGAAGCCGAGGGAGTTCACGATCCAGTTCGGCACCGGGATCCGCACCCGGGACATCGTCATCTTCACG
>DATIPO010000345.1:0-13276 GCA_035471925.1 Acidobacteriota bacterium
CCGCCCCCTTCACGCTCCACGGCTTCGCGCAGGACGCGGTCTTGGGTGAAGAGATTGTATCCCTCCAGAGGCGGCGGCTGATTGGCGGCCCTGTTGCTCATAACGGGTTAGCTCGACTGCATTCGATGCTAACAAATCCGCGCCGAATCGAGCCACCTGCCGGCCCCCCGTTGCATGGGCAGTGGCATGCTGCGGCCTCACCGGCGCGCATCCGGTCGGCTTGGTCGACCATCTCCAGAAGCGGGGTCAAGATGGGGTCCAAGAGACACCTCGGATCCCGATTGGCTGCCCTCGAAGACCGAGTGTGCAATAAACTGAGACTCTTGGGAAGAATGCCTCTTGGGGCAGTGGTTGTTTCCTGCCGCAGTTCTCTCTATTCTGTGGCCCAGAACGGTCCCGCGCGAACCGCGGGACGCAGAGTTCTTAAGGAGGCGCGAGCATGCAGGAACGGCCGAAAAGGCCCAGTCGGGAACTTGCCACAAAAGGCCCGAGCCGATTCGGCCTCCCGGAAGCCTTGGCGCTGCTCCTTTTGACCTTGTCCCTCCTCTTGTTTCAGGCCCTCGTGGCTGGACTTGAGCCCTCCCAGACCAGCCAGGCTGGAATTCCCCCTTGGCCCGACGGGGCCGAGTACATGGACGGAGCGGTCCACTTGTTCAAGGAAGGACGCTTTGCCATTCACGTGGGGGGAGAGACCCATCCCTCGCGCTATCCCTACGGCTACAGCGTTTTGCAGGTTGCAGCCCTGGCCCTGGGAGGCGATCCCGTGCAGGCGCCTTACCGCGTCAACAACGTTGCTGGACTGGCTCTTCTGCTCTCGATCTTCGCCTGGACTGCTTGGCGGCGGAGCTGGGTGACCGGCGCGCTTGCGGCCTTGCTGCTGGCGGTTCAGCCCTCCTTCGTGATCCTGTGCCGTGCCCCCATGAGCGAAATCTCGGCTATGCTGCCCACGCTTTGGGGCGTCCTGCTGCTTTACAGCTTCGCCCGGGGAGGATCCTGGAAGACGGCGGCAGCGGGCAGCCTGCTGTTGGGACTGGCGCTCCATTTCCGCCTCTCGGCACTTCTCCTGATGGGATTCGTGGCAGCGGCCCTGGCGGTGCGCTTCAAAGCACAGGGACGCTTCCCCCGGCGCGGACTGCTGGCCTGCCTGGGCGGGCTGGCAGCCGCCGCGGTTCCTCTGGCCCTCTATCACGCGGTAACCTTCGGCGCTCCCTGGAAGACCGGCTACGGCTACTGGCTGTCCTCGAGCGGCTCGCCTTGGGCGCTCTTCTCCCTCTCCAATCTGTGGCCCAACCTGAAGATGCTGGCTCTGGAAGCCATCCAAGGCGAGGAGCAGGCCACAACGGCCTTCCTGGTGGGCGAAGGCTCTTACTTCGGACCCGCCAGCCTAGTCCTGCTGGCCCTGGGGGTCCTCTACCATCTCCGGCAAAGGACGCCTCGGGCCTTTGCCGCGGCGGGAGCGATCTTCCTGATGGGGCAGCTTCTCTACGCCTATCCTCTTGGACGGCTTTATTTCCCCGCGGTTGTGCTGGCCGTTCCGGCCGCTGCCGCGATGCTGGCGGAGGTCTTGCCCCGGCTTTGCAAGGAGAACCGCTGGGGACGGCTGGTGCCGCTCTGCTTGCTGCTCTTGGCGGCCTTGGCCGGATGGCCGGGCAAACGCTCGGACAGCGAGATCGGCGACCTTTGGCGCAGCCATCCCCTGGGGGCCTTCTCCTTGGAATATGAGGCCGTGCAGCAGATCCGCGCGCGGGGCGAGGGGCCGTTGCTGCTGCTGACCGATATGAATCCGCCCTATTTGCATGCCATGCTGGCGTTGGGGAAGGAGCCCTCAAGACAACCGCTGAGGGGCGACGCGCCCGATGGCCAGCGATCGGCTGGTGACGCCGCCGCCCATGTCGCCGCAGACCCGTGGACGGCTCCGCTGCTGGATGCACATCAGTACCGCTTCAATCCCGCCAGCTTCACCTTCGCGGAGGCCCAGCGCCAGACGCTGGTGGACAGAGCCCTGTCTCAACATCGCCAAGTGTGGGCCGTTACGGCCCTCTACCCAGCCGCGTCGGCTCAGCAGACCTTCCCGGCACCAGCCGGATACCGCTGGGAGGTCGTTTGGAGCAACCGCCTGCAAGGCGGCGTGGCCAGGCTGCTGCCCGCCTCAACGCCTCGATGAGAAGGGCCTGGGCGATTTCTCCTTATTCCACCCTGAGTTAGGCAACATCCCCTACCCAGGGTGGCGCTGGTGGCTCGCCATGCTCGCCGCAGCTTACCCTGGGCTGACCTATGGCTCGCCTTCAGCGAGCCCCGACTCGACCCGAAACACAGGAAACCATTCACCAACCCGCAACCGCGTCAAAACGACGGGGCTAAATTCTCCAAAGGAGAGCCGTGCTAGCTCGCAACCACGTTCAACGTCGAGGTCCGGCCTCCCTGAAGAGGGACCCTTCGCCAGTCCGTGACCGGCGTTGAACGCCGTGTCAGCCTCCCTGAAGAGGAACCATTGGCCAGCCCGTGACCGCGTCGAATGCCGGGTCTGGTCTCCCTTGAAGAGGAACCATTCGCCAACCTGTGACCGCCTTGAACGCCGGGTCCGGGCTCCCTGACGAGGGACCCTTCGCCAGCCCGTGACTGCGTCGAACGCCCGGTCCGGGCTCCCTGTAAGGGAGCCATAGGCTAGCCCAGGGTAGAGTGAGGGCGCGAAGCGCACGAACGGCACCCTGGGTAAAGGAATAATCCTTATACAAACCCTGAAAGGGTGGAATAGCGTCGCGTGGAGGCTGTCGCCACCTTGGTCGCCGCGATATCTGCGACAGCCTCTGAAGCGTCAAATGGGCGTCGGGCGCCGGCTTAAACATTTGCTGGGCCGGACTAATCCTCCTCCGTCCAGGGACCCGGGGCGAGGGAGCCTTCGCCGATCAGGCGCAGGCAGTATTCGCCTTGGAAGCTGTAACCTCCGGCGCGGGGTTGCTCTTGCACGATCACTTCGTAGAACCCGTCAGCCGGCAGAACGGCCGAGAGGCTCTGAGGCAGGTCGCTTCGCTGGCTCAGGAAGAGAGGCTTGCCGATTCCCTGGATCCGGTCAAACAAGATGAGAGTGGCTTCACCGTCGTCGTTGTCGCCGCTGGCCGTCAGCTCGAGCGTGACCTGGCGTCCTGCCTCACCCTCGAAAAGGAAGCTGTCCTTGTCAGCCGAGAAACCGGGCGAGTTGCCCAGATAGGAGCAGGCCTGAGCCTGAGGCGTGGAGTCGACGAAGAGCACGATGCCCTCGTGGTCCGAGGAGCGCAGCGCCGAAGTGGGATCGTCCATGAAAACGTCCGCCGCATCGGCATTGGCGCGGGGAATCTCCAGCCGCGAGACGAAGGGATTCATGCCTGTAGAAGTCAGGGCATGGTCGAGCACCTGACCGCTGCCGGCGAAGATGAAGGTGTAACGTTCCTGGGCAGGTACGTTGGGGATCTGGTTGGTCATGTCGGGATCGATCAGATCCACCGCCGGCAGCAGGGCCTCGTCAGGATGCAGGGGATCGAGCACCCCGCTCGAGATGGAGAGGACATGCACGTAGCCGTCGGTGAACTCGAAGGCGTTGAAATCGCCCATCACCACAAGTCTGACGTCGGGATCGAGCGTTTGTAGATCGTCGATCGTCTCGGCCAGGAAGGCAGCCTGGTTGAAGCGCTTGTTGCGCACCCGGTCGCCGTCGGCCGGATCATCGATGCCATTGAGCGAGCGTTGGTGAACCACGATGGCGGTAAAGGGGAAAGGCTCCACTCCGCCGGTGTAGACTGCGTCCAGAATCAGCGGGGGACGGTCGTTGAGGAGTGATCCGTCGAAGGGATTAATCTCGTTGAGTCCCACCTGGGTCACCGAGTTGACCTGGATCGAGTCGCGCACCAGGAATCCCACGTCGATGCCGCCCGGATCGTTGCCCTCCTCCAGGAAAGCCGTGTAGCTGATGGTGGCATCGTCAGTGTTGATCTGGGCGGCCAGCGCCTGCAGGGTCTGGAGCGTGTCCACTTCCTGCACTGCCAGCACCTCAGGCGCCTTCAGCACGTCGCGGATGTAGATCGAGAACTTGTCCAGGCGGTCCTGGGTGTCGCCCTGTCCGCCGAAGAGGCGCAACATGTTGAGCGAACCCAGCGCAAACTCGGCAGCGGCCCGGTCGCCAACCGGCTGGGGCAGCGTGATGCCGGGGCTTCCCAGCGTCAATTGCGTGGGGAAGACCTGGTAGTCGCCAAAGGAAAAAGTGAGCGCGCCCGAGGCGCTGAAAGTGGCGCCCGTGTTGAAAGACTGGTCGGCCAGTCCGGCGCCGTCCGGATTGATTTCGAAGACCTCGGGGTTGCCGTCCCAGACCGGCAGTCCCATGAGTCCGGGGAACTCGATGCCGGGCTCGCGGAAGGGACGCGGCTGCCCCTGAACAGTGACGGGGGCATCTCCGAACTGGTCGGTGGGTCCGGTAGTGACGCCGTCCACGCTGACCAGCATGCCTTCCAGAGGCTCCAGGCTGGGAATCGCCATGGGCATGGCGCTGGGGGTATTGAGGTCGAGGACGACCGGCGCGGGGAGAGCCGAAGACCCCACCAGGGTGATCATGGGCGAAGTCAGCTCTGTGAGGTCGAAGAACTCGTCCACGGCAGCACGAACGTCCACCAAGTCGCCCACACTGACCGTGGGAGCACTGGACGTAAAGACGAAGATCCCGTCCGAGGTGGCCGCATCGCCGTCCCTGCGGGCAGCAGGCGTCTGCATGAAGAACCCATTGGAGGCTAGCGCCGTGACCACGTTGGCGTTGGTAGTGACCGCCTGTCCGTCGAAGGGAGAGGCATTGCCGGCGCCCTGAATCTCGTAGATCTCGCGCATGCCGGCGTCGGGCAGGCAGCCCAGCGCATCAAGATTGGCCGATCCGGGCGTCAGGCAGGTGGCCTGGAAATCGGCGTCATTGTTGTCGGTGTCGTTTCCGTCGGGGATGCGCGAGAGTCCCAGGTCGCCTACCGCTCCGGAATCGAAGGCTCCCGTCCCACTGCCCTCGGTGAATCCGGGCACGTCGCCTTCGTAGCTCACGGTGTCGACGATGCTCCCGCCCTGCAGCAGCGCCACAGCGTCGGGTCCGTTCTGGATGAAGTTGGTGTCGGGGTCGGAATCAAGATCGCAGTTGGGCACGGTGGCGGCGTTGGCGCAGACCACGAAGTATCCGCCAGCGGGCAACGAAAGCGCCGGTAGGGGAATAGTGCGGTAGACGGATGCGCCGTTACCGTTGACGAACTGCAGGGTGAAGGAAGAAAGGTCGGCGGCAGCATTGCCGACGTTCTTGATCTCCACGAACTCCTCGGAATCGGTGCTGGGCTGATCGTAGTCGATCTCGTTGATGACCAACTCGGGCAAGGCCAAGTTGGCGCAGTCGCTGGACTGCTCAACGTTGCCGCCGCCGGGGGTGATGCAGCGCAGGCTGAAGTCGACATTGTTGGAGTCGGTGTCGGTCCCATCCGGGAAGCGCGAGATGCCCGCCAACGCAACGCCGGGATCGTCCTCAAGTCCAGTGCCTGAACCTTCCACGAAGCCTGTTACGTTGCCTTCGTAGCTGACGGCATCGATCAGGTTCCCGCCGTCGAAGAGCGCCACGGCGTCGGGAGATCCGTTCTGGATCAAATTGCTGTCAGGGGATACGTCGAGATCGCAGTTGTCGGTGGAGGCAGCGTCGGCGCAGACCACGAAGTAGCCGCCCGGCGTTAAGTCGACAGAAGGCAGGTTAATGGTCTCGTAGGCCGATCCGCCGTTGCCGTTGATCAGTTGCAGGGAAAGTGTCCCCAGGTTGGCGGGGGAAGCGCCGTTGTTCTTAAGCTCGATGAACTCGGCGGTGTCGGTGCCCGGCTGGTCGTAGTCGATCTCGTTGATAACCACTTCCAAGGCCGCCGGCGGCTGATCGCAGGCAGTGCTTTGGGAGGTGTTTTCGCCACCCGGCGTGGCGCAGCGCTGGCTGAAGTCGACGTTGTTGACGTCGGTATCGGCGCCGTCCGGGAAGCGCGAGATGCCCAGTTGATCGAAACCGGGGTCGTCTTCCAGTCCGCTGCCCGAACCCTCCACGAATCCAGGAACGTCGCCTTCGTAGCTGACCGTGTCCACCAGCATTGCGCCCAGGAACAGAGCGACCGCGTCGGGCGCACCGTTCTGGATGAAGTTGGTGTCGGGCGAGGAGTCGAGGTCGCAATTGGCCACCGTCGCAGCGTTGGCGCAGACGACGAAGTATTCCCCCGCCGCCAGGCTGATCGAGGGCAAGGCGATCGTATTGTAGACCGAGCCTCCGTTGCCGTTGACAAGGCGCAGCTCGTAACCCGAAAGGTCGACCGAGGAGCCGCCGTCGTTCTTGATCTCGATGAATTCGGCGGCGTCGGTGCCCGGCTGGTCGTAGTCGATCTCGTTGATGACCACAACAGCGGGAGATCCCACCGAGGCGCAGTTGCTGGTGTCGGCCACGTTGGCGAATCCGGGAGTCGCGCAGCGGGGGCTGAGGTCGACATTGTTGGAGTCGGTGTCGGTTCCGTTGGGGAAGCGGGAAATGCCGCTCAGGTCGATGTTGGGATCGTCCTCCAGTCCGGCACCCGAGCCTTCCACAAAACCGGTCACATCACCTTCATAGCTGACAGCGTCAACGAGCATGCCGTTCTCGAAGAGGGCGATGGCGTCGGGGGATCCGTTCTGAATGAAGTTAGTGTCGGGTGAAGAATCGAGATCGCAGTTGTCGACGGTGGCGGCGTTGGCGCAGACCACGAAGAATCCGCCCGCCGGCAGGCTTACCGCCGGCAAGGAGATGGTGTTGTAGACCGAGCCTCCGTTGCCGTTGATGAGCTGGACTTCAAAGTCGGCCAAACTGACGCTGGAGGCTCCGGCATTATAGAGTTCAAAGTATTCAGCGGCGTCGGTTCCCGATTGATCGTAGTCGATTTCATTGATCACGACCTGGCCCATTGCCGAGGCTCCGAAGAGAGCCGTCAGGACCAGAAACAGGAAGGCCAGGGAGAGCAGACGCACCCCTGGCAGGTAGGTATTGGTATTCTTCAAAATCATTTCCTCCCGTCCTAAGCTTCGAAACGAATCATGCGGCAGACCGCGGGTCAGACGGCCCACCAACATCTCCTGCGAACTTGGGTCTTAGATGAATCACTCGATTAGAGAAACAGCAATGTTTCTGATTCTGCGCAAGGGCATTGTACCCGATAAATGACAAATTCACGAGTGCCATACCATGAATTTCTGATGAAGTCCGCTCTCGGCGCGCGCAGGAGGGGACCCGGCCAAAACAATGAAGAGGGTTGGGCTGGCAGCTCACCAGGATTGCCGACCGGCTAAGGGACAAGACCCTCGAGGCGCAGGGCGTCTTCGATCCAATCAGCAACGCGGGCGTGCCCCTCGGCGCTGAAATGACCATCGTCTTGGGAGACGAAGAAGGAGTCGAGTGGGGCGCTCGATTGGAGGATGCGTTGACGGCCGGAAATCACGGGGATGCCCTTGGAACGGAAGATCCTCTCCATGCGGTCGCTGGCGTAGGTGCGCTGCATGGGTGCCGGGAAGCGTTCCAGCATCTCGGGCCAGCGTTGCTCGAAGGTGGCCGAGAATGGGACGACCAGTCCGATCAGGGGGATGCCGCGCTCTTGCAGCACATCGCGAATGTCTTCGACCAGGGCTTCGGTGATGCGCCAGCACCCCTTGACTTGGGGCTGTTGCTCTTCTTCGGGCAGCAAGGAGGATACGCCGCCTTCCCACTTGAGTCCGGCGGCTTCGGCATTGCGCTGCAGTCGGCGTCCGCGCTTTTCGTGTTCCTCTGAGCCGGCATCGTCCACTCCCCGTTGGTCGATGATGCTCTCGGCCCAGAGAAAGAGCCGCGAGGCGCGAAGCGGGGCCCACCAGTCGATGTAGGTGAGCTCCCATTTCTCGTCGCCGGGCCCCTTTCGCGGCAAGAGATAGGGTCGATGGGCGTCCTGGTAGCTACAGGTGAAGGCCATGATGGGGCAGTTGTTGCAGAGGTCGTTGAGGGGGAAGGTCTGCAGCAGCACGGCGTCGGGTTGATAGGCCAGTCCAATTTCTTTGAGGGCGATGAGCTGCTGGCTCGTGCCCCAGTCGTTGACGGCCAGGTTGAGGACCTGCCAATCGAGTCCTGGACGGTCGAGCTGCTCCTCCAGCCGGGCAGCGAATGTCTGGGAGGCCTTGACGGCCGCTCCCAGGCTGAATGAATCGCCCAGAATGACCAGCCGCTTGACCCCGGCCGGTTTGTGGAGCGGAAAGTCACGGTGACGGAAGCCGCTGGCAAGGACGCCGTCGAAGTGTCCGTTTTTGGGATCAGCCCTCCACCCCAGCAGCGCGTCGTATTTCCACCAGGGATCGCGGTTGACCACCGGATCGACCCAGCGCACCACGCCCTCCAAGATGGCCAGGATCAGCAATGTTGCGGCGAATGCCAAGCCCAGCTTGGCCAGGAACCGGCGCATAGGGCTTCAGCCTACCAAATTGCCGCTGTCCTGGAAGTACTTGAGTCCGTAGAGAGTGAGGTCGGGTTCGACGGATTCGATGCGCTGGGACTCTTCCTTGAGCAGGGGCGCCAGTCCGCCCGTGGCCACCACCCGGGCCCCGCCCAGTTCTTCGCTCATGCGGGCCAGGATACCGTCCACCAGTCCCAGGTAGCCGTAGTAGATGCCCGATTGAATGCTGTTGACGGTGGACTGTCCGATGACCTGGGCCGGACGCCTGATCTCCACCCGCGGCAGGCGCGAGGCGCGGGCGAAGAGAGCTTCAGCCGAGATGCCTACGCCGGGAGCGATGACGCCTCCCAGATACTCGCCCTGCCGGGAGACGGCGTCGAAGGTGGTGGCGGTCCCGAAGTCGACCACCACGGCAGGCGTCCCCAGACGCCGCTGGACGGCTACGGCGTTGACGATGCGGTCGGCGCCCACGTCCGAAGCCGGCTTGTAGAGGACGGGCATCAGATTCTGGCGCACGGGATCGACGAAGGAGGGCTTGTGCTTGAAGTAGAAGCGGGCCATGCGGCTGAAAGGCTCGTTGAGGGGAGGCACAACCGAGCAGATGGCGATGTTATCGATGCCCGCGGTGTCGACCCCGTCGAGTTGAAAGAGGTTGCGTAGAAAAACCCCGTACTCGTCGGCGGTCTGGTCTTTGCGCGTCGAAACCCTCCAGGAGCGCACCAACTCGTCCCCTTCAAAGACTCCCAGTACGATATTTGTGTTGCCTATGTCTATGGCTAAGAGCATTTCGTGTCCAACCTCCCGCCTGAAGATTCCTACCGCACTTGGTGCTGCGCCTCCGGTTCGGCGCGGCTGGGCGCCAACCTGGCTCCTAATGCCGGAAGTGCCGCATAGAGGTCAAGACCATGGCCATTCCGTGCTCGTCGCAGGCTTCGATGACCTCGTCGTCACGCTTGGATCCACCGGGCTGGATGACGGCGGCAATGCCGGCTTTGGCGGCTTCGTCCACCCCGTCTCGGAAGGGGAAAAAGGCGTCCGAGGCCATGACCGCGCCCTCAAGGTGGAGCTTGGCTTTGCGGGCGGCCAGGATGACCGAGTCGACCCGGCTCATCTGTCCTGCGCCAATGCCCACAGTTCGCCCGTCCTTAGCGTAGACGATGGCGTTGCTCTTGACGTGTTTGCAGACCCTCCAAGCAAAGAGCAGGTCGTCCAATTCAGACTCAGAAGGCACCCGCTGGGTGACGGTTTTGAGATCGCCCCGTGAGACGGTCTGGAGGTCGGCATCTTGCACCAGGAAGCCTCCATCCACCTTCTTGAACTGCCAGGGATCGGGAGGCGAGCCGTCGGCCAGCATGACGCGCAGGTTCTTCTTGGCCGAGAACACTTCCAGAGCGTCCGCCTCATAGGCAGGGGCAATCACGGCTTCCACAAAAAGCTTGCGCATGGCCTGAGCGGTTTCGGCGTCCACTTGGCGGTTGAAGGCGATAATCGAGCCAAAGGCCGAGAGCGAATCACATTCCAGCGCCCGTCGATAGGCCTCACAGGGAGATTCGGCCTGGGCCACGCCGCAAGGATTGTTGTGCTTGACGATGACGCAGGACGGCTGTTCAAACTCGCGGCCGAGATCCCAGGCTGCCTGCAAATCGAGGTAGTTGTTGAAAGACAGGGTCTTGCCCTGCAACTGCTTGGCGGCCACCACGCCCGCGGGAGGACGGTCGCTGAAACGGTAGAGCGCGGCCCTTTGATGGGGGTTCTCTCCGTAGCGCAGCGAGGCTTGGCGGCTGAGTCCCAGTGCCAGCGCTTCGGGCAACTCGGCTTGCCCCTCGGCTGAGCTGCTTTCTCCAGACGCCCTAGAACTTGAATCTCCGCCAGCTTGGTCAGCCTCTCCCCGTTGAGCCAAATAGGCAGCGATGGCTGCGTCGTAGGCGGCGGTATGCTGGAAAGCCTTCAAGGCCAGCCGCTTGCGCAGAGCCAAACGAGTCTCGCCTTCTCCTTCGTCCAGGGCACTCAAAACCGTCCCATAGTCGCCGGGATCGACCACCACGGTGACGCTCTCATGATTCTTGGCGGCCGCCCGCAGCAGGGTGGGTCCGCCGATGTCGATTTGCTCGACAGCTTCCTCCAGCCTTACCCCTCGTCGGGCGATCGTTTCGCTGAAGGGATAGAGGTTGACCACCACCAGTCCAATGGGATCGATTCCCTGGTCTTGCAGGACTTGACGGTGCCCCTCGTCGCCATGGCGGGCCAGGATGCCTCCGTGAATCTTAGGATGCAGCGTCTTGACCCGTCCACCCAGGATTTCAGGCGATCCGGTATACTGCGACACAGCCGTCACCGGCACGCCCCTTTTTTCGATTAAGCGGGCTGTTCCCCCCGTGGAGAGAATGCGGATGCCGCGCTGATGCAGCCCCTCGGCCAAATCTCCCACTCCGCTCTTATCGGAAACGCTGATCAAAGCCGTCTGTATTCTCATCGCGCCCATGGTATTGATCCCTTGCGGTCAAGTCTAGTGCTGGCGAGCAACCTCCTACCGCCGAGAGCATACGAGGGGGCTGAAGATGTTCGCAGAAACTGACTCGTGGGCAAGCTTGTTGGCCACCTGGCGTGGGGCAGGGACAGCCCGGCGAGTGGAACGCCGCCAGCCAGTCCTGTCCGTAGGGAGACGATCTCCAGCCTCTGCCGAGCGAGGGGAGAATGAATGGCGCCGTCCGCTGAAGTGGGTCGGTTCCGGCGGACGTGGATCAATACCTTTCCTCCTCGGACAAGCTTCAGATGGGGCTTGTCTCTGCCCGCCCTTTGGTCCATAAAGGACTGATGGGAAGCGGCCTTGCGGACCACCTTTCGATCAGCGACCGGGTCAGCCAAGCCCTCAAAGCTGGTCAGGCTGTCGTGGCCCTGGAATCGACTTTGATCGCCCATGGGCTGCCCTGGCCTGAAAACCTCAAGACAGCCTTTTTGATGGAGGACATGGTGCGTCGAGAGGGTGCGGAGCCGGCCGTCATCGCCCTTGAGAACGGCGCGGTCCGCGTAGGGCTGAGCGAAGACGAGCTACGCCAACTTGCCGACGCGGGATATGCGAAGGCAGGCACGCGCGACCTGGCGGGCGTGCTGGCCCGGCGCGAGAAGGCGGCCACTACGGTGGCGTCGACGATCTATCTGGCTCATCTGGCCGGGATTTCCGTCACGGCTACGGGAGGTATCGGCGGCGTCCACCGCGATGCCTGGGAAACCGGCGACGTCTCGGGCGACTTGCAGGAACTGGCCCGCACCCCGGTGACCGTGGTGTGCTCGGGAGCCAAGTCGATCCTCGACCTGCCCAAGACGCTGGAGATGTTGGAAACCTTGGGCGTCCCGGTGGTGGGCTACCGCACCAACGAGTTCCCCGGCTTCTACTCGTCCGAAACCGGCCTGCCCGTCCCCCAGCGCGCCGATTCCCCTGAGGACGTGGCGGCCCTCGTCTCAGCGGCACGATCCCTGGAGCTGCCCTCTGCCGTCCTGGTGGTGCAGCCGCCGCCCCATGAGGACGCCTTGGACGCATCGCAAGTCGAAGCCTGGACTCAGGAAGCCCTCAGCGCGGCCCGCTCGCGGGGCGTGCGAGGAAAGGACGTCACCCCCTACCTCCTGCGCCACATCCAGGACTCGGGCGGCAAACAAGTCCTGCGCGCCAATCGTTCCCTGGCCGCCTCCAACGCCCGCCTGGCCGCCCAAATCGCCAGCGCACTGAAGAGCTGACCCCTCACACTGCGGCGTGACGCTGGTCAATTATTTCAGTCTTTTCTGAAATTATGATACACTCAGCACTTCTGAAGACGCGTGGCTGGCTTTCGACTACCAACCAGTGATCTGGAGGGAGGGAATGGCGATTCCGGCCCGGATAAATGAGGCGCAATATGAAGATCGTACTCGCCGGCGGTTCGGGACAAGTAGGGAGAGTCTTGGCGAGGGCGTTTCAAGGTCAAAGACACGAGGTGGTCATCTTGAGCCGCTCGCCCGAGAAGGGGCCTGTGCCCATGGTTCAATGGGACGGGAAATCCTTGGACGGCTGGGTTCGGGAACTCGACGGCGCCGATGTTGTGGTCAATCTGGCCGGACGCAGCGTTAACTGCCGCTATCACGGGAGAAACCGCCGGCTCATCCTGGAATCGCGTGTTCATTCGACACGGGCTGTGGGCGAGGCGATAGCCACCTGCCGAGTCCCGCCGAGAGTCTGGCTGCAGATGAGCACCGCCACGATTTACGCCCACCGCTACGACCGACCCAATGATGAAGAAACCGGCCTCATCAAAGGCAGCCTGCCCGAGGCGCCCGACAAGTGGAAGTTCAGCGTCGAGGTGGCCAAGGCTTGGGAGCGAGAAGTTGACCGGGCCAAGACACCTGAGACCCGAACGGTCACGTTGCGCTCAGCCATGGTCATGAGTCCCGACCGGGGCGGCATCTTCGGTACTCTGCTGGGATTGGTGCGGTGGGGACTTGGCGGCAAGGCCGGTCACGGACGGCAATATGTCTCTTGGATTCACGAGCAGGACTTCGTAAACGCCGTCCTCTGGCTTATCGACCACGACGAGATCCAGGGCGCTGTCAATTTAGCCTCTCCCAATCCCCTTCCCTACGCCGACTTCATGCGCATCCTGCGCCAAGCCTGGGGCGTCAGGTTCGGTTTGCCGGCCAGCAAGTGGATGATCGAGATTGGCGCCATCCTGATGCGAACTGAAAGCGAACTGGTGCTGAAGAGCCGCCGTGTCATCCCCGGCCGCCTCCTCGACCAAGGTTTCCATTTCAATTTCCCCACCTGGGAACGCGCCTCCCAAGACCTCTGC
>DATIPO010000346.1:0-4232 GCA_035471925.1 Acidobacteriota bacterium
GAGCATGTGCCGAATCCGTTCGCTACGGGACCATCCCCGCGTGTGCGGGGGAAACCCAGCCCGAAGTTCTTGGCCAAGTGGTACTTGGGGACCATCCCCGCGTGTGCGGGGGAAACCCTTGCATGTAGTGGGGCTGTGCTCGCTAAGGTACTACATGTTGTGGTTTTTGAAAATCAAGCCCCTAGGCTCTGATCTCGGGTCAGGATGTCAAAGATCGGGGGCTGTGCCGCCGCAACCGCTGTCCTTCCTTTCTAGCACAGAAGACGGCTCAGCATAGCCAGCTTGTAGCAGGGGTCGCTCAGGGTAGACACCGATGGACAAAGGTCGTAGCGAGCAGCCCTTCGATTCCGATGAGGTGGGAATTCAACAGCAGGCGGATCAGCGACTGCATGTCGTCAGGATCGGCCGATTGCAGTGAGGACACACCGCCAACTTGGTAGAGAGCAAGCTGGGCGGCGAGTGCAGTGCGCGAGAAGTTTTGAGCCACCCCGTCGCGTTATTCCACGCTTTCAGGAACCTCGAGGGCCTCCGCCCTTCGTGAACCGAGCGTAGCATCCCACAATTCATCAATCCGCTTCAGGACCGCCCGGTAGTCTGATTCCGTCTTGAGCGGTCGTATATCCATTTTGATTCCTATACCGATTCTATGTCGATTCGGTCATATACGATGCGCCGTTCCTCGTTCATCTGGCTATCTGTTTCATACAACTTTCCCTTTCGTTTCGTGTCTGCCAATGGTGTCCCAGAATAAGTTTGTGTACCGTGGGCCTGAAACCAGGCGCAGCGACCTATTTACGTCTGAGACGAACTCTGATACTCTCATAGAACCTAGTTCATGACAGATACAACAAGAAACTTTTGGGGAAAGTTGAGTCGGGACAGGGCGGAACGCCATCCGCTGGTGGATCACTGTGCCGATGTGGCGGCGGTTTGTGAGGCGCTGTTGCGCGATACCCTGTTAGGGTCACGGCTGGCGCGGCTGGGCGGACTGGAAAGGCTGGGCCCTCGCCAGTCGGCTCGCCTGTGCGTCCTGACCGCCTACCACGATGTGGGCAAGTTCGCCATCGGGTTTCAGAATCTGGCTCGCGAGGGGCGACAGCCGCGGGTCGGGCATCTGCCCGCCGTCTTCCGGCTGCGTCAGCCCATGTTCGGTAAGCTCTTGGACGCTCTTGATTACCAGACTCTGACCTCCTGGGGCTTCGGCGACGGACTCTTCTGTTCCACCATCGCTCACCACGGCCTTCCCTTCGAGGATTATGACCCCAGGCGCTCGCTAGACGAAGGGGTGTGGGAGCCTGTAGACGGGCTTGTTCCGCTGGATGGAATCAGGGCCCTCAAAGAACTGACCAAGCAATGGTTTCCTGAAGCCTGGAGGCCCGGCGGCGATGCGCTTCCCAGCCATGAGGGCTTCTTCCACGGCTGGAACGGCATTCTCAACCTGGCCGACTGGATCGGGTCGAACGAGCAGTTCTTCCCCTTTTCTAAACCCGGCGATGGGGACCGGATG
This sequence comes from Acidobacteriota bacterium, assembly GCA_035471925.1. Lineage (GTDB taxonomy): Bacteria > Acidobacteriota > UBA6911 > RPQK01 > DATIPO01 > JANQFM01. The sequence continues at coordinate 1,508 of DATIPO010000346.1, forward strand.
GACTTCGCCAGGGAGCGTGCTGATGAAGCTGTCAGCAGACTTGGGCTGAGGGTAGAGCCCTTCAGGCAGGCTTTGGGGCCGAAGCCTCCAGACCTGGAAGCGATGTATCGGGACAAAAAGTTCAAAGCACGTCCATCGCAAGAAGCCCTGCTGGGGGTCGAACCGCCAGAGGCCTCCCCAAGCCTTGCCATCCTCGAAGCCGAGACGGGGGCGGGGAAGACCGAAGCGGCGCTGCTCTACTTCCTGCGCCTTTTTCACGCGGGTCTGGTGGACAGCCTTTACTTCGCTCTGCCCACCCGCACCGCCGCAACCCAGATCTACAACCGCACCTGCGACGCGGTGGATCGGGCCTTCGCCGAGGGGTCGCGGCCTCCCGTCGTTCAAGCCGTCTCCGGCTATCTGAAGGTGGACGGCATTGCGGGACGCATCCTGGAGGACGACCGCGTGGTGGCGGAAGACCAGGGCCAGCTCGGGTGGGATCCTTTTCGCGGCTGGGCCGCCGAACGTCCCAAGCGGTTTCTGGCCGGGACCGTGGCGGTGGGCACCGTCGATCAAGCCCTGCTCTCCGCCTTGCGGGTGCGCCATTGTCATTTGCGGGCCGCTTCGCTGCTGCGTTCGCTGCTGGTGGTGGACGAAGTGCACGCCTCTGACGAGTACATGACGAGGATTTTGCAATCTGTCCTGCGCCGCCACCTGCTGGCGGGAGGTCATGCGCTGCTGATGTCGGCGACCTTAGGCTCCTCCGCCGCGGCGGGGCTGCTGCAGCAAGCTGTAAAAGGCCAGTTCCCCCAGCCGACGCCCGAAGAAGCGGCCGCTTTGCCCTTTCCCTTGATCCGCATCGCGACCCCCCAGGCTCAGCAAGAGATTCCGGTAGCCGCCCCCGACTTCGAGAAGCAGGTCGAGATCGAGATGCAGCCCTGGATCGAAGAACCGCAGCAAATCGCCCGGCTGGCCCTGGATGCGGCTTCGAACGGAGCCTCTGTCCTGGTCGTCCGCAACACGGTCGGCGGCTGTCTCGAAGCCCAGCAGGCGCTCGAAAGCCTGAGCCGAGGCCAGGACGACGAGAGGCTCTTCCGCTGCCGGGGTCAAGCCGCGCCCCACCACGGCCGCTTCTCAGGCGTGGACCGGCGTATGCTCGACGATTTGGTTGAAGAGGTAATGGGGCGCGACCGGGAACACGGCCCACGCGTCGTAGTGGGCACGCAGACGCTGGAGCAGAGCCTCGATCTCGACGCCGACCTGCTGATTACCGACTTGTGTCCCATCGACGTGCTCTTGCAGCGTATCGGGCGCCTCCACCGCCATCAGAGGCGGCAGCGTGGCGAGGGGTTTGAGCGGGCTCGGGCGGTCGTGCTGTGTCCCCCGCGGCCTCTTTCGGCAAGCCTGCGCGAAAACGGCGAATTCCGGGGAGGGCATGGATTGGGGCCGGTTTATCTCTCCGCTATCGTGCTCGAGTTGACCCTGCGGGAATTGCAGCGCCGCCGCAGCATCGTCATCCCGCGGGACAACCGCAACCTGGTGGAGTCGGCCACGCACCAGGACTTGGTGCGCCGCTTCGCCGAGGAACAAGGGGGCCTCTGGATGAGCCACTGGAACCATACCCTGGGAGACCAGTTCTCGAAAAAGCGCATTGCTCAGGAGGTGCTAGTCGATTGGACCGACCCTTACCTTGAACTGCAATTCAGATCGCTCGAGAAAGGCATTCGCACCCGACTGGGGCTCGATGACCGCATGGTGTCTTTCCAGCAGCCCGTCTCCAGCCCCTTCGATGACAGCCTCACCTTTGACGAACTCAAGATTCCGCGCAGCTTTGTCGCCGACGACGTGGAAGATGAGTTGCGGGCGGAAAACGTTGAAAGCGGCGAAACCAGCCTGCGCTTCAGAATCGCCGGCAGCCGCTTTCTTTACAACAGACTGGGACTGAACAGGGAGAAGGCGGCATGACGACTCGTTACAGCTTGTTCGACGACATCCTGCGTCTCTCGCGTCCTGACAAGGACAAGGTTTCGCTGCCCAGGGTCCTCAACCTCTTGGGCGCCGGAGAAAAGGTCGAGTTCGCGGGGCTGCAAGCCTATCAGCAGTACGCCTGGCACGCCTTTTTGGTGCAACTGGCCGCTCTGGCCGCTCACCGCTCAGGATTCTCAGACCTGGCGGTCGACGAGTCGGCTTGGAAGTCGGCCTTGTTGGAGCTTTCCGGGAAGGCGGGAGAGGCGGCTTGGTGCCTGCTCAATGCCGACTTGCAGCAGCCCGCTTTCTTGCAGCCACCCGTACCCGAGGGTTCGCTGAAGACCTTCAAGCGCGTGATGGAAACGCCAGACGTGCTTGACGTGTTAGTGGCGGCCAAGAACCACGACGTCAAGCAGGCGCGCATCCTGCGGCCCAGACGCGATCACTGGGTTTACGCCCTGGTCACCCTTCAGACCATCGAGGGTTTCATGGGACGCGGCAACTACGGTATCGCCCGCATGAATGGAGGCTTCGGCAGCCGTCCCAGTTTGGGATTCGCGACCGGGTTGGATTGGTCGCAGCGCTTCCGGCACGACGTGCGGACCTGGCGGCGTGAGCGCGATCAGCTCATCGGGGACTACGGCTACCCCCAAAGCGGAGGCGCGGCACTGCTCTGGCTTCAACCCTGGGACGGCCAAGAGCAGGTTCAACTGCAGAGTTGCGATCCCTTCTTCATTGAAATCTGCCGCCGGGTCCGCCTGAGGGAAGCCGAGCAGGG
>DATIPO010000347.1:0-12965 GCA_035471925.1 Acidobacteriota bacterium
CTTCTTGCAGGGGATGCAGTTGGCCGTCTTGCCCGAGTCCTTCAATGGTGGTGATCTTGCATCCGTCGGCTTGAACCGCCAACTGAGTACAGGATTTGACCGTCTGCCCGTCCATCAGGACAGTACAGGCCCCGCAAAGGCTGGTTTCGCAACCCACGCGGGTTCCGGTCAGATCGAGCTCCGTCCTCAGGAAGTGGACCAAGAGTTGCCGGGGATCGACCCGGCGGGCGTAGCGGACGCCGTTGACTTCAACCTCTATGTTCATCAGCCCAACCTTTCCGTTGTCTGTGTTGTGTTCATGGCCTACCAGTCAGCGTGGGCGCCATCGGCTGTCTTCAGGACGGGCAGGTCCACGGCTTGGTAGGGGTGCTCGGCAGCAGCTTCTTCGTCGACGGTCACGCCTATTCCGGGAACGTCCCGCCAGTGCAGGTGCCCGTCCTCGAACCGGTAGAGGGTTTCGGGGAAGACTTGCTCCCGCCAATCGACGTCCTTGGGCACCAACTCCAGCACCAGAAAATTGGGAGTGGCAATGGCGAAGTGCAGGCAAGCTGCAGTTGAGAGAGGACTGAGGGGATTGTGGGGAGCGACCGCGATATCCCGGACCTCGGCCATGGCGGCCACTTTCCGCGTTTCCCAGATCCCGCCCGCATGACACAGATCGGGCTGAATGACGGAAGCCGCCCTGTCACGGATCACAGGCCAGAATCCGTGCCGGGTGAAGAGGCGCTCTCCGCAGGCGATGGGACATTGGCTCTCGCCCGCCAGGAGCTTGAGATTCTCGACGTTTTCGGGTCCGCAGGGCTCTTCGATCCAGGCTGGATCCAGAGCCTGCAATCGTTGCACAGCCTGGCGGGCCAAGTCGAAGGAAAAGCGGCCGTGCAGCTCGACGATGATTTCCACCTCGTCGCCCAAGGCTGAACGCAGCTCGCCCACGAGATCCAGTCCCCGTTCCAGCATGCCCCGGTCAACCGTCTTTTCGCCGGGCAGGAAACAGGGCGTCTTCAAGGCCTGGAAGCCCTGGTTGACGGTTTGCCGGGCCCGCGAGACCAGCTTGTCCACGGTGTCGTCGCCGGGTTGAATCCACCCCGAGGCGTATACTCGAACCTTGTCTCTGCAGGGGCCTCCCAGGAGGCGGTAGACAGGGACGCCGTAGTGCTGTCCGGCCAAGTCCCACAGGGCCTGTTCGAGTCCGCTGACGGCGCTCCCCAGAATGACGCCTCCCCTCCAGAAGGAGCTTCTCGACATGACCTGATAGAGCGCCTCAATATCGAGTGGATGGCGTCCGATGATACGCCGGCCCACTTCCTGGACGGCGGCGGCGACCGCCTTTTCGCGGCCCTCGACCGTGGCCTCGCCCCAGCCCTCCAGTCCTTCATCGGTACTGATCTTGACCAGCACCCAGTTGCGCCACTGAGCGAAGACGGTCAGGGTGCTGACGGCGCTGATCTTCATCCTGTCCCCGCCAGTTCACGCTGAATGTCGCAGACCCGCAGGACCATCTCTCCCGAGAGGTCGGCGCCGATCTCAAACGGTTGATCTGCTGGACGCAGATAGAGGTCGGAAAAGTACCAATAGCCCGCAGCCAACTGGGTTTCCACGAGATAATCCAGGACCCGGCGGGCGATGTCTTCAGCTCTCTTATCGCCCGTCGCAGCATGGTAGACGGCGGCACCCCAGCCGATCTTGACGCTGGGTATGGTGTTGTAGGCCTGCGGCTTGTAAACCTCGGCCCGCTCCAGGTAGCGTCCCGCCGCCTCCAGATAGACCTTTTTGCCGGTTAAGCCCCAGAGCTTGCTGAGGAAGGCGCAAGCGTATCCCAGAGCCCACATTTCGAAGCTGTCGCCGGGACGCAGCCTGAAAAACATGGCGTCGCTGCTTTCAGGGTCGAAGTCGGTGATCAGCGGCCCCCCGGTTTCGCGCCTCAGGTAGAAGATTCGCTCGTCCTGTTGATCGTCCAGCAGCTCGATGAGAAAGTCTCCGGCCCGCGAAGCCTCGGCGCTGCGCCCGGCGTAAAGCAGGCCGAATCCGCAGGAGCAGGTGCTGCCGGCGTCCAGAGTGGCTGGCGGAGATTCTCCCTCTCCCATCCGCTGGCTGTAGAAGCCTCCGCTTTCGTGCTGTCGGGGCAGGACATGGGCCACCGCCTTGCCGAGAAGGTCGAAGCGCCCGTTGAGGACGAAGGACTGCATCAGCCATCCATGAATGTAGTAATAGAAATGCTTGCCGAAATGAGGAACGCGGCTCTTGCAGCCATCGGCGGTCACAAAGTCGCCGTCCCGGCGCAGGAAGCTCTTCTCGATCCAGTCGAGGGCCAGCGCGGCACGACGGTAACGTCCGGCGATGGTCATGGCCAGCACCGGCTTGTAGTAGGCGACCAGGTCTTGCTCGGCCATGTGGAAGGAACCGTCGGCATTCTGGACGGAGGCGAAATAGTCCATGCAGTTTTGAACACAGCGGTCGTAACTCGTCATGAGCACTCCTTCTCCATCGGACGCTCCTGGTCACGGCGGAGCAGGTCGGCCAGGATGCCGTCACGTCTTCGCGTGAGGTCCTCCAGGTTCTTTTGCCTCCAGTTGAGAAAGCCTCTCCCGCTGGCGGCCCCCAAGTGACCGTTAGCCACCAGTCTCGTGAGCAACTCGGGCTCTTTTCCATCTCCCCAGGCGGGAAGCAGGTAGCGGAAGATTCGCAGGTAGGTGTGCAAGCCGCCCAGGTCAGCGTTTGCGAACGGGCCCAAGGCCGCCAATCGGCGTCCGAAACTGAACCGGACGACCCGGTCGACGTCCTCGGGCCCGGCCACACCCGCCTCAACCAGGGCAATGGCTTCCCGTAAAAGGGCAAACTGCAGACGGTTGGCGATGAGTCCCCGCAAAGGCCGCCGCACCTCAACCGGCTCCTTGCCGATGGACCGCAGAAAATCATTCACGCGCGCCAGCCGCGCCGGGTCTCCGCCCTCTCCCGCGAAGGTCTCTACCAACGGCATCAAGGGCGGCGGATTGAAGAAGTGCGTCCCCAGTAGGATTTTGGGCCTGCGAAGCCCTTTCCGCAGCTCCTCCAGAGCCAAGCTCGAGGTGTTGGTCGCCAGCACGGCGCCCGGCTTCAAGGTCGGGACGAGTCGGGCGTAGAGGCGCTGCTTGGCCTCTAAGTCTTCGCTGATGGCTTCTATGACCAAGTCGGCCCGGGCTGCCTCCCGGCAATCGTCCTTGATGCTGATCCTCTCTATGGGATCGGCGTCGGAAACACCCTCCGGAAAGGGATAGTCAAGCTCTTCAAGGGAGTGAAAAAGCTCGGCGATGTGCCGGGAGGCATGGGTCAGTACCTCTTTGTCGTCATCCGTGATCATCACGTGGCAGCCGCGCAGAGCCAAGTCAAGAGCAATCCCCTTGCCCATGAGTCCTGCGCCGATGATGAAGATAGGTTCGATTGACAACATGGTTCGACCGGCCCATCATAGGAGGCGTGAAACCCAGTGTCAAGATATAAGCGCTATGCGAAATCAAGTTTCAGGCAGCGGGCCGACCCTCTTGTCCGCGATCGAGAAGATGCCGGTGGTCGATTCCCACGAACACCTCATGCCCGTCGACGAGCGCAGCCGCCGGGCCAAGGACTTTTCCTACCTCTTCTCCCAGTATCTGGGCCCGGAACTGGTCAGCGCGGGAATGCATCCCGAAGACCTCAAGCGCTTCTATTCGCCCGAGGTGAGCGAGACCGAAAAGATCAAGCTTTTCCTTCCACATTGGCGCCTGGTCAGCCACACGTCGCTGGCGGCAGTCAAACAGGAGGCGGCCCGGCGATTCTTCGGCGTGGAGCGCTTTGATGAGGAAGGCTTAAGGCGGTTGAGCCAAGCGATACGGGAAAGCGCCCAGCCGGACTGGTACCGGAAAGTGCTGGACGGCAGGGGCATCCGGGCCATGGTGGTCAACTATATGAAGCCCCACCATGACCTCGGTTGGCGTCGAGTCGAGGACAGTCCCCTCTACCGCTACACGGCCAATTTCGACGACTTCATCTGGATCGCCTCCCGCGGAGACATCGAGGATCTGGAAAGCGAGTTTTCACTTCCCTTGAGGACGCTGGATGATCTCCTTGAAGCTTTGGAGGCGGCCTTCGCTGCCCGCATCGAGGAACGAACGGCTGCGCTGAAGTCGGTGATGGCCTATTTCCGCACTCTGGAAGTGGCCGATGATCCATCCCCCGCCGAGGCCGGCGAGATCTTTCAGCGGCTGCGGCAACGCTCCCCCCGGCCCTTTGACCCAGGCTTGCGGGGTCAAGATGTTCAATGGGCCCGGCCATTGCAGGATCTGCTCATGCACCGGATCTGCCGGCTGGCTTCGCGGCTGGAGCTCCCGCTGCAAGTGCATGTCGGTTATCAGGCGGGCAACGCCAATATTCTGTCCCATTCCGACCCCCGGCTGCTGACGCCGCTGTTGCTGCGTTATCCAGACCTGGATTTCGAATTGCTGCACGCCGGCTATCCCTACCATCTCTCCTCGGTGGCCCTGGCCAAGATGTTTCCCAACGCCTACCTTAACTTCAGTTGGATTTTCGCCTTGGCTCCCGCGGCCGCCCGGGAAGCGCTGAGCCACGCAGTCGAGATGGTGCCGGCGGCCAAGATCACGGCTTTCGGCGGTGATGCGCGCCTGGTGGAATCACTGGCCGTGCATTTGGATTGGGCCCGCCAGGCCATTGCCGAGGTATTGGACCGCAAGATGGCCGAAGGACGGCTTTCCCGCGAGTCGGCCCTGCAGTTTGCCCGCCGAATCCTGTTTACTTCTCCGCGCAAGCTCTACCGCCTGGAAGACCTGGGCGAGGAGACGGCCTGAAATGTCCCACAATGCTCCATTCCCCGCCGACGTCGACCCCTACCCGGTGGTGGCCAACATCGAATTCGCCGAGGGCCCCATCTTCGATGGCAACGGCAATCTTTATTTCGTCAACTACCTCAGCAACGGCACCATCGGACGCCTGGACACCCAGGGCACGGTGCGGGTTTGGCGCCGCACCGAAGGGCTGATGCTGGGACTGAAATTCGATGGACAAGGCGGAATTGCCGCCGCCGACTACGGACTCAAGCGCATCGTGCGCTTTCCACTCGATGGAAGTGAGGAAGCAGTCCTGACGAGCGATTTCGAGGGGGAGGCCTACAATGGTCCCAACGATCTCTGCTTCGATCAATCGGGAAATCTTTATTTCACCGATCCGGGAGACAATTTTAAAGACCCCGTCGGCAAGATCTACCGCTATGGTCCCAAGGGGGAAGCCGAGCGTCTGGACGAAAATCTGCTGTATCCCAACGGCATCGCGGTTTCGCCTGATCAGAAGCGTCTCTACGTTTCGGAAACCGTGACCCGGCGCGTCCTGGTCTATGACCTTTCAGCCGACGGCTTGTCCAACAAGCAAATCCTGATCGAGTTTCCCAATGACGGGGTGGACGGCATGATGTTCGACGAGTTCTCGCGTCTATGGGTGGCCCGCTGGAAGAACGGGACACTGGACTGCCTCGACGAGCAGGGAACTCTGGTCGGTTCAGTGGAGGCGGGCGGCGACGTCACCAATCTCTGCTGGTGGAAGGACAGCCTTTACGCCACCGTCGCCAGCCGCCACAGCATCCATCGCCTCAAGGTCGGCTTTACCTGTTCCCCGCAGAGCCCCGGGGCGGTCCGCTAGTGCACAAATCCCGGCCTGCCCGCCGGCTCCGATTGTCGCCTCACCTGCCTCACTGCCGAGCCGCAGCGCAAAACGCTGTCCCGGCCTTGGCTTGTTGGCCGTGAGCTCTTTGAAGGTCCACAGGAAGCGGCTAGATTACTCGGGGATGACCAGGAGGGGATGGGAGTTTAAGCGAAGTGCTTGGGCAGGAAGCTCCTCATGATTGCCTTCCAAATCGACCGTCCGGAGGCGGCCGTCGATCTGAGGCGGAAGCAGGGGCGGAACTGGCGAGCTCTGCCAAAGGTAGAAGGCATCGGGTCCTTCCCTCATCGCCAGGCGATAGACTCCGGGAGCCAGCCGTATGACGCCATCGGCGCGGGCGTAATAATCGAGGAAGGTCCGGACGGCATGAAAAGCTGGCTTGCTGGCTGGCTCCGATCCCCGCTCATTCAATTCCACCAGCCCCCATTGCCCCTGTCCGTCCTGGGTCCCCAAGTCGTAGAGGCAGAATTGATAGACGCGCTCGAAGCCCAGCCAAGCCGTGTGCAGCAAGTACTTGACCAAGCGGGACGACTGCTCGCGGCGTCCCGTGAAGCGCGAATCGTCTCCGATTTCCGTCAGCCAGACCGGCATGTCGAGTTGGCGTGAATCGAGCACCCTGCGCACGTAGGCTTTCATCACCTGCAGGGCATGAAGCAGAGGCTCATATCCCGTCAAAAGACCCGCCGGATCGAGTTGGGGATTGTTGCGGCGAAAGGCTTCCCTCACCTCGCCCGAAATGGGTTGGGCTCCGTAGAGCATGGGATAGTTGTGCAAATTGACCACGTCAAAGTAGGGATAGCCCGGTCCCTTCAGGCTCTCAGCCGCCAGCAAGTCTTCCAGATAGCCCGGGTTGTGGCGGTGAGGGGGGTTGGCCACCCGTATAGCGGCTGAAGCCAGTCCGGCCAGAACAACCTGGGCCTCGGGATCGGCCTTCTTGACCTCCTCGGTGAAGGCTTTGAGCCAGTAGGCATGGTCCTCGGGGTCCTGCCACCAACCGGCGTCCACCTCGTTGTAAAACTCCCAATAACGGATGGGCTTCTTCAGCTCGGCCAAGCGGTCCGGAGCCGAGCCGTAGCGGCCCACCGCCGTTCTGACGAAATGTCTGAAATCGTCCTCGAACTCCTTCCGGGGCAGCCACGTCCGCGGATCCTGGGGAGACATGTTGAGTGAAAAGTCCCCATCCCTTTCCCCAGGCGAAACCGTGGCCCAAAGCGGCAAACCGGTGAAGATGCCCAGGATCTCGATGCCATGCTCGCCGGCCTGGACGACAAGATCGTCCATGGCTGAGAAGTCGAACTCGTCTCCCTGCCGCGATTGGATTTGTCCCCACTGAAGCACCGCCTCGCGCAAGTCGGTCAAGCCGGCCCTGCGGGCCAAGTCGAGGTAGATCTTTCGGTCGGCGGACTCGGAGCGGGCGAAGGGAAAGGAGCCATCTACGTCTTGGAAGGCCAAGAAGGCCGTGGTGCCGAACCTTGTCTTCTTGAGCTGCTGGGTCACTCCAGGGTCGACCCGGCGGGGCATCTCCTGGGCCTCAACACATCCAAATGCCGTCAGGAGCCCTAGAACCAATGCGGCGGGCCCGACAAGGCCGAACGCAGCGCTTTTCTGCTTCGGAGGCTTGAAACTTTGTTTCATGGAGCCGATAATATCTCACCAGGACAAATTTGCAAACCGCCGTTATTGCGGCTGGATGACAGCAAGGAGGACTCATGGCAGAGGATGAGGGCGGTACCCGCAAGCGCTTCGACAACCGCGTGGCTGTGGTCACGGGCGGAGCCTCCGGCATCGGACGCAGAGCGGCCCAGGCCCTGGCCTTAGAAGGAGCCGCAGTGGTAATTGCCGACATTGATGAAGAGGGGGGACGCCGTACGGCTGAGGGCATCAATGAGCGGGGAGGTGCCGCCCGCTTCATTGCCGCTGATGTCTCCAGGCCTGAACAGGTGGGATCCCTGATCGACCAGACGGCGGAGCGCTTCGGGACCATCGACGTACTCTGCAACAATGCCGCCTTCCTCTTCGGAATCGGCTCGGTGACCGAGGCTAGCCGGGAGATTTGGGACAAGACCTTGGCCGTGAACCTGACCGGAATCTACAACTGCTGCAGGGCAGCCGTTCCCCGCATGATCGAGGGGGGAGGGGGCAGCATCGTCAATACCGCTTCCGTGCTAGGTGTGGTGGCCCAGCCCGATTACGCTCCCTATGTCGCTTCCAAGGGAGGCGTCGTGCAGCTCACCCGCGCCATGGCCTGGGACTATGGCGCCCAGGGCATCCGCGTCAACGCCGTCTGTCCCGGTTCCATCGAGTCCCCTCCGGTGGCTGAGGCCTTGCGGGACCAGCCCCAGACCCGAAAAGACATCGAGGAGAAGACGGCCTTAGGGCGCCTGGGAAGATGCCGCGAGGTTGCTGCGGCGATCCTCTTTCTGGCTTCCGAAGAAGCCTCCTATGTCACGGGAAGCTTGCTTTTCGTGGACGGCGGATGGACGGCCGTTTGAAAGGCGCGGTCAGGCGTCTCCCAGGTGAAGAAACTGAGTTTCGTACGAGGCTTGACACTAGAAATAAAATCCAATAGGCTCGATCCGATGCAGAAGAGACCCCAAGGCCCTTCAGCAGGGCAGTTGACGCCCTATTCCAGGGAATTGTTGGAAAGGGCTCGCCAACTGGGTGACTTCGACCCCCTGAAGGCCTATTGGGCCATGTTGCAGACGCGATTAGTGGATGAGTTTTGTCTCCGCCTGCAGCGTCAGGGCCGACTGGCGTTCTATGCGGGCTCCTCGGGTGAGGAGGCCGCTGTGGTGGGCTCGGCCGCCGCCCTGCAGAACGAGGACTTCATTTTTCCCAGCTACCGCGAAGTGGCTGCGGCTTTTTACCGGGGCTATTCGCCGCGTGCCTTCTTCTGTCAGCTTCTTGGCAATCGCCGCGACACGGCTCGGGGACGCCAGATGCCGCTCCACTTTACAGCCGCCGAAATCAACTTCGGCAGCGGCACCAGCCCGGTAGGCACTCAGATTCCTCAAGCGGTAGGCTATGCCATGGGACTCAAGATTCAAGAAAGGCCCGGCTTGGCCATCACTTATTTCGGCGAAGGGACGACTTCTACCGGCGATTTTCACGTCGGCCTCAACTTTGCAGGCGTCTATCAAGTTCCGGTGCTGTTCTTCTGCCGCAACAATCAATGGGCTATTTCGGTGCCTCTGGAAATGCAGACCGCATCGCCCGACATCGCCTGCAAGGCTCAAGCTTACGGCTTTAATGGCGTCAAGGTGGACGGGACTAACCTGTTGGAGGTCTACTGCACATGCCGGCAACTGGCGGAAAGGGCCCGACGGCATTACGAGCCGGCCCTTATCGAGGCCTTTATGTTCCGTCTGGGCGCTCATTCCACCTCGGACGACCCTTCCGCCTACCAACCGGACGGACTGCGCGACTCCTGGGCCGAGCATGATCCGGTGCAGCGCATGAGGGAGTTTCTGCTTGAGCAAGAGCTGCTCGGTCGAGAGGAAGAAGACCTCCGGCGCGAGAAGCTGCAAGCTCAACTCAAAGCCGATTTCGCCTGGGCGCAAGAGGCGGACGTGCCTGAGAAAGAATCGCTGTTTGAGGACGTCTATGCCCGGATGCCCTCTCATCTGCGGGAGCAATGTGAAGACGCATTACTTTGACGGAATCGAGAGCCGAGGGCACGAGGCCGTCCTTTTTTGCCACGATCGAGACTCGGGACTGAAGGCGCTGATCGCCTTCCATGACACGACTTTGGGACCCGCCGCTGGAGGCACCCGCCGATGGGCTTACGCAAGCGAGGCCCAGGCTCTAGAGGACGTGCTGCGGCTTTCTCAGGGAATGACCCTCAAGTGTTCCGCCGCCGGACTCGACTATGGCGGCGGCAAGATTGTCATCCTGTCTGAGCCGGGCGCTCCGCCTTCGCGCCAACAGTATCTGGCATTGGGGCGGTTCATCGACCGTTTTCAGGGACACTATGTCACCGGCGAGGACGTGGGGACCGGCGACCGGGAACTGGGTTGGATCTCTGAAACAACCCGCTGGGTAGTGGGTCTGCCCGCTGAAGGCATGGACAAGCCGGAAACTTCAGCTCAGACCGCCCTGGGGGTCCGCCTGGGAATGGAGGCCTGCCTGCGACGGCTGCGGGGCAGGAGGGACTTGCAGGGAGTGACCGTGGCTGTTCAGGGTCTGGGCCACGTTGGCATGAAGCTGGCCCATGCCTTGGCCCAGCGCGGAGCGCGTCTGGTGGTGTCCGACTTGGATTCCGCCAAGGTCGAGCAAGCGGTCAGCCGCTGGCAAGCCCAGGCCGTCGAGCCCGAGGATATCTATTCCAAGCAATGCGACGTCTTTTCTCCTTGCGCCCTAGGCGGCACCATCAACCGTCAGACCGTGAATCGGCTGCGCTGCAAGGTGGTGGCCGGCTCGGCCAACAATCAGCTCGATGACGACAGCGACGCCGAGTTGCTGTTTCGGCGCGAGATCGTCTACGCCCCCGATTTCGTGGTCAATGCCGGAGGAGCGATTGACAATCTGGCCATGCTCGATCCAGCGGGCTATAACGCCGGGCGGGTTGAGGAACAGATCCGCCAGATCCCAAACCGCATTGAGCGAATTCTCGACATTTCCGATCAGCAAAGTCTCTCCACCCAGGACGCCGCCCTGCAGATGGCTCGGGAACGTCTGGACGCCGCTCGCCGGGCCCGAGGGGAACCATCATGAAGTGTGTTCCGCTCATCCTCGCCCTCCTGCTGCAGGCGCCGGCCTGGGCCGCGGCGGCGACGTCCGCCGACAGCCAGCCCTTCTCCAACGCTTCCTGGATCTGGCTGTCCGATCCTCCCCGGGAGCGGGATCTCTTCGTCTATTTCCGCAAGGACTTTGACTTGCCCGAGGTGCCCGACGACTTCCGTCTGCGCATTACAGCCGACAGCTTTTACCTGCTCACCGTCAACGGGAATCTCGTGGGCCGTGGACCGGTGCGTTCTGATCCCCAACGCAAGTACTATGATGAGTATGGAGCCCAAGCGGCCCGTCACCTGCGGACCGGACGCAACGTCATCGCCGTCAAGGTTCATTGGCTTGGGGAGGGACACTTCTCCTACATTCCCGGCAGAGCGGGCCTTCTGGCGGAGGCCGCTGGACGCCTTCAAGGCCAGCCTTGGCGTCTGCCAAGCGATGGCTCCTGGAAAGTCCGGCCCAGCCGCAACCACTTGGCCTCATCGCGCCGCATCAATCAGCAATTGGGCTTTAACGAGGTCTACGACGCCGCTCTCGATCCAAGCGAGAATGACTGGTCGCGGCCCGACGCCGACACTGCGTCCTGGGGATCAGCCGTGGAGGCGGGACCTCCCGAGCGCGCGCCTGTCCGCCACTTGCTGGCCCGCGACATCCCCTTTGAAACCGATGAGATGTTGTGGGCCAGGCGAGAGGCCGTAGCCTGGGGACGCGTGATTCCCACCCGCCAGGAGACCGTCATCGGCTTGGCGCGTCTGGCCGCCCGCCCTGTTGTGGGCGAGTCCCCGCAGCAAGCACCGGGACGTTTGGTCTATCTCTTTACGCGTCTGCACTCCCCCCGAGAGCAGATGGTGACGTTGACCCTGGAATCCGACCGCGATCTTGACTTGTGGGTCGGCCCCAGCAAGATTCTGCGGCACCGGCCCAGGGAGACGGGAGGCGCTTCCGCGGCAGCCGCCGCTCAGCTCGAGGCCGGCTGGAACCGCCTCTTGGTCAAGGCCGTGGCGGGCACCTCCTTTTCCATCAGTTGGCAGAAGCCGGAGCCGCCTCTATTCCGCAGCGGGTCCGGGGACTCGCCGGCCTGGGTTTCCGCTGGCCCCTTCCCGCTGAGGCTCAAGACGCGCATCCTGGGAATGTTCCCCATCTGGGCCGACTTCGAGCGCGAGTTCGCCCCCCAACGGGCCTATCTGGCCGGTGATGTCCCCGTTGAGGATTGGGACGACGCCGGGGCCACCGTCCGCCAGATCGAGAGCATCGCCCGCTCCATGAGGGCCTCGCGGCACGAGGACGCCGCTGCCGATAAGATCGTGCGCCAGGGCGGGGAATGGCTGATCAAGGCCCACAAGGACGATGTGCTCTATTTGGTTTTCGATTTCGGACAGGAAGTCAACGGCTATCCCCGGCTGGAGTTCGAGAGTCCGGGCCGCGGTACCGTCGAAACCGCCTACAGCGAGCACCTTGAGGGCCGGACCCTCAATCCCTACCGGGCCGCCGCACATTATGCCGACCGCTACTTGGCCGCCCAGGGAACCAACACCTGGGAGTTGTTCGAGAAACGGGCTTTCCGCTACCTCAAGGTGCAGTTGAGCGGATTCCAGGGCTTGCTGCGGCTGCGGCCGCCGGCCGTACGCATGGCCACCTATCCGCTGGAGGAACGCGGCACCTTCGCTTCCTCTGATGCGGAACTGAACCGCATCTGGCGGGCTTCGGCGCATACGCTGCGCATGAGCATGGAGGACCTGTTTATTGATTGTCCCTGGCGCGAGCGCACCCAATGGTGGGGCGATGCCCGAGTGCAGGCCCTGGCCAATTATCATCACTCGGGAGATCCTCGCCTGGTCCGCAAGGGGCTCCTCGACATCGCCCACTCGCAAACCCAGGATGGCATCACTTATGCCGCCTATCCCACCAGCTTCGAACCCGCCATCGCGCCCGAGTTCATGGCTTTATGGGTGCTCTCGCTGGAGGAGTATCACCGCTACACGGGTGACCGGATATTGGTGGAAGAAATCTATCCCACGTTGCTGAGGGCCATGGAGTGGTTTGAAGGGCACCGCAACCGCTTCGGACTTCTGGACGATCTTCCCCACTTGCTGTGGGTGGACTGGGCCGAACTCGACTTGAGAGGGGAAGTGACGGCCTTGAACTGTTACTACGTGGAGGCCTTGCGGAGGGCTGCCAGGTTGGCCCAGACGATGGGGGACGCCTCCTCAGTCCGGACTTTTCTTGCCACGGCCGACCAAGTGGCAGCCGCTGTCAACCGGCGCCTCTGGGATGACGGGCTAGGCGTCTATCGAGACGCCCGTCAGGGCGACCGTCTTTCCCAGGTCATCAGCCAGCAAGCCAATACCTTGGCCGTCCTTTTCGAGGTGGCTCCGGCGGAGCGCCGCCAAGGGATCCTGGACTATATCCACGACCCCTCCAAAGACGTCGTTCGATCCGCCACTCCCTTCTTCTCCTACTACGTCGTTGAGACTCTCTATCAGGCGGGACGCGGCCAGGCCGCCCTCCACGAGCTCAGGCGTTGGCTCAAGATGGCGGAGACTCCGCCAGGCACC
>DATIPO010000348.1:0-1765 GCA_035471925.1 Acidobacteriota bacterium
TGGTGCTTCCCGCCTCCTGCGCGCGCCACTCGGCGAACCCGTAGGCCGCCACGGCGACGGCAAGGGCCCCCACGAGTGTCTTGCGGCTTTTGAGAAGTCTAGTCAGCATCCCTTAACACCTCCCTCACCTCCACCAGCAAATCGCTGATTTCGGCAATCAGTTCGGAAAGCGCGGCTTCCCGCGCCTCGACCGCTTCGGGGGTGAGCGGGCGCTCCAGAGGCGTCAGCGCAGTCCCGTCCGGCAATGTGATGGCCGCCGGGCTTGTGACGATGCGCTCCTGACCCTCGATGAACACGACCCACTCTTTTTTGGAGCCCTCGGCCACCAGCTTCAAGGTCCTGGACAGCACATCCAGACCCTCCTTCGCCAGCGGCAGAATTCGCAACGCCTTGTCGCGGTGCTCCCAGTCTGCGAGAGCGCCGTTTTCCAGCGCCGCCTCCATTTCTCCGACCACGGACCGGGCGACGTTCAACCCCGTGCGGAAGTTGTTGGCCTCCGCCGGGTCGAGGTTCTGCTTGTTGCAGCCTGCCAGCAGCAAGGCAGCGACGATGAAGGGAAGAATCCGTCTCATGACTTGCCTCGATCCACCGGGAAATTGTCGCTAGAGAACAGCTTTTCGGTTTCGGCCGAGGGCGGAGGAATGGGCACCCCGATCCGTACGAACGGGCTCATGGCCCGGGCCGACATGCGGGGCGGACCGCCCTGGCCCGCTCCTTTGCGGAAGTGCAGATCAACCGCCCCTTCGACCCGCAGGCGGGAGAGATTGCGCGTCTCGTCGTCCTGCGTCAGGTCGGCATCGCCCATCAGCGGAATCACGTAGTAGGCGACAGCCACGTCGACGCCTTGCGGCACCGTGTCCTCATCCAGGAGGTTGCCTTCTTCGTCCGTTAGATTCGAACGGGGGAAAAGGCGCTTTTGGGCCGGGTCGGCCTTCTTGCCCTTGAGCTTTCCCCGGTAGTCGAGTTCCAGGGCAAGCGTGGCCAGGCGGATCAGGTTCTCCTGCTCCGCCTGATCGAATGCCTCCCAGGTTGCGGCAACGTGCCGGTTGACTGAGAGAACCGCGTCCACCGCGGCCAGGCCGGCCAGGGAATCGCCGTTTCCGCCAACCGTCAGGGCCACTTACCTACTCCCCGGCCAGGGCGGCCTGGGCAGCGGCGCGCAGTTGCGCCAGCAGGGCCTGGCCTTCCTCGGTCTCGAAATGCGCTTGGGCGCGCTCTCTGACCTCGGCGGCATTTCCGTCGAGCGGCTGGCCGACGAGTTC
Source organism: Acidobacteriota bacterium (assembly GCA_035471925.1). Classification (GTDB taxonomy): domain Bacteria; phylum Acidobacteriota; class UBA6911; order RPQK01; family DATIPO01; genus JANQFM01. The sequence goes on from DATIPO010000348.1 coordinate 1,263, forward strand.
CAGGTACTGCTGGTAGGAAGCCTTGGTCCACTGGCTGGGCGGGCGGAGTTCGCCGTCCTTGACGGGCCACTGGAAGTCGAGAGGCTCGTCCTGGTCCCCCTCGCTTTCCGTTTCCGAAGTATCAGGAGCCTGGGGATCCTCGTCTCTTTCATCGCCAGAAGGCTCAGAGGCGTCGTCCTGCAGGTCTTCAGGAGGCTTCTCAGGCGCCGGGGCCGCCTCAGGTTCTTCGTCGTTTCCCTGTTTGAGCTCCCGAACGATGAGCTTGGCCAGCCGCTCAGGGAAGACGGACAGGGGAAACACCATCCCTTGCTCCTGCATGACGATGATGTTGTCGCCGGGCCGCCTTTCGATTAGGCCGCCCGGTTTGACAATGTTGCCGTCACGCCGGATGGGTTTGCAGACGATGTACAGATTCGGCATTGGTACCTCCCGCTTAGGCGACGGCGTCGTGGGCGAAGACGCCGAGGTCGGCGCTCGACAGGTGCGGGCAGGAAGACTCCATC